>NZ_RHOF01000060.1 GCF_003946445.1 Loigolactobacillus jiayinensis | reverse complement strand
TTCCAGTTCTGCCTAAAATTAGCTATCAACAGGATTTGACAAAGAGCCAAAAAAATAAAACCGATCACCTCAATAACGAGATGACCAGTTTTTATATTTTAAATAAGCTCAATCTATTTCCGACTCTGAATTATCGCTATCACTGTCCGAAGACTTACCATTATCTAAGAACAGTCCTACTAGTCCCAGCGCCGATCCGCCAGATAGTATAGACCCAACTATATAATGATCCAAATACATCAAGAAAGCTCCAACCACGATTATAACTAGTCCAATCGAAAAGCCCATCCAATCACGCCTTTTTTGATCCCTACGTGAATATTCAAGCAGCTTACTTTCCATACTTCTTCTGTGTTCGGACTCAGCTACACCATTATCGATTATTTGTTTAGCAGCGCCAGGATCCATTTGATTATATCGATCAAGAATATCGGGATGCGGTATTGGCCCGGAATACATTTCCAGTTTTGCTATTGCTTGCTGCCGCTTTTCTGGTGGTAATTTCTTTACATGATCTATTACTTGATCTACAGCTTCATCATTTTGTTGTGATTTTAAAACCTTTTCGTCGCTCATAATTATTTAAAGACCCAAATAAATCCTTTCCAATCTTTTTATAATCACCTGAAATTTTCAAGGCATCAGTTTTTTTAGCATTTTGATCTTTATTTTTAGGTATTTTTATACTTTTTATCACAAAACTATCAGTTTTCAAGACCACATTTGAAAGAATGGTGAAAGATTGAAATAACGTTTTATTTAGGCCTTTGAAAAAATGACTATAAAATTTATTCATGAGTCACCATTCCTTTCTTTTCGCAACTTAAGTATAGCATAATAGAGAAGTGCATGTCTAAAAAATAATCCTAGCTTGTTTAACTAAATTTACCCCAGCTATGCGATAAAAATAAAGCGTATAAGTTTTTAAAAAGGTGTTAATCGCTGTTATATCAGCGGTTAACACCTTTTTTGTTTGCATAGCGAAAGTCTAAAAATGGACACGCTTTGTATTTTTGAGAACATTAAAGCTAACTTTACAGTAGGTCATTTACCCAAGCCAATTCGCCAACGACAACTTCACTTATTGACCTACACAAATTAGTGCTTGCGGCAATTTAGTTGCCAGCCCTGTTTCCTACAGCCAACCATTAGAAATAGCCCCCCAGCTGCAGCTATTAAACAGCAGCTAATATCAAAAATTGCCGCCTAGCTAAAAATCAGTTCATGCATCTAATTCGCATTTTCTCAATAATTAGTGTATAGTTACTACTGGTGAATTTGTACAATAGCTGTGCAAACAGAAAGTCAATTAGCGCTGAGAAGGCTGAATTAAGGCATCCTCGGCTTTTGCGTGCGCCCTTAACTTCCTGAACCAGTGCTTGGCCTTGAACAATGTTGCGGTTTCTAGCCAAGCAGTCGTCGTTTTTCAACCCAATGAAAAACGCAGTTACATTTGTCAATATAGAGTGGTAGGCGTTAAATATGGAAAAACAAAAGCAACCTGAATTGCCGTTTCAACGGCTTTCTGATCAAGCAATTAGTCGTAATCTGACAACCTTTATGAAACAATTTAGTAAAGAACAGCAGACGCGCGAACAAGAAGCAAAAAATCAAAAGTCAGCTTAAAGCAACAGGGACCCGGTAAAAGCTACCGTGGTCCCTGTTTTTGTTTCTTTAATTATTATAGCTACTGCTAACAACGTTCCATGAAGCACCAGCATCCGGTGAACGCAATAACTGGCCTTGGCTATTAACCTTATACCAGCCAATTGTTGGTGCGGTACTGGTATCTGCGCCTTGTGCTTGCATATTCGCGCTATTGTGATTTTCCCGCACTTGGATCACCAATTCACCATTGGCGTCTTTACTCATGGCGTAGCTTAAATCTCCATCTTGGTAATTACCGCTAATATTGCGGGCTACCCAATTTTGAACTTGTGCTGTGGTTAAATTCAAACCATCCGCAGATGTTGTAGCCGTTTGGCTTTGTGCAGTTGCTGAAGCGCTGGCCGCTGAACTAGTTGTACTTGCTGTCGTTGAGCTACTACTCGTGTCACTGGCACTAACAGCAGTTGATTCGTTTGCGCTCGTGCTGCTAGCGTCAGCGCTGCTACTGGCGCTACTAGCAGAATTAGTTGCGGAATCAGTACTGGCGGCCTTTTTACTGCTAGTCTTCTTGCTGACCTGGCTTGTCTTTTGACTAGTATCACTGGTCGAATCCTGACTGGCACTTCCATTACCACACGCTGCTAACGTTGCTGCAGTGACCCCGATCAATAAAACACCGAAAAGTTTTTTCATGTTGTTGATCCCCTTCCACATCATGCCGAACTGACTACGTTGATTTTAACAAATAAGTATGGTGAAACTCAAGGTTTAAGTGAAAACGCTGGCAATAATTTAGCGGATAAAAAAAGCAGCCTCGATTACTCGAGACTGCTCATTAAGACTAGTAACTAGTCTTTAACAACGTTAGTCGCTTGTGGGCCACGATCGCTGTCTTCAACGTCAAAAGTTACATGTTGGCCTTCTTCTAAAGACTTGTAACCTTCGCCTTGAATAGCTGAGAAATGTACGAATACATCGCTGCCATTGTCGCGAGTAATGAAGCCATAACCTTTGTCTGCGTTAAACCATTTAACTGTACCTGATTCCATGTGTAAAAATCCTCCTGTAGGTCATTTGACCTGTATAATTTGGTAAATCTTGTGAAAGGCGTACATTGGAAGAAGTTTACGATGAAACTTGAAACCAAAATATTCCGAACAAAGAAGTACTATAAGTATAGTAGCATATCCCCCCTGCAATAGCAAACTAATCAAGCAATTAATTTAAATAAATGATTAAATTGATTAGTATTTGCGCAAACAACGTCTTTATTTACCCACGATTACAAATTAACCGTCAGAAAGCGTTGCGCTACAGGTAGTCTACTTACTTAGATATTGATTTAGGTGCGCGGACCGTTACTAACTGGTCATCGATCAGCTGCAAAACTTTTTTAGCGTTATCGGGCTTAGCTAAATCATACTGTTGCAGATCGATTTTCATTTTTGGCCCTTCGGCGTAAACTTCAAACCATTCCTTATACGCATTCCAAATTTTATAGTAGTAATCGTACAAGCTTTGATCGTTTTCAACTTGCTCGTAATCACGGCCACGCTTTTTGATCCGGTATAAAATCGTATCAAAATCAGCGTAAGCGTAAACTAATAGATCTGGCGCTTTCTTAGGAATACTCTGCAATTCGGCCATCATATTGTCCAATAACTTTAAATAAATATCGAATTCTTGATCGCTAATATTGCCTTCCTTATTATTTTCTCGCGTGAATAAGGCATCTTCATAAATGGAACGATCTAGTACATTATTATCATCCGTTAAGGCTTTTTTGATCATCGCAAAGCGTTTATTTAAAAAGAAAATCTGCAGTAAGAATCCGTATTTTTTTGGATCAGAATAATACAGTGGTAAAACAGGATTATCGCCGACTGGTTCAAAGAATGCCTCTGTGCCTAAATGTTCCGCAATCATTCCGGTCAGCGTGGTCTTGCCGACGCCGATCATCCCTGCTGTTATTATCACCATGATTGGCCCCCTCGTTAGTTGCAAAAATGCATACCCTATATTGTAGGGCAGAATGAATCAAAGGACAATCTTTTTCGATAAAAACTTGTCAATGTGGGGTGACTAAGATTATTATAGATAAGTTGGGGCAAAAGATAACCCCATTAACTAATATATTGGAAGTGACATTTTGAAAAAATTCTGGATAGCGCTAAGTGCGATTATTGGCGTCCTTGTTATCGGCATGTTCGGTGCCGGCATGTATTTTTATCACGTGGCGGTAGTCCCAGGCCACAAAGATTTTCTCGCGGCAACACCAACCCTCAAAACCAGTGATCCCCTTTACCAGCAGAAGAAATGGTTTCTTGATGCTAAAAAAAGTCACTGGTACGAAACCACGGCGGATGGCTTGAAACTGGATGCAGATTACATCCCCGCCGCCCAGAAAACAAATAAAACCGCCGTTATCGCTCACGGCTTCATGAGTCGTAAGGAAGAAATGGGTGCCTACGCGGCGATGTTCCATAAAATGGGCTACAACGTGTTGTTACCCGACAATCGCGGCCACGGCGACAGCCAAGGCAATGTGATCGGCTTCGGCTGGCTAGATCGTAAGGACTATTTACAGTGGGCGCGCCAAGTTGTTGCTAAAAACGGCCAAAACAGTGAGATCGTCATGTTTGGCATCAGCATGGGCGCCGCTGGTATGGTGATGGCTAGTGGTGAGCAGCAACTCCCGCAAATTAAAGCTTACGCCGTCGACAGCCCCTACACATCGGTGGAGGACGAAATCACTTATGAAGCCAAGCAACAATATAATCTACCAAAATACCCACTGGTGCCAGTCACCAGCTTAGTCACCCGCATCCGCGCTGGTTACTTCTTTGGTGAAGCCAGTGCCGTTAAGCAGGTACGCAAAAATCACAAACCAATCTACTTTGTCACTGGTACCGCCGATAAATTCGTGCCGCACTATATGACTAAAAAGTTATACCAAGCGGATCATTCGCCAAAGGAAATGTGGTTAGTTCCTGGCGCCGCGCATGTTAAATCATTTAGCAAGCAACCAGTTGCCTACCAACAGCATTTAAAACAGTTCTTAACTAAATACGTCAAATAACTAAAGGTTGAAAGTTAATATTTCCACTTAAGCCCTGATCTGTTAGGGCTTTTTTGCTACAAAAATAGACATGAAACCATCCACATCTGTATACTTAAAGCGTCTAAACAAAAACCATACAGAGGAGTTTCATGCCTATGTCTACTATACAATACAATGACACTGATATTCATCATTCTTTTGCTCATTTTTCAAAATTGGTCCATCTCTCCGCTATTTTGCGTCGTGTCAATATCCATAAATCGCGCGGTATTAAAACTGAACGCTTATTTGAGTGGTTATTGACCACCATCTTTAATCGTTACTCCATTTTCAGAGCAGAAAAGGCTAATGATTTTTCAAAACGAACTGTTCGCAATTGTCTAAATGATCCACATATTAATTGGCAACGGCTAGTTCAGCTATTAGCGATCCATTTGATCCAATACGTGCAACATTTTACCGATCCAAGACGGCGACAAGCCTTGATCATTGATGATTCATTGTTTAAACGTGAATTTTCACGCAAAACTGAATTATTAGCTCGTGTTTTTGACCACGACAAACAGCAGTATTTTAAAGGCTTTCGGACACTAACTTTAGGCTGGAGTGACGGCAATACTTTTTTACCGCTGAACTTTGCCTTGATGTCATCAAGCCACGCCAAAAATCGGTTTGGGCACCTTAAGTCCAGTGATCAACGATCACTGGCCGCGAAACGACGTACACAGGCAACCCGTAAAATGACCGATGTCGCTTTAGAATTAGTAGATGATGCAATCAAATCCGGCATCAAGGCCAAGTACGTCTTATTCGATAGCTGGTATGCATCACCGCGTATGTTTGCGGCATTGCTAAAACGTCATTGTCATGGGATTGGTATGTTGAAAAAAACTAAAAAAGTCTATTTTCGTTATCGTGGCCGAGAAATGGATATTAAGACTTTATACACTAACTTACGGCGCAGTAAATGGCCAATTAAGGATAGCTATCTATACAGTCCAATCGTCACATTTGAAGTTGATGGCGAAAAAATCCCAATGAAGTTAGTCTTCGTAACCAAACGTGGCCAGGCTGATCAATATCTTGTGTTGGCGACCACAATGACTGACCTAAGACCAGAAGCAATCATTCAGATGTACGGTCGGCGTTGGCAGATCGAATGTTATTTTAAAGTCGCTAAACAATACCTGCAATTTGATCAGACTCAAGTCCAAAGCTATGATGGGCTTTGCGGTCACCTAGCAATGGTCATGTTAAGCTATGACGTCCTTGCATTGGCGCAACGTGAAAATACGGACGACAGGACGCTGGGTGACTTATTCTTCGATTATGGACGACCGTTGCCTGATATTAAGTTAGTAAGTGCGTTGAATTGGCTGATACAAACAATTACTGGTCTAGGTGAAAAACTCGACATGGCGGTTGAAACATTAACTATTATTTTTGACGAATTTATAAAAGCATTACCGAGTAGCCTGGCCAGGCTACTCGGTAATGCTCAATGAAGTGGAAACTAGTAATATACCGTGCCATAACCGTTTGACATCAATGGTTACGGTCTATTTGATACTTTCAACCTTTAGTCAAATAAATGTAAAACAGTTAACGCCCTAATTTAGTGGCCTTGACTGTTTTTTTGTTGCAGCAAAGCTTACTGAACACTAGCCGCTTTAGCTAAAAATGCATCTATTTTGTGTTTCAACAAAAAATTCGGCACAATAAACTTACACATGAAAAAGGAGCTGATCAAAACATGGCCTACAAAGCAACCAATCCGTATAACGGTGAA
Organism: Loigolactobacillus jiayinensis; assembly: GCF_003946445.1. Lineage (GTDB taxonomy): Bacteria > Bacillota > Bacilli > Lactobacillales > Lactobacillaceae > Loigolactobacillus > Loigolactobacillus jiayinensis. The sequence goes on along the minus strand of NZ_RHOF01000060.1, from coordinate 13,476 downwards.
CTTATTCGTGAGTTTTCCGATACGACTGCTGAACAAGTTGAACAAGCGCTGGTTAATGCGCACCAGTTTTATCAAACCGCCAAAAACCAGCCAATTGCCGAACGCGCCCAGCTACTCCAACAATTAGTCGCTGAATTGCGCAACCAAGTTGATCACTATGCGCGGCCATTGACAACTAATATGGGCAAATTATGGCCAGAAGCACAAGCTGAGGTCAAAAAAGCAGCTGCTTTTGCCGAATATTATGTCAAAAATGGTGAGCGCCTGCTACAAGATGTTGCCTACCCTGACGTTCCTAAAGGCAAAGCACACGTTGAATACCACTCACTGGGCGCTATTATGATGATTGAACCTTGGAACTTTCCGTTCACGCAAATTATGCGTGTTTTTGCACCAAACTTTATTATTGGTAACCCAGTTTTGTTGAAAGATCCGAGTATTATTCCTGAATGTGCCCACGCTTTCGAGGCCGCAACCATTAAAGTTGGCCTACCAGCTGGCGCCTTTAAAAATTTGTTCATCAATTACGATCAGGTCGACCAAATTATTGCTGACGACCGCGTACAAGGCGTGGCTTTTACCGGTTCTGACAGTGCTGGGAAAAAGATTGCCGCAACCGCTGGTAAGAATTTACGTAAATCCACCATGGAACTTGGCGGCACTGATGTTTTTATCGTTTTAGACGATGCTGACCTAAAAAACGCCATTCAGGCTGGGGTCACTGGCCGCTTAAATAATGCTGGTCAGGTTTGTACCGCAGCTAAACGTTTTATCATTCACGAAGCGGTTTATGCTGATTTTGTCGCCGGAATGAGTGCCGCCTTTGCCAAACGCAAGTTAGGTGACCCCATGGACCCGGCAACAACATTAGCACCCTTATCATCTAAGCAAGCACAGGAACAGCTACAAAAACAAGTTGATGCCGTGATCAAAGGTGGCGCTAAACTTATTTGGGGTAAAAACGAACCCATTGCTGGCCCCGGTGCCCTTTTTAACCCCTTGATCATAGAAGGCATGCAAGCGGACAATCCTATGTACGACACTGAATTGTTCGGTCCAGTTGCCCAAATTTATAAAATAAAAACGGACCAAGAAGCGCTCGACCTGGCTAATCACTCACAGCGCGGTTTAGGCGGCTCAGTTTTTTCTGCTAACTTAGCCCGCGCCCGCAAATTAGCCTCACAGATTGAAACTGGCCAAGTGGCGATCAATCAAATGCTGACCTCCTACCCCGAATTACCATTTGGTGGCGTCAAACACTCTGGTTACGGTCGTGAACTAAGTGATCTGGGCCTGCACGAATTTGTCAACGCCAAAACTATTATTGAATAACTTGGACTGACAACCATTGGTAACTAGCCCCACTAAAAATAACAGCTAACCTACTTGAGCCTTGTGCGGTATAACGCCGCCACAAGGCTCTTTGTCATGTTACTGGTACTTTCTATCTAAACTTAAGCGAATACCACTTTTACTTTTGGGTACAACCTGTAAAAACCTGACATAATTTCACTTAGCAATCTGACAGTATACTGGCATATCTGACGCCCTAAAGAACATCTAGGGCTATCGCTTGATATTGTTGTTGTTTCTGGTATTATGAATATATAAAAAGCAGATACCGTTGCACCGGTACCTGCTCAAGCGTGAGTATAGCACGTGCTAGTGTGGGCTAACCCTTTTTGCGGTTAGCTTTTTTTATTATCTCATAGGCTTTAGCAAAGTTAATTGCCGCTCTTGAGAGAATAAATATCGCCGTTTTGACACTCCTAACACGATAACTAGATAGCACATATAGTCATCACCATCGTTTTGTATAGTATTGGTGGGATAGTGTGACGTTTACGTGCTGCTCACTAGGCCGCATTTAGGGGATCAATCCTAAACTTAACCGTGGCTTTATTATAAATGGCACTGCCACTTGTGGCAATATCGTTTGAGTATTCTGCACACATTACCGTTAAGCACTGGTATAGCGGTATTTCACTTGCTGCCATCCTACTTTTTACTGGCTGGGATGAATTATCTTCGTAGTGGCCACTACGAGTAACCAAAAAACACACTGTTAAAAGTGTGCTAAACGCCCCGCCAACTAGCTTTATTTTATTTTCGCCACTACGGATAGCTGATTTTAGATGCTTTTCCCTGAAACTTATAAAAATAAAAAAGTTGCCATATCAGCGCTTTGCGCGTTTATGACAACCTATGCAGTCCTGTTATTGGGTAACTAGGGATCGAACCTAGAAATTACGGATTCAGAGTCCGTTGCGTTACCATTTCGCTATTACCCAATGATGTTAAAACACATCAACGAATAATAGTTTACCGAAAAATCGGCTGACTGTCAATTACTAATTTGTTTTTTTATGCAGTCGGTTAAAAATATCATACCGATAGTTGTGCCACGTAATGACAAACGCACTGCCAATCAGGGCCAGACCACTAAGACTTAGCCACAAATTAGTTTGCTCCCCAGTGGCGGGTAGTAAGTTGACTAATAGTGAAGTCTTTGCTGTGGTTTGCTTTTTCTGTGCAGTATTGACAATTTTGACCGCAACTTTTTTAGGTTGCACCTTCGTCGTCGCGTTAGTGTCTTCGACTACCTTAAATGGTGTATCCTTTTTGCTCGACTGCTTAGCCGCAGTTTTTGTCGTTGTCGTGGTATCAGTAGATTTTAGCCCAGAAAATAAATCAGCCTGCGTCACCTTAGTTGTATCCGCTTTCGTAGCTGAATCAGTCTTAGTTGTTGTTTCTTTTGTTGCTGTGGTATCAGTTGGCGCACTTGTGGTGTCAGCAGTTGTTTGCGGCGTTACACTTGACTGCCTAGTTATTACTGACTCAGCAGTTTGCTGTGTATCGCCTTGTGCTGACGATTCAGCAGATGTGGCTCCTGAATGTGTCACTGGCTGGTCATCAGGTGCTGTAGCGGCAGTTTGCCCATTGCTTGTTTGCGGTTCAATTGCTGGTGTCGTTGTGGTAGTCACTTCCGCCGCACTTTCATCAGTTGGTGTCGTTGCTATTTTAGCGGTTGGCACTGCATTGTCTGCAGCAGCAGTAGTTGTGTTGCCATCAGTCACTTTAGCCGCTGGCGCCGCCTCATTGGCAGGCACTATTGGCGCTGGTAGAACTGGTGCTGTCAGTATTGTGGCGACTTGTGGCTCCTGCACAGTTGTTGCTGGCAGTGTTGCTGCGTTAGTGGCCGAGCCCAACAAACCTAAACTCAGCAGCACACCACCACTCAATAGCCAATATTGTATTGTATGCTTAAAAGCTGGCATCTAAATCCCTCCAGATAGATGACGGAAAAACCCATTTACCCTATACTATCATATCTACTAACTCGGGTCTAATGAAAACGCTAAAAAAGCACGCATACAGCCAAATTGGCCTGCTACGTGCTTAGTCAGTTGTTGATTGATTAGCAGCTTCACTACCATAATGATCCAAGAAATAAATCAACGTTTGTAATTCGTTAGCCAAATCAACATTTTGTACCCGCACGGTTGCTGGCACGGAAATGCGAATTGGTGTGAAATTCATGATGCCCTTAACCCCAGCCGCTACTAATTCATCAGCAACTTTTTGCGCATCATCGATTGGTACCGTTAAAATAGCCACATCGATCTGCTGAATCTGCAGTTGTTCTTTCATTTCCGCCATTGGATAAACGGGAACGCCGCTTTGAATCGTGTTAGCAATCTCTTCATTTATATCAAAAGCGGCACTAATGCGCACACTATTAGTCTGTCGGAAATTGTAGTTCAATAAGGCGTGACCTAAATTACCAACACCGATTAAAGCGACGTTAGTTAGGCGGTCTTGATTCAACGTTTTCTTGAAAAAGTTCAATAAACTTTCAACATCGTAACCATAACCGCGCTTCCCTAATGCACCAAAATATGAGAAATCACGGCGAATCGTTGCCGAATCAACTTGGACAGCTTCAGAAAGCTCTGTGGAAGAAACGCGCTGTTTACCCGCATTAAATAGAATATTTAAGTAACGATAATAAATTGGCAATCGTTTTGCCGTTGCCTTAGGTATTTTTGCTTCAGCCATTCGCTCAGCTCCAAACTATGTTTTTTTCAACTTGTGAATTAAGTTCTTATTAACACTTGTTATGATACTGTATTTACTTGTGAAAAGCAATTAATTGCTCACAACTTGAATTTCGCTTGCATGCCGTAAAATAGCGATATATGGTAAACTAGAGAGTGATTAAATTGTCACTAGTATTTCCGCTAAATATCGGTAACGACAACCTGCAAATTTGATACACCGCGAATGTGCTTTAATTCGCCAATCCACGCAAACGATAATTAAATTAGAAAGAAGCGAACCTCGTGATATTATTACAAGCACAAAACGTCGCCCGGCGCTTTGGCGCAGAAACTTTGTTTGAACATGTCCACTTAGAAGTTCAAAGTAACGCCCGTGTTGCCTTAGTTGGCCGCAATGGTATCGGCAAGTCGACCTTGTTGAAAATCATTATTGATCAAAATCCGCCTGACGAAGGCCAAGTGATCACCAGTAAAGGGGTTAGTGTTGGCTACTTATCGCAGGATACTGGCCTAGACTCCCAGCACACGATTTTCGCTGAAATGTTGACCGTTTTTGCTGACCTGCGCCAAATGGAACAACAAATGCATCAACTAGAAGCCCAATTAGGCGACCGTGAACTACTAGCCGATGAAGAAGCCTATCAGCAAGCATTAAAACGCTACGAACAGCTGCAGCACACTTTTACCGAACGAAATGGTTATGGTTATGAAGCTGAAATTCGCAACGTGCTCCACGGTTTCGGCTTTGATGCTGATTATTACGAGCACCGCGTCAGTGATCTATCTGGTGGGCAAAAATCTCGCTTAGCTTTAGCAAAATTATTACTAGAAAAGCATGACTTGCTGATTTTAGATGAACCGACCAACCATTTGGATATCGATACGTTGACGTGGCTAGAAGGCTATCTACAAGGCTATGCCGGCGCGCTATTAATCGTCTCCCATGATCAGTATTTTCTCGACAAAGTGGCTACCGAAGTGTACGATCTCAGCCAACACACCACCCGGCACTACAATGGTAATTACACCCGCTACCGGGAGCAAAAAGCCGCTAATTTAGAACAAGAATGGAAGGCCTACGAAAAACAGCAAGCCGAAATTGCTAAGTTGCAAGACTTTGTTGATAAAAATATTGTCCGTGCCTCCACAACAAAGCGTGCGCAAAGTCGCCGCAAACAATTAGAAAAAATCGTCCGGATCGAGCGACCTCAAAACGATAATAAAACCGTCCGTTTTAGCTTTACTGCCGATAAACAATCTGGCAATGAAGTATTAACAGTCGCTCACGCAGCGGTCGGTTATGGTGACACCACATTAGCTGATCCAATCGACCTACAAGTCAAGCGTCATGAAGCCATCGCGATCACGGGGCCAAATGGGGTTGGTAAATCAACATTATTAAAAAGTATCCTTGGTCAGATCCCCTTTTTAAAGGGTGCCGCTCAATTTGGCACCGGCGTGGACGTTGGTTACTACGATCAGGAACAAGAAAACTTACACAACAATAAAAGCGTACTCGGTGAAATTTGGGATGAGCATCCCACTATGCCGGAAGTCAATATTCGCCGCATTCTCGGTAGCTTCTTATTTACCGGTAGTGACGTTGAAAAATCAGTTTCCAGCCTTTCTGGCGGAGAACGCGCGCAATTAATGTTGGTGAAATTAGCCATGAACCACAATAATTTCCTCATTCTAGACGAACCAACCAACCATTTGGATATTGATAGCAAGGAAGTTTTGGAAGAAGCGCTGCGTAATTATGATGGTACGATCCTCTTCGTCTCCCATGATCGTTATTTCATGAATAATTTGGCCACGCTGACGGTTGAATTGTCCCGCGCCGGCACCGCGACTTACCTTGGTAATTACGATTACTATTTGGATAAAAAGGACGAAAAAGAAGCCATTGCCGCAGAAAATGCGCCAGCTGCTGTTGCGGCTACTAGTGCGGCGCCAAGCACTGATCAGCAACATTACCAATTGAACAAGGAACAGCAAAAACAAGCACGTAAACTACAACGCGAAGTGACTGCACTGGAAGAAAAGCTAGATGAACTAGATCTGCAAGATCAACAGCTGCAACTCGCGATGACCCAGCCCGATACATTACAAGATCCAGCTAAGTTAAATGAGTTACAGCAACAGTTGGAAGCTGTTCATCAGCAACAAGAAACCGTTGAAAATCAATGGGAGCAGCAAAGCTTAGCACTAGAAGAAATTCATACAGAATCATAAAAAGCTTGCCAAATTGGCAAGCTTTCTTGTAATGTTTAGCGACTCATTTTTGGCAAAAAAAATGGCGCTGTAACCAAAATTTTCTTGTGTTACAACCCCAGATCAAAACGTCACTTACTCAATTCTAGTTGCCGTTCTGGCGTCATATAATCAAAAGACAAGCCCGGTTTGGCGTTTAACTGGCCATTAGCACGGACACCTTGATTATAGAAAACGTGTGCAGCAGCACCGATCATCGCCCCATTGTCCCCGCATAAGCGTAATGGTGGCACCACGAAATCGACATTCGGCGTGTGCGCAGCAATTTCTTGTTGAAAACGCGCACGCAAGCCACTATTAGCAGCCACGCCACCAGCCATCACCAGTTGGTTAACGCCGTATTCACGCACGGCGCGCATCGTTTTAGTGACGATCACATCAATAACGCTTGCTTGGAAACTGGCGGCTAAATCAGCACGCGCTAATTCTTCCCCGCGCTGTTCAGCGTTATGCACTGTATTAATGAAGGCACTTTTCAAACCACTAAAGCTAAAATCATAATTGTCGTCCTTGATCATTGCCCGTGGAAAATTAAAGGTGTCCGTTCCCTGCTTGGCCAGATCATCGATTTTTTTACCGGCTGGGTAAGCCAGATTCAACACGCGCCCAACCTTGTCAAACGCTTCACCTGCCGCGTCATCGCGCGTATCGCCGATAATTTCAAACTCACCAGCGGCGCGCATATAGACGATTTCAGTATGGCCACCAGAAACTAGTAGCGCCAATAACGGATAAGTTAGCGGCTTAACCAAACGTGCGGCGTAAATATGGCCAGCCATGTGGTTCACTGGCACCAACGGTAATTGATGCGCAAAGGCGATCGCTTTAGCTGCGGAAACACCAATCAGTAACGCACCGACTAACCCAGGACCGTACGTAACGGCCACTGCGGTTAAATCAGCGTAGGTCACATCAGCTTGGGCCATGGCCTCTTCGGCACAAATGGTAACCTGCTCAACGTGATGACGACTGGCTACTTCTGGCACCACGCCGCCAAAGCGTTTTTGACTATTGATCTGTGAGGCGATCACATTGGATAAAATCGTATCCCCATTTTCGACTACTGCCACACTGGTTTCGTCACAACTTGATTCAAAAGCTAAAATTAACTCGCGTTGCTGCGACTTGTTCTCCGTCATGATTTGATTCCTTCCATTCCAAGGCCATGATCAAGGCATCCTCCGTCGGCGCGGCGTAGTAGTCACGACGACGATTGAGCACCGTAAAACCTAACTTGGTGTATAATTTTTGCGCCGGTAAATTACTAGCGCGAACTTCTAAATAAAAATGGATCGGCTGTGTTTGTGCCTGCAACAAAACTTGCCACAACTGCCAAGCAATATGCTGCCGCTGCCATTTTGGATCCACGACCACATTGGTGATCTCGATTTCGTCCAATACAGCGGTATAACTGATAAAGCCGCTGAGTTGACCTGCATTGACCGCAAATAAGTAATATTGATGCGGTGCCTGCAAATTAGCGACAAACGTAGCCTGCCGCCAAGGTGCACCTGTTGGGTAGCTGGCGGCACAAACCTGATAGCACCATGCCCCTAACGCTGCCGCTTGCTGTGTGAGCTCGCTTTTGTCGGGCCAATAATAGGCCATTAAACTTGCTCCTGCAGTGGCAGCATCATATTCAAGGCATCCTCATGATCCGCGACGTAATAGGCTTTCTTGATGTTCTGATCTTGAAAACCTAGCTTGCGGTATAAATGCTTGGCTGGTTCGTTGCTGACACGGACTTCCAGCGTTAGCTTTGTTGAGGGCAACTCCTGGCTTTGCCGGATCATCCAAGTCATCAAAAAGCGGCCGATACCTGCATTTTGATAATCGGGGTCGACAGCAACATTGGTAATGTGCGATTCGTGAGTAGTGAACCAGCAACCAATAAAAGCAACGATTGCCTCATGATCCAGCAATACTAGATACAGCGTGTCATTGATTTTACGTAATTCATTGGCAAATGATCCCCGATCCCACGGTGTTTCACCAGCATAACAACGCCGTTCAACGTCCAACAGTTCATCAAGATCGTCTTCGCTGGCGCGGCGCAACACAAATGGTTTACCACCGAGGTTGACTTCTTGGGTGGTGAAGTTAAGCGGTGGCAACATAGTTTCATTACTATACCATTGTCTAAATTTCTTCCACATAGGGCTCATGTCCTTCATTGTCGGGATGCTGCTTCAGCCAATTGACCTCGGCTTCGGTCATACGTAAATAAGTTGGTACAAAACTGTGAATATCAGCAACCGGCGTGGCCTGTGCACCAAGGCTTGCTAAGCGGCTAGCTTGCGGTAAGTCAAAACTGGCCGGCGCAATTTCACCTAGCTTGATCAGTTGGTCGTTAAAAACAGCAGTATCCCCAACAAAGGTGAGTGGCTGCTTCGTAGCTGCTAGTTGCGGCAGCCATTCGGCCAAAGCCATATGCCGATCAGCCAGCACATTCACTAAGCGGCCTTGTTGCCACTGATATGCGCCGGTGAAAACAGCATTACGCCGAGCGTCAAATAACGGCACGATCAAGCCATTAGCTTGATCAGCTGGCCAATTGCTGGCGACGACAGCTAAACTGGAGATACCGACTAATTGTTTATTTAGCGTCCAGGCTAACGTTTTGGCAGTGGTCACGGCGATACGAATACCAGTGTACGACCCTGGCCCTTGTGCCACCGCCACTCGATCGATGTCGCTAGGTTGTTTTTTGGTGGCAGCAAACAAATATTCCAGTGCCGGCATCAGCCCATCACTGTGAGTTTGCTTAACATTTAATGTGACTGTACCAAGACTTTGTTGCTCGGTGGCCAGGGCGACGGTCAATGCTTGATTCGATGTATCAATAGCTAAAACTAACATCTCGAACTTCCTTTTCAAAGTGGAAATAGCAGTTAGCTTAAACACTACCCTACTTAGTCCCACGTTTTCACTAAAGTTATACCTAAAATAATTAATCATTACGGTAAAGTTACAATAGACTATATTTATTAATTGCTTCATCTTAGCACAAAGTAGGTCATGTTTCAGCTGACTTGCTTCAGTATGCTTTCAATGTACCATTATACCAAAACTTGCGCTAAACGGCGGCATTGGTTTCGTAAGTGTGAAAAAATTCGCCTACGCTTGCAAAAGTAACTAAAGCGCTGCATGAAAATTAAGTTTACAAACTCAAGCCTTTACTAAAAAAGTGAAAATGAGTAAAAATTAATCGTATTCTGAGTGTATTCACGGGTATTTTTCATTTTTTTCAGTTATATTAAGCTTGTAACCAAAACAAACCAAACCTTTTTCATTTTTTGACACTTCTTCCCCCGAAGAAGTGACTCTCCCCAGAACATCTTCCGCCCGAAGATGTTCTTTTTTTACAATATTCTTTTTGGCAGCATTCGTTTAAAATCTGTCGTAAACTTGCGCTAATATTTTGAAAGAAGACCATTAAAATCATTGGCACCTGTATTAAATTCGAACCCAGTCGTGACTGAAGCTGACCTGCGTTAGGCCTTATCCACGCTAAACTAATAATAGGAGCACATAATTATGAAACACCTTCTAATTCTGCATACTGGTGGCACCATCGCCATGGCTGAAAATGACAACGGCGCATTGATCCCCGGTGCCGCTAATCCGCTGATGGCTTATAATAAGTTATTTGCCGATAAATACGAACTGACTGTGGAAGAACCCTTTAACTTACCCTCACCACACATGACGCCGCGGGAAATGCTACAACTGAAACAGCGGATCATTACCGCAGAACAAGCCGGTATTGATGGTGTGGTTATCACTCACGGCACCGATACGCTGGAAGAAACTGCCTATTTTCTTGATTTAACTTTACCACCAGTGATTCCAGTTGTCATCACCGGTGCCATGCGCTCTTCTGACGAAATCGGTTCCGATGGCTTATATAATTTAACCAGCGCACTCAAAACGGCGGCCGCACCTGATGCCCGCGGTAAAGGTGTTCTAGTGGTTATGAATGATGAAGTTCATAGCGCGCGTTTTGTTACCAAAACCCATACCACCAACGTGGCGACTTTCCGCACGCCAACTTTTGGCCCCATTGGTATTATGGAAAGTAATGGCGTTAAGTTTTTTCAAGACCTCGTCAATCAATCGATCTGCGATATTGACCACGTGATCGATCACGTTTTCCTGTTGAAAGCCTATGCCGGTATGGACGGTACTTTTTTCGAGGCATTAGATCAACCAACAACTAATGGCTTAGTTATTGAAGGCACTGGCGCTGGTAATTTACCACCGGCAACTTTACCCGCACTCGAAAAATTATTAGCACGCCATATTCCGATCATCCTCGTCTCCCGTTGTTTCAACGGTGTGGCGGAACCCGTTTATGGCTACAAAGGCGGCGGCCAACAATTAGCTGAAATGGGGCTGATCTTCTGCCAAGGCTTAAACGGCCAAAAAGCACGAATCAAGTTGCTCGTTGCACTTTCCAGTGGCAAACGTGGCGCCGAACTAGCCACCTATATGCGTGACGCTATTTCATAATATACTAAAGAGACTGTGCCCTAATATTAGGGCACAGTCTTCTTTTTACGCTTTATTTTTTAGCTGCTTTTTTCTCAGCTTCTAATTTTTTCGATAATTCAATGATGTAATCGCGTAATTGGTCCTTAACTTCAGGATGGCGCAAACCAAATTCAATATTCGTTTGCACATAACCAAATTTATTACCGACATCGTAACGATTGCCTTTAAATTCATGGGCAAAAACACGTTGAATTTTGTTCAACTCATCGATAGCATCAGTTAATTGAATTTCACCACCAGCACCAGGCTTTTGATTATCAAGAATATCAAAAATCTCAGGTGTTAACAAATAGCGACCGATAATAGCTAAATCACTTGGCGCCTTGTCAACAGATGGCTTTTCTACGAATTTACGGACATTATATAAGCCGGGGAATTCTTCGGCTTCAGGATCGATCACACCGTATTTAGACACTTCATCATGGGGCACACGCTTAACAGCTAACGTTGATGCATGGGTCTTTTCGTAGTCATTGATCAATTGCTTAGTCAATGGGACCTTATCTTCCATTAAATCATCGCCTAGCATCACAACGAATGGTTCATTGGCAATAAACGATTTAGCTAAGCGGACAGCATCACCTAAACCGTTGGGATGTGATTGGCGAATGAAAAATAGATTAACTTTCATGTTAGTGGTTTCCTGAACCACCTTCAACATCTCATCTTTATGCTTCTTAATTAAATTTTGTTCCAGTTCAGGCACAGAGTCAAAATGATCTTCAATTGGCCGCTTGCCCTTCCCAGTAATAATTAAAATATCGTCAATGCCCGATGCTTGGGCTTCTTCTACGATGAATTGAATCGTTGGTTTGTCAACGATTGGCAACATTTCCTTTGCCATTGCTTTAGTTGCTGGCAAAAATCGTGTCCCAAGACCTGCTGCCGGAATCACTGCTTTATGTACGTTCATTCTCACGCCTCCAATAAAAGTATGTTCTCATTATACTATAAACTCAGGGTTACTTCCTTAAAAACACCTAATAATCGCAAACGGATACAAAAAGGAAATTTGGTATAGGTGCTTTTTGGAGCTACCGTTGAAAAATAAAAACAGGTGGGACATAATTTTGCTTATGCCCCACCTATCCAAAATAATGGCAGAAATCTATAATTGTAGCATTTTAGCTAACGCCCCATAATCACTGGAAGTCAGCTGCTTGATCACCCGATTGTAACGACTAGGGATCTTGTCTGTTTGAAGTGGCGTAAAATAAAAACCGGCATGCGCATTGGCCACATATGTTTCTAAATCAGGGTAATCCTTGATTTGTGCCTTGTGCTCAGCTAAAAAGCCCTTAAACTGTTGCAATAGCTCATAATCGTTAACTGGTTTTGTACTGGTGAACATAATTAATACCTCCTAATAGTGGTTAATTTGTCTATCAAAAATTAATAGTGTCACAGGCGATAACACTTCTTCTGGTACCGTTTGCTCTACACCCTTAAAGTAACGCGTTTGACCTTACATAGCAAGTCATCTGAACCAATTATCATCAAATCTTAAGCTGGTCTCATTTAGGCACAAAAAAGACCCGCTACCACTGGCAACGAGTCGCTGAGTTAGTGATTCAATTGACGTTCGATCTGGTCGAAATCTTGTGGGGTCAACTGACGAATCACCCGTTTATAATGCTTAGGAATCCGAGCCTGGCTACGCATAAATGGGGTCATTGTCGGTTGTTCTTTTCGCACGTATTCCTTGACTGAATGGTATTGTTTGACTTGTTGACGGTGGTCTAACAAATAACTTTTAAAGTGCTGTAACAGTTCATAATCAGAAATAGTTCTCGTGGCTAACAAGGTTCTCTCCCTCTCTACTTTGACAAAAATAAGTTCTGCTTGACGTGTTAGGTTGTTAATTTCTCTGTTGGCTATACCATAACATATCTAGAGATTAGTACAACCGATAACTGACTAAATTAGGGCTTTCTTAGCGACTTCTTAGTAAATACCAATTTAACGTTTGCTTATAAATAAAATGACATATTCATGTTAGCTTTTAGGCCAAGTTAAAAGATCGTTGATACTGAATTGTCCCAATTAGCGCAGCGACCTGTTCAGGCAGCGGTGGTTTTAGCAAGTAAAATGCTGCCGGAACAGCAAAACTAGCTTTGACACCAAATTCATTTGCCGGTCGATAACCAAAGCGACCGTAATAAACTGAATCACCAAGGATACTGATGGCCGGATAATTAGCCTGCCGAGCAGCGTGCTCCAGGTAATTGATCAATTGACCACCGATACCTTGGTGCTGATAGTCTGGCAACACCGCCAGTGGCGCCAAGGCTAGCGCAGTGACCACTTGTGTCTGGTTTTGAATCACAATTTCTGACAGCATAGCGTGCCCAACAATTTTACCGGTGGTTGTGCGCGCCGCAACGTCAAAAGCAGCCCGATAATCTTGTTCTTGGCGTAATCGGCCAATCAAGTGATGCTCGTCTTTATCAGTGTACTGGCTGCCGCTGAAGGCCCACTGTACGACTTGCTGCGTTGCCGCGTATTCAGTTAATTGAACTGGGCTAATTTTAACTGTAAGCACCTAATAATAAACCGTTTTTCAATACAAATCGCCCGATCTCAGAAT
>NZ_RHOF01000006.1 GCF_003946445.1 Loigolactobacillus jiayinensis | reverse complement strand
AATTCTGAGATCGGGCGATTTGTATTGAAAAACGGTTTATTATTAGGTGCTTACCTTGTGCCGGCACGTTGACGTTAATGACCAGTGCAGGGACTAATGTATCAGCGGCAACGACTAGTACAACTAATTGGAGCGGCATTAGTGGCACTAAATTCGGTTGGGATAGTACTGGTACAATTGCAGCAACCAATGATGGCACGACATTGTACTTTAAAGTTGAAACAGGAACTACTAATTGGGGAGCTGTTTCGCAGTATTATGTCAAAATTGGTAGCAAAACGTATTGTATTAATGTTTCGGGAAATTCGCTTACTGCTCAGGATACGACGGATAACTGGAAAAGTCTTGGCGTCGTTGGTAGTGCAACAACCGATTCAAAACATAATGTCACTGGGAGTATTACGTTAGCTAAACTTAATATTAAGCCAACAACCGCAGCACAAACAATTACTTTTTCAGGCGATGGCATTGGTTCGACAACAACACAAATTGCTGCGTCAACCACTGATACTAACGCAGCAACCACTGATTCATCGACGACTGATGCTGCAAGTAGTAGCTCGGCTAACAGCACTAGTTCTAGCGCAGTAAGTAACTCTAGTTCGAGTGTTACTAGCAGTTCAAGTTCTAGTGAAAATGCAGCTAGTCAGGCATTGGCTGGTTCTAGCAGTGATCAAGCTACAGTTAGCACAAGTCAGGCCAACAACAATAATACTTCGGGTGATTTAGGTATCACCATTAACGGTAATTTTAGTGACTGGGCTGATAAGACTAAGTCAGCCATGACTGAATCTGGTGATAGCGACAACGTTAAGCAAGTAGCTTTATTAGCTGATGATAATAATGTTTATTTCTATGTTTCAATGGAACCTAAGCTACAAGGTGGTTATACTAATTTCCAGCCTAGTGGGTACGTGCTGAACGTTGGTGGTAAGGAATATTCGATTACATTGAACGGTGGTCAAACGGTTAATCTTGCTACTGGGGCGCATCAAGCAGTTAAAGTCAATATTTACAGTGGCGCTAATGGTGTTGACAATAATACTAGTGGGCAAGCAGATGTCATGAAACATCAGATTACGCAAGCAGAATATGTTAATGGCGTTAAAAAGGATGTCACCAGCGATGCTTATATGGTCGAATGTTCAATTCCATTGTCGGCCTTAAAGGGTATTTCTAATACAACGGATCAGACAATCACTTTAGCTAACCCTAATCTCTATACAGGCACAGTTGAAACAACTGGTGGTAGTACTGGCCCAGTAGTCTTAGCTGGCACTGGTTTTGCCATTGCCTTGTTATCAGTAGTCAAATTATCTGGTAAAAAGCGCAAAAAGTTGCAGTTAAATCAAGCAACTAGGGGAACTAAATGAGCGTTTATTTGTTGATTGGTATCGTGATTTGGCTATATGCTTTATCCATTTTAAAAAGAGCTCAGCTTTCAGCCTTTCATTTTATTGTTGGAAGTGGTGGGCTCTTTTTTATATTAATCGCTTTAAGTGATCCATATTGGGTCTGGTTTTTCACTCATGCGGTTATTAATGGGATCCGCTGGTTTGGTGCTCTGACTGGGATGAGTTCGGTGATGAACAAATACGGTTTGGTCAGTATCGTTAATCCAACGGCGCCAGTCACAATGGCAATCGACTATGAATGCTCAGGCATCATTGAAACGACAGCTTTTATTAGCTTAGTCATATTTTTACCGCTATATAATAAATTTGAGCGGGTCTTTTTCTCAGTGTTAGGGACATTATGGATTTATGTGGCTAACGTTATTCGCTTAGCTTCGGTGATCGTGATCGTGCATTTTGGCGGCGGTAATTTGTTTTTCATTGCCCATTCAATTGTTGGGCGACTAGTCTTTTATGTGTTAGTTATTATTTTATACTACGATGTGTTTACCTATTCACAACTCTCGCAAGGTCTGTATCGTGGCTTTAAAAACAGAATACAACGATTAAAGCAACGAATCAGGTCAACGAAGGGATGATTCATTATGTTTTATTGGCTAAGTTTAACGCTTTTTAAAATGGGGTTTTGGTTGACTTGGGCATTAATTCCAATCGTGGTAGAGATCGTACCTGCTTTTGTTTCAGGGATTCAATTATTGATCAAAACGCTGCATAAAAAGCAGCTGGAAATGCCGGATAAAATGCCTTTTATTTCTTTAATGGTACCGGTCTATAATTCCGAAGAAACCTTATTTAACTGCATCCGTTCAATTCATGATTCGACTTACCCTACTGAATTGGTGCAAGTGATTTTAGCCGATAATCAAAGTACTGATGATAGTTTTGGTGCTTTTGCTCATGCGCAAAACGAGTTTTCTGATATGAACATGCAGCTTATCCATACTGAGCGCGGCAAGGCGTCAGCGTTAAATGCTGCCATTTATGCTAGTATTGGTACCTATATTATCAATATTGATAGTGATGGTACGCTAGAAAAGCATGCATTAATGAACATGGTGTTAGAGTTTGAAAATGATTATGATATGGCGGCATTAACCGGAACTGTTTTACCTAAACGGACACTGATCAAAGCCAAAAAATCGTGGCATTTAAAATTATTGCAACATAACGAATATTTTGAATACGCGCAAGCTTTTTTATCCGGCCGGACGATCGAGTCAAAAAATAATCAACTTTTTACTATGTCAGGTGCCTTTTCTGCCTTTCGTAAAGAAGCACTATTAAACACCTTCATGTACAACACGGGGACAATTGGGGAGGACACAGATATGACCTTCCAGATCCGGGATAAGTTAAAGCGCAAAGTGGCAATTTGCCCGTCGGCGATTTTCTATATTGAACCGATTCCTAGTTTAGGCAATTTATACACACAACGACAACGTTGGCAACGTGGTGAAATTGAGGTTTTGCACTCACATACGCAAAATATTTCACTTCGTAACTTTTTTAAGGACTTTCTCATTCGGCGGATGATGATCGATCATACGTTTTTATTTCCTAAAATGATCTGGATGTTTGCCAGTATTGCATTATTGTTTTTCCGTTACTCACCGCTTATGATGGGAATGTCGTATGTAGCCATCTATCTGTTATATATTTTAGTTAGTTTATTGAACTTTGTCTGTGTGCGGTTACTGTTACATGACTTTCCTGAAGAAAATAAATTTTATGGTCATCAGTGGTGGGTTGTGTTTACGCAACCAATCTACAACTTTATCTGTTCATTTATTCGTTTAGTTGGGACGATCAATGGGATGACTGAAGTTTCACAGTGGAATTCGGAACGCTTTAACAAGGAAGCGGACAGTGTCGGTTCGGTGATCAGTAATGACTTTAAAAATTTAAAGAAACGGCGAGGTAAGTAAGTTGGTCTTAGTACACACCTATAAAATTAAATCTTATGTTAATGCTAGTCATGCCATGCGTTGGGAATCTGGCGAAGGTAAACAGCACACCCATACTTGGGAAATTATTTGCGAAATCAAAAGTAAAAATGACGAAATGATTGTTTTTCGTGATATTGAACAGGCTATCAGCGATGTATTGGATAGTTTTTCTGGTAAATTTTTGAATAAGCTACCTTACTTCAAAGAAATTAATCCAACAGTGGAAAATGTGACAATTTGGCTATTTAACTTGATCACACCAGAGATGGAACGTTTGTCGGCCCGCTTGAATCGCATTGAAGTTGGTGAGTCACCTACGCGGTCGTATTGTATTACAGCTGAAGATGATTAATTATTTTCTGTAAAGAGGAGGTCACATGACAACTAAATTATTTAAGTTTGGTGACAGAGCTTTAATTCATTTGTTTAACGGCTTCTTTTTTTTGACGTTATTGTTTGCCATCACTTCGCCTAATATTATTTTAGGTGATAATAAAATTACTGGCGCCGGAACAACCTTGTTTACCACTTGGTTATTGATTACTGTTGTAGCAGTTGTTGTGTGTGTACTGACTTATCCACAATTTAAACAATGGTGGTATCAGGTGTTTATTGTTCAGAAATTGCGCACAGGGGTATTAATATTAGGTGCGGTCGTGTTATGGCAGCTTATTTTTGTACTTAATGTGCATCCACCGATTGGTTTTGACGTTGGGGCAATTCATCAGGCATTGACGGATACGACTAGTCCAGATATTAAAGCTTATTTTAGTTTGAATTATAATAATATGCCGATTTTATTGGCACAACTTATTTTAAGCCAGGTGTTTGCCACAAAAACATGGTTATTTTTCGACTTAGTCACGGTGGTTTTGGTGGATTTATCGGCTTTGCTCAATATTCTCAGTATCCGAGTTTTGGCGCGGAAAAAAGTGGCTGCTGCGCTGTATATTCATGCGTTATGGTTGCTCATTTTTCCAATGATCATCGTACCGTATACTGATACGTGGGTATTACCTTTCGTATCGGGTTACTTGTTGTGTTACATTGTGTTAGCACATAGTCAATGCAAATGGCCATTGAAGCTAGTGGCGGCTATTGGTTTTGGAATTACAATTGTTGGTGCTTACTTTATGAAGCCATCTGCAGTCGTTGGTGTGGTCGCAATTATTTTAGTTGAATTACTCTATTTGTTGAAAAAAAAGCCAGTAAATTGGTCAGCAATGTTGGGTTTAGTGGGTAGCAGTATCTTAGTGGCTGGCGGTACTTACGTTGTGACCAACCATGCAATTAGTCAACAAACGCATATTCAGGTCAATACTGCGCGCGAGATACCGGCAATTCACTTTATTGGGATGGGTGTTTCTGGCGATGGCGGTTATAATCCTAAGGATGCATTAAAAATGGCCGAGCTGCCTACAAAACAGGGACGAATCAACTATTCCAAAAAGGTCTGGTTGCAGCGCTTGCGGCAAAAAGGTGTCGGCGGTTATCTGATATTCTTAATTAAAAAGCAGCGAAATGATACGGCGGATGGTTCTTTTGCTTGGGTTAAAGAAGGTCACTTTATTAATCAAGCGCCAAAGCCGCATGGAAAGGGCTTTGCTGGCCAGCTACAGCAATTTGTTTACTTGTATGGCACACATTTAGGTGATTTAAGATTTATCGCGCAGGCGTGGTGGATTATTTGGCTGATCTTAATTGCCTTTGGT
The DNA here is from genome assembly GCF_003946445.1 of Loigolactobacillus jiayinensis. Classification (GTDB taxonomy): domain Bacteria; phylum Bacillota; class Bacilli; order Lactobacillales; family Lactobacillaceae; genus Loigolactobacillus; species Loigolactobacillus jiayinensis. The sequence continues at coordinate 91,956 of NZ_RHOF01000006.1, read as the reverse complement.
TGGCGCCAACGGACTAAAATAGCGCAAGTATTGCGCTTAATGATTATCGGTGGCTTCATGTACTTACTATTATTTGAAGGCGGTCGGAGCCGTTATCTGATACAGTTTTTACCAGCATATTTAATTCTGGCCGCATTAGTTTATTCTGATTCATTTGCGTTTTTTAAACGCGTTTACCGTTGGCTTAATGCCATACCTAGTCGCCATCAAATACAGGCACAAACAGACAAAAAAGCAAACACCCAAGTTTAGTCCTTAGGCGGTTGCTTTTTTTCTAGTTCTAGTGCATTGGGTGTGGTTTGCTTGAATAGTTGTAAGCAAACATAGGCAATCAGCTGAATTAAAGTCATTAAGAAAACAAAAATCAGCATGCGTGGGTCCCACATTTCTAGAAGTGGTTTGATAAATTTAGTTGGTTCGAGGATAATGTAGATCGAATGTAACCGTAGAAAACGGCCGATAAAAATACCAACGGAAGTCAGTGTTGTCAGTAAAATAACCAACCCACTTTTAACCACGGTTGTATCTGGTATTTTCAAACGAACGATCACTGCTTGGATGGTATGTTCCATGCTCCAAAAGCCGAGCAGTGTGCAACTTAGGGCGGCGACAACTAAATTAGCGTAAGCCAGCCACATACGCAAACTGAAGCGAATCAAGCCAGTTGCTGGATCATACGGTTTTAGTAAAGATAGATGGAACAAATCGGTGAGTAGATAAGGCGCATTGGGATAAAAGAGTAGCCATAGCACCACTAAGATCCAGAAGAAAATGGCTGATTTAGGTCTGATCTGATCGTAGTGAAAGGCGATTTCAATTGGAATATAGCCAAGAAACGCATTAAGCAGGATGAAGCGAAACGGTGAAACCGCAAAAAAGTACAGATACAGAAAAAATAAAATAAAGGCACCGCGGACAAACCACCGGTAGCGTTGCGCCATAAAATCACCTCCGTAAACAAATTCTAATTCCATTCTACCAAATTTTACGGGTGGTCGCTGTTAATTGGACTCAATTTAAGGTATTGCTAAACGTTTAATTAGCAATGCCTAATCACGTTATGCTAGTCGTAAAAATAATAAGCCACTTACACAAAATGAATAGCGCTTATAGTTGTGGCAAAAATGATACGCTTAAAAATAAACCAGAGCGAAAAGTGCTAAATTTAAATATAGTTAGCTGACCGACTTCTTTTTGCAGCGCACAATAATTGGTCACCACAAACTAGCTGTTCGTGCTATAATTATACGCGAGTTTACAAAAATGGAGGTACACGCATGTCTTTAAATTGGAGTGACTTGCTGACCTGGGGCAATTTCGTCAACGTACTAGATATTTTGGTCGTTTGGTATTTTGTTTACAAGCTGATCATGCTGGTTCGCGGCACCAAGGCTGTCCAATTGCTTAAAGGGATCGTCGTCATCGTCGTCATCAAATTGATCAGCTGGGGTATTGGTCTGCGTACAGTATCGTACATTATGGATCAGGTCATCAACTGGGGCGTGATCGCCATTGTCATCATTTTTCAGCCGGAGATTCGCCGTGGGTTAGAGCATCTAGGGCGTGGTTCTATTTTTACGCGTAATCGTAATCAGAATGAAAAAGAAAACCAGATGATTGCTGCCTTAGACAAAGCAATTCAATATATGTCAAAGCGTCGAATTGGGGCCTTGATCACTATTCAAATGAATACAGGGCTTGAAGATTATATTGAAACTGGGATCGATTTAAATGCCGATGTGACCGGTGAATTATTGATCAATATTTTTATTCCTAATACACCACTACATGATGGGGCGGTGATTATTCAAGACGGCAAAATTGCTGTTGCCGCCGCTTACTTACCACTTTCGGAAAGTAATTTGATTCCGAAAGAATATGGCACGCGGCATCGGGCAGCGGTCGGTATTAGTGAAGTGACCGATGCACTAACCATCGTAGTATCCGAAGAAACTGGTGGCGTCATGATTACCCGCAATAGCGAAATGTTGCAGGAACTGACCCAAGAAGATTATTTGAAATATTTACGGCGTGCCCTAGTTCAGCCAGAAGTACCACAACGCAATGGCCTTCAAGAATTTATTGATGGCTTCGTTAAAGGGGGTACGCGCAAATGAATGGGTTCAATAAGTTTCTTAATAGCCCACTAGTTTACCGAATTTTGGCGCTAATTTTTGCGATAATGTTATTTGGATATGTCAACGTTGATCGCATTAATTCAACTCGTCAAGCCACCAGCAGCAGTACAACTATGTTAGCTAATAAAAGCCGGACCCTAAATGTACCGTTGCAGATCAATGCGAATACGGATAAATACTTTATTACCGGCTATCCAGAAAAGGTGAAGGTCAATATTGAAGGACCTAGTGCCTTAGTCACGGCTACTGCTAATACACAAAATTTTAAAATTATGGCTAATTTGGAAAAGTTAGGCGTGGGCAAACATACAGTCCGTTTAACTGAAGAAGGCCTGAATAAAGAGTTGGGCTACCGAATAGTGCCTAGTAGAATCAAGGTCAATATTCAAACGCGCGCGACAAAACGTTTTCCAATTCAGGTTAAGTTTAATAAAGCTAACTTAGCACAGGGTTACACTAGTGGTGATCCTGAATTGAGTCAAGCAACGACAGTGGTCACTGGTTCTAAGGCAGAAATTAATGCAATTGAGTCTGTAGTGGCCAATGTGAACACTGAAAATAATATTACTGCGGATGTCACTCAGCAAACAGCGTTACAAGCGCTTGATCAAAAGGGTAACACCGTTAATGCTCTGCTGGACCCAACGACAGTTAAGGTGACGATTCCAGTAATGCGACCTACCAAGAAGGTTCCAATTAGTTTGAAACAAACTGGTGAGGGCGATGATGATAAGACCTATAGTCTGTCAACTGATGTGAACAATGTGACCTTAACCGGATCACAAGCCAGCCTAGATAAAATTTCAACGTTAAATTTGAATGTCTCAATTGCTGACGTTACCAAAACAACTACTAAAACAATTACCGTACCAACCAGCAATGGGGTGCAAGCTAATCCTAGTACAGTAAGCGTAAAGATCACTGTTAGTGATGCGGAAGCGGAATCGACAGCATCATCTAGTAGCGCGACTAGTTCAACCGCAACGAGCACTGAAAAAGATAGTAGTGATAGTTCGAGTAGTGCCAGTGCCAGCGGTAGTTCAAGTAGTGCGAGCAATAGTGAAAACTCAACAAGTTCATCAAGCAGTGAATAGCGTAAGCATGGATCAAAAGCCAAGTTAAAACAAACGCTAATTGAAAGAATATATTTAAAATACGAAATGAGGAATTCAAACATGGGTAAATACTTTGGAACAGATGGTGTTCGTGGTGTGGCTAATCAGGAATTAACTCCTGAACTAGCCTTTCGCGTCGGCCGGACTGGCGGCTATGTTTTAGCCAAAGCACAAGCTGATCAAGATAAGAAGCCGCTGGTTTTAGTTTCTCGCGATACGCGGATCTCTGGTCAATTATTACAACAAGCACTGATTTCTGGCCTGCTATCTGTCGGTATAGAAGTGTTGGATCTAGGCATCATTTCCACGCCGGCGGTCGCTTATTTAACACGGATTCAAGGCGCGGCAGCAGGTGTGCAGATCACGGCATCGCATAACCCGGCTGAATATAACGGTATCAAGTTCTTTGGTCCTGACGGCTTTAAGCTATTGGATGAACAAGAAGATGAAATTGAGGCTTTGCTGGATGCACCTGAGGATAAATTACCCCGGCCAGCAACTGATGGGTTAGGCACATTAGCTGATTATCCAGAAGGCATGTTAAAATACACGCAATTTTTGGAACAAACCTTACAAGATGATCTATCAGGAATGAATGTCGTCTTAGATGCTGCAAATGGTGCGACTTCAGGAATCGTAACCCGTTTATTTGCTGACTTAGAAACTGAATTTACTACGATCGCAACTAAGCCTAATGGGGTGAACATTAATGACGGTGTTGGCTCAACTCATCCTGAAAAATTAGCTGCGGCCGTAGTTGAACAACAAGCCCAAGTTGGACTTGCTTTTGACGGTGACGGCGACCGCTGTATTGCGGTTGATGAACTGGGTAATATTGTTGACGGCGATAAGATCATGTTCATTCTCGGTCAATATTTTGCTAGTCACGGCCGCTTGAAGCAGGATACGGTGGTCACAACGGTTATGAGTAATCTTGGCTTGTACAAGGCACTGGCAGCCGCAAATCTAACATCGAAACAGACTAAGGTCGGTGACCGTTATGTGGTTGAAGAAATGCGCGACAAGGGCTATAACTTAGGTGGCGAACAATCAGGTCACGTTGTATTATTTGATTACAATACAACGGGTGACGGCTTATTAACGGGTATTCAATTACTGAATGTGATGAAACAAACTGGAAAACCTTTATCTGAATTGGCAGCGCCTGTTAAAACCTATCCACAACGCCTAGTTAATATCAAGGTAGTCGATAAAAAACAAGCATTGGCTGATCCAGAAATCAAGTCAGTCATCGACACCGTCGAAAAAGAAATGAACGGTGATGGTCGTGTTTTGGTTCGCCCAAGCGGAACTGAACCACTATTACGTGTAATGGCCGAAGCAGCCACACAGGAAAAAGTCGATCAATATGTTGAGCGTATCGCAACCGTTGTGCGCGAACGAGTTGGACTTAATTAGCCACCAAAAAGTAGATCAATGAGTCAATTCTTGATACAAGTCTGCTTGCACCAATGCTGTGATATTTTTAAATTTAGTTAGCGAAAAAAGCCAAGGATAATCCTTGACTTTTTTATTTACACATGAATCATACCAATAATTAATTTTTTTAAAAATAGTTAGTGAATTAATTGACAATCCTTGTTTAATCAGCTATATTTATACCTGTTTCCAAGAACAATATGTAGAAAGAAGTATATACCAATTTTTAAAACGGAATAGCGCCTGGGCCACAAATTGTGGTTGACGAGGATGGAGTTTATCGATAATCGGCGGGTGACTCCAGGGTCTGCACTCTACAGAACGTCTGTTAAAAACAAGTGTGAGCTTGCAATAGAGCAGCGTTTACGCAGTTGGAAACATATACTAACTAAACTTAATCGAGAGAAGGATGTTGTATATGTGTGGAATTGTTGGTGTCATCGGTAAAGAAAATACGGTCGATATTTTATTAAACGGCCTTAAAAAATTAGAGTACCGCGGTTATGATTCAGCTGGCGTTTACGTTAATGATCAAAATGGTCATGACTATTTAGTTAAGACTAAAGGCCGGATCGCTGCATTAGAAGCAAAAATTGGTTCAGAAGTTGCTGGAACCATGGGAATTGGCCATACACGTTGGGCCACACATGGTGTGCCAAGCGACTCCAATGCGCATCCACATATTTCTGCTGATGGTCGTTTCTATTTGGTTCATAACGGCGTCATCAATAACTTTGCTGAATTACGTGACCAATATTTAGCTGACGTTGAGCTCGTTAGCCAAACCGATACTGAAGTTGTGGTGCAATTGATTGCTCATTTTGCAACAACTGAAAATTTATCTGGTAAAGAAGCTTTTCGTAAAACGTTGACGTTACTCGACGGTTCATATGCTTTCTTATTGGTTGATCGGACACAAGCTGATAAATTATATGTGGCTAAGAACAAGAGCCCGTTATTAGTCGGTGTTGGTGATGGCTTCAACGTCGTATGCTCTGACGCTATGGCAATGTTAGCCGAAACTAAAGACTTTATCGAATTACATGATGGTGAAATGGTAACAGTCACTAAAGACAATATTGCCATTGAAACTATTGCTGGCGAAGCCGTTAGTCGTGCATCATACCATGTTGATATGGATGCTAGTGATACCGAAAAAGGACCATTTCCATTTTACATGTTAAAAGAAATTAACGAACAACCAGCTGTTTTACGGCGTTTAGCCCAAGATTATTTGGATGAAGCAGGCAAGCCAGTGATCGCTGCTGATTTGTTAAATGCCTTAGATCAAGCTGATCGGTTATATATTTTAGCTGCTGGCACTAGTTACAATGCTGGCTTAGCCGCTAAATCAGTTTTTGAAAACTTAGCCGACATCCCAGTTGAAGTTGGTTTGGCCAGTGAATTTGGTTACAATACACCATTATTGTCGAAGAAACCCTTCTTCCTATTCTTATCGCAAAGTGGTGAGACTGCTGATAGCCGCCAAGTCTTAGTCAAAGTCAATGAATGGGGTTACCCAAGTTTGACCATGACCAATGCGCAGGGTTCAACGTTGTCACGTGAAGCAACTTACACGTTGTTACTAAATGCCGGTCCAGAAATTGCTGTTGCTTCAACTAAAGCTTATACAGCACAAATTGCATTGCAAACGATTTTGGCCAAAGCATTAGGTGAAAAGCGTGGCGTTAAGGCAGCACAAGACTTCGATGCACGCACGCAATTAGGCTTAGTTGCTAATGGGATGCAAACAATTATTGACGAAAAAGATTTCATCAATCAATTGGCGCAAAACTATTTGGCAACAACACGTAATGCCTTTTATATTGGCCGTGGCTATGATTACGCAGTTTCTTTGGAAGCTGCCTTGAAATTAAAAGAAATTTCTTACGTGCAGGCGGAAGGTTTTGCTGGTGCTGAATTGAAACATGGCACAATTTCTTTGATTGAGGACGGTACACCAGTCATGGCGATCATTACGGACAAACGTGTGGCTAGCCATACTCGCGGTAACGTGCAAGAAGTTCGGGCACGTGGCGCACATGTTTTTACCATCGCTATGGAAAATGTTGCCGATAAGGACGATAACATTATTTTAGATAATATTGATCCATTGATTTCGCCGTTGTTAAGTGTTGTGCCCGCACAATTATTGGCGTACTACACCAGCTTAAATCGCGGTTATGATGTGGATAAACCACGTAACTTAGCTAAGGCAGTTACGGTTGAATAATTAGTTGTAAAAAATCGTGCCTATAAGGTGCGATTTTTTTATGGCCTAAATTTTTGCTGAATCGTTGAGCCGCCGGTATAAAATACGTTATAATCGATGAGGCAAGTAAATCACAATAGGGAAGTGAGCGGCATTAAACGTTTATCACGCGATAATTGGTGGTTAGTTTTAGCACTAGTCATCATGGTTCTACTTTTCATTAGTTCTTCACAGACTTACAAGCAGCAAACCTCAGTGCCGTTTTTAGAGCGCTGGCTAGCTAATGAACCCTTTAAACAATTATTATCAGGCATCTCATTTAAGTATGTTGGTCAAGAAGTCAGCATCGCTAGTAGTGGCTATTTTAAATTTATTGAGTTTTTTATCCGTAAAGGTGCACATTTTGGTAGTTATTTCTTGATTGGTCTTGGTGGTTATATGGGCTACAAAAATCGGATCAAGCAAACTGGTTTGACGATGATCGTTGTTTGGTTAGCGGCCACTGGCTATGCCGCGCTAGATGAATTCCACCAAAGTTTGACTGGCGGGCGAACACCCTTATTCCAAGATGTGCTCTTAGATGCAACAGGCGCACTAACGGCAATTATTTTGGCCTGGTTGTTCACCAAGTTTTGGCAACACCGTAGTAAAAAAGCCGCATAGGCGCTTGATTGCAAGCGGTGTATCTGCTACTATATATTAGGTGTCTTTTAATAAGACGGACTGATAAGATAAGGAAAGAGGGACATAACATGTCAGGACATTCAAAATGGCATAATATCCAAGGCCGTAAAAACGCTCAGGATGCTAAGCGTGGAAAAATTTTCCAAAAAATATCTCGCGAGTTATACATGGCTGTAAAAGCTGGGGGTCCTGATCCTTCATCTAACCCCCAATTACGCTTGATCATGGATAAAGCACGCGCTGCGAATATGCCTAAAGATAACGTTAAACGGGCTGTAGATAAGGGCTCAAGCTCTGATACAGCAAATTATGATGAAGTTACTTATGAAGGTTACGCTCCCGGTGGTATTGCTGTTTTAGTACATGCTTTAACGGATAATAAAAATCGGACCTCTTCTAACGTGCGAGTAGCTTTTACCCGCAATGGTGGCACAATGGGTGCAGCTGGTTCAGTGGCTTACATGTTTGATCGGCGTGGTTTGATCGTCATTGAACGTGAAGGCTTAGATATTGATGAAGATCAAATGCTGGAAGATGTATTGGAAGCCGGTGGCGACGATCTTCAAACTAGTGATGACGCTTTTGAAATCTATACTGATCCTAAGCAATTGGCGCAAGTGCGTGATGCTTTGGAAGCTAAAGATTATAAATTAGCTACCGCTGAGTTAACGATGATCCCTGAAAATGTCACACCAGTACCAGCTGAAAAAGCAGAACAATTTGAACGCATGATCGACTTGTTAGAAGACGATGATGACGTTTCAGAAGTTTATTATGCTGGTGAATTACCAGAAAATACAGAAGCATAGTAAGTGCTTGTAAAGAAAGCTTCAGTACTTGAAATACACTGCAAATTTTGCAGTGTATTTTTTTTGCAAAAAAATAGCTGGGTTAATCTGCGTATATTAAATATATAGACATAAAAATGGAGGTGAGCGTTTGTCGATCACAACTGAGGTTACGATGTTATTACGCCAATGTATTGCTGAACGTGCCAGTGATTTGTATTTTTTACCGTATCAATGTTCCTACCAGTTACAAATGCGGACTGCGACTGGAATTGAGTTAATTCGTACGCTACCAGTTGAACTAGCTAAGGCGTGGCTGAATCATTTAAAGTTCACTGCAAAAATGGCGTTAAGTGAAACCAGGCGTCCGCAGCTAGGCGCACGGCAGATAGAGATCGATGGTCAATTGATCTTCTTACGGTTATCGGCTGTGGGCAACTTTCAGAATCAAGAATCATTAGTGATTCGTTTTATTTACGCACAGTCTGGGCAAATGCAATATGTGCTACCTAAACAATTTAGTCAATTGACGGCGTTATGCCAACAGCGCGGTTTGGTCGTTTTCGCCGGGCCAACTGGTTCAGGTAAAACAACGACGCTTTATGAGCTAGCTGCACAGTTAGGCGATAGTAAAATGGTGATGGCGATTGAAGATCCAATCGAAATTTTTCAAACTGATTTTTTGCAATTACAAGTTAACGAAGCAGCGGGGATGACCTATGCGGCGTTATTGAAAGTTGGGTTACGCCATCGTCCCGATATTTTGATCGTCGGCGAGATTCGCGATGAGCAAACCGCTAACGTAGCTGCCCGAGCGGCCTTAAGTGGGCATTTAGTGTTAAGCACAGTCCATGCACGAACAGCGCGGCAAGTACCGACTCGGTTAAGTGAATTAGGAATTGCGCCCGCCACGCTAAAGGCTTGTTTAACTGGCGTTAGCTATCAACGTTTACTGCCAACAAAAGCCGGCGCGGCGGTTTTGTTTGATATTTATGATCCCACCCAAGGAGGAAATGATAATGAATCGACTTGGCAGCAGAACTTGGCTCGTGCCGTTAAGCTGGATCAAATTAGTTTGGCAACACAGCAGGCATTTAAAAACGGCTAAATCACAGCAAACGCATTTTCAAGCTGATTTTTTTAGTTTACTCGCTGATTTATTACTAGCTGGTTTTTCAATTGCTCAAAGTATCCAATTTATGCAGGTTCTATTGCCGCAATATGAACAGCGACTAGATCAATTAAGTGAGGCATTACGTAACGGTGCGAGTTTAGCCGCTGGGTTTCAGCGAATTGGCGTCGATCAGGATATTGTTAACCAAATTCGTATTACCCAAGAACATGGTGATTTAACGGATGCATTGACTCAAATCGGCCGCCTGTTAGCTGAAAAGTTACGCCAGCGGCAACAATTAAAACGTTTATTGCGTTATCCATTGTTGTTGCTAACGCTGGTCGTCGGCCTATTATTAGTGGTGCGCTATTTGATTGGGCCGGAATTACGTCAGTGGCAGCTTAACTTAGACAATGAAGTTTTACTCTATTGGTTATTATTTATTGGCGTTATCGGGTTAGGTATTTTATTACTAGTGGGCAGGTTATTGCGTGTTTATTTACAGCGTGATCCGTTAAAAAAAGCCCAAGCACGGATGCAATTACCGGTGCTGGGCAAAACCTATCGCTATTATTATCATTACTATCTGTTATTTAACTTGGCAATTTTATTGAAAAGCGGTTTGAATTTACAGGCAATCTGCCAATTGTTGCGAACTTTATCACCGAACAGCTTATTGTATTGCCTTGGCCAACAAATCGAGCCCCAATTGGCAGCTGGTAGTTCGTTAAGTGAGATTATCACGCAACAGCCATTACTACCAGCACAACTAAAACTATTTGTTCGTAAAGGGCGCTCACTGGAACATCTAAGCGAGGAACTGCTGATGGCAGCACGTTTAACCTATAAAAAAATGCTAGCCAGTCTAGCTAAGTTAGCGACTTATGTCCAACCGCTTTTATTTGGTGTGATTGCACTATTGATCGTTGGCGTTTATTTAAGCTTGTTACTACCGATGTACCACATGATGGAGGGACTATATTAATGATTAAAATTAAAAGAAACTGCTCTAAAGCAAAGTTAAAAAGTTGTTCGGCTTTCACGTTGATTGAAATGGTAGTTGTTCTTTTTATAATTACGCTACTAATTCTAATCATTCTGCCCAATGTTGGGGCTCAGCGGCAAAAAGCTGAAGAAACAGGGGACGAGGCCTTCCGTAGCACTATTGTTACCCAAAGTGAGCTGTATCAAAATGAAAATGATGGCAAAGTGCCCAGTTTGGATGAATTACAAAAGGACGGTTATTTAACGTCACGTCAGTTTAAACATGCGCAAAAGCTGAACATTAAGCCATGAAGTATAAAGCTTTTACACTATTAGAGTCGGTAATTGTCCTTTGTTTGGTTGTCAGTTTTGCGGTTTTGCCAATTACCCAGTTTAGGCCGATCAAGCAATACCACGCGGAACAACTTTTCTTCAGTAAATTTAATCAGGAGTGGCGTTACTTACAAGCTTATGCTTTGTTTCGCGGTGAGCGGGTACAAATCCTGATCAGCACACACACGGTTACTTTTCGGACGTTTACTGATCGCCAAGGTGTATCAGAAAAAACGCTTAACCTGCCAAATGGCCTACATTCAAATTCACAGCAAATTTTGATCGATCCACCTGGCCATATTGGACCGAGCCGAATCGTATTTAATTCGGCCTATTTTAAAAAAACAATTATTAAGCCACAAATGGGGTGGGGAATTTATGAATAAGCAGGGTGCTTTTATTTTGTTGGAAAGTGTTTGTGCGTTAACGGTGGTGGCAATCGGTGTTTACACGTTTAATCTGACGTTCCAACAATTTATTGCCAAATTACAACTGCAACGGCAAGATACAGATCAGGCACAGGTATTACACGTGGCCGCACAACATCATGCGCACAAAGTTGGCTTGACTCAATTACAGGTGGACGGGCAGATGTATCAGGTGCAGACGCAAACACAGAAAATACGCGTCGGGCAAGGCGGCCATTATGCAGAAATTACTTGGTAGAGCCCCCGCGGCATTTACACTGCTAGAAACCATCATTGCGCTGTTAGTTTTTAGTTTAACTCTCAGCTTATTACAGACGGAATTAAAGCAAGTGCCGCGAGTGTTGCAGCAGACATTTGTCGAAGAGGATATTCGGTGGCATATGGCCGATCGGCAATTTACTAATTTTATTGCTGGTGCGAATTTTGAAAAAAGTGAACACAATAAAATTTATTTCTATCAACCGGCTAAAAATAAACATTATCGCATCGAGCCTTATAAGCAAATGATTCGCTTGATGGGCGAAAAACAGGGTCATATGCCGTTACTGATTGGTGCTGAAAAGGTAACCTTAAGTTATCAAGCACCGTTTATTAAACTCACAGTTATTATGGACAGCGGCCGACAGTATCAAGATGAATTTTATCTACCACCAGCGAAGGAGGCAAAATGAAGAAACAATCAGCCAGCTTATTATTATCGGCTTGTTTATTTTTAAGTGTTTTATTGCTACTGACCCAAGGGTACTTACAGGTCTATGAGCGGCAAATGCGTACCTTACAATTAGCCAAGGAAAACTACCAAGTTGAGAGCTTGATTGCCTTGGCCCAAGCACGACAGGCTGAGGGTGAAAAAGCAATGTGGTATAATTTTAATATTGGCCGTGTATATTTAACTGAGCGACAAGCGCAAGTGAAATTAAATACGCAAACGCAAGTCATCACACAGACACTGTCAACGGTTACAAAGTAATGCTAGTACAATAAGAAAGCGCTTGAAAAGCGTTTTAGTATTGGTTAGAATAGAAAAGTGAACAATTTTAATTTGAGGTGAAAAAATGGGACAAAAAGATGTTGGGGAATTGTATAAGCGCCTTGATACAACAACCGCATTGTTGAAAGAAGATTTAGATGTGTCCTATATGGATGCCTTGATCGAAACTAGTGAGAATATTTTAGACGGTGGTCGTGTCAAGGTTGAAAATGGTTTGCCACAACAGCAGACACGTGATCAGTTAAGCACTCAATACGGGCAGATCAAGTTGGGCCAGTTAAATACTGATGAGATTCGTCAAGCAATGCAACTTGCTATTTTACGTGGCGAACGAACGGATTTAATTCAGGCTAATCATCAAATGACACCTGACTCTATTGGCTTTTTAGTGGCTTATTTATTGGAAGCCTTAGCTGATTTGCCAAGTGATGGGACCTTGTTGGATTTAACCGTGGGTACTGGCAACTTATTATATACGGTTTTGAATCGGCTCCAAGCCACTAATAAGACGACGTTAACAGCCTATGGTGTTGATAATGATGATACGATGTTGGCTTTAGCTGGCGTTAGTGCTCGAATGCAGAACCTCGATGTTGAACTATATCATCAAGATGCTATTAGTGATTTGGTAGTACCACAAGTCACGGCTAGTGTTGCTGACCTACCGATTGGTTATTATCCTGTTGATGAACGAGCAGCTAGTTTTGCAACCCATGCGACTAGTGGCCATTCATACGCGCATCATTTGTTGATTGAGCAAAGCATGCGCTATACCGCAGCTGATGGTTTTGGTTTCTTTGTTGTACCTAGTTTGATTTTTAAATCTGATGAGGCTAAGGGACTGACCAAATGGATGACTACAGCAACGTATCTGCAAGGACTACTAAATTTACCGCAAGAACTTTTCGGCAGTGAAGCCGCGCAAAAGGCTATTTTGATTTTACAAAACAAAGGGCCGCACGCGAAACAAGCACAACGCATCATGTTAGGCGAGTTCCCGTCACTAAAAGATCAAGCCGGTTTCCGGCGTTTCACCACTGAATTGGCGCAATGGAAGCAAGAAAATTTGGCTTAAAAGTGACCAATCAAAAATAAAATTGTGGTGGCAGTTTGCCACTTGTATCGATAACCAGCGATTTTGGGCAAACCGAAATCAATCTTAGTTTGTTGAAGAGGAGTGCTAGTCATGCCAAAAGTAATTGCAATTAATGCAGGTAGTTCTAGTTTGAAATGGAAGTTATTTGAAATGCCAGCCGAAAAAGTCATCGCTGAAGGGATGGTCGATCGGGTTGGTTTGAAAGATTCCGTATTTACTGCTAAGTATGGTGTTGATGAAAAGGAACGCTTTAAGGCAACCTTAGATATCAACGACCAAACTGCCGCAGTCGATATGTTATTGAAGAAGCTGATCGATTTGCAAATTGTCAGCGATATTGCTGAAATCACTGGGGTTGGTCATCGGGTTGTCGCCGGTGGTGAAATTTTTACGGAATCAACCGTTATTACTGACGAAGTGGTTAAGCAAATTGACGATTTGGCGGAATATGCACCTTTGCATAATCCAGCTGAGTTACAAGGTATTGAAGCATTTCGTAAGTTACTACCTAACGCATTAAGCGTGGCGGTCTTTGATACTTCTTTCCATCAAACCATGCCAGCAGTCAATTACTTATATAGTATTCCTTATGAATATTATGAAAAATTTGGTGCACGCAAATATGGTGCTCACGGCACCAGTCATCGGTATGTATCGATGCGTGCCGCTGAAATTCTTGGCAAGCCATTAAGTGATTTGAAGTTGATCACCTTGCATTTAGGTGCTGGAGCATCAATCACAGCAATCGATGGTGGTAAGTCAATTGATACATCAATGGGCTTCACACCATTAGCTGGTGTTACGATGGCGACTCGCTCTGGGGATATTGATGCGTCATTAGTGGCGTACTTAATGCAGAAATTACACCTATCTGACCCAGAAGATATGATTGAAATTTTGAACCAAAAATCCGGGATTCTTGGTATCTCCGGTGTTTCACCAGATATGCGTGACCTAGAAAAATCACGTGACACGAATCCACGTTCACAATTAGGCATTGATATTTTCGTTAACCGAATCCAAAAATATATTGGTAGTTATATTGCTGAAATGGGTGGCATTGACGCCTTGATCTTTACGGCTGGAATCGGCGAAAATGATGTAATCATGCGCAAACGGATCATTGATGGACTTAGTTATTTTGGCGCTAAAATAGATGACGAGCGCAATAACGTTCACGGTGTTGAAAAAATTATCAGTACCGATGATTCAAAGCTAAAAGTTTTGTTAGTACCAACTGATGAAGAATTAATGATTGTTCGTGATGTCGAGCGCTTACGCGGCTAACGATTATGGAAGGAGACTTGGTCTTAAACGACCAAGTCTTTTTTAGAATTAAAATTTAGTAAGTAGATATTAAAACAATAGTGCCAAACATTATAAATTTGGTTTTTAGCTTAGCCTATTTTCCTAAAAGAATAGTTAAGTGAATTAATTTCACTTTTATTTGAATAGGTTTCAGTGTCTTCACTCTAAAAATGAAAAAATGCGGTGCTATAATGGATAAATCAGGTTACAGAAAACAGATTTAAATTTATCCATGAGGAGCAAACTATGACACGCAAAGAAATTGACGCACCACAGGAATTAGAACGCAATCTGAAAAGTCGTCATGTTCAATTAATTGCCATTGGCGGCACAATCGGTACGGGCTTATTCTTAGGCGCAGGAAAATCGATTCATTTGGCTGGACCAGCAATTATTTTTGCCTATTTAATCACTGGGTTAGCTTGCTTCTTATTGATGCGTGCTTTAGGTGAATTGCTACTATCAGATTTAAAGTTAAATTCATTTGTTGACTTTATTAAGCGTTATTTAGGTGAAAAGGTTGGTTTCGTCACTGGTTGGACTTATTGGGTCTGTTGGATTACCATTGCGATGGCTGATGTGACGGCAATTGGGTTATATATGCACTTTTGGTTTCCCAGCCTACCGCAGTGGCTGCCAGGGTTAGTCGTTTTAGTTGTTTTACTAGGCGTCAATTTAGTTACTGTCGGTGCATTTGGCGAGGTGGAATTTTGGTTTGCGTTGATCAAAATCGTTGCAATTGTTGCCCTGATTGCTGCAGGTATTTTTATGGTGATCGTTGGTTTTAATACACCAGTTGGTACGGCCAATGTGGGTAATTTAGTCAATTTTGGTGGTGTTTTTCCCACTGGTTTGAAAGGCTTTATTTTGTCGTTTCAAATGGTGGTGTTTGGTTTTATTGGTATTGAAATGGTCGGTATTACAGCAACGGAAACGGCGGATCCCAAAAAAGTTATTCCTAAGGCAATCAATGATATTCCGCTACGAATTATTTTATTTTATGTCGGTGCATTAACCGTGATTATGTGTATTTATCCGTGGAATGATTTATCGGCATCGCAAAGTCCGTTTGTACAAGTTTTTAAAAATGTTGGTATCCGTTCGGCGGCTGGAATCATTAACTTTGTTGTGATCACAGCTGCAGCATCAGCTTGTAATAGCTCACTATTTAGTACTGGTCGGATGCTATTTTCATTGACTTATGACAGTAAAAATCCGCGGTTACGTAAATTAAGTAGATTATCAAAAAGTCATGTTCCAGCGACCGCATTATTATTTTCAACGGGCATTATTGCCATTGTTGTACTGCTGAATTTATGGATTCCTAACGTGGTCTTTACACTAGTTTCCAGTGTAGCCACCACTTGTTTCCTTTTTATTTGGGGCACAATTATTCTTGCTCATTTACGTTATAAAAAAACTCAAGTCGCAAAGACTAGTCAATTTAAGGCGCCACTTTTTCCATTAGGTGACTATTTTGTTTTGGCATTCTTATTATTTGTTGGCGTAGTGTTGTGCTTGGCTCAAGATACTTTGGTGGCGTTGGTACTAGCACTAGTTTGGATCGTCGGGTTGTACGTTCTACGTTCGTGGCATGAACGTCGTGCTGCGTTGGAAACTGATTAACTGAGCAACACTAAAGTCACCGCAAATTGCGGTGGCTTTTTTTGTTGTGTCGTTTAATTTTCATTTAAGCTAAGCTCGTTATTATGAAACTTAATGATGAGCGGGCTTTGCCACAAGAATGGCTATCGCCCGCAGCACCTGAGTCGTTAAGTACAAAGAAGTAAGTTTCTAAATTTAATAATACGAGGAGATGAGAGGATGAACTATCTCAAACGTTCGCGACTATATTTGACGCATAAAAAGGGTCAAAGTCTGCTAATGCTTTTGATTATGTCAGCTATTTTAGTGTTTGTATTATCCGGAATTATTATTCAAAATGCGGCGATCACAGCGACGAATAACGTCACTAAATCCGCTGGTACCACAATCACCGTTTCGGCAAATCGGGATAAAATGTTTTCCCAGATGCGCTCTAGTTCGAGCAAGACAAAAACGTTGACAACGCCAACAGTTGCCAATACAAAAATCGCTAAGGCGGGTAATTTAAGTACGGTGGCGTATTATAATATCACTAACACCGCTTCAGTTAACGCTAGTTCGTTTGATGCGGTTTCTACCACTACTGGTACTAGTAGTATGGGTGGTGGCAACATGCCAGGTGGCGGTGGGGGCATGAGTGCTAATTCTGGTGATATTACAGTCACTGGTGTATCTAGTACTGCTCATACCGCGACGTTTACCAGTAACGAAGCTAAATTAGTTTCTGGACGCAATATTAAGGCTAGTGATGCCAATACCAAAAATGTCGTGATTGAAAAAGAATTGGCCACTGATAATAGTGTTAAAGTCGGTGATACGATTACGATTAAAACGACGGCCACCAGTGCTAAAAAACTCAAGTTACACGTGGTTGGTATTTACAAAGCTAAGACTAGCAGTACCGGTATGCCAGGCAATGATCCTAGTAATACGATTTACACGAGTTATACTTTACCGGCTAGTATCAGTGGTACTGCTGGCAAGTCAAGCACGGTGACCTATACTTTGGAGAACTCGGCTAAGGAAAAAGCAACGACAAAACAGATCAAAAATATCATTGCCAGTTCTGCCTTCTCTGTTAGTTCCGATGATGCTAGTTACCAACAATTACTTCAACCAATGAAAAATGTGCAGTCTTTTGCAAAGAAAATTGTGTGGTTAGTGGCTATTGCCGGCACGATTATTCTCGGATTGATCATTATTTTATCGGTTCGTACGCGCCAACGCGAAATTGGTGTTTTAGTTTCGTTAGGTGAATCGAAGTTACACATTGTTGGTCAGTTATTTACTGAAATGTTTATGATTTTAATTGGTGCTATGGTAATCGCGACACTATTAGGTGGATTTGTTGGTAATAAGGTTGGGAATCAGTTGTTATCACAACAACAAACAACCTCAGTTTCCAGCACAACAACGAGTGGTGCTCCCGGTGGTGGCGCTCCAAGCGGCAATATGCCAGGTGGTAAAACTGGTGGTGGCATGATGACTAATCAGTCTAATACTAGCGCGGCAAATAAAAAAGCGCTGAAAACACTGAATACTAGCATCACGCCAAGCTCAGTCATCAAACTTGGTGGGATGGGCTTAGTCATTATAGCGCTGGCTGTTTGCGTTTCTGCCATTAGTATCTTGCGCTTGCGACCGAAGGATATCTTAATTGGCGAATAGCGCCAGAGGAGGCCACACATGTTAACTGTTAAAAATTTAGCTCACTGGTACGGCAAAACGGGTAAACCGTTATACGAAAATGTTAATCTTAGTTTTGAAGATGCTAAGGTTTATACGATTATTGGTGCATCTGGGTCTGGTAAAACAACTTTTCTGGCATTTATTGCTGGGTTAGATAAGCCCCAATCAGGTGAGATTTTCCTAGATGGTGAAAACATTGAAAAAATTGGTGCTACTAATTATCGTAAGCATAAAGTCGCTATCGTGTTCCAACAATATAATTTATTAGCTTATATGTCTGCGTTAGATAACGTTTTGACGGCACTAGCTGTTACTGACTCGGAACATAAAAATGACAAACAATACGTCCTTGATGCGTTGGCTGGTGTTGGAATCGAAGCTGCCGATGCTAAGAAAAATGTCCAGCAGCTTTCCGGTGGCCAGCAACAGCGCGTGGCAATTATTCGTGCCATGCTGGTGGATGCGAATATCGTGATCGCTGATGAACCAACTGGTAACTTGGATGATGAAAATTCAGCGATGATCGTTAAATTATTTCAAAATTTTGCCCACGAACATCATAAAACGGTAATCATCGTTACACATGATACAAAAATCGCCCAACAAGGCGACGTTAAAATTAAATTAGCTGATCGTCAATTTATCGCCAGCTAAACGTAAAAACACTCGCTATTTTGTACAGAGGTAGCGGGTGTTTTTGTGTTCAAATAAGGTATGCTAAGCCGAATGGCTGGCAATATAGATTGAACTTTGTTCGGATTCAACGTATAATGATGACACTATTAATTTCAGTTAGGGGACAATTTATCGTGGCAGCTAATATTTATCTTGCAGCACCTTTTTTCAATGATGATCAGATCCAGCGTTTGCAAGCAGTGGAACAAACCTTAAAAACTAATCCTAGTGTGGGTAATATTTTTGTACCAATGAATGATACTAACGCTACAGGGTTAGAAATTGGGACACCACAATGGCGTAATCTGGTTTACCACGAAGATCTAGCTGGTCTTGAGAATGCTGATGTGGTTGTAGCAATTTACGATTACGAAGCCGAGAATAGTGATCCTGGCACCATGTTTGAAATTGGCTTTGCTGTTGCAAACAAAATTCCAGTGTTGGTCTATTATGAAAACCATCAGCGGGTCAACTTGATGATTGCGCAAGGGTTACATTATTATTGTCACCAGCTCGCTGAATTAAGTCAGCTTAATTTTATTGACTTGCCTGAAAAACCATTTACTGGGGAAGTATTCTAAGCAAACCACTTGGCGCCTTAGCCAAACGATGCTATACTATTAAGGTAATATATGGGGACGTTTAGGATTCGACAGGTGTAGTTTGAGCTAAGATTGCGCTTCGTAGGTTACGGCTACGTTAAAACGTTAACAGTTAATATAACTGCAAAAAATAATAACAACTCTTACGCTTTAGCTGCCTAAACAGTAGCTGCGTAGATCCGCCTAACATCGTCCATGTGTTGGATACGGGTCTTAAATTAAGTGGACTACGGTAATAACTCACACCTGAAGTTGTTGCAAGAGATTATCAGGTTAGCCTAATGCTGGTTGCCGTGTTGTCTGGCGTTTGTGTTAGGTGAATTTTGAAATAGGATAACTATGAGCGTAGATATCTTAGAGGCAATATGCTTGGACGCGGGTTCGACTCCCGCCGCCTCCATAATAGGGCTTTAAGTCCACCTTTATAAAAGATCCCTTGTATCAGTGATGCTGATGCAAGGGATCTTTTATATGTGGTTTTAGATAATTGAAATTTTGAACAAGCGCGGCATTATTCACAATAAATAATTTTTATTGTTGGTTAAGCTGATCATACCAGTAAAAAGGGCTGGCTGAAAAAAGCGGTATTAAAGCGTTTACTTGAATTATTAACTAAAATTTTAAGGTTAATTTTAGTTAAAATGGGTAGAATAGATATTACGAATTAAATTAGATGATGAAAAGGTGACTGGTTTGAAGCGAGCACAACAGCGACGGAAAAAACAAATAATGCGATTACGCATCGTCCAAATATTAATATTATTGGCGGTCTTAGGTGTAGTTGTGATTGGAATCAAACATCATTCTTCGCAACAGACGACAGCGCCGACGAAGACGATTACTATTTCTGCACCAGCACTGATCATGCGCCAGTCACCAAATTCCAGTAAGGCAGTGGCTACGGTTAAAAGCGGCGCTAAAGTCGGCTATATTGCTAAGAAAAAGGGCTGGGATAAAGTTACCTACGACGGAAAAACAGGTTGGTTGCCTTCGTGGCTAATTAGCAGTGACTACAACGCGACGACTGCGACTAATCGTTTAGCCGAGCAGACAATTGTCATTGATGCAGGGCATGGTGGCGTTGATTCTGGTGCCTTAGCGACTAACGGCACTTATGAAAAGAAGTATACGCTACAAATGGCACAAGCGTTGCAAGCGCAACTCAAAGCTAGCCATGCGCGTATTATCATGACACGTAGCAGCGATACCACTGTTGCTTTGGCATCACGACCGAAGTTAGCCAACAGACGCGGTGCTAGTCTATTTATTAGTTTCCATTTTGATTCTTCACCAGAAGCTAATACGGCAACTGGTTTCACGACTTATTACTACCATAAAGCCAGTAAGCCATTTGCCAAAGCCTTATCCAAATCATTGAATTCTTTAACGTTGGATAATCGCGGCACCGCCTATGGTAACTTCCAAGTTATCCGCGACAGCACGATGCCAGGGGTTCTGTTAGAAATGGGTTATATCAACGATTATACTGATTATTCGTATATTAGTTCTAGTTCTTATCAACAACAAGTTGCTCAATTAGTTTATAAAGGACTCGAAAATTACACTGCTAATTAAGATAAACAAACGCCGTCAGCTTGGCTTTCCAAATATGGATTGCCAGTTGGCGGCGTTTTTAGTCCAGCGGTTGTTGCAGTTGCTCAATTAATTTTTGTTGTAGGTCGGACTGTACCTGATTTTTACGGTAAGCCAATGAAATTAAGAAGCGTGGTTGGTGCGGGTCAGTTAGTGCTAAAGCAATGACGTTATCAGTAGTAGAAATAGCGGTAGCAGCCAAAAAGCCAATACCAATATTTTCTGCCACCATATTTTTAAGTATGCTGATGTCCGGTGTAGCGTAGATCACGTTTGGTGTAAAGCCTGCAGATTGGGCGAGTTGACGCAGGGCAGCCGGATGAACAAATCCTTCCTTCAGTGTGACAAATTTTTCGTCAGCCAATTGGGCAAAACTGACTGTTTTAGCCTGTGCCAAGGGATGAGCAGCGCTAACGATGATTTTGAAATCCTGCTGGGTCAATACTTCAGCATCAATTAATTGATCAGTTAGTGGTGTTGTTGAGCCAAGTAAGGCTAGATCTAATTTGCCCGCGCGTAAGTGTTCTAATAGGGTGTTGGAGCCAGCTTCTTTGGTATTTAAATGGCTGATCAGATTTGCCTGTGCTAAACGCTGGGCCAATTTCGGGAAATAATAGGTACCAATAATTGGTGGTAGGCCGAATTTTATTTTTTGCTGGTTACTGACGGCGATTTCTGTTTGCGCTAATTTTAATTCATGCAAAATAATCGTTACGTGTTGTTGAAATTGCTGGCCATTAGTGGTGAGCTCAATTTTGTGATGAGAACGATCACGAATCAACAATTTGGCGCCTAACTCATTTTCCAATCGTTTGACTGCATAGGTGATGGTCGGTTGGCTGACTTTAAACTGTTGTGCCACCGCGGTAAAATTTTTTAAAGTTGCTAAAGCAGAAAAATAAGTTAAGTCGCGTAAATTCATCATAAGCTCCTTTGATCGTAGTTTAGTTAAAAACGCTGATAAATCAGCATTTCTTGTCGTACTTAAATGATCATATAAAAATAGTTTATCACAACCCTGCAGTTTGACTATAATATTTTGACCCGTGTAGACTGATGTCATTCACTTAGTAAAACAAAGGAGACCTTAATTATGACAACACCACAAAATATTTTAAATGATCCATTTTTAAACAAAGGAACTGCATTTACCGTCGCTGAGCGCGAAGCATTAGGTTTAACTGGTTTAGTACCACCAATGGTCCAAACATTAGACCAACAAGTGACGCAAACATACGGCCAATACCAAACTAAAACAACTGATTTAGAGAAGCGTTTATTCTTGATGGAAATTTTTAATACCAACCGCGTTTTATTCTATAAATTATTTAGCCAGCATGTGGTTGAATTTATGCCAATCGTCTACGATCCAACAATTGCCGATACGATTGAAAATTATAGTGAGTTATTCGTTCAGGCGCAGGGTGCGGCTTTCTTATCGATTGACGAAGACGATGCCACGATCAAAGAAACACTGCGCAACGCTGCAGCTGGTCGGAATATTAAATTAATTGTTGTCACTGACGCTGAAGGAATTCTTGGTATTGGCGATTGGGGCACAAATGGTGTCGATATCGCGGTTGGTAAGCTAATGGTCTACACAGCGGCTGCGGGAATCGATCCTAGCACTGTTTTGCCAGTCGTTTTAGATGCTGGTACCAATAATCAAAAATTATTGGCTGATCCATTGTATCTAGGTAATCGCCATGAACGGGTACGTGGTCAACGTTATGATGAATTCGTTGATAACTTTGTTGTTGCCGCCGAAGATTTATTCCCTGAATTGTACTTGCATTGGGAAGATTTCGGTCGTAGTAATGCGGCTAACATTTTGAATCGTTATCAAGATAAAATCACGACATTTAATGATGATATTCAAGGGACAGGGATCATTGTCTTAGCCGGTATTTTAGGGGCTTTACAAATTTCTAAGCAAAAATTCACTGACCAAGTTTATCTGTCATTTGGTGCTGGTACTGCCGGTGCAGGGATCACACAACGAATCTTTTCTGAAATGGTTGAACAAGGTTTGAGTGAAGATGAAGCCCGTAAGCATTTTTATTTAGTTGATAAGCAAGGCTTGCTGTTCAGCGATGATCCTACTTTGACACCAGAACAAAAATTATTTGCTCGTGACCGTAGTGAATTTACTAATGCGGCTGATTTAACTGATTTGGCGGCAGTTGTTAAGGCCGTTCAACCAACAATTTTAGTTGGAACATCAACGCAACCAGGTTCATTCACAGAAGGTATTGTCAAAGAAATGGCAGCCCATACGGCACGGCCAATTATTTTCCCATTGTCTAATCCAACTAAGTTAGCTGAAGCAAGAGCTGCTGACCTAATTAAATGGAGTGACGGTCAAGCATTAGTTGCAACCGGTATTCCTGCTGCTGACGTAGCATACAACGGTATCACTTACCAAATTGGGCAAGCCAACAATGCGTTAGTTTATCCTGGTCTAGGCCTGGGGACATTAGCCGCGACGGCGACACGCTTAAATGATACAATGATTTCCGCTGCCGCTCATTCTTTAGGTGGCATTGTCGACGCTAGCCAACCGGGTGCAGCTGTATTACCACCAGTTTCAAAATTAGCAGAATTCTCACAAACGGTTGCTGAGGCGGTTGCACAAAGCACCGTTGATCAAAAATTAAATCGCGAATCAATTACCGATGTCACGGCAGCGGTAACTGACTTGAAATGGGTACCAGAATACAAATAATGGGGTGTTAATATGACTGCATTTATGACGTCAGTCGAAAGTGTTGTCGAAATTATTTTAGTGATTGCGTTAGGTTTTTACTTGCGCAAGAAAAATAAATTTGATGAAAAATTTAAAACTAGTATTTCTTTCCTAATTATGAATGTTGCCTTACCGGCGTCAATTTTTGTTTCCGTGTTGAAGTATTTAACACGTGACAAATTGGTCAGTTTATCTGGCGGCTTATTGTACGCTTTTGGTAGCTTTGCGCTAGGGTATTTAGTGGCGTGGTTATTGACCAAAATCTTGCGGATTCGACCAGGTCGGCGCGGTACATTTATTAATATGTTCGTGAACGCCAATACAATTTTTATTGGGTTACCACTAAATCTAGCGTTATTTGGTGAAAAAAGTATGCCGTACTTCTTAATTTATTACGTTATGAATACTGTTTCTACCTGGGCAGTCGGTGTCTTCTTCATCTCTAATGATGATCCAACCAAGGATAAAAGTCACAAGGAGCCTTTCAATTGGCGTAAGTTGTTACCAGCACCACTGATTGGGTTCTTAGTCGCCTTAGTTTTCTTACTATTAGCGATTCCCGTACCAACTTGGATCGACAGTACATTATCAATGGTTGGCGGTATCGTCACACCAATGTCATTGATCTACATCGGGATCGTATTAGCTGATGCAGGGTTAGCCTCGATTCATTTTGACCGCGATACAGTTTGGGCGTTGTTAGGTCGCTTTATCGTTGCACCAGCTTTAATGATTTTAATGCTGGTTATTGGTAAAAGTGGCGGGGCGGCGGTTCCAAGTTTGGAGTCGAGTACCTTGATCATTCAAGCTGCTGCACCTGGCCTAGCCGTTTTACCAATCTTAGCTGGTCAGTCGCATGGTGATGTGGAATACGCAACCAATGTGGTTACCACGAGTACGGTACTATTCGTGATCGTTGTACCGATTTTAATGCAACTCATTCAATTTATTTAAGCTGAAAAATCGTCGTTTACGCGGCGATTTTTTTATATATTAAATTTTACGTACATGAAGTGTATCTTATTAATTCGGTTAATTAGCCACTAAATTAGGGGATTGAAAACGTTATTTCTTGTCTCCGGCTATGCTTCAGCTTGTGGGAGTTTTGTCCTAACTGCTGGGCTGCTAGCCTAAGTACATAGGCTTTTTGGTACTAAAACTAGTCATGGTTGTGCGGGAGGTATGTTGTAGTTTGGCCAGCTAAATTAGGACTCTGTTATCAAGTCGGCGCGCTAGTATTTAGAAGCCAATTATTTTTTAGCACACTTAATTCTTAGAAAAATTGACAGTGAATAAGAGATGCATTAAAATTAAATGGCTAAACAATGAAATTTACGAGAATGTCGCGATTGGTTAAGAAGGCCAGCACAGCGGGTGTGGTTGCGCTAAAACGATATTGCGCCTTTTTTTTAAGTGTCAGGAGGAAATTAATAGTGAAGTTTACATTAAAGAATTTATTTGTGCGCAAACATATTGATCTCAATGCGTTAGCGGATTCCAAACAAGGTCTAGAAAAAAACTTATCAGCTTTTAGTTTGAGTATGATGGGGGTTGGGGCCATCGTTGGCTCAGGAATTTTCATTTTACCGGGAATCTTAGCCGCGCAGTACACGGGTCCCGGTGTTATGTTTTCCTTTTTATTGGCGGCGGTGGTTTGTTCATTGGCAGCTTTGTGTTACTCAGAATTTTCATCGACCATTCCGCTAGCTGGGAGTGCTTATACTTATATTTATAGTATTTTCGGCGAATTTTTGGCGTGGATCTTAGGCTGGGCCTTGATTTCAGAATATCTTTTTGCCGTGTCGTCGGTGGCAGTAAGTTGGTCAGCGTACTTCCAAAATATTCTGTCTGGTTTCGGCTTAAAAATACCTGTAGCGCTGACTGCAGCGGCAGGAACTAGTAGTGTACCAGGTGCGGTATTCAATTTGCCGGCATTTATCGTTGTGTTATTGATCGCATTATTACTGACTGGTGGTGTTTCTGAATCAACTCGAGTCAATAATGTGATGGTCTTGATCAAAATTTCCGTCATTGTTTTATTCGTTGTGGTTGGCGCTTTTTATGTTAAGCCCACTAATTGGCATCCATTCTTACCTTTTGGTTTTCATGGTGTGCTGACTGGTGCGTCCGTTGCTTTTTACGCTTATATCGGGTTTGATGCTGTATCAACGGCCTCGGAAGAAGTTAAAAACCCGCAGCGCGATATGCCAATTGGGATTATTACATCGTTGATCATCACCACCTTGTTGTACACGGTTTTATCGACTGTCCTTACTGGTGTTGTCCATTACACTAAGTTAAACGTCGATGATCCAGTCGCTTTTGCGCTAGGGTTGATGCACCAAAATTGGGTGGCCGGCGTTGTCTCTGTTGGGGCTGTGCTCGGCATGACGACAGTGTTGTTGGTCATGTCATATGGGGGCACACGATTGTTGTTTGCCATTAGTCGTGATGGCTTATTACCTAAGGCATTGATGAAATTGAATCCAAAAACGCACGTGCCTGTTTTGAATACTTGGATCTTCGGGTTGATTGCCGCTATTTTTGCAGCAATTATTCCGTTGGATCGCATCGCTGAGTTAGTTAATATTGGGACATTATTTGCTTTTGCGTTAGTGTCGGTTGGCGTTGTCTTTTTACGTAAGGATAAAGTTCTCGGTAATGCGCCTAAGTCGTTTAAGGTGCCGCTATACCCGTATCTGCCGTGGCTATCATTTATTTTCTGTATTGTCCTGATGACTCAGTTGCGCCTGTTTACTTGGGTAGCGTTCATTATCTGGTTGTTGATCGGGTTAGTTGTTTACTTTAGTTATGGTTACTGGCACAGTTTAACGCGCCAAAAAGAAGAAGATTAATATGGAAGTCGCTGAGATTAAATTCAGCGGCTTTTTTGCAACCTGAGGAATATGTTATAATGACAATTCTTAATAAAAATTCAAGTTACGACAGAT
Organism: Loigolactobacillus jiayinensis; assembly: GCF_003946445.1. Lineage (GTDB taxonomy): Bacteria > Bacillota > Bacilli > Lactobacillales > Lactobacillaceae > Loigolactobacillus > Loigolactobacillus jiayinensis. Next base: position 65,464 of record NZ_RHOF01000006.1, on the reverse strand, counting down.
AACTTGTTTATCTGCGGCTGGCTTATTATAATTAATCTGTTTGGATTTAGATGACGCAGCCAGTAGAGCTGATTGAAATAGATAACAATTACAACGAAAAGGGGTTCCCCAATGTCAAATTACGTGACCATCGCGGCCAGTGCAAAATATGTGCCTGAGCGTGTTGTAACTAATGATGAATTGAGTCAATTAATGCCCACTAGTGATGAGTGGATTCAGAGTCATACTGGGATCAAAACACGCCACATTGCCATCGACGAAAATACGTCAGTGCTGGCCAGTAAAGTGGCAACTGAGCTCTTGGCTAAAAGTGGCGTGGCCGCCAGTGAAATTGATTTGATCATTGTTTCGACGATTACGCCGGATTACTTGACGCCAGCAACAGCTTGTTTGGTGCAGGAACAAATTGGGGCCACCAACGCGATGGCTTTTGATATTAGCGCGGCCTGCGCTGGATTTATTTTTGCTGCAGATACAGCAGAGAAATTCTTACGCCAAGGTAAATTTAAGCATGCTATTGTGATCAGTGCCGAAACTAACAGTAAGATGCTGGATTGGCAGGATCGTACAACTGCAGTCTTCTTTGGTGATGGGGCCGGTGGTGCATTATTATCTGCTAGTGATGAGGCCAGCGCTGAAAGTTTTATTGATAGTCGATTACAAACTGATGGTAGCCGGCATGAGGCAATTATGAGTGGCGCAGTGGCACCGTTGACAGCAATTGAAGCTGACCATACGCCAACAATTGCGCCATTTACGATGCAGGGTCGCGCAGTATTTGATTTTGCGACTAAAACCGTACCAGTACAGATCCAGACATTGCTGGCTGCTAATAATTTAACTGCGGACGATGTTGATTTATTTATTTGTCATCAAGCTAATTTGCGGATCATTGAAAAAATTGCGGCAGCCTTAAAACAGCCAATGAGTAAATTTCCGACTAATGTGGAACGTTATGGTAATACCTCATCAGCTGGTGTACCGATGGCATTAGCTGAAGTTCAGCCACAAGCACATGGTAAATTAGCAGTGTTGTCAGGCTTTGGCGGCGGCTTAGCTTATGGTAGCTTATTGATTAGACTTTAAGGAGGCTTTGGGGATGGACGCAAAACAAGTTGCTGATTTATTGGCGGTACTAGCTAAAAGCGAGTTCGCTGAGATCGAGTTAAAGGATGCGGATCTATATTTGCATGTGAAACGCAATGCAACACCGCAAATTGCTACTAAAATAGAAGCAGCGCCGGTCAGTAAAGGTAAAACGGTTAACAGCCCAATGGTGGGCATTGTGCATTTGTTGGATGACACGAAGCAACCATTCGTTAAGGTTGGCCAGCAGGTGACAACGGAGACGACATTGGCGCAAATTGAAAGTATGAAATTATTTAATGATATTAAAAGCCCGCTTGCTGGTACCGTGGCGGCAATCAATGTAAGTGACGGCCAAGGTGTTGAATTTGCGACGCCATTATTTAAAATCGCTGAGGCGGACTAATGTTTAAGAAAATTCTGATTGCCAACCGTGGTGAAGTGGCGCTGCGGATCATTCGTGCTTGCCACCAATTGAATATTGCCACCGTGGCTGTTTATGCGCAAGTAGAGCAGACCAGTTTATTTGTGCAACAAGCTGATGAGGCTTATTGTATTGGCCCAAATACAGCCCAGTCCAGCTACTTGAACCGCGAAGCTATTTTAATGGCGGCGCTATTGAGTGGGGCAGACGCTGTTCATCCCGGTTATGGCTTCTTAGCTGAAGATGCCTTATTCGCCAAAATGTGTGCTGAATGTGGCTTAACGTTTATCGGGCCACAACCCGCCACAATTGCTTTATTGGCGGATAAAGCGGCCGCCAAAACCTATGCGCATAAGCAAGGTGTGCCAGTAATTCCTGGTGGGAGCGCGTTGAAAGATGAAGCAGCGCTACGGCAGACTGCGGCGTATCTGGGCTATCCAGTCATGCTGAAAGCTAGTTTTGGTGGTGGTGGCAAAGGCATGCGCGTGCTATCATCGGAACATGAATTACGTCATCAATACCACTTAATTCAAGAAGAAGCGCGCCAAGCATTCCTGAATGATGCGGTTTATTTGGAAAAGTATTTGACCAGCGCCCGGCATATCGAAGTGCAAGTATTACAGGACCAGGCAGGGCACCTACAATTACTCGGTGATCGTGAGTGTAGCTTACAGCGCAATCATCAAAAAGTTGTTGAAGAAAGTCCCGCCGCAATTTTGACGACGGTTGAACGGGCTAAGCTATATCAATTAGCCCGCCAGTTAATGTCGGGGTTAGACTATGTTGGTTTGGGTACTTTGGAATTTTTATTTGCTGAGCATCAATTTTATTTTTTGGAAATGAATACGCGCCTGCAGGTAGAGCATGCGGTGACCGAAATGACTACTGGCATGGATCTAGTTGTCACGCAAATCGAAGTTGCGGCGGGGCAATTGATCAAGTCAGGGACTAAAACTTTTAAGGGTCATGCTATCGAAGTACGTTTAAACGCTCAGGCTGAAGGTGGCTTGTTGGCAACCGGTAAGTTAGAAACGTTTCGTTTATTTACTGGTGCCCGCGTTGATACTGGCTACCAAGAGGGCGATCAGATCTTACCGTATTATGATGCTTTGGTGGCAAAAATTTTGGTCAAGCAACCAACACGAAAAAAGGCCATCGAAAAATTGCAGCGTTGTCTACAACATGTACAGATCAAAGGCATTGGGACTAATTTAGCGACGTTGACCCAAATCATGGCGCTACCTAATTATCAGGCTAATTTAGTGGATATCCACTTCTTAGCCCATTTGGCAGGTGACGCCCAATGAGTCATTTACCAGCAGTAGGTACTTGGCGGCAATGTCCCAAGTGTCAGCGCAACGTTCATCGTCTAGAATGGGGTAGCTTGCAGATTTGTCCTCATTGCGGCTATTATTTACGTTTAACCGCAACGCAGCGACTACAGCAATTAGCTACTGAGTTTCAGCCATTACCAGAAATTACAGCAGCGGCGCCATTTGCTTTTCCTGGCTACCAAGCCAAATTAGCGCAGGCACAACAACAAACTGGGGCCACAGAAGCCTTAACAGCTGGCGTGGCAACATTGCAGCAACAGCGTTTCATGCTTGGGGTAATGGATAGCCATTTTATGATGGGGACGTTGAATATGATTGTCGGCGCACGTTTGCGGCAAGTTATCGCGGCCGCTAAAACGCAGCAATTACCGTTAGTGTTAGTCATCGCTTCTGGCGGTGCGCGAATGCAAGAAGGCATTTTATCGTTGTTACAAATGAATACCGTTTTGGCGGCGTATGACGACTTGAATGCGGCTGGCAACTACACCCTAAATATTCTAACGGATCCAACCATGGGCGGCGTTAGTGCCAGCTTTGCTTTTGCCGCTGATACGGTGATTGCTGAAGCTGGGGCCACAATTGGCTTTGCGGGTAAACGTGTCATCCAAAAAACAAGTCGTGAGCCGCTGCCACCAGCGTTTCAAAGCGCTGCTAGTTTGTATCAGCAAGGGCAATTGGATGCTGTGGTCGCGCGTACTGATTTAGCAGCAGTTGTGGGGCAATTATTACGCTTGCACCAGCGAAAGTGAGGCGTACGATGTTAGAAGAACAATTAAAAAAAATTCGTAGTGCCGAGCGAATTAGCTCTGCGGCAGTGATCACAGCGTTAACCACAGATTTTTTCACACTGCATGGGGATCGCTTGCAAGCCGATGATCCAGCAGTAACGGTTGGCTATGGTTGCTTTCATCAGCAGACGGCATTATTTGTCGGCGTTAATCGTGGTGCAACACTGCAGCAACGGCTAGATTATCATTTTGGCGCATTAAGTCCGGCGGGGTATCGTAAGGTTAATCGGGGTTTGAGCCAAGCTGAAAAATTCGGTTGGCCGGTGATCACGCTGATCAATATGCCCGGCGCTGCGGCTGATGTGGCGGCCGAACTAAACGGTCAAAGCCAAGCCCTAGCGGCAACAATTAGTCAAATGGGGCGCTTGACAGTACCGAATATTGCTTTATTTTTAGGTGAGGGTGAAAGTGGTGGTGCGCTAGCATTGGCCAATAGTAACCGTATTTTGATGCTGGAAAATAGTATTTATTCAGTGGCATCACCGGAAGCGGTCCAAGCCATTTTAAAAGGTGACGAGCCACAAGATCTGACCAAATATTTGCCGATGACGGCCGCCCAGCTGGCAAAACTTGGCTTAGTCGATCAGATTATTGCTGAAGACAAGCAAACTATGGTGCGGATTGATCAGGCATTGCAGCAGCAATTAGCTGAATTAACGACGTGGTCAGCGGTACAATTGCAGCAACAACGCACTGAGAAGTATTTGACGGTGTTGGCAAAATTTGCATAAAAAAGCTTGGCACGCGTTATAAGTGTCAAGCTTTTTTGGTTACAGGCCAATATTTGCTAATGAATTAACGGTATTGAGAAATTGATCTTGGCGCCGCGCTCGTTTTTCAATCGGCGTGTCCAACTTAGTCATATCAATCCGGACAATATGGTGGCGTACTAAATTAACCAATGTATTATCGTTCATCATAATGTAAAGATTGTCGGCTTCAACTTTTTCGCAAGCATCTTGCCAGACCTTTGTTGCTGGCAGATCAGAAGCAATGTTACGTTTGATAAAGGCTTTTCCATCAATAGTATTAAAGGTGACGTCATAATAATTTGCCATGTCACTCACTCCTTTGCTTATTGTCATCTTCATTATAACCGCTTTTTTTATAAATGTAACCGTTTTAACAGTTGGGCAAGCCTTTGGAAATAGTTATGAAAGTGGTAAACTGATAGCTATTATAATGATAAGGTGTGGTTTGATGGGCATATTTTTACAAAGTATCGAGGGTGTTTTGGTCATCCTAGTTATGATTGTCGTTGGTTACGTTTTAGCACGTGCTGGCTGGTTCGACGAAAAAAGTAGTAAATTAATTGCACGTTTAGTCACGCAAATCGCATTACCTTGCTATATGTTGGATACGATCACGCGTGATTTTACGGCGAAAGAATTATTTCGTTTACTACCAGATCTGAAGTTTCCTGTGATCTCAATGCTAATTTTATTTGGTATTTCCGTAGCGGTAGCGCGAATAATTCGGATTCGCAAAGAGCGCCGGGGGTTATTTGAATCAATGTTCTTCAATTCGAATACCGTTTTTATCGGCTTGCCAATTAATATGGCGCTATTTGGTAATAAAAGTTTACCGTACGTTTTGGTTTATTATATGGCCAACACGACTTTCTTTTGGACACTAGGTGTTTATTTAATTAAGCGCGATGGCACCAGCACGGAACAATTTAGTTGGTGGACGACGATCAAGAAAGTATTTTCACCGCCTTTGCTTGGGTTTATGGTGGCGGTAGTCTTAGTATTGTTACATATTCAAGTACCGAGGTTTTTGATGTCTGATTTTAGTTATATCGGTGGGCTGACGATTCCGTTATCGATGATCTTCATTGGGATTGCGATCGAGAGCGCAGGATTGAGCCAAATGCGGTTATCACGCCACAGTATTGGTATTTTAGTGGGGCGTTTCATTTTAGCGCCAGTGCTAATGAGTTTGCTGGTTTTACCAGCACCAGTACCAACATTGATGAAACAAGTTTTTATTTTACAATCGGCGATGCCAGTTATGACTAATGCGCCAGTTGTCGCTAAATTGTATGGGGCTGATGCCGACTATGCTGCCTTAATGGTGACGGAATCAACCTTGCTAAGTTTAATTGTGATTCCGATTTTAATGACGTTATTACGCCAGTAAAAAAGTGTGACCAGCAAATTTAGAGGGTTCTTTCTAAAGTTTGTCTGCAAGCTGAGTAAGTTAGCTTCCATTCCGTCGCCAGTGGACGGAACGAGTGGCGCGTTGGCGAGCTAATTTTCCCTGAATAAAAACAAAAGCAGGCGGGAAAATGGATCTCGCCAGCCACGCATAGTTCTAAATGGCACAGCCCACCATTAAGAACTATCGACACATCTGGTCCACTGGCGACTCCATTTCAGCAGGCAATGGTTGAACGTTCAAGTATTGATTGTTTAAGTGGCAAAGTTAGTGATAGTCAGAATACAAAACACCAGTAAAACAGTTTTCTGACTGTTTTACTGGTGTTTTTATGCGCATATAATCTACTTTAAAACTACGAATTACAAACAGCTGTCAGGTAATCCTAATTGAGCTATCTAAATATTTAACCTAATTCACAAAATAATGCTCTAACACTGCCAAGGTGAAATGGAGGCGCTGGCGTTATCAGCTGTGTCGATGGTACTTGGTGACCGTGGTCGCCTAGTACCATGCGCGGCTGGCAAGATCCATTTTCTTTTCCGATTGGGCTTAAATTGGAAAGAAAATTAGCTTGACAACGTGCCACGCGTTCCATACGCCAGCGCCGGAATGGAACCAAACTAAATCCGCCTACGAGTTAATAAGACAGACAAAGTTCAGAAAGAACCATTTAGAGGTTTGCTGGTCACACTTTTTTAAAATACTTGAATACCATCTTTATCGGCTGATAATGAAATCACTGTGCCGGTAGGGTGTTTTTGCATCAGAGCAGCTTTGATATCCTCAGTGGCTTCTTCAGGACACATGGTAATAATTGCTGGGCCAGCACCGGATATGAAGGTGCCGTACGCTCCGAGGTCTTTAGCAGTGGTGCGCATTTGTTTGAGGAAAGGCACAAAGTTATCACGATAGCGCTCCTGTAATAAATCGTGTTCCATCATCGTGCCCGCTAAGGTGAGATCACCATTTAAAATGGCGGCAATCATCACGTTAGCAATGGCACTACCGGCGACTGCTTGACTATAATTTAGTGCTTGGGGCAATACTTCACGGCTTTTAACGGCCGGCAACTGTTCTCGCGGAATGTAGATGACAAAGTCAGAGTCAGGGAAAAAATGACGCACTGAGTAAACGTGATCATCGATCATAGCGGCCGTGACGAAGTTACCCCGAATTGCTGGCGCTACATGATCAGGATGATGCTCAAAATTGGTGGCCAAAGTAATTTTTTCATCAATACTTAAGTTTAAATTGGCCAAACGGTTAGCTAACTCGATACCACCAACGACTGCTGCGGCGCTACTGCCAAGACCACGTTGTACGGGAATATCTGACATAACGCTGAGTTGGTGTGGTGTAAGGGGCTGCTTGCCAGCAACGGCCAAAGCAGTTTTAACAATCAAATTTTCTTGATCGCTGGGAATTAATGGTCCAAGATTGTGCTGCAACTCCCAATGTGCACTTTCAGCACCAACTTGGATTCGTAAATAAAGTGCCAACGCAAGTCCACAGGAATCAAAGCCAGGGCCCAGATTAGATGTGGTTGCGGGAACTTGAATTTTCATAAGTGACCTCCATGTAAAACGAAAGATTAAAATTTAATTAGATATTTATTTAATTTTAATTATAACGAATTCAGTGACCGTTGAAAATAGGAAAATTGTGGTATGACTGTTTTTTTACGATTAATTTCGGTAGAATAGAGAATGATGAAAGAGACGTGCGCCGGTTAAATTAATGTAGGCACGTTAAAAATGATGGTGTGTTTGTATCTGTACGCGGCTAATTAAAGTTAAATTTTAGGGAGTGACAAGTAATGGCACGATTGGTTTTATTGCGCCACGGTGAAAGTACGGCTAATCGTGACAACATCTATACTGGTTGGTCCGATGTGCCATTAACGGCAACTGGTATTATAGAAGCACAACAGGCAGGTGACCGTTTAGTACCGCTACAACTTGATCTCACTGCAGTTCATACCTCGCTATTACAGCGCGCAATCATGACCGCCGATATTGTGATGGATCAATTGAAAATCTCAGCTGTGCCACTGCACAAAACGTGGCGATTAAATGAACGACACTACGGTGCACTGCGCGGACAAAATAAAGACGCCACTCGTCAAGAATATGGTGCAGCGCAAGTTGTCTTGTGGCGGCGGAGTTACACCACAGTGCCACCACAATTGCAGCAGCCAGACTATGATCGCCGCTATACGCGTTTTGGCTACCGTTTTGAGCCGCTAGCTGAAAGCTTGGAAATGGCCTTGAACCGTGTGGTACCTTATTGGTTAGATCATATTGGGCCAGCACTACTTGATGGTCATGATCAATTAGTTGTTGCTCATGGGAGTACTATACGTGCGTTGATCAAGTATTTAGAAGGTATTTCTGATGCAGGAATCAACGGTGTAGAAGTCGCTAACGGTGAGCCGATCGTTTATGAGCTAGATAATAAGTTACGGATCCAGCAAAAAACAATTATTCATAAGCACTAAAAAAGAGGCGCACAACAATTGTTGGCGTCTCTTCGTTTAATTAATTTTTACCGTGCCGCTAATGCACCCATTGGATCCCAAGGTGCTAGAACTTTGGGATCTTCTTTAGTTGCAGCTAATAAGTCAGCAGGCAAGTATTTCTTATTGATAACGATTTGATAAACGTATTGGTCTAACCAATCATCACTCATGACAAAGTAACCTTTTTCGCCAACTTTATCGCCCCATGAATTTTCGACTTTCCACTTAGTTGGTTTGTCATCAACAAGGTCAACGCCGGTGATAACCATGGCGTGCGTCATTAAGCTTTCAGCATAGTCTAAGCGTTGGGCTTTGGTCATGCCAAAATCAACGTCAAAGAGGGCGTCCTTGTTATAAATAGCGGTATCCATAATACCGACTTGGCGGTCGGAAGCTTGACCTACATCACTGCCAAACCAAACACTTTCGCCAGCTTGTAATTGCTTGATAGCTAATTGCTTAAAGGTGGCAATGTCTAAATTCAAATGGCGAACCTGGCGGCCACCGACGACGTTACCCAACATTTCAATTGTGTATAAATGATTGTAAGGCTTGTCGTCAGTTGGTGCGTTAATGATTGATTGATAGCTATCTAGATCCCAGCCAACGTATTTCTTAAAGAAAGTTTGTGGCGTTAGGTCGCGGTCGATATGATAGGCTTTATCACCATCACGGTATTCAAAATCAAATTTAACGGGTGGTTCACCTAATGCGTAAACTAAGATCCGGTAATCTTCGCTTAAGAAGCGTGACTTAGCAGCTGCGATTTCCTGGTCACTGGCCTTGTCAGCGACTAATTGGCGTAAACTAACGGCGTCTTTACGCAATTTTAAGTTTAATACGCCATTTAGTTCACTGGATTTTGAACTATTGTACGTTTCAGGCATCACATATTTAGGAACAATGCCGTATTTTTCAATCAAAGCTGTCAACATATCCCATTGGCCACCATCTTGTTGTGGTGTGGTCAATAAAAAGCTGACTTTGCGGCTATCTAATGGTTCGTCAGCCGTTACTAAGATATTTTCGTAAAAATAATTAGCTTTTTCAAATTTATCCCAAAAATTAGTGTAATTTTGTGATAATTCAAAATCTTTTAAGTTAAATTGATCAGCGATACTACGGCGCATGGTATTTAATGCGGCAAACATCCAGCAGCGACCGCTTTGTTTTTGATTGGCCACTTTTTCAGCAGTTAAATCAATGGAAAAAGTTTGATTCATCGCGACCTTTGAATCTGTATTTTCACTAGCAGCGAGAATACCATTATTCATGACTGCGCGTTTGATGGTTGCGGATTGTGGTACTTGTTGTAAATGTGCTTGATAATCGGCAATTGCAGCTGGTGTAATTTCTTGACTCAATTCATTCACTCCCCATTATTAGCGACGTTTTTTCGTCTGGTTCTATTCTAGTACAAGTAACAGCAGATAGTAAATAAGCGTGACCCAAAAGTTGGACCACGCTTAACTAATTATTTGGCGACAATATCATTATATTCAGGCTTACGTTCGAAAAACGCCTTGGCGTAGGTGCAAATCGGTAAAATTTTAGCATTATGATTTGTGGCGTGCTCAATCGTTTTTTGGATCAGTTGACCGGCGATACCTTGGCCACGATGATCATCGCGTACAAAAGTATGATCAACAGCAAAAACATTACCATGATCTAATGTTTGGAATGTTACCTCAGCAACTAAGCGACCGTCAGCATCGTTATTGTAAAAGCGACCTGGTTCAAATTCAAATTCCATGGGCGTAGCCTCCGTGTTTAATTTATGGTTAAGTTTATTGTAAAGTTTCGCCGTTTAAAAGGCAAGAAAACGATTTCTTGCCTATTGAGAGCAATAACAATGACTAGTCCAAGTTAGTTACCTATTTAGACGAATAAATGCTATGATTAGAGACAAGAAATAGATGCAAAGCTGGCCACAATTTGTACTGTATAATTAGACTGTGGTGGCATAAAAGCGGATAAGGAGTTTTTTTAGTTTATGAAGCGAGGATTTGAGATAGTTGCCCGTTATCAAGATGCGGGATTACAATTACCACAGCGGGCAACACAGCAGGCAGCTGGTTATGATTTTCAAGCTGCAGAGGATTTTACCTTGCCATCAATTTGGCGCGGCAATTTTTTGCGGTTGTTGTGGCATGTGCGCCACGGTCAAGCTTTAACGGACGCTGACTATACTGCTGCTAGTAAAACATTGAAACCCTACTTAGTACCAACTGGCATCAAAGTTTATATGCAGCCGGATGAATATTTACTATTGGCTAATCGTTCTAGTGGCCCAATTAAGCGCGGCCTGATTTTACCAAATGGCGTTGGCATTGTTGATGCTGATTATTATAATAACGCCCAAAATGAAGGCGAGATTTTCTTTCAACTCGTCAATTTAGGCGTGCGTGACCTCACTATAAAAAAGGGTGAGCGTATCGGTCAAGGTATCTTTATGCCTTATTTACGTAGTGATACCGATGAAGGTGGCTTGAGTCAGCGGACTGGTGGTTTCGGTTCTTCAGGACGTTAATTCAGCCTTGCGCCGGATTTAGTTTAGCGTTGAAACGATTAGACTAGAGGTTAATTTTAATTAATGTATAGAAAGGATGTATTCTGTGGCCAAAGCAAAAACACAATTCGTTTGTCAGAATTGCGGTTATAATTCACCACGTTATTTAGGCCGTTGCCCGAATTGTGGTGCGTGGAATCAGATGGTTGAAGAAATAACTGCTACTAAAAAAGAAACGACTCATGCACAAGCCAATATTGCTGGCCATATTGCTAAGCCAGAGCTAATGGCCAAAGTCAGCGTTGAAAAGGAACCACGGGTGCATACACAATTGGCAGAGCTTAATCGTGTGCTTGGCGGTGGAATCGTGCCGGGATCATTAGTCTTGATCGGTGGTGATCCTGGGATTGGGAAATCAACCTTGTTACTACAAGTTTCCGGGCAACTCAGTCAAGGTAAAGAAAAAGTTTTATACGTTTCCGGTGAAGAAAGTGCTTCGCAGATTAAAATGCGCGCAGGCCGGTTAGGCGTTTCCGGCAAGCAACTTTACTTGTATCCAGAAACTGATATGGGCAGTATTCGCCAGCAGATTGAAAACCTGCAGCCTGAGTATGTGGTTATTGATTCGATTCAGACGATGCAGGAGCCTGATTTAAGCTCAGCCATCGGCAGTGTCGCGCAGGTTCGCGAAGTAACAGCGTCATTAATGCGAATTGCTAAGCAAAATCAAATTACGATCTTCATTGTTGGCCACGTGACTAAAGGCGGGGCCATCGCAGGACCAAAGATTTTGGAGCACATGGTGGATACAGTGCTGTATTTTGAAGGAGACCAGCAACGGACTTATCGAATTTTACGGGCGGTAAAAAATCGCTTTGGTTCAACTAACGAAATTGGTATTTTTGAAATGCGGGCTGGTGGTTTATACGAAGTTGCAAATCCGTCAGAAATTTTTTTGGAAGAGCGTTTAACCGGTGCAACTGGTTCGGCGGTAGTCGTTTCCTTGGAGGGGACACGACCGATTTTAGTCGAAATTCAAGCCTTAGTGACGCCAACCGTTTTTGGTAACGCCCAGCGAACGACTACTGGGATCGACCGTAATCGGGCTGCGTTGATCATGGCGGTGCTGGAGAAGCGGGCTAACTTAATGTTACAAAACCAAGATGCCTATTTAAAGGCCGCTGGTGGCGTCAAATTAGATGAACCGGCGATCGATTTAGCGGTTGCCGTCAGCATTGCCTCTTCCTATCGCGACAAAGGTACTCAGGCGACTGACTGCTTTGTTGGTGAAATTGGGCTGACCGGTGAAGTCCGTAGCGTTAATCGAATCGAGCAACGGATCAATGAAGCTGCTAAATTAGGCTTTAAGCGCATGTTTATTCCGCACAACAACCTTAAGGGGTTGGAAGTGCCAGCGACGATTAAAGTCATTGGCGTTACCACCGTTAGTGAAGCTTTACAAAAGGCATTTAACTGATTGAAAGAAGGTGAATTAAAATGAAGAAGAGAATTACCACAGTATTAATTGTTTTGGTTGGTGCCTCACTAGCCGGGACTTTTTTGCCACTGTTATGGCGTGTGGCTGGTCTAGCAACAGTCGTTTACTTAAATAATTTATTCGTTGATATTGTAATTGGTGCTATTATTTCGTATTTCATTTCGCTTTTCCTAGCTGGACCAATTGTCAGTTTATTTGATCGTTTGATCAGACAAACCGAAGCCTTGATCAGTAAACAATCGCCAACATACTTATTGTTTGGTAGTGTTGCAACGATTATCGGGTTACTTTTGGCCAATATCATTTCGATTCCATTGTACCGGATGAACTTTTTTCTGTTTAATACTTTAGCACCGATTATTTTGATGGTGTTGCTAGGTTACATTGGTTTTCGTGTCGGAACAACGCGAACTGATGAATGGCGACGTTTGTTCCAATTACGAAAAAAAGCAGTAATTGAAACGCAAGCAGAACAAGATCAAGTGTTGGCGCGTAAAGTCGACGATAACTTTCACAAGTACAAAATCTTGGATACGAGTGTGATCATTGATGGCCGAATTTATGAAATTGCTCAAACTGGCTTTATTGAAGGAACATTGTTGATTCCAAATTTTGTCTTGCACGAATTACAATTGATCGCCGATTCAGCTGACTCGTTGAAACGCACTCGTGGTCGCCGCGGCTTGGATATTTTGAATGATCTCCAAAAAACTGACGCAATGCCAGTTGAAATGTATGAAGGCGATTTTGAAGATTTAACCGAGGTTGATGGTAAGTTGATCAAGCTAGCCAAGTTGATTGATGGGATCGTTGTAACGAACGATTTTAATTTAAATAAGGTCAGTGAATTCCAAAACGTACCAGTTTTGAATATCAATGAGTTAGCCAACACCTTGAAGCCAGTTGTTATTCCTGGCGATGGCATGACGGTCACAGTTGTGAAGTCGGGGACTGAGCGCCAACAAGGGGTTGCTTACCTTGATGATGGCACCATGATCGTTGTTGAAGATGGTCAATATTATATGAACAAGTCATTAGACGTCACCGTGACTAGCGCGTTACAAACTGCAGCCGGCCGGATGATTTTTGCTAAGCCGGTGCATTCACAAAAGGGACTACGTGAACATAATAAGTAGCAAAACAAGTCTTAATGATTTGCTGGAAAAGGGTTCCAAAAGGCCAATTTTTGAGTTTAACTGATATTTTGAGTTGGTTAGATGACGTGTGTTTGCGGCAATAGCTTATTCGCAAGCGAGGTTGTGAGTGACTAAGTTGGCTCTTTTTTCAAACGCGCTAAAATAATTTCGTCAGTTGGCTTTACAAGTTTGGTCTTGACCAGTAAAATTATAGGTGCTGTGTCAGGCTTTCAGCTTGGCAATGATGATTAAAAAGGAAAATAATGAAAGAGGCGGGATTTAAATTGGCAGATAAAACAATTCGTGTTCGTTATGCACCAAGCCCAACCGGCCATTTGCATATCGGTAACGCACGGACGGCATTGTTCAACTATCTTTTTGCGCGGCATAACAAGGGTGAATTCGTGATTCGTATTGAAGACACTGATACCAAACGTAACGTTGAAGGTGGCGAAGAAAGCCAATTAACCATGTTAAAATGGTTAGGAATGGACTGGGATGAAGGCCCCGACAAACCTGGTGACGTTGGCCCTTATCGGCAATCAGAACGTGGCGCTATCTACGGTCCACTGATCCAGCAATTAGTTGACCAAGGTAAGGCTTACGAATCTTACATTACTGAAGATGAATTGGCTGCGCAACGTGAAGCACAAAAAGCGCGTCATGAAATGCCGCATTATGAAGATGAATTTGCAGGTTTAAACGCTGAAGAAAAAGCGGCTAAAATTGCTGCGGCTAAAGCACAAGGCTTGAAGCCAGTTATTCGTTTCCACGTACCAGTGCATAAAAAGTATGAATTTAATGATTTAGTTAAGGGTCATATTGAATTTGACTCTGATTCAATCGGTGGCGACTTTGTGATCATGAAGCGTGATGGCATGCCAACTTATAACTTTGCCGTTGTTGTTGATGACCATATGATGAAGATCACCCATGTTTTACGTGGTGATGATCATATTGCTAATACACCAAAACAATTGATGATCTATGAAGCCTTTGATTGGGAACCACCAATTTTTGGCCATATGACGTTGATCATTAACACGCAAACTGGTAAGAAATTATCTAAGCGTGATGAGAATACCCTACAATTTATCGAACAATATCGTGAATTAGGTTACTTGCCAGAAGGGATGTTTAACTTCATCACTTTACTAGGTTGGTCACCAGTTGGCGAAGATGAAATCTTCAGCCGCAAGCAATTGATCAAAATGTTCGATCCAAAACGCTTGAGTAAATCACCAGCTAAGTTTGATGCTAAGAAATTGGAATGGGTCAATAATCAATACATGAAGCAAACCGATAGCAGTAAAGTTACTGATATGGGCTTGTATCAATTGATCAAGGCTGGCCGTTTACCCGAAGATCCAGATAACAAGACAATTGAATGGGCACGGACGCTGGTTGGGTTGTACCATGACCAAATGAGCTATGCTGCCCAAGTTGTTGAGGAATCGACAGTCTTCTTCACTGAACCACCGAAGTTGGACGAAGCGGCTTTGACTGAATTAGCAGTTGAAACTGCACCAGCTGTTTTGAACAAATTTGCTGAATTGATCAAGCAGGTTAAAATATTTGATGCTGTTGAGATCAATAATGCGATTCAACAAGTTCGTGCCGAGACTGGCGTTAAAGGCCGTCAGCTGTATATGCCAATTCGCATCGGTACAACGCGCGCAACCCATGGTCCAGCAATTGCTGAATCAATCGAATTACTTGGCCGTAAAAAGACCATGCATCATTTGGAAGTTACACTGAAAGAATTAAATCACTAAAACGAAGATAGGAATAAGTAAGTTGGGCAACGGTCACAGCGAGCGTTTGGTTGGTGGAAAAACGTCAGTGGCACAACTGAAATGCCTCCTTGAGTGTATGTGCGAAATTAGGTAGTGCATGCCGCTTCATTCACGTTAATGAATGAAAAGGAAGTTCTTTAACTTCGAATAAAAGTGGAACCACGTGGAAACGTCTTTTGATCGACAACTGATCAAAGGGCGTTTTTCGTTTAATTTGAACTGGTTTTAAGTTAGAATGAAGTAACGATTAAAATTACGGAGGTGCACGTAATGATTCAAGTTTATAATACATTGACCCGGACCAAAGAAACGTTTAAGCCATTAGCGACGGGTAAGGTCAATATGTACGTCTGCGGGCCAACGGTTTACAACTATATTCATATTGGTAACGCGCGTTCTGCGATTGCCTTCGATACAATTCGGCGGTATTTTGAATTTCGCGGCTTTAAGGTGACTTATATTTCTAATTTCACTGATGTGGATGACAAAATGATTAAGCAAGCCCAACATGACGGTATTACGGTGCCAGAATTAGCCGATAAATTTATTGCGGCGTTTGAAGAAGATACAGCAGCCTTGAATATTGAACCAGCAACGGCGCATCCACGCGCAACCGAGAATATTCCCGACATTATTGCTTTTATCCAAGTTTTGATCGACAAAGGGTATGCATACGTGGCTGACGGCGATGTTTATTACCGTGCGCGTAAGTTTACCCATTATGGCGAATTATCCGATCAAGATATTGATCAATTAGAACAAGGTGCTAGTGAGCATACGGTTGATGCAGAAACGCAGCGTAAGGAAGATCCGATTGATTTTGCCTTGTGGAAAGCCGCTAAGCCTGATGAAATTTGCTGGTCAGCACCTTGGGGCGATGGTCGGCCAGGTTGGCACATTGAATGTTCAGTCATGTCAACCAAATACTTAGGTGACACTTTTGATATTCATGGTGGTGGCCAGGATCTGGAATTCCCGCATCATGAAAATGAAATTGCCCAAAGCGAAGCCAAAACAGGTCAAAAGTTTGCCAATTATTGGCTGCATAATGGCTTTGTGACGATTGGTGACGATGATGAAAAAATGAGTAAATCATTAGGTAATTTCGTGACCGTTCATGATCTAATCCAAAAAATTGATCCGCAAACGTTACGCTTTTTCATGGCGACCACGCAGTATCGGCGGCCTATTCGTTATAGTGAAACGACATTAAATGAAGCGGCTAATAATTTGCAAAAATTGCGGATCGCCTATGACAACTTAAGCTATCGGCAAAAAGATGTGTCGGCCGGTATTGATACTGCGGTGGAAGCACAACTAACTAAGCTGACCCAAGCCTTTACCACCGCCATGGATGATGATTTTAATGTCCAAAACGGGATGACTGAAGTTTATGAGCTAGCCAAACTGATGAATATTTATAGTGAACAAAAAATTGTTCGCGAGGCAACTTTGAATCATTTATTAAGCAGTTTCACCACGTGGTTACAGATTTTTGGCGTTATTTTTAAACCGGACGGCTTATTAGATGATGAAATTGACCAATTATTGCAGGAACGCCGCGCAGCACGAACAAATAAGGATTATCAACGTAGTGACGAAATTCGTGATCTATTGAAAGCACAAGGTATCGTGCTGGAAGATACGGCACAAGGCACCCGTTGGCGGAGGGAATAAATGACAGAAGTAGTAGATTATCGACAGTTAAATGGAATCGCGTTGGCTTATATGGGTGACGCTAGTTATGAAGTTTATATTCGGCGGCATTTATTGAGCCAAGGAATCACTAAGCCGACACGGTTACAGCATCAAGCAACCCATTTTGTTTCGGCGAAGGCTCAAGCTGGCTTGATTGAGGCCATGTTGGCACAGAATGTGTTAAATGAAGAAGAATTAAGTTTTTATAAGCGCGGCCGTAACGCTAACAGCCATACCCACGCTAAAAATACCTCAGTGACGACATACCGGATTTCAACTGGTTTTGAGGCATTGATGGGTTATTTAGCGCTAAGTGACCAGCAGGAACGCTTAGATGAATTGGCTGCTTGGTGTATTACCCAAGTAGAGGAAGGTAAAATTAATGAGCAAATCAAATGAGCCCCAAACTGACGCCACCGATTTTGTGATTGGGCGCCATGCTGCGCACGAAACGCTACAAACTGAAGGCGCCAAGCGGGTCAACAAAGTTTTTATTCAGGAAGGTTTGAAATCTGACTCGGTGCAAGCTTTGCAACAATTAGCGAAGGCCAAGCGGATCCCAGTACAGTTAGCACCAAAAAATAAGTTAGATACCTTAAGTGATCACGGCAACCATCAAGGGATTGTTTTGGCAATCACACCATATGCTTATGCGGAATTAGATGATTTATTCGCTAAAGCAGCCGCCAAAAACCAACCGCCATTTTTCTTGATTTTGGATGGAATTGAAGATCCACACAACTTAGGTTCGATCATGCGAACCGCGGATGCCGTTGGCGTGCACGGTATCATTATTCCTAAGCATCGCGCTGTTGGTTTGACCAGCACTGTAGCGAAAACATCGACTGGCGCCGTTGAACATATTCCAGTGGTGCGCGCGACTAACTTGGTTGCGGTCGCTAAAGAACTGAAGCAACGCGGGGTTTGGTTATTTGGAACTGATATGGCGGGAACTGACTATCGGCAATGGAACGCTAAGGGTGCGATTGCGTTGGTCATCGGTAATGAAGGTAAAGGAATCGCGCCATTACTGAAACGAGAAATGGATGAAACAATCACCATTCCGATGATTGGCCATGTTCAAAGCTTAAATGCCAGTGTCGCGACTGGTTTACTGCTTTATCAAGCCTATTCGGTAAAGCAGGGCAGCGGTGAGTTACCATGATGCACGAAATCTTGATTATCGATGGCTATAATGTGATCGGTAATTGGCCTGAGCTGGCACAATTGAAACAGGATGATAAATTGGCTGATGCACGGGATGATTTATTAGCGCAATTAGCTGAATTTCGCAAATACGAAGACGCAGAAATTATTTTAGTTTTTGATGCGATGTATGTGCCGGGCATCACGCAGCGCTATGATCAGTATAATTTACAAGTTGTCTGGACGCAGGAAGACGAAACGGCCGACAGTTACATTGAAAAAATTGCCGCTGAGTTGCAGAATCGTTTGACACAAGTTACCGTGGTTACCAGCGATCAAGCCGAACAGTGGACAATTTTTTCGCGTGGCGCAGTACGTATTTCATCACGCGAATTTAAAATGGTGATCAAGCGCGCCAAAACTGAAATTGCCCGCGATGTGCGCCATTACCATGATACAGATCTACGGCGGCGTTCACCATGGGACTCACAACAGCTATTATCGCTGACAAAATTACGCGATGAGTTAACCGATGATGATTAACGATAAGTAAACTCCTAATAGACATTCGTTCGCTTGTAAAACGCTTTCACGGTTGATATGCTAGAATCAAACATGGCAGCCAGTGAATAAAATGTATAATGAAGAACTTATTCAAATAATTACGGCAGCAGCGGCAGGAAATTCTAATGCTTTTGAGCACTTATTCTATCTCTATCGACCAATGTTAAAAAAGATCCAGCAACAGTATTATCTTTATGGGTTAGATGAGGATGACTGGGATCAAGAAGCGCGAATCGTTTGTTTTAAAGCGGCGCGCCGTTATCGAACCGATACACGGTTAACATTTGGTCGCTATTATCAACGCTGCTTGCTGTGTCGTATTTATACGTTGATACGACATCAAAATGCTAAAAAGCGCCAGATTTATCAGCACACCGTTTCCATTGAGATCGACGGTATTAGGCAAGGTATTGAGACCCAAGGGACAATGCAATCGTTTAATTGGTCGATGATCCGCGCAAATGCTTCTGATTTTATTGATCAATTATCTGATCTAGAAAAGTTTGTTTTCTGTCGGCAATTAACCAGCAGTTTTGAAACTAATAGTTCAGTTATGGCTAATATTACCCATGAGCAAGAACGCAATGCTTTGGAACGGTGCCGGCTTAAATTAAAACGCTATTTAGCTGACCATGTTTTAGAATGATTTACAGGGGTGCGGCAGAGTCGATCTGCTTGCACCCCTGTCGCCATTTGTGCATAAAAAATACGCCGCATTAACTTTTTAAGTTAGCGTGGCGTATTTTTGTTTACTTTGCTTCAATTGTTTCGATATCATTAGTATTGATACCAAATAGTAAAGTTGTGTCATGGAATAAAATGTAGCGTCGTGGTTCTTTGACTTCGAGGAACTTATCTAATGGGTATGCGTTAGAGCCAGTTTTAGACATGACCACAACTTGAGTCGCATCGGTAAAACTATGCTTTTTGCCGTCCTTGGTGACGATGGTAATCACATTTTTCACCTCATTTTTTGGTGATATACACTACTTAACTATATCACTTTTAGACTAATAAAGCTTGTATAATTTAAAAGCCGCGTGGCGTGTGGTTCTGCTCAAGGTAGCTGTTATGTTGACGTTAGCGGTCATTTTAAAGGGTGATCGGTGGCTAAAGCGGCAGAGTTGACATTTATCGATTACAAATGTAAACTTAAATATAATTACGAGTGTAAACGAAAGGCGTGACCGAATATGGAAGTTAGTGCAGCGTTAAATATTTCTTCAGCTGAATGGCAAGTGATGCGAGTTGCTTGGACTTTGGGCCAAGTGAGTAGTCAAACGGTCAGCGACGTTTTAGCCGAAAAAATGGATTGGAAAGCGCCAACCGTTAAAACATTAGTTGGCCGGCTGGTTAAAAAAGGGGCCTTAACGGCTGATCGCGATGGCAAACGATTTTTATACCGGCCAGTAATTTCAGAACAACAAGCAATGGATACCGCCAGCGAGGTTTTTATTGAACAATTGTGTCAACATAAGGTTGGTAAAACTTTACTGAAAATGGTCCAAGAGACCACGCTGAGCCAAGCAGACATTGCGGCCTTGATTGCGACTTTACAAGAAAAGCAAAAAACGGCACCTGAAGCAGTTTCTTGTAACTGTGTACCTGATAATTGTCAATGTGCTGATGGTGAGTGTAACTGTAAGTAGCTGATGTTTAATTAAGGAGGCGGCAAAATGGCAGAAAAAGAATCGATGAAAATGGATCACGATATGAATGATATGCAAGATATGGATGACATGAGTGGTGATATGATGATGCACGGTGGCCACATGATGCATATGGGTAATTTGAAGCAGAAATTTTGGCTTTCGCTGATTCTGTCCATTCCGGTGATTATACTATCACCAATGATGGGGATCCATTTACCGTTTCAATTCACTTTTACTGGCTCTGATTGGTTGGTGCTCGTATTAGCCACGATTCTGTTTGTTTATGGCGGTAAACCATTCCTACAAGGGGCACAAATGGAATTGGCGGAGCGCAAACCGGCGATGATGACGTTGATAGCGTTAGGCATTTCTGTTGCTTACATTTATAGTTTATGGGCGTTTGTAGCCAATCATTTTCTAACTACTGTGCCGCACCAGATGGATTTCTTCTGGGAACTAGCGACTTTGATCACAATTATGCTTCTGGGACATTGGTTGGAAATGAACGCCATCAGTAGCGCCGGTAGTGCTGTGGAAAAAATGGCGGCATTACTGCCTGGCCAAGCGCATGTCTTGCAGGCAGATGGTTCAGTGCAGGATGTTGCACTGGCACAATTACAAGAGAACCAACAAGTGATCGTCAAAGCTGGGGAAAAGATTCCTGCTGATGGTCAAGTGGTGGCTGGACACTCGGCTGTTAATGAGGCCTTAGTAACCGGTGAGGCTAAATTAGTTGAGAAAGCAAGTGGCGCCACCGTGATTGGTGGTGCAGTCAACGGTGACGGCACCCTAACAATCAAAGTTACTGGCACCGGTGAAACTGGTTATCTCAGTCAAGTCACGAAATTAGTTCAGCAAGCGCAGCAACATAAATCACAAGCTGAGAATTTAGCCGATAAAGTGGCGGGCTGGTTATTTTACGCGGCAACGCTGATCGGTTTGATCACTTTTATCGTTTGGTTGGCTATCAGTGGACTGAACGTGGCGTTGGAGCGCACGGTAACGGTATTGGTAATTGCTTGTCCGCATGCGTTAGGCTTGGCGATTCCATTGGTTG
Organism: Loigolactobacillus jiayinensis; assembly: GCF_003946445.1. GTDB lineage: Bacteria > Bacillota > Bacilli > Lactobacillales > Lactobacillaceae > Loigolactobacillus > Loigolactobacillus jiayinensis. The sequence continues at coordinate 44,095 of NZ_RHOF01000006.1, read as the reverse complement.
TTGCTCGGAGTACGGCTTTAGGCGCAACTCATGGTTTGCTTTTACGCAATCGCAATGCCTTAGAGGCGGCTAAACAAATTGATACTGTCTTAATGGATAAGACAGGTACACTGACTGAAGGTAACTTTAAGGTCAACGCGGTAGTTGCGTTTGCACAGCAGTCGGAAAAACAAGTGTTGTCATTGTTGGCTGCTTTGGAAGCTAACGCGAGTCATCCATTGGCAGTGGGCATTTTAGCCGCAGCTAAGGCACAAAAGTTAACTGTACCGACGGCTAGTAATGTGACTCAGTTATCCGGAGTTGGTCTGCGCGGCCAGGTAGATCAAGTTGATTATGCCATCGTCACAGCGGCTTATTTACAGCAACAAAAAATTGCTTATGACGAAGCCACTTATTCAAAATTAGCCGCACAAGGCAATTCAATTAGCTTTTTATTGCAAGCGCAGCAGGTGCTCGGTTTAGTGGCGCAAGGCGATCAAATCAAACCGACTGCTCAAGACTTTATTCAACAACTCAAAGCACAAGGAATCAAACCAGTCATGTTGACTGGTGACAATCAACAAGCTGCCGCCGCTGTAGCTAAACAATTAGGTATCGCTGATTTTCACGCCGAATTATTACCACAAGATAAAACCAAAATCGTCGCGCAGTATCAAGCCTCGGGGCAGCGGGTCGTCATGGTCGGCGATGGTGTCAATGATGCGCCTAGTTTAGCTGCCGCTGAAATTGGTGTGGCAATTGGTGCAGGAACTGATGTCGCCATCGATTCCGCTGATGTTGTACTGGTGCGCAGTGATCCAGCTGATATTTTAAACTTCCTAAATTTAGCCCAGCGAACGACGCGTAAAATGGTGCAGAATTTATGGTGGGGTGCGGGTTATAATATTATTGCCTTGCCACTAGCTGCTGGCGTACTGGCGCCGATCGGCTTAATTCTGAGTCCAGCAGTGGGTGCCGTTTTGATGTCACTATCCACAGTGGTTGTGGCAATCAATGCGTTGACTTTAAAATTAAAATAAGTGTGAACGGTGCGTAAATTAAGTTTTACGCGCCGTTTTTTTGCGCAATAAACTTGTTTTTAAGCTGCGGTAAGTTATTACCACACACAATATATAGATGTCAATTGGAATATTAACTTTATTTTGGCCCTATATATTGATTTGCGCTTTCATAGCAGGTAAGATGGTGAATATAAGTTAAATTGTTCACATTGTGAAAGGGCGTTGAAAGTATGTTAGAAACACGCACCATTAAATCAAACATTAAAGCGACTAAAAAAGTAACCGCAGTTATCAAACGCGATGGCCGGCAAGTTCCCTTTACGGCTGAAAAAATTTATCAAGCACTGGTCAAGGCCGAACAGCATATTCATGGTGAACTAGATCCGCTAACTAATCAGGAAATTGAAACAATCACCAATAAGGTCGTGACCGAAGTCCAAGAGCGCTTTACGGCCGCTGTCAAAATCTATGAGATTCAAAACGTTGTCGAACATGTGCTATTAGGTGAACATCAATATGATTTAGCACAAGAGTACATCAATTATCGGACGCGGCGCGATTTTGCGCGCAATCAAGCGACTGATATTAATTTTACGATCCAAAAGTTAATGAAAAAAGATGCCACCGTTGTCCACGAAAATGCCAATAAGGACAGCAAGGTTTTCAACACGCAGCGTGATTTGACCGCTGGCACGGTGGCCAAAGCGATGGGCTTAAAAATGTTACCACCACACGTGGCCAACGCCCATTTAAAAGGCGATATTCATTGGCATGATCTAGATTACCAACCCTACAGTCCGATGACCAATTGTTGCTTGATCGACTTCAAGGAAATGCTGACTAATGGTTTTAAGATTGGTAATGCTGAAGTTGAAAGCCCCCATTCTATCCAAACGGCAACTGCCCAAATGGCGCAAATCATTGCTAACGTTGCTTCTTCACAGTATGGCGGCTGCTCGGCCGATCGTGTTGATGAGCTGTTAGCCCCATTTGCGCAATTGAATTACGATAAGCATTTAAGTGACGCACAAGACTGGATCGACGGTGCCGACAAGCAGCACGCCTTTGCCCAAATGAAAACTAAAAAAGATATCTATGACGCGATGCAGGCGCTAGAATATGAGATCAATACGTTATATTCCTCCCAAGGGCAAACACCTTTTACCACGTTAGGCTTTGGCCTAGGTACTAGTTGGATCGAACGGGAGATTCAGCGGTCGATTTTACAAATTCGTATTCAAGGGCTAGGCAAGGAACAACGGACGGCTATTTTCCCGAAACTTGTTTACAGTATTAAGCGTGGGCTAAATTTAAATCCTGATGAACCGAATTACGACATTAAGCAGTTAGCGTTGGAATGTGCGACTAAGCGGATGTACCCTGACGTTTTGATGTACGATAAGTTAGTTGAATTAACTGGTTCGTTTAAAGCACCAATGGGTTGTCGGAGCTTTTTGCAAGGCTGGCAGGACGAACAAGGACATGAAGTCAATTCAGGACGCATGAATTTAGGCGTGGTCACATTAAATTTGCCGCGGATCGCGTTAGAATCAGCAGGTGACAAGGATAAGTTCTGGGCGATTTTACAAGAGCGGCTACAGATTTGTAAGGATGCGCTGGTGTTTAAGGTGGAGCGCGCGAAGCAAGCTGAACCCGAAAATGCGCCGATTCTGTACGAGCATGGTGCGTTTGGCAAACGGCTGAAGCCTGAAGATTCAGTAGATGAATTATTTAAAAATAATCGTGCCACTGTTTCTTTAGGTTACATTGGTTTATACGAAGTTGGCGCTGTTTTCTATGGCCATGCTTGGGAACATGATGCAGCGGCTAAGGCCTTTACTTTGAAAATTGTCCAGACCTTAGCGGAAAATTGTCAAACGTGGGAAAACGAGTATGGCTACCATTTCAGTGTTTATGGGACGCCGGCGGAAAGTTTAACCAACACGTTCTGCCAAGCTGATTTGAAGAAATTTGGTAAGGTCAAGGATGTCACGGATAAAGACTACTACACCAATAGTTTCCACTATGATGTTCGTAAAGCACCAACGCCATTTGAGAAGTTGGACTTTGAAAAGGACTATCCAAAATATAGTGCTGGCGGTTTTATTCATTATTGCGAATACCCCAATTTAAAGCAAAATCCTAAAGCTTTAGAGGCGGTCTGGGATTATGCGTATGATCGAGTAGCTTATTTAGGTACCAATACACCAATCGATCAATGCTTCGAATGTGGCTATAAAGGTGATTTTACAGCGACTGAGCGCGGTTTTGAATGCCCACAATGTGGCAATCACAATCCGCAAACTTGTGATGTGGTTAAGCGGACTTGCGGTTATTTAGGTAATCCATTACAACGGCCGATGGTGCATGGCCGGCATAAGGAAATTTCAGCGCGGGTAAAGCACCTGGTATTAGGTAATGATCAAACAACGCAGGCGCGGCAATAGGTGGTGGCCATGGGACAAATAAAATTACCACAGAATCCGCAACCACAGGAATGGCAGGCGCAAGAACTGAGTCAAAAACGGATTGCTGACTATAAGCCGTTTAACTTTGTTGATGGCGAAGGGGTTCGTAATAGTTTATACGTTTCTGGCTGTAAGTTTGCCTGCCCTGGTTGTTACAATAAAATCGCCCAGAATTTTAATTATGGGCAGCCGTACACACAGGAGTTGGAAGATCAAATCATCGCTGATTTGGCGCAGCCGTACGTTCAGGGATTAACCTTGTTAGGCGGTGAGCCATTCCTTAATACGCAAGTCTGTTTAGCACTGGTGCAGCGACTGCGCGCAGAATTTGGCCACACCAAGGATGTTTGGTCATGGACCGGCTATACTTGGGCCGAATTACAGCAGGAGACACCAGATAAGCTAGCTTTATTAAGGGAGCTAGACGTGCTGGTTGATGGCCGCTTTTTACAGGCGCAAAAGGACTTGACGTTGCAATTTCGTGGTAGCGCCAATCAGCGCATTATCGACGTTCAACGCTCACTGACTAGTGGTACCGTGACGCTGTGGGCTAATTTAATCAAATGAAAAAACACTATTCACCCAAGATTTACGGTGAATAGTGTTTTTTAGTGCGTTGTTGGGCTAAATTCGTTGTCGTAATAACTTAAAAATGGAAAAAGCAAGGTCATTGTCGTACCGACGCCGACGGTTGAGGTGACGCTAAGTTGATGACCGAGCTTAATGCACATTTGTTGCGCCAAATATAACCCTAAACCAGTGGCGTTATTCACGACTTGCCGGCCGTTGCTACCAGTGAAGCCTTTGGTGAATATGCGGCTTAGGTCTTGTTCGGGGATGCCGATACCTGTATCGCTGATCTGTAGCTGGACGCCTTGTTGGTTTTGTTGTAAGCTGACGGTGATCTGGCCGCTGGTAGCGGTGTATTTTAGGCTGTTGCTAATGATTTGAGTTAAAATGAAATGCAGCCATTTTTCGTCCGTCAGTACAGTAGCCGCACCAACTAGTTGAAAGTGGATCTGCTTATGTAGAAAATAAGTGGCATTTTCACTGACAACTTGGTTAATGATTGGTGCCAAGGCATATTCCTGAATTAAATAATCCTTGGAAAAAGCATCCAAGCGTGAGTAATAGAGGACCTGTTCAACATAATGATCAATACGGGTCAATTCATCGGTGAGCTGATAGTTGGCTTTTTCTGGTAGTTGCGCTTGATAAGTTTCGTTGAGCATTTGCAAAGCCGCTAGGGGTACTTTAATATCATGGACCCAGCTTGCAATGAACTCTTTTTGATCTTGTTGTGCTTGGCGTAACTGCTCTAAGCTTTGCTGGTGATAATCTAATAATTGGTTAACGTACGCCGCAGTTTCACACTCAGCAAAACGGTTAGAAGGTTCTAGGCGCCAAGTTAAACTGTCGGCACCAGCAGCACGCCGTAACTTGATTTCCCGGTACCAACGGCGCTGTTGCCAATAAGACGCGGAAAAATAAAGGCAAAAAAACAAGCCTAATAACACATCGAGATAAAGAAGGTCACTAACGGCAATTGTTTGCTGCGGTTGTAGCCACAAAATAAGATTAGTTAAGGCCACGCAGAAAATGAAAAAAAGACCAGCTAAGTAATGATCGTGTACGTATTTAAAAAAAGTCATGGCATACCTCTAGTTAGGGAACTAAGTAGCCTTGGCCGATTTTTGTTTCAATGTAACCGGTGAGGCCAGCTTGCTCGATTTTTTTACGCAGGCGGTTAATATTGACGGTTAGCGTGTTGTCATCGACAAAACGTTCGTCAGCCCAGAGCGCGCGTAGCAGTTTTTCGCGGCTAACGATTTGACCGTGTTGGCGCAACAAATATTGCAGTAGCTTGTATTCATTTTTAGATAAGTCAATTTCGGTGGTGCCCACCTGCGCGCTACCGTTTTGTAAATTAAGCAGTAAGCCATTGTGCGCCAAGGTTTCGCTGCTGGCTGTGGCATAATTGTAGGTGCGGCGCAATAAGGCATTAATTTTGGCGGTCAATACTTCCAACGAAAATGGCTTGGTGATGTAATCGTCACCGCCCATATTCATGGCCATTACCTTATCCATATTGGTGTTGCGGCTAGAAATGAAAATAATTGGGACTTTAGAGACGGCACGAATTTTCTGGACCCAATAAAAGCCATCGTAGACCGGTAAATTAATATCCAATAATACTAGGTCTGGTTGTTCACTTTGAAATTGTGTAAAGATGGTTTCAAAATTGGTGACGCCAATTGTCGTTAATTGCCATTTCTGTAAATAAGTGGTGATCAGGTCGACGATGGTGGCCTCGTCTTCAATGATCATTATTTTAAACATACGCACTAACCTCACTTTGATTCTATCCTACCGATTAATACTGATAAATTCAACCGCCGGAAGTCGTAGGTCAAAAGAGGTGAAATTTGCTATGATTACTAGAACACAAAGGAGGATGCTTATGCCATTGATCGACGTACATGACGTGCATAAGGTATACGGGCATCGCTTAAGCTTAGTTACAGCAGTCGCAGGAATTAGTTTAGCGGTGGCTCAGGGCGAGTTTGTCGGTATTATGGGCCCATCTGGTGCTGGTAAAACAACTTTGCTAAACATGATGGCCACGATTGATCGGCCAACTAGTGGCCAAATTAAAATTGCTGGCAAAGACGTCACTTACTTAAGCGAGCGGGTGTTGGCTAAATTTCGGCGCGAACAACTCGGCTTTATTTTTCAAGATTTCAATTTACTTGCGGCTTTGACGGTGCGCGAGAACATTATTTTACCGCTGACCCTAGCCGGACTGAAGGTGCCGGTGATTGAAGAAGCATTGCAGAAAACGGTCCACTTGTTGGGCCTGACTGCGATTTTAGCGCGCTATCCAGACGAAATTTCAATTGGGCAAAAGCAACGGGTAGCTTGTGGTCGGGCAATTATTAATCAGCCCCAGTTGTTATTTGCCGATGAGCCGACAGGAAGCCTGGATTCACAAGCGGCGACTGAGTTATTACGCTATTTAACAACAATCAATCAGCAGCTAGGAACGACAATTGTTTTAGTGACCCATGATGCGTTTACCGCCAGCTATTGCAAACGAATTTTATTTATCAAGGATGGTGCAATTTTTTCTGAAATCGTCCGTCAAGGTAGCCGCCAAGCTTTTTTTCAACAAGTAATTGATATGCAGGCGACGATTGGTGGGGGAGGCAATGCGAATGGTCCTTTTACGACTAGCATTTAAAAATGCGCGTGCACGGTTTAGCCATTATTTGGCTTATGTATTGGCTTGTGCGCTGGCCATCACAATTTTCTTTTCCTTCAACGTGATGGCCACAACAGCAAAGTTCTTACCGGCGGTGGCCCAACAGCAACGAGTACGCTTTGCCTTACTGACGACCAGCTTTTTCATCGTCTTATTCATGGCGGCGTTTATGCTTTACGCCAATTTATTTTTTATGCAACAACGGCACCAAGAAATTGGCTTATTCAACTTATTAGGCGTCACACGTTGGCGAATTGGGCTGTTGTTTTTCTTGGAAAACTTATTACTTGGGCTGGTGTCGCTAGTGCTAGGGCTATTATTGGGTATCTTATTATCCAAGTTATTGGCCATGTTGTTGTTACGCTTGCTTGATATTACGTTGGCAACTACATTACTTTTTTCGTGGGCAGCAGTGGGGCAAACGACCAGTATTTTTCTTGTGTTGGTGGTGATTCTCGCGGTCATGGATGCCAGCTTAGTTTATCGCCATCGTTTAGCTGAATTATTTCGGCAGAAACCGCCGGCAACCAGCCACATTAGTATTTGGCATTATTTGGGTGGCGGCATTGGCCTGTTATTACTAGGGTACGCTTATTGGTCGGCGCAAAATTACAGCAGCGTGGTGCACCATTACTTATTTTTTGGTAGCACGGCTTTTATGGTATTGCCATTACTGATTTTGGTGGCAGTGTTGGTGGGAACTTATCTTTTTTATCAGGCATCGCTAAGTCTAATTTTACAGCTGTTGCGGCGGCATAAGCGCTTTAGCTATCATGGCTTACGGCTGGTAACGTTGGCCAATTTAGCGCAACGGCTCAAACGTAATGGGTCTATTTCTTGGTTAGTCACAATTTTAACTGCGATTACGTTGACTATTCTTGGTAGCATGACCATATTGTACGCGGGCACACAAAGTGTTTTGAATGATGAGCAGCCGGTTGCTTTGACGGTGGAGAAGCAGCTAAGTGCACCAGTGAAAAAAGCGTTAGTGCAAGCGCGGATTCCAATTCGGACCACGCAGACGGCCAGATTAAAAGTGGTTAGCGCACGTTTTAAATTACGTTCCGCCTTAGCGCTAAATTATGGCGCATATGTAGGGCCAATTTCAGTGATTCGGTTAACTGATTATCACGCTATGCAGCAAATTCAGCCTGATTTGCCAGCTTTGACACTGACTGAGCAACAAAGTGTGTTATTGATTCGGCAGGTCAGCAATGCAGGTCAGGCGTCGCATCAAGGCCGATTAGCGATACAGTTAAATACGCCACAAATAAAAAAATTGGCAGTCAAGCAGATCAGCCACGTTTTTCCGTATGGGTCCAGTAATTATGTTGGTGAAACGGGCTTAGTCGTTAGTGATCAGACCTACCAGCGATTAGCGGCAGATGCACAAACCCAGCCGCTGGCGTTTGATTTTGCCCATACTGCCAAAAGTGAGCGTGTAAGTAAGCACTTGGCTAAAAACTACGGCCAACGAGAATGGCAATTTCAGCCGACTACGAATAAAGCAAATTTTGCAAATTTACATTTTCAACAATTAATGCACCCGGTGACAGAGAATAATGCTAATTATAGCCTACCCTTATTGAATGTGCGTTACCCGCGTGTGCATGATTTACGGACGCTATTTGGTTTGGATGCTTATATCACTGGTTTCGTGAGCCTAATTTTCATTATGGCCACAGGCAGTATTATAATGTTGAAACAATTAGCTGAAGCTGCGGAGAATCGCAGTCAGTACGCCTTGTTAGCTAAGTTAGGGCTGGGCCGACATGCGGTGCGGCAAGCAATCTATAGTCAAACTGTCGTGACATTTTTGTTGCCAGTTGGGTTAGGGCTAGTTAATGCTTATTTTGCGTTACACATACTGAATGTTTGGTTGAATCAACTTGATCTGACCTTCGCCTATATTATTGGGTTGGTTTATTTGGTTGTTTATACTGGCTACTGTTGGTTGACGGCCAATGCTTACTACAAATTGGTCCAACAAAAATAAGCAGTTAAAAAGCCTGTAATTACAGGCTTCTTTAACTACTTATTCTTGTGCGAGTACGTAATTAGTTTGATGGAATTGTTGAACACCGTGGCCAGCACGTAAATAAGGCTTAAGCTGCTGAAAGTCAGTTGAATTACGCCAATTGAAAAAGTCGGCGTCACGCTGCCAAATTGAAAAAATAACATATTCGATGCGAGCAGCGTCGACGCGCAGTAAAAATAAATCATTGAGACCAATGAACTGATCTGCTTGTTTGCATAATTGATCAAATTGGGCACGGAATACTTTGACGCTGTCTTCCGTTGTAAAGGTTAGATACAAAAAACTGAAAAAGCCAGTGAAATTACTAGTACCAATATGATAACGCACATCATAACGTAGCGGACTATTGAAGAATGTTGGCTGATTCGATAAGTCTAATAATTGGAAATCTTCATCTGATTCAGATGGTTTCAATAGCAATAATTGCCGCTGTGGTTCCCGGTCCAAGTATTTTGCCAGTATTGCCTGCGAGCCAAAAGTTGAAATGATTTTATTAATCATGATAGTTACACCCCTTACCAAGATTTTCATTTACTACACCTATAGCATAACGCAATTCAGCATTAATAGGTGTAACTTAGTTTTATTTTATCATAGCGTCAGAACTAATGGTGGTTAGTCAAAAATAGCGAGAAACTGTTATACTGAAAGCAGTCAACAAATTAAAGAAAGCAGGTTTTAATCATGAAATTAACGGTTCTAGGGATGTATGGTGGTTATCCTTATCAAGACGTCGGTACCAGTGCATATTTAGTGCAGACGGAAGATTTTAATCTGTTGTTAGATTGTGGTAGTGGTGCGCTGCTAAGCTTGCAGCATCATCTTGATCCACTGCAATTAGATGCGGTTTTATTGTCACATTATCATCACGATCACATCGCTGATATCGGTGTTTTGCAATACTATTGGCAATTACATCAAGGCGCCAAAAAAGAGCCACAACTGCCTATTTATGGTCATACCGCTGATCCACTACATTTTGCCAGTTTGACCATGCAAGGAATCACGACTGGGGTGGCCTATCAGCCACAGCGTAAAACCACGTTAGGGCCGTTTGAGATTACTTTTTTACCAACAGTGCATCCAGTGCCAGCCTATGCGGTGCGGATCGTTGAGCGCGCTACAGGCAAGGTATTAGTTTATACGGCGGATACAGCTTATTTTAATCAGTTACCACAGTTTGCACACCATGCTGATCTATTGATCACGGACACCAATTTCCTTAAAAGTAAAACAGGAACGATCGCCCATATGACGTCGACGCAGTCTGGCTTATTGGCTAAAGATGCAGCCGTTAAGCAGGTGCTGATCAGTCATCTACCGCAGGATACAGACCTCAATCAATTAAGACAGGAAACAGCGACAGCAGCGGGGCCAAAAATTCCGGTTATTCTCGCACAAAAAGACTTGAAATTAGATATTTAAGTAAAATAATGTCATAAATAGATAAATTATCTTAAATTACTATAGACTAAATGCCCTAAAACGTTTACAATGTTCTTGTAGGTAATTGACACCCACGAGTTATTCATTAAACGCGGAAAGGATGAGAAATATGGTAATACTTTATACTTCACCAAGCTGTACTTCCTGCCGTAAGGCTCGTGCGTGGCTGAAAGAGCATGATATCCCATTCATTGAACGAAATATTTTTGCTGAACCGTTGACAATTCCGGAAATCAAAGAGATTCTACGAATGACCGAAAGTGGTACTGAGGAAATCATTTCAACTCGTTCCAAAACATTTCAAGATCTACACATTGATTTGGACAGTCTTTCGTTACGTAGTTTGTTTGCTTTGATTCAACAGCATCCCGGTTTAGTACGTCGCCCAATCGTGATCGACGAGAAGCGCCTGCAAGTTGGTTTTAATGAAGATGAGATTCGTCGCTTTTTACCACGCCGGGTTCGGGCTTTGGAATTAAGCTTGATCAAAATGCGGGCTGGTGTCTAAGACTAGCTAACGTTAACGCCTTATTAGTAACTTGCTGATCACCAGATTGCCAAGTGGAGTCTGCATTTTTTTCAAGTATACACAAGGGCATGTTCACAACGTTGCTGTTTAGACTGTTTGCTCAATAAAATAGATTATTAACTAGGCTTACTTAAGGATAACTTCCATTAAGTAGGTCTTTTTTTACGGCTAATTGGTGAATGTGTAAAAAATAGAGTACCTTACTTTACAATCACCTAAATTCAGGTACAATGTATTTGTAGAGATGTACCTGAATAGAAAAGCGGGGTGCAACAATCATGGAAATGGAACGCATTAACGATAATACGATTCGTGTTTTACTTGAAAATGAAGATTTATCCGAGCGCGGCATCACGGTACTTGATCTGCTCGGTAATCATAAACAAATTGAAAATTTCTTTTACTCAATTCTTGAGGAAGTTGATACTAACCATCAATTTCAGTCCAACGATCCGGTTACTTTTCAGGTGTTACCGAATAAGAACGGCTTAGAACTGTTTATTAGTAAAAACCTGCCAGGTGATGATGAGCTGGATGGCGGCAACTTTGTTGAAGGTACCGATGAGGTCTCTGATTATATTAAGCAGCAATTACTAGGCAATGATGATAAAGACAAGCAGCGTAAAACGACGGTGCAATCAGCAACTGATAAAGATACTGGTGATGACTTTAGCACCTACCTCAATGATCCAGATACACCAACGCGCGAAGTTGTGTTGCAACTCCAAGACTTTGAAGATGTGATTCAATTAGCTAAGCTCTTGCGTTTAGATGGGGCTGTGTCTAACTTATTCCGGTACAAGGATGCCTTTTATCTACACTTGATCTTCTTTGTTAATGAAACTTCCGAGGAATCGATCAAGGATGAATTAGCTATTGCTATGGAATATGCTAACCAGACAAATGTGACGGCAGATGTTCTGTCTGAATATGGTAAGAAATTAATGGAGAAGTCCGCGCTAGAATTGCTACGCTATTACTTTAAATAAGCACAAGAATCGTTACTAAGTTTAGTGACGATTTTTTATTCGCAAAAAAAATCCGCAGCTTTTTTCGCAAAAGCCGCGGATTTTTGTGTACGCTATTTTACTTTTGGTTCTTTGGGTGCGCCAATACTATAGTCGCTGTCATGCATCGCTTCAACTTCACCTAAGCGGTAGCCGTTACCAACTTGCGAGAAGAAGTCATGGTTAGCGGTAGAGGTGGAAATACCGTTCATGACGATGGGGTTAACATCAGCTTCCGTGTCGGGGAACAAGGCGTTTTGACCGAGATTCATTAGTGCTTTGTTAGCGTTGTAGCGAATAAAGGTCAGCACTTCGTCGGTCCAACCAACTTGATCATACAGTAAGTGTGTGTATTTTTCTTCGTTATCATACAATTTGTAGAGAAAATCAAACAGCCAATCTTGCAAGGCTTGTTGTTCATTTTGGCCTAATTGATTGAAGCCAAGTTGGAACTTGTAACCAATGTAAGTCCCGTGGACGGATTCATCGCGCAAAATCAATTTGATGATCTCGGCGACGTTAGCCAACTTGTTATTGCCTAAATAATATAGCGGCGTGTAGAAGCCAGAATAGAACAGACATGTTTCTAGAAAGACGTTGGCGATTTTTTTCTTCAACGGGTCAGTTTCGTTATGATAAATATCGTTGATCCAGCGCGCTTTGTTTTGTAAGAATTCTTCACTGTCACTCCATTGGAAAATTTCAGTGATCTCAGTGTCAGTGTTTAACGTTGAGAAAATCGTTGAGTAACTTTTAGCGTGAACGGATTCCATAAACTGAATATTGTTCAAAACGGCCGTTTCATGGGGTGTCCGCACATCTTTACGTAGGGCAGCTAAGCCATCTTGGGATTGTAGGGTATCTAGTAACGTTAAGCCGCCAAATACGTGGCCAACCAACCATTGATGGGTATCGTCCAAGGTACGCCAATCATCAAGATCGTTGGAAACGGGGATACGAGTGTCTAACCAGAATTGTTCGGTTAGCTTTTCCCAAGTGGCCTTATCAATGGCGTCGGAAACGGCATTCCAGTTGACTGCCGCATAGTTATTTGTTGTCATCAGGATCTTCCTTTCAACTTTAACAATGGTTGGTGCTAGATAACACAACTTTCGCAGGCGTTGGAGCCAATTTCATCTTCGTCGTCGGTGTAAGTACGGATGTAGTAAATTGATTTAATGCCTTTATTGTAAGCATAGTTGCGCAAAATGTTGAGATCGCGGGTAGTCATTTTATCGGTATCGCCATTTTTCCATTCATACAAGCCGGTTGGGATCGTTGAGCGCATGAACAAGGTCATACTCATTCCTTGATCAACGTGTTGTTGCGCGGTGGCGTAAATATCGATCACGTGGCGCATATCCATATCGTAGGCTGACGTGTAGTAAGGCATTGTGTCGTTAGAGAGGTATGGTGCTGGGTAATAGATCGTCCCAATTTTCTTTTCTTGACGATCCTCAATGCGGTTAACGATTGGCTGCAAGCTAGCTGACGTGTCATTGATGTAGGAAATCGAGCCATTAGGAGCGACGGCTAAGCGATTTTGATGGTAAAGGCCATCACGCATGATGTCAGCTTTCAGTGCTTGCCAATCTGCAGTTGTCGGGATGAAAATGTCCTTGAACAACGCCTTAACTTTGTCAGTTTCTGGCTGCCACGTCTGGTTAACGTATTGGTCAAAATAGCTACCGTCGGCATATTTACTGTTTTCAAAATTAGCAAAAGTTTCCTGCCGTTCACTGGCAATTTCGTTGGAAGCCTTCAATGTCCAGTAGTTAAGTAGCATAAAGTAAATATTAGTAAAATCTAAACTAGCTTGATCACCATACATCATATGTTCCTTAGCAAAGTAGCTGTGCAAGCCCATTGCCCCAAGGCCAATGGTGTGTGCTTGGCGATTGCCATTTTGGACAGAAGGCACAACATCAATGTTGGAATTATCGGTTACAAAAGTTAAGGCGCGCACCATTGTTTTAACTGAATGGCCGAAATCAGGGGAGTGCATCAGGTTGGGAATATTTGTCGAGCCTAAGTTACAACTGATGTCGGTACCCATTTCATCGTAGCCTTGTTCGTTATTGACGATTGATGGCCGCTGAACCTGTAAGACTTCAGAACATAAATTACTCATAATGATCTTACCGTCGATGGGGTTAGCACGATTGGCGGTATCCACGTTAACGATATAAGGATAGCCGGATTCTTGTTGTAATTTGCTGATTTCATTTTCCAAGTCGCGCGCTTTGATTTTCTTCTGGCGGATAGCTGGGTTAGCTACCATTTGCTCATATTCGGCAGTAATATCGACGTATGAAAATGGCTTACCGTAAACGCGCTCGACATCGTAAGGGCTGAATAGGTACATATCAGCATCTTGGCGAGCTAATTCGTAAAATTTATCGGGAACGATCACGCCTAGAGATAAGGTTTTTAAGCGATATTTTTCGTCGGCATTTTCTTTTTTAGCGCCTAAGAAAGCGATAATGTCGGGATGGAAAACGTTTAGGTAAACCACGCCAGCACCTTGGCGTTGGCCGAGCTGGTTAGAGTAACTGAAGGAATCCTCCAACAATTTCATGACTGGCAGAACACCGGAAGCTGCGCCTTCAACGTGTTTGATTGGGTCGCCAGCGCCGCGTAAGTTGGTTAAGGTGATGCCAACGCCCCCGCCAATACGAGATAGCTGTAAGGCTGAGTTGATCGTGCGGCCAATTGAGTTCATATCGTCGGTGGTTTGTAATAGGAAACAAGAGACTAATTCACCACGGCGTGCGCGCCCAGCATTTAAAAAGCTAGGTGTTGCTGGTTGGTAGCGTTGGTGGATCATTTCACTGGCGATGTCACGAGCAACTTGTTCGTCACCGTCAGCAAAGTACAAGGCGTTAAATAAAACGCGGTCGGCAAAATTTTCTAAGTAATAGGCGTTGTCGTCAGTCTTTAAAGCATATTGGGCGTAAAATTTATACGCGGCCATGAATGACTTGAATTTAAAGTTAGCTGCGGCTAAGTCGTCGTGCAAGCTTTCCATGAAAGCCAACGAATATTTATCGAGAAAGTCGGTTTCTAAATATTTATGTTCACGCAAGTAATCTAAACGCGCTTTAAAACTAGGAAAAGTTTTCGTATTGGGCGCGACGTTTTCAGTTAAGAAGGCTTGCAACGCTGCTTGGTCTTTTTGCAGCGGAATTTGGCCATTAACGGGAATGTTGATTTGATTGTTAAGCGCATAATAAGTCACGCTTTGTGGATCAATGGTTTTTAATGACAAGTTAGTTCCTACTTTCTATACTTGCGGTGATAGTTCTAATTAAGAAGGTCCCAAAACAGGACTAAAAAAACAAGCTCCAGCAAAAAGATCAGGCGTGCTGAAACTTGTACTAACAAAAATAGCGGTAGGTGGTTAAACGGCCAATTGGCGCAACTGATCAGGGCGGAAGCCGAAGAAACTAACATTGCTGGCTTCAACCACCGGCGTTGCTTGGTAACCTTTTTCCTTCAAATAATCGACGTATTCAGGTTCTTGGTCGATATTATGTTCAGTAAAAGGAATGTTATGTTCATTCAGGAAACGTTCAGTCATGCGGCACTGAACGCAACCGTTTTTAGTGTAGACAGTTAGGTTATTCATTATGATCAATCCTTCGCTATATTAAATATTTAATTTTGGTGCTAACAATTTTGAGCGTATTTGGTAAAGCAATTTATGCAAACATGCTCATTTCTGTTTGTGTTATCAGTATAAAGGGTTACTAACAAAAAATCAACGAAAAAACACCACATTTTGTGTTTGTAATATTTACCAAGCACAAAATGTGGTGTGTGATTGTTTGCCGTCGTTTTTCTGGTAAAATAAGTTTAACACAAATAATCAGCGATTGAGAACCATTTTGTTTTGCGCTAGCAGTGAGATTTAAAAAAAGATAGTTGCGGCGCGACTTACAGGAGGAAATTTAAATTTGGCAAATTATTATTATTCAAAAAATCCGGATGTCGAACATGATCAGCAGGAATGGCAATTTACTTTACGGGGACAGGAAATGACGTTTGTGACCGACAATGGCGTCTTCTCTAAACGGACCGTTGATTTTGGCACGCGCACATTATTGGATACGTTTAGCTTCACTGACTTACCGGCAGGGCCGCTTTTGGATGTCGGCGCCGGTTATGGACCAATCGGCTTGACACTAGCCAAGGAACAGCCACAACGGCACGTTGATCTTGTCGACGTTAATGAGTTGGCGTTAAGCTTGGCGCGAGAAAATGCGCAACGGAACCAAGTTGAGAACGTGACGATTTTTTCATCTGATCAGTACGCGGCGGTCACTGACCAATACGCGGCAATTTTAACCAACCCACCTATTCGTGCTGGCAAGCCAGTGGTTCATGGTATTTTGAGTGGCGCTTATGCTCACTTAGTTGCCAATGGTGTGTTGACGGTAGTGATTCAGAAAAAACAGGGGGCGCCGTCCGCGCAGCAGAAAATGCAAGCCGTTTTTGGGAACGTGACTGTTTTAGCTAAGAATAAGGGCTACTTCATTTTACAGAGTCGACGCTAATTAATACGGTTACATCCGGTTGTGTGGTAAAATGTACCTATAGTAATCATTGAGTACAACATGGTACACGAGGAGGATGATCTGATGAAAACAGGACATAAACTTTTGTTTGGCATTGGTGTTACAGCAGCAATTGCAGCGGCTGGTGCATACTTGGCAGCGGATGCCTTGATGGACAAATTACAGAGCTACAAGAATCGTAATCGCGTCAAAAGCTACGTTAAAGACAATTTAAATGGTAACCAGCGCGTGTTGAATCTAGTTGAGCGGCTTGATGACGAGGATATCGATCATCTGCTGCAGGTCGCCGATAAATTTGGTGATGCGCGCGACCGCGTGGGTCAGTATTCGGATACCGTCCAGAGTAAAGCCAGTGAAGTACGTGACTTGCTGAGTGACTATATGACTAAGTGGCAGAATAAGGAATAGGTACGATGATTGGTTGAACAACACTAATTATTGAGAGTAACTATTAAATGGTAGTCGCTCTCAATTTTGTTGGCATTTAACTGTAAGTGTATTTATGACAATTTTAAAAATGAGGCGAGTTTTCATGCAACAAATTAAGCTAAAGCGGGCACTGTTGCCAGCGTTGGGGATGGGCACATGGCATATGGGCGATCAGCCAACCAAACGGACTGCAGAAATTCAAGCATTACATTATGGGTTGGATCATGGTCTGACGGTGATCGATACCGCAGAAATGTACGGTAATGGCCGTTCGGAGTCATTGGTTGGTGCAGCCATTCGGCCTTACCAGCGGCAAGACTTATTCGTGATCTCTAAATTTTTACCGCAAAATGCGACACCACAACGAATGCGGCAAAGTTTGCTGGCTAGTTTAAAGCGTTTAGGCACTGATTACCTAGATTTGTACTTATTACATTGGCGCGGTCGGGTACCGTTAGCGGCGACTGTAGCCGGTTTGGAAACCTTGAAGCGTGAAGGCAAGATTCACTACTGGGGTGTTTCTAACTTTGATCAAGTCGACCTGCTAGAATTACAACAGATCACTGGTGGTCAGCATTTGGCGGCTAATGAAGACCTATACAATTTAGGCGCACGGGGTGTGGAATTCGATGTATTACCGTGGCAACAAAAGCGTGCGCTACCATTAATTGCGTATTCGCCCATTGCTCAAGGTGATGTGCGCGGTAATTTAACTGGCAATAAGGTTGTACAACAAATTGCTGCGGCTCATCAGCTAACTGCGTACCAAGTATTGTTAGCGTGGACATTGCGGCAGCCACAGGTGTTGGCAATTCCACAAACTAGCAATTGGCAGCATATGCAAGCCAACATCGCAGCGGCAGATAGCACGTTAACGGCCAGTGAGTTAGCGGCGTTGAATCAGGAATTTCCGGCACCAACGCACAAGCAGCCTTTAGAAATAATTTAACTTTGTTGGTAGCTGGTTATGCTAAACTGAAATTGAATAGGGGTGAGCTGATGGTTCAATTTACAGCGATAGAAAAAGAGCAGTATATGCGTGAAGCGTTGTTTGAGGCACAATCAGCGGCCCAAATTGGTGAGGTTCCTATCGGCGCAGTGGTTGTTCATACAGGCAAAATCATTGGTCGCGGGCATAATTTACGTGAGCATACCCAAGATGCCACGACCCATGCGGAAATTTTAGCGATCCAAGAAGCTTGCCTAAATATGAAGAGCTGGCGGCTAGAAGATGCGGCACTTTTTGTCACACTGGAGCCTTGCCCAATGTGTAGTGGGGCAATTATTAATTCACGAATCGCCGCCGTTTATTATGGCGCTGCGGACCCGAAAGCAGGGACTGCGGGCACATTTATGAATTTATTGACCGATACCCGCTTCAATCATCAAGCCACTGTTGAATCTGGTGTGCTGGCAGATGATGCACAAGCCCAATTACAGGCTTTTTTCCGCGGTATTCGGGCGCGGCGTAAAGCGGCTAAACAGGCTGCTCAAGAAAATTTAGCAAAAGATGACGTAAAGGACTAGCTTTTTTCGGCCAGGTCTAATATAATAAGTATTGCCGCAAGGCCTTAAGGCAATGGTGTGCTTACGAATCGTGTCAGGTTCGGAAGAAAGCAGCACTAAGTAGGATACGTCATGTGCCTTTTGTTTATTTGAATTGAGACAGCTCTTAGTTGACCATTGACTAAGAGCTTTTATTTTGGGAGTATAACAGTAGGTTCCTTAAATGTTGCAACGTGGCTTTGCTTACAGGATAGGCCTAGCTAAGTGCAAAATATGGTTATGCTTACTAATTTTAAATATAGATAATGGCGTAATGAGTAATAGATGTATGTAGAAAGGAAGCATGGGGTTGGCTTATCAAGCATTATACCGAGTTTGGCGGCCGCAACGGTTTGCTGACATTGTCGGACAAGAAACAATTACGCAAACCTTGCGCAATGCCCTAGAGGCGCACCAAACTAGCCATGCTTATTTGTTCACTGGCCCGCGGGGAACCGGAAAAACGTCAGCGGCGAAGATTTTTGCCAAGGCAGTCAATTGTCCGAACTTGAAGGATGGTGAGCCGTGTAACGAGTGCCCAACTTGTAAAGCAATTACGGCGGGCACACTGAATGATGTCATCGAAATTGATGCCGCCTCTAACAACGGGGTCGACGAGATTCGTGATATTCGCGATAAGGCAAAATATGCGCCCACTAGTGCGCCGTTTAAAGTGTACATTATTGATGAAGTGCATATGTTATCGACGGGTGCTTTTAACGCGTTACTGAAAACGTTGGAGGAACCACCGAGTCATGTGGTCTTTATTTTGGCAACAACTGAGCCGCATAAGGTGCCGTTAACGATTATTTCGCGGACGCAGCGCTTTGATTTTCAGCGGATCTCCGCACAAGCAATTTATACACGGATGAGTTATATATTGGAGCAAAAGGGGATCACCTTTGAAGAGGCTGCGTTGAAAACCATCGCCAAGGCGGCTGAAGGTGGGATGCGCGATGCTTTAAGCGTGTTGGATCAAGTGTTGTCCTTTAGTGATAATCACGTGACGTTGGAAAATGCTTTGCAAGTTACCGGCAGTGCGGCACAGCAATTGCTGGCTGACTATATGCAGGCGGTTCAGCAACACAATACCCCCCAAGCATTGGAACTGTTGCAGCAAGTTTTAGCCGCTGGTAAAGATGCTGGGCGCTTCATTGAAGACTTAATTGAATATAGTCGTGATTTGTTGTTGTACCAGCAGGCGCCAACCATGGTGGAGAAAATCGAACTAGGCAGCGTGGATGATCAGTTTAAACAACTGAGTCAGGCCTTTGCCGCCACCGATTTATATCGGGTTATTGATGTCTTAAATGATAGTCAGCAGCAGTTACGCTTTACCAATCATCCAGATATCTATCTGGAAGTGGCGTCGGTAAAGTTATGTCAGACACCTGCTGCCGCACCAACCGCTGCTGCACCGGAAACGACTGCCGAAATGGGCCAACTGCAGCAGGAAATTAAAACCTTACAGCAACAGTTAGCAACGTTACAAAGTAGCGCGCCAACAGCGGTAGCCGCAGCGCCAGTTCAAGCGCAGCCACGGCGGGCGACTAAACAACATACTAACGTAGCCGCCATTTACCCAGTCTTGGATCACGCGACTAAGGATAGCTTGCAGCAGTTGAAGTCAGTTTGGTCTGAACTATTGCAAATGTTGACGGTACAGCATCGCGCGTTGATGCACGCTTCTAAGCCAGTGGCAGCGAGCCATGATGGCGTGGTTGTTTCCTTTGACAGTGATTTTCTGCTGGATCGGGCGAATAGCAATCAGGCCATGGTCGATGCATTGGAAAATGGGTTGGATCGTTTGGTTGGTTATACGCCGAAAATTATTTTTGTGCCGCAGGACGAATGGCCGCAAGTGCGTAAGTCATATATTGAGCAGCACAAGCGGGCCAATAAGCCGGCGGAGCAACCGACAGAATCAGCGGTAGCGCCAGTGATCAGCCAAGCAGAAGCTTTGTTTGGCAGCGAAAATATTGAAGTTAAGAACGACTAAATAAAATGAATGGACGTGATTGATGATGATGCGTGGCGGAAATATGCAAGGCATGATGAAACAAATGAAGAAATTACAAAAAGAAATGGCTGCGGCTCAAGATACATTGAACGCACAAGAATTTAAAGGTGCTGCCAGCGATGATGCAGTGGTTGTCACTTTTAATGGTGAAAAACGGATGCAAGACGTTCAAATCAAGCCTGAAGCAATCGATCCCGATGATCCCGATATGTTACAAGATTTGATCATCATGGCGGTTAATGATGCCTTGACTAAGATCGATAAGGAAACTGAGGATAAGATGGGCCAATACACTCGTGGCTTACCTGGTATGTAATTTTAGCGTTAATTAGGAAGGAACGTTGCTATGCAATATCCTGAACCGATTGCAAAATTGATTGAAAGCTACATGAAGCTGCCGGGTATCGGTAGTAAAACGGCAACGCGGTTGGCTTTTTATACGATCGATATGCAACAAGATGATGTGACCGACTTCGCTAAAGCGTTGATCGCAGCACAACGTGATTTGCATTATTGCAGTATTTGCGGCAATATTACAGAAGAGGATCCATGCTTGATCTGTGCCGATAAAACCCGTGATCAAAGTACGATTCTGGTGCTTGAAGGACCCAAAGATATCATGACGATGGAACGGATGCATGAATATCATGGTCTCTATCATGTGTTACACGGTGTTTTATCACCAATCGAAGGTAAAGGTCCAGAAGACATCAATATCGCGAGTTTGTTAAAACGACTACAAAATGATGCGGTTAAAGAAGTGATCGTGGCCACTAACGCCACGCCAGAAGGTGAAGCAACCGCGACTTATTTATCACGGTTGATCAAGCCAGCCGGCATCAAAGTCACGCGGTTAGCCCATGGCTTGTCGGTCGGTAGTGATATCGAGTACGCTGACGAAATGACGCTGCTTAAGGCGGTTGAAGGCCGCCAAGAGATGTAGCGCTGATTTACGTTTGGTGAATTAAGCTACAGCGCAATCGTCCAGAGTAGGTAAGCTGCACTTATGCCAGATTTTAATAGCAAAATCAGTCGTTAGTGTGAAGTTGGTATAATTTTTAGTTATTCTGGTTAGATTAGCGAAGACGTGCTAAAAAAGACAGCCTATTCAATAGGACTCGCTCCAGTGCAGCTTGTTCGAATAACCTAAGCGTCTTTTTTAACACATTACAGAAAGAGGTATTTGGATGTTTAAGCGTAAGCATGATTCACGTTCTAAACTACAAAAAATCTATGATGAAAAATTACTCAGCGCAATTTATGATGCGATGAATGATTGGAATCGCGCTAAGGAAACGGTCATCTCAATCGACGATGCGGATGAGGAATTAATTTCGCAGACGCAATTAGCGCGGGCTAAATACCTATTTCTTTACCATGAAGCACGTATTCGTGGGACCAAGGGCGATCGTTTGATGCCTGGTGCCGCGCGTAGTGAGCACGATTTTCTAGAATGAGCAGCCGGAACGTGGACAACATTTGTTGGTTCACGTTTTTTTGTTGCAAAAAACAGCACAATTAGGGTGAACAGCGAATTAATTGCCATAATGACACTGACGAAACGATTCATTGCGTATACGCGAAGTAACGTGGCGTAATTTAAGTCATTTTTGGCCATTCTAGAAAATTCTAATTAGACAGCAACGATAACTTACAGTAGAATAAAAGTAACTATAGATTATAAACCACGTGCTGCGTGTGCGTGATAGAAATAGAGGAATTTTTGTGGCAGGGTTATTAATTACATTTGAAGGTCCCGATGGTGCTGGTAAGACGAGCGCGCTGACTGAATTAGTGCCCCGATTGCGCCAAATAGCGCGCCAACCGCTAATTGTGACGCGTGAACCCGGCGGTAATCCAATCTCGGAGGCAATTCGGCGAATTATCTTGGATCCCGCCAATACGGCGATGGATAAGCGGACTGAAGCTTTATTATATGCGGCAGCACGGCGGCAGCATATTATTGAAAAAATTCGGCCAGCATTAGCAGCGGATAAGATCGTGTTGTGTGATCGATTCGTTGATAGCTCGTTGGCCTACCAAGGTGCTGGTCGTGAGATTGGCGTCACAGCGGTCGCGCAGATGAATGAATTTGCCACTGAGAGCTTGACGCCTGACTTAACGTTGTATTTAGACGTACCCTCAGAGCTTGGTTTACAGCGGATCGCCGCGCATCGGCAGTCACAAAATGATCGATTGGATCAAGAAGCATTATCATTTCATCAAAAAGTCCGCGGTGAGTATTTGACCTTGGCCAAGCAGTACCCGCAACGAATCAAAACCGTGGACGCCACGCAGCCACTGGAACAAGTGATCACAGCGTGTCAGGCGTTGATCACTGCGACCTATGGGGAATGGTTTGACTAGTAACGTGTTTTAATTTTCGCGCAGTTGAGGAGGCAGTTTAACATGAAAATGATTTTTGCCATTGTGCAAGATAAAGATAGCAATCGCTTGAGCGCCGAGTTTGTCGACGCTAACGTTCAAGCAACCAAATTGTCGACTACTGGCGGTTTTTTGAAAGCTGGTAACACGACCTTTATTATCGGGATCGCTGATGAGCGGGTCGATGATGTTTTGAAGATCATCAAGGAAACCTCGCATACGCGGGAGCAATTTATGACACCGCCAGTTAGTCTTGATAATACGGTTGGTGGCGAAAGTACTTATCCGGTGGAAGTTCAAGTCGGTGGTGCTACGGTGTTTGTCTTGCCAGTTGAACAATTTCACCGTTTCTAGGCGATGACATTGACAATTGAAACGTTGCAGCCGCGGTTGGTGGCACTATTTCAAAGTGTGATCGTGCGGCAGCAGTTAAGCCAAGGCTACCTATTTAGTGGCGACGCTGGTACTGGTAAAACCGAACTGGCAACTTGGATCGCGCTGCGCTTATTTTGTAGCCACGTGGTCAATGGTCAACCGGATGGGACTTGCAGCGAGTGTCAGCGCATTCTGAGCGGCAACCATCCTGATGTGGTCAAGGTGGCACCGGAAGGCCAAAGCTTGAAAATCGAGCAAATTCGTTTTCTGAAGCAAGAATTGACCAAGAGTGGTATGGAAACCAATCAACGGGTATTTATTATCCAAGATGCTGATAAAATGACAGTTAGTGCGGCTAATGGTTTATTGAAATTTCTCGAAGAACCAGCGCCGCAAACCTATCTGATCTTAACCACCACCAACAAAAACCAAATTTTGCCAACCATTATTTCACGGTTACAGATTATTGAGTTTGCGCGCTTGCCGCGACCACAATTAATTGCGCAATTGACCACGGCTGGTATCAGTACCGCCGATGCAGCGGTGTTAGCTCGGTTGACCAATAGTTTACCAACGGCACAGGAATGGCTGGCCAGTGACTGGTTTGATCCCTTGCGCCAAAAAGTTTGGCAGTGGTTTAGTCATATTCAGGACAACAATCCGAGTGCGTTTGTCGACGTACAGGCAAATATTGTGCCGGTGGCTAAGGAACGCAGCATTCAAAATGAAGCGTTGGCGTTGATCTTACTAATGTTGCAGGATGTGCTGGAGCTACATTTTGGCCGGGGTGATAGTCTGAGCTTTCCGGCGCAACAAGCGCAACTCACTAAGTGGGCGGAAAACGCGACGAGCCAGCAATTATTGACCCAAATGGAAGCCACTTTAGCTGCACAGAAATATTTAACCGCTAACGTTAGTTTTCAGAATACGCTGGAGCGGCTAACGTTGCAGCTTTTATAATAGATGATTTGAAAGGTAGGGATGGATATGGAAGTTATGGAAATTCGGTTTCAGAAAGCAGGTCAGTCACACTGGGCGGTCAATCAGCTTCAGGTCGCGGCTGGCAGTCGGATTGTCGTTAGATTCAATCATTGTCAAGATTTGGCGCAGGTGGTACAGGCACAGGATCTCGCTCCTGAAGCGGTTGCTCTGGACGAAATTGAGGTTGAACGGACTGCGGTTGATACTGATCTCACGCACGCGGCAGGCAATCATTCCGATGCCCAAGCTGCCTTACATCAAGCCCGCCAAATGGTCCGCGACCACAATTTGCGTATGAAATTAACCGCAGCACGTTACACACTGGATCGGCATAAATTGATTTTTTATTTTACCGCTGATGGCCGGGTGGACTTTCGAGAATTAGTGCGTGACCTAGCCAGTGTATTTAAAACGCGAATTGAACTGCGCCAAATTGGGGTTCGTGATGAAGCTAAATTACTTGGTGGTATCGGTCCTTGTGGTCGGCCACTGTGTTGTTCAACTTTTCTCGGTGAATTTGTGCCGGTATCAATTAAAATGGCGAAAAATCAAAAATTATCATTGAATCCGACTAAAATTTCCGGTATTTGTGGTCGCTTGATGTGCTGCTTACAATTTGAAGATGAGGTATACGAAGAAGCTAAGGCGGCATTGCCTGATTACGGCGAGCGCGTGACTACTATTGACGGGCCAGGCAAAGTTGTGGGAATGAACTTGCTGGCTCACGTACTGCGGGTCAGGTTAGATGGGCATGAAGTTGCAGTCGACTATGACTTAGAAGAAATTAAGTCACCGGCTAAGAAAAACGGTTAACTAGTTGAGTGCGACTGACCGTTATTAGCAGTAGTGTATATTAGTAGTGTTTGACAACAAACTTAGATCAAACGTGTTAAAAAAGGCATGTTGTTCCGCTTGGCTTCGCTTACTGGATGATCCACGGCGTGAATTATCCGGTAGGCTAGGCTAATGCGCATAATATGGGCGCCTTTTTTAACATGCTCTAGGAAAGGTGAGCAATAGTGGAGAAACGGGAACTGTACGATAGTTTTGTGCAATTAGAAGCCGATACGAAGCGCATGCTGGCGCGTATTGATGAAATGCAAACGGATATGACGCAGATTTTGGAGCGTAATGCTGAATTAGAAATTGAAAATCAACATTTACGCGAACATTTACAAGAAATTCAATCTGAAGAAGTTGAACGTCAGCAAGCCACTAAACAGCAAGAACAAACGCCACAACTATCAAAATCACGGGCAAACCTAGAAAAGCTGTATGAAGAGGGTTTTCACGTGTGTTACCTGATGTACGGTTCACGACGCATCGATGATGAACCCTGCGCTTTTTGTTTAGATGTCATCTATGGCGAGCGCCATTAACTTTAGCTGAGTGAATGCTCGGCTTTTTTGGTGGCAGAATATGTCCTTAAACTCGCTTTTGACCAACTTGTTACGATTGACTGCTTTAGTTACATAAATAATTTACTAATATTCAGTAAAATAAAAATTGAGGAGGAATTCCATGCAAGAACAGCGTAGTTTTGCTGCCCAAAGTACCGGAACGTTGTACCTAGTGCCGACACCAATCGGTAATTTAGATGACATGACTATCCGTAGTGTCAAGGTGTTACAACAAGTTGACTTGATTGCGGCGGAAGATACCCGCAATACTCAGCGCTTATTGAATCATTTTGACATCACTACTAAGCAGATCAGTTTTCATGAACATAATACGCAAGAACGGATCCCGCGGTTATTGGCGCATCTACAAAGCGGCTTGTCGTTGGCGCAAGTTAGTGATGCGGGGATGCCATCGATCAGCGATCCCGGCAAGGAATTAGTTGCTGCGGCGATCAAACAAGATATCCCCGTAGTACCGCTACCTGGGGCCAACGCTGGCCTGACCGCGCTAATTGCCTCAGGTTTAGCGCCACAACCGTTTTATTTTTACGGCTTCTTACAGCGCAAATCGCAACAACAGCTAGCTGAATTAGCGCCACTGCAACAACGAACCGAAACCATGATCTTCTATGAAGCACCGCATCGCTTGTTGAAAACCTTGACCAGCCTGGCCACAAGTTTTGGCGAGCAACGCCAAGTTGTTTTAGCACGTGAAGTAACTAAGAAATATGAAAGCTTTTTGCGCGGCACATTGGCTTCGGCGCTGGCTTGGTTTACCGAACATGAGCCCCGTGGCGAATTCGTCGTGTTAGTTGCTGGCAATCCGCAGCCAACTGACGCGCAGGCAGATGCTTACGCTGATTTAGACCTGCACGACTATGTGGCACAATTGGTCAGTGAAGGGGCTGACACTAAGGCAGCTATTAAAACCGTCGCTAAGGCCCGTCAAATTGCTAAACAAGACGTTTACAAGGCATATCATCAGTTCTAGTGTTAAATTTTGGCCGTGAAATCGGCTGTGTTAAGATTAAAGGGGGATAAAAGTGTGGCGGCAATTTACACAGAAGCACATCAAGTCACTTATTATGAAGGTGATACCAAGAACCAAATGACGCTGGCAATGCTGATCAACGTGGCAATCTTAGTTTCCGAACGCCAAAACGATCAGCTAGGCTTGACCAACGCTGTGGTGCACGGGTATAACGTTGGCTGGGTAGTCACCCAATACCAAATTGATATCCAGCGGCTACCTAACGTAGATGAAACTGTAACCTTTGGCACTGCCGCCACAGGCTATAATAAATACTTCTGTTACCGTGATTATTGGGTCGACGCAGCTAACGGTGAGCGCCTAGTCACCATTCACAGTTCATGGGTACTAATGAGCTATGCCACCCGTAGCATGGTTGCAGTGATCCCCGCACTGGTTGAGCCCTATGACGTTCCTGAGATCAAAGGGATTCAGCGTTTTCCGCGCGTCCATCATGTGGACAAGGCGGTTGCCCAACAACAACCTTATCGCGTACGTTATTACGATATCGACGCCAACCAACACGTTAACAACGTGCACTATTTTGACTGGATGTTTGATCACTTAGGCGGTGACTTCCTTAATAGTCATGATTTAGTCAGCATCAATATTCGCTACGAGCATGAATTGAAGGCCGGCGACATGGCACAAAGTTATTACGAGTTAGACGAACAAGGCAGTCGCCATTTGATTGCTAGTACTAGCGGTAAATGTGCTGAGGCCGAGGTTATCTGGCAAGCGCGCACTTAGTTGAAATGGGGTGGAAAAGGTAAACCTGATGACAGTGATCGACGAATGGCTTTGTTGGTGTTTTAGCTGTTAGTCAGCTTGCACAGACGCCCTAAAACTTTTCTAAGTTTTCTGTAACCTGCTAGAATTTTTATTGCTGAATTCAAACGACACTGCTATACTAAGAAAAGTTTCGGGCGACGTTTATGCCGAACCTTGTTTTTATGGCGTAAATTCAGTATACTTACATTTGTTGTTTCCAACAGCGCAGCAAAACAACAATACTTTGTGAATTTGAAGCCACGTACTGAGTGTGCGGACTTACGGAATTGCTACTGCAGTCCGGTTTTAGGAGGATAATCATTGATGGAGAAGAAGGAAAGTATGGGGGCAAATTGGCAGCAGTCGCGTTTACTCACTACTAACCAGGTTAAATACCTTGAAAATATGCAAACACCTTCGAAAACTTATTTGGTGATCAAGCGGGCCACAGATGTTGTTGTTTCCGGCTTAGCACTGATCATCATGGTGCCCACCGTTTTCCTTGTGATGGCGATTATTTATCGCTTTGGTGATAATAAAGGCCCAATGATCTATAAACAACGGCGTATTGGCAAAAACGGCAAACCATTTAAAATTTGGAAATTCCGCTCGATGGTGGTCAATGCTGACAAAAAATTAAAAGCAAATCCAGAATTATATCGTAAATACATTGCTAACAGCTACAAGCTTCCAGCCGAAGAAGATCCACGAATCACAAAATTTGGCCGTTTCATCCGTAAAACTTCAATTGATGAACTACCACAGTTTATCAATATACTCAAAGGCGATATGGCGCTGGTCGGACCACGGCCAGTTGTCGAGCTTGAATTAAAAGAATACGGTGACCAAGTCGACAAGCTATTATCGATGACACCCGGCGCAA
Source organism: Loigolactobacillus jiayinensis (assembly GCF_003946445.1). Classification (GTDB taxonomy): domain Bacteria; phylum Bacillota; class Bacilli; order Lactobacillales; family Lactobacillaceae; genus Loigolactobacillus; species Loigolactobacillus jiayinensis. The sequence goes on along the minus strand of NZ_RHOF01000006.1, from coordinate 15,948 downwards.
TGGGCTGGTGGCAAGCCAGCGGCCGTAGCAACATTGAGTATCCAGAACGGTGCGGTGTGGAGCTGTACTATATCGATCACGCTAGCTTGTGGTTTGATATTAAGATAATTGGTATGAATATTATCAGTATTTTTAAGAATACTGGCGCTTATTAGTAATGTTGATGATATGATGTCATCAACATTTTTTATTGACAAGGAGATGGATTAAATGCAACGATTTTCGCTTAAACAATTACTTAAAACGATTTTAAAGTTCTGGTATATTCCTGTAGTCTTAGCTTTAGTTGTTGGTTTTTTAAGTCAACATTATGCGGCAAGTCAGTATCAACCGGCGTATACTGCAAAGACAACTGTATTAGTGAAAGCAAAGAAAGAGAATCCAAATCATTTACAACAACAAGTTGATGGTGAATTGAGCTTAATGGGCACCTACCGTGACTTAATTAGTTCCAATAAAGTAATGACTAAAGTACATAAAGCATTAAAAAATGTTAAATCATATAACGGTAGCGTTGCAGATCTAAAAAAACAGGTTGTCGTTGAAACTAATTCTGATTCATTGATGTTGCATATTCAAACAACTGACCGGTCTAAGCGTGTGGCCGTTAAACAGACTAATACCATTGCAACCGTGTTTAAGCAGCAAATTCAAACAGTTTCGGAAAATAGTCAAGTAACGGTTATGTCTAAAGCACATACGAAGAGTGTTTCAGCTTCGTCCTTCAGTGGTAAAAAGGCAATCGTGTATGGAATTGTACTTGGCGGTATTATTGGACTATTTATTGAATTGATCATTGGTGGCTTACTGAAACGCAAATAACTACAGTTTTTCATATCGGAGGCTTGTTTTATGGCGCAATGGCTTGTACTAATTGGTCTTTTCATAAAATCTTATGGATCATCAATACCAGTTACGCTGGCTTCAATACCTATTTATCTTTATTTTATTTTTCTGTGCCGTAAGGTTTGGCAACAGCCAGAAAAATTAGATGCAATCACATTTGACCCTAAAGTTACCTTATGGGCATTTATTATACTTATTGATCAATTAATTATGATTGGTGTTAGCTATGCGACTACCGACCATCCTGATTTTACGCGGGGAATTATGAATAGTTCGGTGAACACTGTCGCTTATTTTGGCAGTGCTTTTCTAATTTACTATTTATTGGTTGTTTTATTAGATAGTCAGGAGCAAATTTTAAAGTTTGTTCAAGGTACAATTAAAACCTTTGTTGGCTTTACTATCTTAGTTTTACTACCACAGGTTATTGCCACGGTTAGTCCAATTCTAAATGGTTGGGTCAACCTAGTTGGTAAGCTTTTCGAATCAAAGCATTTTGGTCGAGATGACTTCTATTCGATGGGAAGCTATACAACGACCTTACATCGGGTCAATGGATTTTCATCAGAAGCTAGTTTTCTAGCCGTTCTATTGGCGGTTGTATTTATTCCGCTAATTCTAGCAGCAATTCGCTATAACTTTTCTTACTTTAAAAATCGAGTTGAGCGAACGACAACTAAGTTTTATTGGGTACTATTAGTTGCCAGCTTCTTAGTTTTATTCTTCGCTAAAACGACTACAGGCATCTTAGTCATTATTTTTGCGGGCTTGATTTTATTAGTCCGTTTAGAATCAAAGCGGCGGAAACAACTTTTCCTATTTGCCCTGTTGGCTTGTTGTTTCGTCGGTCTTTTGTATCTTACGGTGCCATATATCCAAAATCTACTTGATAGTTTCTTGTTTAAAAAGCAGGGGACATCTAACCGATTAGGTGGTACTATTGGCTTATTGTTAACTTTCCTACATTATCCAATTACTGGGGTCGGTGATGGGTTTACTAGTTTCTACAACTTTAAATTTGTACCATTGAGTACGACGCATAATTGGGAATATCAAGCAATTTTTCAGCAATCGGGTTATCCAATTCAGAGTATTTGGGGTGGTTGGTTAGCTGGCTACGGCTTGATCGGGATTGGACCAATTTTGATTTTTATCTATCACAAATGTAAACAAGCAGTGACGCTTTATCAAAAAATTGATTTAAGACATGATACTCAATTAACGCTTTATCAGGTGCTGATTGAAAGTTTCTTCTACTCATTAATTATGCTTTTCATATTAGCGTTATTTACATTTTCTTGGTCTGATAGCATTTATCTGGTTATTTTCTTCTTCTATATTGTTATGATCAAATTTGTTGGGAGTCAGCTACAAAATGAACATTAAGATATTGGTGGCAGCACATAAAAACTATCAAATGCCAGCGGATCAGTCGCTTTATTTACCGATTTTTGTTGGTAAGGCGCTACATCCTAACGTTAATCATACTTTTATTGGTGATAATACTGGCGATAATATTTCGGCTAAAAATGCACATTATAATGAGTTGACGGCAATCTATTGGGCGTGGAAGAATTTAGATGCCGACGCGATTGGTTTAGTTCATTATCGGCGCTATTTTAGTCCTAAACGTCAGAAAGATTTGCAGCAGATTCTATCACAAAGTGAAGCTACTGCTTTATTAACTAGCTATGATATTATTTTACCGACTAAACGAAAATATTATATTGAAACAAACCAGCATCATTACCTGCATGCCCATCATGAGGAACCATTAGCATTGACGGAGCAGATCATTCAGGATAGTTATCCAGAATATCTGGATGCGTTTCATCAAGTGATGCAGCGGCGATCAGCACACATGTTTAATATGTTCATTATGAAAAAACGGCCATTTGATGAATACTGTACTTGGCTATTTGCCATTTTAGCTGAAGTTGAGCAAAAGTTAGATATCTCAACCTATGATACTTATGAAGCGCGTGTTTTCGGTTTTCTTAGTGAGCGCTTGCTAGATGTTTGGCTGGCACAGCACACTAACTATAAGACAACTGAAGTACCTTTTGTGTTTATGGAACCACAGAACTGGTTAAAAAAGGGTGGCAGCATGGTATTACGGATGCTGAAACCAAAGCGGGTATAGATAATGGAATTAAGTCTAATTATTCCAATGTATAATGCTACGAAATACATTGATCAATGCTTAACTAGCATTGCACAACAGAATTGGTTACCCCAGCAATTTGAGTTGCTCATTATTGATGATGGTTCGACTGATGACAGTGTTGCGCAGGTGAAGAAGTGGCAGAACAAACTACCAATCACGCTGTTAATACAAACTAATCAGAAACAAGCCGCTGCTCGTAATAATGGCTTGAATCATGCTACCGGTGAATTTATCTTGTTCGTTGACATCGATGATCGACTCGAACCGGATATGCTTAAGCAATTGTGTCAAAATATGGCTGGTTATGATCTAGTTGAGTCGGGGATCAATAAAATTTTTACCGATGCAGCTGGACAAGTGTTTAATCAAGAAATTGAGTTACCTATTATTCGTCAAGCTCAAAGCCAAAATGAGTTGATCAAACTTTACTTTGGTGCTAATACTGAGTGTGATGTTGGACTATGGAACAAATTATTCCGGCGTGAAATAATTGAACAGCAACAACTGCGGTTTAGTAATGGTAATTTCTTTGAAGATAGCTTATTTGTTGGGCAATATTTAAATGTAATTCACTACAAAAAAATCAAGTTTGTGATGCAGCCATTGTACAACTTCTATAAACGGCAAGGCAGTACGACTACTGCATTTCATCAAGAGCTTGATCAGCTAAGTGAATCGTATTTGACGAAGTGCATTGACTTGTTAAAACAGACCAATCTAAGTCAGCAAGAACAAATTAATCTAATGGCAGCATTGAAGTTGCGGGTGTGGATCTATACGATTCATCATCATGTTAAATACGATCCTACCTGGAGTTTGCGGCAACAGCGGCAATATTTGCTACAGAAAGCAGAAATTGGAAGTAGTTTTAAACCGAATGTACCGATTAAGTATCGGTTAGCTTTTTGGCTGATGTTGTGTTTTCCAGCAAGCTATAATAAAATGTATTGCAGGAAGTACTTATAAATTTAGGGGATTAAGATGAGTCAAATTGATTGGTGGTATTATTGGGGGCAGTCCGACATCACGCTTCATTCCTAGGAATGATGTTATTGATGTCGGTTTTTTGCGTAAATTTTCCATAGTTTTATACTCGCTTGTATAAGAAAATAGATAAAATATTGATGGTTGGTGAAAAAATGAAGTATGTTGTAAGTCATGCGTTACCAGATAAACAAGATGCATCGGTAAAAGCACATACCGATATTGATCGTTTTTTGTCAGCAGAGGGGTTCAAAACACTAACGTTTGCAACACGCTCTGGTAATAATAAACTAAGTCGGCAGTTTAACCGGCTACGCTCAATTAGTAATTTAGCTAAAATTGTGCAGCCAGCGGATACGCTGGTGGTACAGTATCCAATTTATTCAAGTGATTTAGATACTGATCGCTTTTATCAACGAGTGATTGTACAGGCCGCTCATAAAATCGCAATTGTACATGATTTACCCTTCTTACGCGATAGCTTTCCGCCTGTAGAAAGTGATTTAAAAAAAGAAGTGGCTCGTTTGAACCTCTTTGATGTCGTAATTGTTCATAATGAAGCGATGAAACAAAAGCTGAGTGAAGTTGGTTTAAAGGCACGTATTGTTATTTTAGGCTTATTTGATTACTATTCACCAACAATCAATGAACAACCTCATACTAAAGCAATTTCTGGTAAAATTTTATTTGCAGGTAATTTGACTAAATCAAAGTTTGTTACTAGCTTAAAGAGTGATAAGTTAGTGCAATATCATTTATGGGGTGGCATTGCTGATGAAAGTGCGTTAGATGCCTCGGTTGATTATCATGGCATTGTTCCTTCCGATGAACTGCCTCAATATTTAACTAATGGTTGGGGATTGGTTTGGGACGGCGAGGCTACGGACTCCGTTACCGGATTGGGTGGGGAATATTTACGTTATATTGATCCTCATAAAACTTCGCTTTATATTTCCGCTGGGGTACCAGTAATTGTCTGGAAAAAAGCAGGCGTAGCTAAGTTTATCGAGGATAATAATCTTGGCATGGCGATTGATTCAATAGATGAAATACCAGAACGTATACAGAATTTGTCACAACAACAATATGCGGCGATTATGGACTCAGTTCAGAATATGCAGCAACGTCTGATTGATGGTTCAATGATCAAAACGGCCGTGCGTGCTGCTGAAAAAAATCAGTAGAGGGGAATTCAGTTATGGATATCGATATTGTATTACCGTGGGTTGATGGCAGTGATGCAAGGATTGCAAAAAAGCGCGAGATTGCCCTACGTGATTGGAATCTGGATACAGATTTAAACAGCTCTGATCGTTTTAGAGACACTGATTTATTGAAGTATTCAATTGCTTCAATTAAGCGATTTGCACCATGGGTACATAAAGTCTATTTGGTCACAGATGGACAGCGGCCTGACTGGTTTATCGAAGATGATGTATTTACCGTGGTCGATCATACTGAATTTATTCCTGAACAGTATTTACCGACGTTTAATTCGAATGTTATTGAATTAAATATATCTAGAATAGCGGGATTAAGTGACCATTTTATTTTGTTTAATGATGATATGATTTTGAATAGACCAGTGATAAAACAAGACTTTTTTGCAGAAAACGGTGATCCTAAAGATTCGGCTATCTATTCAGTCATTCCAACTGACGATTATTTTTCCCATATTATTCTAAATAATGTAATTGTTTTGAACCGACACTTTGCTAAGTGGGCTGGTCTAAAGCACAATTGGCGAAAGTATATAAATTTTAAGTACGGTAAGCTCTTAATACGTTCGATATTAAGTCTACCTTGGCATAATACAGTTGGATTTTATAATCCTCATACACCACTAAGTTATAAGAAAAGCAACTTTGATAGGTTGTGGAGGCTAGAACCAGAATTACTAGATAACTGTTCAAGAAATAAATTTAGGACAAAAAGTGATATTTCTCATTGGTTAATTAGGTATTTTCAATTACAAAGTGGTGATTTTTCGCCCAGAGATTCCAAGTTTAGCAAATTTTATGAGCAGTCTGAAACCAATGCGATTGTAAAAGATGTACAAAGTGGTCAGCATAAGATGTTGTGTATCAATGATTCTGATAGGTCTAATCTGAAAGAAGATTTACCGCCAATTTTAGAGTCATTAAATGAAAAATTTAATGTAGAATAAAAAGTAGTGACTGACTCTTTGTTTCATTTAGTTCTTAGTAATGGTGATTTCGTAATCATAGAAGGGGGCAAAAGTGTGACAAAAAAACGCTTTTTATACATCGATATAATTAATATAATTGCGACCTTTTTTGTTTTGGGACTGCATTTGTCGCAGGCATTTTTTGTTACAAAGCCTGATAGTCTCGTTTACAAGCAAACTTCAATTATTCAAATTATTTTTATTCCAGCAGTGCTACTTTTTATTATGATTTCTGGAGCAATGTTGCTAGATTATCGAAAAAGACAGAGTACTAAGGTATTCTTACAGCATCGATTCAAGCGGGTTGTTATCCCATTCTTTATTTGGAGTGTTCTATGGTATATCTTTGATATATATTGGTCAGCTGTTCCTGGACCGATAAGGCATACTGATCCAAGTCTTAATGATTTTATTAAAGGTTTGATGTCTAATCACATTAATAATATTTTTTGGTTCTTTTATGTCATTATTGCTCTTTATTTAGTAACACCGATTTTTGCTCAACTTGCGCTGACTAAGAAATATAATTTATTATTCGGTATAGTATGTATTTATTTTACTTTTAATTGCGTCATTAACTATGCCACTGGTATCTTTAAGCTAGATGTTCAGTTAGATCAAATTAATCAACCGTTGTTAACATCATCATATCTTGGTTATTTCATTATGGGATATCTTATTCATAAAAATTACTTTTCTCGAAAAATAGAAAATTGGTTTATTTTAGGTGGATTACTAAGCTTACTATTAACCCTTATTTTAAATGCAGTAAGACCTGAAATTAAAATAACTTCAACAACTGGATTAATTGTATTTCTTTATTCAATATCATTGTTTATTTTAATTAAACGATTAGCTAATAAAATTAATTTTACTGATAAAATGGTTCAGATAATTACAATTATAGTTAGTACAAATCTCGGTGTGTATTTAATGCATCCGGCCTTTATTAAAGTGTTTGATAAAATTTTCTCTATCTCACAAACTCACAAAATAATTGGAGTCATATCTATTTATTTCCAATTTTAATTTATGCAGTGTGTATTTTGGTTACGCTTGCTGGTAAAAAAATTCCAATTATCAAATATATATTTCCGTAATAGAATAGCTAAAATTCTATGATAGAAGAAGTCACTAAGGTAATCTTTTATAAAAAAATCATATTTCAAAGTTTCAAATAACGAAATCAAGAGTAGGATAATGACAATTGTGTAGCTATATTTCACGAACAAATATTGATAAGTATGAGTAGTTCATTAATAGCTTTTCCAAAGCCTATAAAGCTATTAATTAAATTAGTCTTGAACGGTTAGTGTTGGGTTTTAGTATCATACTTATGGAGGAGATTATGATCAGTAAGGTCAATAGAAGTATCCAATACTTTTTTTATTCATTAGCTATATTTTGCTTTATAGTTGCCATAGCAAGTACAATTTTATTTCCACGAACTTTTAATGTTTACGGACTGTATAGAGCTACTGCAAGTTTATCTAAGATTCAAGTAATTAATGTACTTTGTTTATTAGCGGCTATTTCTTTTTTTCCAATCATTAAACTGATTCATAAAAAAGAATTTCATTTATCTGATAACAAATTACGCTTTCTTTTACTGATAGAATGTATTATTTATATAATCATATTTAATTTATTTATACGATACTATAACATTCAACATCTGATTGATGATTCTGCGTTAACCTTTCAAGCCGCGTTACAGGTTAAAAATAAATTTAATTTAGGCAGCTATATGTATAATTGCCCAGGAAACTTATTATTACTTTATGTATATAGAATAATTATTATGTTTGGTGGGACGAATCTTTATTATATAGTTAACGTTTTTTTAGGGATCTATTTATTGACCATTTTTATAAGCTATAAAGTTCTCAAACAATTTAATATCAATAACGTCAATTTATTTATTAGCATACAAGTATTATTTGTGGGAATTCAAATCTTCTTTCACGTAGCAGTTGCCTATACCGATATTTTAATGCTTTTCTTCATTAGTGGTTCCTTATTACTTTTCATCAAATATATTAAATCCTCTAATTTATTGTTGTTAATTAGTTCTTCAATTGTTGCTTTTATTGCTTATTTAAGTAAGGGAACAGCATTAATTTATGTGCTGGCACTAGTAGTAAGTTTATTAGTGATAGAAACGAAAAAAAGGAAAATTAGTTTTTTTATTCCAGCGGTTGTATTCATAGTGGGAACAGTAACTTGGAGTATATTTGTTTCAAGTCAGCATATCTATACAGATAATAATTATGGTCTTCCAAATACACATTATTTGATGATGGGAACGTCGAACAGTAAAATTCCAGAGCAATTATCAAAAGAACAAAAAGCTAAGATAATTGTTGGTGGGTATAATAATACAGATTTTCAGTATACAGATAAGCTTTTTACTGATAAAAAATTAAGCAAACAAGACGTATCACAAAAAAATATAAAAGTATTAAAGCATAGATTGAGTTCACTAACTGCATTAGAATTCATTAAATTTATTATGCGAAAAATTTCCAGTACATGGTCTTCTGGAGATTTAAAATCAACTGCAAATTTTGGTGCTGAATTAAGCACTGGAAGTTCAAAGCTTGTTCAATTTGAACATGGTCCTGAAGCATTAGTGTTGTATGCAGTGATGCAAACAACTCAGTTAATTGTTTATTTGGTTCTTATCTTATCTTTTATAAGATATTTCAAAGCGCATAATAAAATAGTGATGTTTTCAGCAATTTATTGCGTAGGTTATTTTGCATTCTTATTAATTTGGGAAGCAAACCCACGTTATACATTAGGGGTCTTCCCTAGTGCAATTATTTTAATGGCACTTTATTTTAATAAAACGGTTTTAGATACCCCAAATAATCTATCTCGAACTCCTTGAATTCGAGATGACATTTTATACTTATTAAATAGTTAATCAATGATTATGATTCATTACTATGCTCTGCACTTGATTTGACAATTTGGGACTTTTATGCCATAAGAATTGTTCCTGTATCACTCAATCGTGAGCAGTAAATTGTATCAACCAGTTTAGATAATATTGACTGAAAAGCACTTAACGTATATTAGAAAATGATATAATATCAAAAACTGAAAAAATTATGGAAAATAACCGGATGCTCTAGTTGTTTTATTTTGTAGTGCCGATTGAAAATTTTTTGGAGGATAAGATGAAAACAGTTACGATTGTTATTCCTTTTTACAATGAAGAAAGTGGGCTACGGGACTTTTATATTAGTTTAGCTAGTACTTTAAAAGAATTGCCAGCGTTTGGTTTTGAAATGTTGTTTGTAAATGATGGAAGCTCCGATAATGGACTGAAATTGGTTGAGAAGTTGGCCACGAAGGATCCACGGGTCTCATATATAGACCTATCACGAAATTACGGAAAAGAAGTCGCGATGACAGCTGGTTTTGATTACGCTAAAGGCGATGCTGTGATCGTTATTGATGCTGATTTACAACAGCCGCCAGCGGTTATTAAAGAAATGATCTATTATTGGCAACAAGGATTTGATGATGTGTATGCAATTCGTAAGGAACGACTAGGTGAGAAAAAAACTAAGATATGGTTTTCAAAAACTTATTATCGTCTTCTTGGTAAAATGACTCAAGAAAAAGTTTATCCCAATGCAGGTGATTTTCGATTATTGGATCGTAAAGTTGTTGATGCTTTATCCTCAATGCGAGAGCAGGCACGTTATACCAAAGGATTATACGGTTGGGTTGGTTTTAAGAAAAAGGCCATCACTTACATTGCTCAGCCACGTAAAAGTGGAATTACAAAGTGGAGTTTTTCAAAATTACTTAAATTAGCTGTCAACGGATTAACTGCGTATACTACGGTACCGTTGCGTGTTTCAACTTATATGGGTGTGCTTGTTTCCTTTTTTGGTTTTATTTATATGTTGATTGTTCTTTTTCAAAAAATATCAGGGTTAGGTGATGTTTCTGGTTATGCATCTTTAATGATTGGAATCTTATTACTTGGCGGTGTCCAAATGATTTCCTTGGGTGTTATCGGTGAATACCTCGCACGAATGTTCATGGAAACAAAACATAGACCATTGTATTTTATTGAGGACTATCATACTCATGATGAAAAGAAAAAAAGGTGATCAAGGCATGAATTTAATTAATAGTGGTAAGAAACTTTTAATCAAAAATATTTCATTATTTAACTACATATTTTTCGGCGTTCTGACAACAATAGTAAATTTAGGCGTTTTCTGGTTGGCTAATTCACAGCTGCATTTATATTATTTGTTAGCTAATTTAGTGGCTTGGTTTTTCTCCGTTGTGTTTGCGTTTTTCACTAACAAGTATTTTGTTTTTAAATCGCGTACAATAGGTTTGATACCTTTTCTAAAAGAATTTTTATTGTTTTTATGGATGCGTGTATTATCGGGGATTTTTGACATGGGCTCGATGTTTGTCATGGTTTCAATGATTAAAATTGATGATGTGATTGCTAAGGTACTGACCCAATTTGTGATTGTGATTTTAAACTATGCGTTTAGTAAGGCAGTTATTTTCAAAGAAAGAGGAGCAAAATGAGTGGGCAGAGTAAGTTAAGAAATGCTTTTTTTAGATATTTGGCAGCATTTAGTCTACCAATTATTATTATGTTAATGGTTTTCTTTGTCAAAGGAGTTTTTCCATTTGGTGATCACGCAGCAATTACAAGTGATTTAAATAATCAATACATCAGTTTTTTTGCTTATTTCAAGAATCATTTCACTAATATTCATGATTTGTTTTATTCATTTTCAATGAGTATGGGCGGTAATTTCTTTGGTATTTTTGCTTACTACTTAATGAGCCCATTGAATATCATCATTTTATTTTTTCCAATGGCAAAATTACCGATTGCAATTACATTAATAATTTTAATAAAGATAGGTTTATTGAGTTGCAGTATGCTGTATTTTCTTAATTATCATCAACAAAATAGCTTTAAGTTTTGTTCAATGAAATACGAAAATAAATTTCAAAATCATAGCTTACTTAATTTGTGTCTTGCTAGTTCGTTTGCATTAATGACTTATGAAGTAAGTTATGCGACTAACCTTATGTGGACCGATACGATTATCCTTTTACCAATTGTAATTTTAGGGTTAGAAAAAATAAGCAATCATGAACGACCTTATGTTTATATTATTTCATTATTTTTTGCTATCCTATTAAATTATTATATTGGATTTATGTTATGCTTATTTATTGCAATTTATTATGTTTATTCTTTATTGATTGTTAAGTTTAAATGGAATATTAGCCTTAAACAACAGCTTAAAACCAGTTTCTTTAAGTTACTATTGTCGAGTATGATCAGCGTCGGCTTATCTGCAATGATATTACTGCCCGGATTAAAAGCCGTTCAGAGTGTAAAAAGCAACCCGTACCGCTTTCAACTGACGGGGATGTTTCAACCATTAGATATGCTGAATCAGCTCTATTCTGGAGTAACGAGTAATCCAGCATATCCATATCTTTATGGTGGTATGTTGGTGGTATCCTTGTGTTTTATATATTTTGCTAATAAAAAAATTAAATTACCGGAAAAGATAACGACAGCCACTTTTTTAATATTTTTAGTAATGACACAGGTCATACAAGGTACTTATCAAATTTGGCATGGTTTTAATCTGCCTAATGGTATGCCTAATCGTAATACTTTTTTGTTCACTTTCTTTTTGATTGTCGTGGCTGATGAAGTTATTCTTAGTGGCGTGACCAAACTTACTTTAAAGACCATGTCTAATATAATCTTTATCTATGTACTAGGGACTTTTTTACTTGGTAAGTTAAACTCAGATACAATAACGGTGCCGCTGATTACAATCAATATAATACTTTTTTTGGGCATCATACTTTCACTTTATTATTCTAATCATTTCAAAAAATTAACTACTATAACGCTATTATTATTAGTAGTTGCTGACTTAGGCTTTAATGCATATAAACATGCTTATTTTGCGGGTACTTCAATTAATAGTTTTGCTAAATATACTAGCCAAGTTAATCAAGCTTTGAAACAATTGCCAGATACAAAAAAAAGTTTTTACCGTGTTGGTACTACATTTGAGCGATCAAATAATGACCCTTTGCTATTTGATTATTACGGGTTGAGTAGTTATAGTTCTGCTGAAAGTCCTGACACAATAAACTTGTTGCAAAAAATGGGTTACTTTCAAAATCATAATTGGTGGCGGTGGACTAATTTTAACAACGGATCAACCTTTGCAATAGATAGCTTGTTAGGGGTTAGATATGTTATTCATAACGGTAGTAAATCAATGAAAACTATGTTGTATGGCTCTGCCGCAGAACCTAACATATATAATGCTGCAGCTGGCTCACAGTTAGGCGGATATAATTTAAGTTATAATGCGCCTTATAGTGAAAAAGTATATTCTGAGCATGGTTATAACATATACAAAAATAAATATGCTCTTGGTTTGGTAAATCTTGTTGATCAAGGGGCATTATCAGCAAATGCAATAAAACGTGATACTAGTTCTGATCCATTTAAATACTTAAATAAAGTCTTTAATCAGGTGTTGGCGATAAAAACGCCAATTTATAGTGCGGAGAATGTTTCAACTAGTAAAACAGCGAAAGTAGGACAGCATAATTATCAAATTCAAGTAGCTAATTCAGGGCAGCTCTATTTTTATCTACCTACTTCAAATAGTACGCAAACTGATATTGATGGGTTACAAAATCTGGATTCGGAGTTATTTGTTAATGGAAAGAAACTATCAAAAATTAATGTGCAGCAACAAAATGGCATCACATATTTAGGTAAATTTAATGCTGGACAAACCGTAAATTTGAGTATCAGAACAAAAAATAACGTAGCAGATGATATTAATACATTAAAACCAATTGTTTATCGTGAAGATTCACAAAAAGTTGCTGCGGAATTATCGGCTATTAAAGAGAATAAAGTTGATCATCTGAAGGTTTCAACAAAGCAAATTTCTTTTGTAATGAAAAAAGGGCAAAATAAGCATAAAGTTGCAATGTTAAGCTTACCTTATGATCAAGGATGGCGGGCTTTTGAAAATGGTCGAGAAGTTAAGGTTCATAGGGCCTTGGATGGACTTATGGCAATCAAACCGTTGACCAAAGAAAACAGTCAAATTGTACTTAAGTATACCCCAGCGGGTTTAAAATTAGGCCTTATCGTGACAGGTGTTAGCTTGATTGGTTTAGGGATTTACGCTTGTTTTATTGAGGTGAGTTTGAGGCGTAAGCAAAACTAGGGGAAATATAGACTAAAGCAGGAATATCTCTTCGAACAGATATTCCTGCTTTGTTTTTAGAGTTTATTGATCAAGGAGTATTGATGAAAAATCGGTTGAAAACTATTCGCTAAAATTAGAATTAAGTAGGTGCAGAGATGTTTTTAAAAAGGATGATCAAGCTTATTATTAAGCATGAAAGATATCTTTTGTGCTTAAATATTATTTTCTTTTGCCTGTATTTTTATTTGTTGACATACCATTTAGGTTCGGTGCCTAGATTATTTATTGATGAAGTAAATTATGCTAATGAGGTTAGGTCATTTGCTAGTTTTGGAACAGATATTCATGGACTACATTTTCCTGTTTATCTTTCAAGTGTCTGGGGTCAAGGACAGTCAGTTTTATACGCTATTTTTTCAGTACCATTCGTTAAAATTTTTGGATTTAGTATCCTTGTATTTAGGTTCCCGTTTGTTTTATTAACATTTAGTTTACTAGTTTTACTTTTTGTTTTGCTTTACTTTAAAATGAAACAAAGAAAGCTGGCTACATTTGTTAATATTGCAATTATAACTACACCATGGACGTTTATTTCCAGTCGTTGGATTTTAGATGCTAATGTTGCCCCAGTCATATTTTTATTTGGTGTTTTATCGCTATGGTTGGGCTTGATTTCTCCGATTTTCTTGCATCGTTACATCTATCTGGTGATGGGAGCAGTGTTGTTAGCCTTAACCACTTACGGGTACATAACTGCTTGGATATACCTTCCCATTTTGTGTGTATTATATCTGATATATTTTTTGCGGAACAAATTATTAAGCGCACGAGAGTATCTGGTGTTTTCTGTATTCCTAGTGATTTTGGTTTTGCCAATAATTTATTTTGCGTACAGAGTAAATGTTGTTCATGCTAGTTCAGCCAGTAAGTTTTTATTTTTTGATATTCCACCATTACCTGCAAACAGAGTCGAATCGCTAATTAATTTTAGTCAATCTAATCTATTACTTGAAATGCTTAAGAATTCTCTTAACGGTATTTCAGTTTATTTTAAAGGTACAGACGGGCTTGCTTGGAACTCAGTATCACCTTTTGGGGCAATAATGCCGTGGTCTTTATTGTTTATTCCAATTGGCATGTTTACCAGCAATATGGCTATTGATCACAGGGTTAGACAATTCAAAAAATTAATTTGTCTAAATATAGTCGCCTTTATACCCTTAATGTTTATCGTGATTCCTAATTATAATCACTGGAATTTTTTAAATATTAATCTTAGTGTGATGATGGGATTTGGACTATATGAAGTTTTTAACACTATAAAAAATATGGGTAAGTTTCGGATTTTGATTCCTGTAATGCCACTGCTCCTTTTTGTTTGGTTTATTAATCAAGCTTATTTTGGGGTAGGTGGAAAAGGAACCTTTTATGAGTCTCAACAAATTTCTTACTCAGAAGTAGAGAAAATTAACACTATTATGCAGAGAAAGAAGTTCGATGGAAAATGGCTATTTATAAATAATTTATCCCGCATGTTTCCGTACTTTAAATTAGTTCAGCAACCGGTTGATAATAATACATACTTATCAATTTCTGGTCAGAAAGATAATTTTGGTAAAAATATGGGCTTGGTAAAAAAGTATGATTATTTAAAGGATATGAGTGTGGTAGGAAAAGCAAAGTCAGGAGATTTGGCTATAGTAGCGCCTAATTTTATTAATCCAAATTGGGAAAAAATCACTGATATTACATTTGGTGGAGCACCTTATTTACTAGTTAGAAAAATTGATGGAAATTAAAAAAGCTATTGTTAAACATTAGTTGGAATGAAGTGCCTCACAATCATTAGACTCTTTGTCTAACTTTTGTGTTGCACTTCATTATAATTTAGACTTTTTTGATTTTATGACGAACTAGCACCATACGTACTGTATACATACATTTGTTTTTGATTGTCACTTAGCCTTAGTGGTAAACTATTTACGGGAATCAATAAAGTATGTTTTGGATTTAGGAGGGGAATCAGTTGAAGCATATTTGTAATTCAGAACAAAAAATTCATTACAAAATGTATAAATCTGGTCGGAATTGGGTAGTAGCGGGTGTTATTCTGTTTAGTGGTGCATTGTTAACTTCAGGTCACACTGTTCAAGCTGATGTGGTAGTTCAGCCATCAGTTGCAACAACACAAGTGAGCAAGAATACAGCAGCTATGAATACAACTAATTCAGTATCTGATTCGGTTACAAAGACTAATTCAACAGATTTAGCAACGTTGAAAAATTCTGCACAGACAAGTGCCGCAACAAGTGCCGCAACAAGTGCCGCAACAAGTGCCGCAACAATGGTACCATCAAGTTCTAATAGCGTGGGTACTACAAGTATTCAAAATAATAGCCAACCAGTGACAAAGCCTAATATACCTGTGAATTATGCCCAATCTGCGTAAGCAGTAAATAACAGACCGTCTATGAAGCCCACCAATTCCTTGGTATTCT
>NZ_RHOF01000059.1 GCF_003946445.1 Loigolactobacillus jiayinensis | reverse complement strand
GATACCGCGATTATTGGCCGATTCATATCCGGTCTGTTATTAGGTGCTTACGTTTGAGAGAACCAAATTCAATTAAAAGACAATCGACGCAAAAAAGGCGCCACCCCTCATTGGGCAGCGCCTTTCAGCTATGCTAATTCACTCAGTAAACGTTTGGCATTAAAATAGTACCACTGCACAGCTGGCACTAAACCTGCATCATCGATAATTAAATCAGCATGATGCCAATCCGAATTCCCATGACTACCGATAAAAGCAAATACACTAGGAATTCGCTGACTAAAGTAGGCAAAATCCTCACCAGCACTAGATGGCGTTGGCGCAACTACATTAAAATGCTGACGGCTTTCAGCCGCAACAATTTTCGTCAACCGCGGATCATTATCAACCACATCTGGCCCCGTTTGCCAATTGATTTCTGCTTCAACCCCATACGCCGCGGCTTGGCCGTTGACGATTTCAATGAAGCGTTTCTGCGCCAAGGCACGTGCTTTTTGGTCAAATGTCCGTACCGTTCCTTCAAACCACGCTGTCTCCGGCAACACATTCCACGTGCTGCCACCTTCAATATGAGTGACAGAAACGACTACCGCCTGTTGCGGATCCTGATTGCGGCTGACAATCGACTGGACCGCACCAACTGTTGCTGCCAAAGCGACCACTGGATCAGCACCTAATTGCGGCATTGCGGCGTGCGTGCCCACACCATGAAAGGTCACCGTAAACTGATCGACCGCTGCCATCAAACCGCCAGCCAATAAGCCAATCGTTCCCGCTGGTAAATCAGGCTTATTATGGAAGCCAATAATCGCATCTAACCCATCAACACCACCAGCATCTGTTACTTCCTGCGCGCCAACATGCGTTTCCTCAGCCGGCTGAAATACCACTCGCACTGTGCCAGTTAACTGTTCCGCTGCCAACTTTTCTGCCGCACCTAACAACGCCGTCATATGAAAATCATGCCCACAAGCATGCATAACACCCGTATTTGCCGACGCATAATCCAAGCCAGTTGCTTCCTGGATCGGTAATGCATCAATATCTGAGCGTAACCCAATCACTGGCTTACCCGTACCAATTTCCGCAATCACGCCAGTTTTCAACCCAGCTGGCGTAATGATCCGATAGCCTAGTTCACGTAACTTTTCCGTTAAATATTTAGTTGTCGCGAACTCCTGATCCGATAATTCGGGATGTTGATGGAGATAGTGGCGAATCTGGGTGAGATGTTCTTGTTCTGTTATTGTCTCTGTTGCCATTATAGCTCAGCTTCTTCCTTTACTGTAAATCCTTCTGCAGCCATCCAAGCCGCATGTTTTGCTTCAAAAATCGCTAAGCCAGTATTCATACGTTTAAAGCCTAAGTTCTGATACCAACCCACTGTTTTAGGATGTGTATACAAAATAATATTGCATTGTTGGTAACGCTGAATCAAACGCTGAATCATCGCCTGTCCAATTCCTTGATGATGATATGCCTCTGCCACCGCTACATTATAGATAGCCGCCTGACTAATACCATCCGAAAGTACTCGGCTACAGCCAATTAATTCTTCATCTGCATAAGCAAAAAGAACACCATGGCTATTTTTGAATGTTGCATACTGTACTTGCTCATCAGCCGAACTTAAGCCAAAATAATTGAGCAATTCAGTAACCCGTGTAAAGTCGACATCCCGCAAGTTTTCCTTGAACCAAATTTTTGCTTGAACCACGCATAATCACCTTCTAAGCTAAAAACCGTTGACGATCATTTGCTTCTAACCAGACATTTAAGTCTGGACCTTTAGGTAACACACGAAATTCTGTATCGCTACCACTTAAATGTCCCGAAACATGATAATGTAATTTAATTGCATGAAAATCAGTATTATTTTTAAATGCCGGAATGCTGTACAGATCCTTTGCATAATTCCACAAATTAGGATAATCACGTAATCGTTTTTTATTACAACGAAACTTATCGTAATAAGCAGCGTCAAAACGCGCTAATGTTGTATACAAACGAACATCACTATCAGTCAAATGATCACCAAACAAATAGCGTTGTTTACTTAAGCGTTCCTCTAGCCAGTCTAGTCGAGCAAACAAAGCGTTATATGCGGCTTCATATGCGGCTTGTGACTGTGCAAAACCAGCTTTATAAACGCCATTATTTACATCATGAAAAATAATTTCGTTCAATGTATCAATATCTTCCCGTAGCTCTTCTGGATATAGATCAGGGGCATCTGGACGCTGATATTTCTTCCAAGCATCCTCAAAGTAATTAGTCAGTTTAAAATAATTATTGTTAACTACTTTTCCAGTTGTTAAATCAACTACCGCAGGAACCGTTGGCCGCCCAGTATAATCAGGATCAGCTTTTAAATATGCTTCGGACAATTCATGAATACCTAAGACAGGATCAACATTATTAGGATCTAGCGTAAAGGCCCAATCAGCAGTATCTTTTTGTGGACGCAACGGACTTGCTTTACCAATACTGATTGCATCTTCCAGTCCTAACAATTCACGAACAATTGCTGAACGCGTAGCCCAAGGGCAAGCCGCTGACCACAACAATCGATAACGGCCCGCTTCTACTGGTAGTTCACCAGGTTGATCACCAAACGGGGTTGTAAATTCATTTTCTTGTCGTTCAAACTTACCGCTAGCTAAGATTTCAGCTGGTTTAAGTGCCTCACTCATATTAATCTCTCCTCTATTTCACTTTTTGTTGAAATGCCAATATTTAAAATGATAATTTAACTAAAAACTTGTTGATTAAAACGACTTAGAAATTGCTGTGTACGTTCATTTTTAGGATTTTTAAAAATCTGTTCTGGCGTTCCTTCTTCAAGGATTCCACCTTGATCAAAAAATAAAACCCGTGTTGCTACTTGTTGTACAAAAGCCAATTCATGAGAAATTAAAACTACGGTTTGATTAGGGTTTTGTAAAACAACTTGACGTAATGTTGCTAATACTTCACCAACTAGTTCTGAATCCAATGCTGAAGTTGGTTCATCTAACAATAGAGTTGAACTGTTCATAGCCAACGCTCGAGCAATTCCAACTCGTTGTTTTTGCCCACCTGATAGTTGTCCTGGATAATAATCCGCATGGTCAACTAATCCAACTAACGTTAACTTCTCTAAAGCAATTTTTTCGGCTTCACTTCTGGATAACTTTTTAACGACTAGCAAACCTTCTAAAACGTTCTCCAGTACCGTTTTCTGCCGGAACAGATTAAATTGTTGGAAAACCATTGTTGTCTGTTGACGAAACTTGGTTAATTGCGTCTGTGATATTTTTGCACCAGCTTGATAAGCCACTTGGTTGAATTCAATGCTACCTTGATCCGGCGTTTCCAATAGATTAAGACAGCGAAGCAAGGTTGACTTACCAGCACCAGAAGGTCCAATAATTGCCACAATCTCGCCAGCAGCAATTTCCAAATTCAAGTCGGAAAAAATAGTATTATTATGGAAGCTTTTACTAAGTCCTTTGATTTTAATCAAGTGTTTCACCTCGCTTAACAACGCTAGCAGGATGCTTCAATAAATTGAAGTTTACTTTTTTAGCTGGCTGTGGTGCTTGCTGTTGCTGGAAACGTGTGATTCGTTTTTCTACTAACCGAATCAACTGTTCCGTAATAATCGTCAATCCCCAATAAATAATTGCTAATGCCAGATAGACTTCGAAGTACCGATAATCATTGCCGGCAATAATTTGACCGCGTGCAGTCATTTCAACCACTGAAGCAACAAAGGCTAATGAAGTATTCTTCATTAAACTGATTAATGCGTTACCTAATGTTGGTAATGCAATAACGAACGCTTCAGGAACAATAATTCGGCGTAAAATTTGCCACTGCGTTTCGCCTAAAGCAGTAGCAGCTTCTATTTCACCTGCATCAACTGCTTGCAATGCGCCACGAATGTTTTCTGAATTATAAGCAGCTTCATTTAGCGAAAATGTGACTAATACAAATAACAATCCTGGAACATTGTTAACATTAAGATGCGTCCCCCAATAGTAATTAGCATATTGTAAAACAATTGGAATTCCGTAATAAGTCACATAAAGTTGAACTAGAATCGGTGTCCCTCGAGTAAATGAAACAAAAATGGCCAGTAACCGATCAAGAACCGGAACACGATGAATCTTAACCATGGCAATCCCTAATCCAAGAATCAAACCAATCACTAAAGAGATGATGGTAATCAACAAAGTTTCTGGCAAATAGGCCAATAATTTAGGAATATCGCGTAATACCAATTGCGGATCAAATACTTTAGCCATAAATACACTTTCCTTCACATTTATTCTGACTTAGGCGAGTAATCAGCACCAAAGAATTTTTTACTGATTTTCTTCAACGTGCCATTTTTTTCTAGCTTAGCCAACCCACGATTTAACGCCTGATTAATTTTCTTACCTTGTGCATCCTTAGCAGTTAGAAAATAACTATGTGGTACACCAATCTTCTTAACATCACTCTTTTTCAGTACAACCATTTTCAAATCGGTAAACTTGTACTGCTGATTAATGTTTTTATATAACGGTGCATCCAATAACGCAAAATCATATTTACCAGTCTGGACATCCTGTAAAACCTTTGGCACTTCACTGCTGGTGTACGTTAACTTGGCCTGATTTTTTGGATGTGCTTTATTATAATTCTCTATTGCTAAGGTAAAATTGACACCAGTCTGGCTTGCAATCGAATGACCACCAATATCAGCTAACGATTTGATTGAATTATTGCCTTTACGAACAACAATTGCGTAACTATCATCAAATATAGGATTAGAATAAGTGTATTTTTTTGCCCGTTGCGGATTCCAACCAAAATTATTAGCCCCAATCTGGTAACGACCTGAATCAACACCGCCAAGTACCGCTGTAATTTCTGCCTTTTTATAGTTAAACTTATAAGCCGGTGTGATTTTATCAATTGCTCTTAATACTTCAATATCATAGCCGGTCAATTTATTAGTATCATCAACATATGTGTATGGTTTAGGTTGGCCTGAAGTTCCGACCGTTACAGTTGTTGCCGCTTGTACATTACTCGATAGTAACAAGCCAACACTCAATAATCCCGCAGTTACAGCTAACTTAATCGCTTTATTTCTCATCATCAATTCCCCCAAGCTATGTTTAGTTAAATTTACGCTGATCTGGAACCAGCCAATCCTTCTCATCTGGTCCAACTGCTAATAGATTATATGGATTATTGACTTTATTTAATAATTGATAACCCTGTTTGATTCCCGTGAAATTAGTTGAAGCGCCAAATTCAGGCTTTTGATATAAACCACGTGCATAAGCCCATAAATTAGGAAAGTCACGTAATAAATTACGGTTAGTATGAAAGACTGGATAATAAGCAACATCAAATCGTGCCAAGGTTACATATAAGCGAATGTCTGAATCAGTTAGCTGATCACCAAAGAGATAGCGCTGCTGGCTTAAACGATTTTCTAACCAATCCAAACGTTTAAACAAAACGTCATACGCTTCTTCATAAGCAGCTTGTGACTGTGCAAAACCAGCTTTATAAACACCATTATTGACCTCATGAAAAATAATATCGTTTAAATCATCTATTTCTGAGCGTAATTTTTCGGGGTACAAATCAGGTGCATCCGTTTTATGTAACGGTTTAAAAGCAACTTCTAATTGATTAGTTAGGGTGAAGTAGTCATTGTTAACAACTTTACCAGTAGTGAGATCGACTATTGCTGGTACGGTAGCCCGTCCTGTATAGCTGGGATCACTACGCTGGTAGATAGTAGGTAAATCAGCTACCCCTAACACGGGATCTAAGCCAGTCAATGACTTTGCAAACGTCCAACCATGATCTGAGCGTACAGGTCCAACTTCGCCTAAACTAATAGCATCCTCTAAACCTAACAAAGCACGTGCAATGACCGCACGCTGTGACCAAGGACAAGTTTGTGACCAAATTAAGCGGTAACGCCCAGTTTCAACTGGAAATTCACCAGATTTATTTCCAAAACGTCCCGTAAAATAATTAGCTTGTCGTTGAAAATGTCCGTCTTCGGTAATTTCGTGTGCATCTTCTGAAAACGCAATATGACTTGATTCTGGTTCTGTTTTTTCATTTTTTTGTTCCTGTGAAAAATCAATACTGCATGAAACACCTGAATCATCAGTATTTACTTGTGATAAAATTGCTTTCAAATCTTCTGCCATTGTGCATCGACCTTCCGTAAAAAAATTTGTATAAAAAAACGCACTTTCGTCCAACAGTTCTTCTATGAACCATTCAGGACGAAAGCGCGTTTGACTTTCGTGTTACCACCATCATTTGCCATCACTTCACAGTAATAGCCTCAACATGTACAAACTGAGCCACTCAATTGATACACTGGCGCTATAACAGGCGCACCTGCGTTGAACTCATATTGCCCAACTTACTCCAAGATCATCTTCGTTACGTGCGTACCTACCTAATTTCATCAAAACATAGGCTTTCTGTTAGGTAACAATGTAACTACTCTTCTTTTCATCGTTTAATGTTTTATTCGATTGGTTCAAATTATAATGAGCCACTTACCAATTGTCAATAACTTTTTTATTTTTCTTAAAGTTCTGATTCCGCTCTATGTTTAAGCTATTACGCTCAAACTATTGATTTCAAAAACAACTTGACAAGTTAAATTGAAAAGTTTATCTTTAAGCGCAATCATTAAAACTAAATAACAATGCGATGAAGAGAAGAGTAAACATAGTAATCTAAAAAGCGAGTATCGGTCGGTGAAAGGATACTAGACGAAAATGTTGAAAATGAACTTGGAGCATATCTATTGAACTAAAAATAGATCGGCGGCTACCTGTTGGTGTGGCACAGTTTTATTGCAAATCTATTTGCGTTGTAATACGAACTGGTAGTGGTCACTATTGTGAAATAGTGATAAATGATGGTGGTACACGAGCAATACTCGTCCTGACGTAAGCATACGTTGGGACTTTTTTTATATTATTTTTTGGAGGGGATCATATGTACAAACGTATTTTAGCATTAAGTATAGCAGCCACTTTATTAGCTGTTACATTACCTTTTCGCTCAGTTGCAGCAAAATCGGAAGTATTTCACAGTACTAGTAATGCGCCAATCGAAAGTCTTGATAGCACTAAGTACTCACTGGCTGTCAGTACCGAAGCAATCAAAGCTTATTCAGAGGGTCTTTATACATATGACCAGAATAATAAGGTCACCCCTGGCATGGTCAAAGGGCAACCTCAAGTCAATCAAGCAAAAACAGTATATACTTTTACCTTACGAAACGCTAAATGGTCTAACGGTACTGCAGTAACCGCAGACGATTTTGTCTACGCTTGGCAACGATTAGCTAACCCAAAAACCGCTTCGACTAATGCTTTCCGAATCGATTTTATCAAAAATGGCGAAGCCGTACGTTTGGGTAAAAAACCGGTGACGGACCTAGGCGTCAAAGCAGTCAATGACCATACACTACAAGTCACCCTAGCTCAACCGATTCCATTTTTAAAGCAATATCTTACTGGCGCACCATTTATGCCAATTAACCGGAAATATGCTGAAGCACAAGGTGCCAAATACGGTACTTCTGCCAAACATGTTTTAGCTAACGGCCCATTCATCGTCAAAGGTTGGACTGGCACTAATGATACATGGGAATATGTTCGCAATCCAACGTATTGGGATGCTAAGAGTGTTAAATTATCTAAAGCTACTGTCCAAGTTGTTAAAGAATCAGCAACTGCGGCCAACTTATTTGACAGCAAACAAATTGATTATGCCGTTCTAGGTGACAATAATTTACAACGCTATACTGGCAAACAAGTTCTGCATAAAGAAACGACGCCAACTATGGGGTATGTTAGCATTAATAACAAGCGTTCAGTCACAAAGAATCGTCACTTACGTTTAGCATTAGCACAAGCTTTTAATAAAAATTCATTAACCAAAAATATTTTAAAAGATGGTTCTGTAGCTCTAAATGGCTTAATTCCAACTAGCTTCGCCCAATCATCTGCTGGAAAAGATTATCGTAAATCAACGGGACAATTACTACCGTATTCGCCAGCTAAGGCAAAAGTTAATTGGAAACTTGCTGAAAAAGAATTAAATAAAAAGAAAGTCACACTAGAATTATTAGTTGCTGATACACCACAAGCTAAAACTGTGGGTGAATTTTTACAAAGTCAAATCGAAAAGCATTTACCTGGTGTAACAATCACGCTCAAATCTGTTCCAGTTGCTCAACGAATTCAAGCTGAACGGGATGGTAAATACGATTTAGCATTTGGAACTTGGGCACCTGATTACGCTGATCCAATCGATTTTCTAGCCCTATATCAATCTAGCAGCCAGATAAACTTTTCTAAATACGATAATACGAGTTATGATAAAAAGTTAACAGCTATTACCGAAACATTAGCGACTGAACCAACCGCACGTTGGCAAAAAATGCAACAAGCTGAAAAACAATTGATTCAGCAGGATGCTGCTTTAGCACCAGTTTATCAAGCTGGCGTTAGTTACTTACAGCGCTCATCAATCCACGGGTTACAATTATCTAAATTTGGTTCAATCGTCGATTATAAATACGTAACTGTCAAGTAAAGGAGGTTATTTTAAATGAAACCATTAATAGCTATTGTGGCTAACGAATACCAGTTTGCTGAGAACGTTTTTCATAATCATCCAGCTAGTTATGTACCCCAATTTTTTCTAACTGCGATTGAAATAGCTGGTGGCGTCCCATTGATTCTACCATTAGTTGACCGCACAGCTATTTCCCGTTATATTTTCTTGGCGGATGGCTTCGTATTAACTGGTGGTCAAGGTGTCTCACCTTTTCTATACGGTGAGGAACCGCAGCCTAAATTAGGTATGACCCTATTACAGCGTGATTTATTTGAAATTGATTTGGTTAAAGCTGTTGCAGAAACTCAAAAACCATTATTAGGTATATGTCGTGGTATGCAAGTGCTTAACGTTGCACTAGGAGGAACACTATATCAGAATTTAGCTTATCGTAACCAACCTAGTTTAAAGCACATGCAAATACCATCGCCTGACACACAACCGACACATACTGTTCAATTAGCTCCGAAAACGTTCTTAGCAAAAGCGTTTGGAAAGTCTGTGTTGGTAAACTCCTTACATCAACAGGCTGTTAAACAGATTGCACCTTCACTAAGAACCATTGCTCAAAGTTCGGATCACGTTATCGAGGCTGTTGATTCAACAACTACTCAGCAATTTTCAGGGGTGCAATGGCATCCAGAAATGCTATTAGATTATGATCAACGTCAAATTGCTATTTTTAAAGATTTAATTTCGAAAGCACAATAAAAAAAGGTTCCCGTCATTATCAAATTGATAATGACGGGAACCTTTTTCCACTCTGACTGAGATTTGTAGTTACCCGTTATATTTTCATTCATCCACGCGCACAAAAATCCCCAGTGGATCCACAATAATTTGGCTAGTATCGGCGGTTTGATAATAAAGATCTGCGTTTTCGCCAGCCGTATTTAACATATTAATTTGTGCGACATCCAAAACTGAATTGAACAGCGAAGTCAGCTTAACTGTTTTATAGGATTTGATATTTTGTTTGTAAATCGCGTGACTGGTGCTTTGGTTCATCCCCTCAAATTGATATAACATCGGTGAAGTCGTAAACTGCAATGATTTTTTATCAGGGTTCACAATCGGCTGCGCGTGAGTTGCGGCATACATGGTTTTAGTCAAATAGTCGCCAGTGCCATGCGTGTAGGCTGCCATGAAATCCTTCAGTGAATACAAGCTGGCAAAATAGCGCAGCTGGCCGGTAAACCGGTAAAAGGTTGCACTGCTGCTTCCTGTGCCAATATAGCTAACCACCATAACGTGGCCTTTGTGGTCGTTGCTCACTGTCAGCATAGCTAATTGCTTTTTTTGGTATTGCAAATAGGCCGCCGGAATTTGATAGGTTTTATTGCGATAAGTATAATTTTCGATTTTACCGGCTAACGGCGCTTGCTGGGTTGCTATTTTACTTGCAGCATGGATTGGTGTCGGTAAAAGTAGTAAGGCTAACAACGCCATTAACCAGGATAAACGTTTTAATTGCATGATTAATTTCCTTATTCTTTAATTTTATTGCCAAAATAACTTAAAACAATATCGTTTCTATTTTAGCATAGTTCGCAATTGTTATAACAAAAAGCCGATGTCATTTAACGTAACATGGCGTAGGCGTATCGCTTTATAATCAGTCGCTTTTCAATCGCTAAGCTTGCTTAAAATTAAATTTTGATGTGTAAATCTTTATTTTCTAACTATTTTATAATTTTAATTGACTTCTATTTTTGAAACCCGTTAAATTAAAGATAACCAATCAATAACTCATTGTTTTCTAATCAAATCAATTGAGTGCATCTAGGAGGTTTTGACGGTGACAACTTATCAAGCAACATTTAAATCAAGCGGTACAACTTATCATTATTACGACATTAACGCTTGGGCGCAGGCGCAACATTTTGATATTAGCCAATTGCCTTACTCATTGCGTGTGCTATTAGAAATGACGCTCCGTCAGCAGAAGACTGATCCCGCGCCATTTCTAAGTTGGCCTGCTGCGACGCAAGATATCGCATTTAAACCTGAAAGAGTTATTTTACAGGACTTTACGGGTGTGCCCGCTTTAGTTGATTTAGCGGCTATGCGTAGCCAGCTAGTCACTGACGGCGGCGATCCTGATGCCATTAATCCTGATGTGCCTGTTGATTTGATTATTGATCACTCCGTCCAAGTCGATCGAGCTGGGGATGGTGCTGCCTTCAAAACGAATATTGAAAAAGAATTTGCCCGTAATCATGAGCGTTATCAATTTCTTAAATGGGCGCAGCAAGCCTTCAAAAATTTGCGGATCGTTCCACCGGATACTGGGATTATTCATCAAATCAACTTAGAATATTTGGCTAGCGTTGTGCGGACAACCAAAGAAAATGGTGCGCACCTCGCTTTTCCTGACACAGTTGTTGGTACTGACTCGCATACAACTATGGTTAATTCATTAGGTGTACTCGGCTGGGGCGTCGGCGGTATTGAAGCTGAAGCAAGCATGCTGGGCGAACCTTCTTACATGCAAATTCCGCAAGTAGTCGGCGTTCGGCTAACTCATCAACTACCAAAAGGTGCAACTGCCACTGATTTAGCGCTAACTGTCACTAAATTATTGCGCGCACACAATGTGGTCGGTAAATTTGTCGAATTTTATGGCCCTGGCTTAGCGGCTTTATCCGTAGCCGATCGGGCAACAATTGCTAATATGGCACCTGAATACGGGGCAACTGCCAGCTTTTTCCCAATTGATCAACAGACCTTAAATTATCTCAAATTAACCAATCGCAGCGCTGCACAAATTCAATTGATCAGTGATTACGCTCAACAAAATCATTTATTCCATGATGGCAGCGAGCAATGTCATTATTCAGAAACCGAGAACCTTGATTTGACCACAATTGTGCCTAGCTTGGCTGGGCCCAGTCGCCCGCAGGATCTCGTCCCATTGACTAATCTAAAACAGCAATTTACTGATTCAGAAACGTTAGCGGTCACGATTGATGGTCAACAGTTCAACCTGCAACGTGGTGATTTGGCGATTGCTGCAATCACGAGCTGCACAAATACATCAAATCCAAGTCTATTATTAACCGCGGGCTTGATCGCACAAAAAGCTGTCGCCGCTGGTTTACACGTCCCTGCTTATGTTAAGACGTCCTTTGCCCCCGGTTCTAAAGTGGTGACCGCTTATCTTGCTGCCGCCGGCTTGCAATCTGCACTGGACCAGCTTGGTTTCAATTTAGTCGGTTATGGTTGTACCACTTGTATCGGTAACTCTGGCCAACTCAAGCCAGAAATGCAACAGGCCGTAGCGGCGGCTGATTTTCCAATTGCCGCCATTGAATCCGGTAATCGTAACTTTGCTGGCCGCGTCAATCCGTTGGTAAAGGATACCTATTTAGCATCACCGCCGCTGATTGTCGCTTACGCCTTAGCTGGCACGTTAAAAATTAATTTAGCCACCGAGCCACTTGGTTACGATCATGCTGGGGAACCTGTTTTCTTGAAGGATTTATGGCCGGCTGCAAGTGCAGTCAGTGCCTTGATTCAGCAAACAGTCACCGCCGATACGTTCAAGCGCGAATACGCTTCGCTATTAACTGCTAATGAAACCTGGAACGCACTACCGGCACCAACTGGCAGCAGTTATGCTTGGCAAGCTGACTCGACCTATATTGCCTTACCACCATTTTTCGAAAAATTGACCCACCATACTGGTTTGCCGACATTCACAAAGCTGCGCGCTTTGGCAAAATTTGGTGATTCAATTACTACTGATCATATTTCACCGGCAGGCTTCATTGGGCAAAATACCCCAGCTGGCCAGTATTTGCGGTCTAAAAATATTGCACCGCTTGACTTTAATTCTTACGGCTCGCGGCGCGGTAATCACAATGTGATGATGCGCGGTACCTTGGCCAATATTCGGATTCAAAATCAGCTTACACCGGAAAAAGAAGGCGGCTATACACGCTATTGGCCGACTGATGAAGTCTTACCAATTTATGATGCCGCCACTAAATATCAGGCGGACGGCACTGGCCTCGTTATTTTAGCGGGCAAAGATTATGGTATGGGCTCATCCCGTGACTGGGCAGCCAAAGGGGTTAAGTTGCTCGGCGTTAAAGTCGTCATCGCCGAAAGTTTTGAGCGAATTCATCGCGCTAACTTAGTGATGATGGGCGTGTTGCCCTTACAATTTCAAGCTGGGGAAAACGCCACTAGCTTAGGCTTAACCGGTGCCGAAACCTTTGCCATTAGCTTTACTGATCATACGGCCAATATTGTAGCGACTGCAACAACTGGTGAACAAACCAAGTTCACCGCTAAATTACGTTTCGATACACCAACTGACATGACTTATTACGAAAATGACGGCATCTTACCCTTAGTACTACGACGTAAAGCAAACTTAGCTTAAACAGTTTTTAACAGAGGAGGTTCCATATGGATTTACCTAAAGGTCTAGCTGGCGTGGTCATTGCGGACACTGCCATTAGCTCAACGAAAAACGATATGTTAACTTATGCTGGCTATCCAATCACCGAATTAATTGCCAATGACGTGCCCTATGAAGCAGTCGTTTTCTTGCTTTGGCATCAGCGTCTACCCACTAGCGAAGAATTACGCAATTTTCGTGCGGCGTTGTTTGCTGAAATGGAATTAGCGCCCGACTTTCTCGCGACATTAAAGAAAATCAGTAAAATTCAGCGCCACCCAATGAGTTTGTTGCGGACTAGTGTTTCTTTCTTGGGCTCGATCGAATCAAAAGCAGAAAGTAACGCCACCGCAATTCAAGCTAAAATGTTGATGATCGTCGCGATGATCGTGCGTTTACGCGCTAATAAAAAGCCGCTAAAAGCCCGCCGTGAGCTAGACTTTGCTGGTAACTTCGTTTATTTATTGACAGGCAAAGTTCCGAATGCTGCGGAAGATGCGCTGTTCAACAAAGTCTTGTTACTACATGCCGATCACGAATTCAACGCTTCAACTTTTACCGCACGGGTGGCTGCGTCAACTAACGCTGACGAGTATTCCTGCTTAACTGCCGCAATTTGCGCCCTCAAAGGCCCCTTGCACGGCGGTGCTAATGAACAAGTTTACTTCTTGTTGGAAGAAATTCGTAAAAGCGGGCAAAGTGTCGCCGATTATTTAGCTGCTCGCTTAGCTAAACACGAAAAGATCATGGGCTTTGGCCATCGAATCTACAAAAATGGTGATCCACGTGCTTTTTATCTGCATGATTACGCTAAAACAATGGCGGAACATTATGATCAAATGGCGATGTTTAATTTGGCTGAATCAGTGGCTGCTTACATGTTGCAGACCAAAAATTTAAAACCAAATGTTGATTTTTACGCCGCGATTATTTACCATTGCCTAGGTATACCTCACGATATTTTCACACCAATTTTCGCGGTCAGTCGCACAGCTGGCTGGTTGGCCCATATCCGTGAACAAAAAGCCGCTAGTTATCTGATTCGCCCTAGTTCCCACTACACTGGCGAATACAATAAAAAAGTGCCTGGTGAGTTGCAATTAAGCGACTTAACGCCACGACCATTTAAGCAAGAAGGTGGTGCAGCACTATGACAGTGATTACTAAACAAAATGGACAGCTAAAAGTGCCGGCGCAACCAACGATTCCATTTATCGCTGGTGATGGTATCGGTCCTGAAATCTGGGCCGCTGCACAACCGTTATTTGACGCTGCCGTTACCGCCGTTTATGGCGCTACCAAAGCGGTTGACTGGCAACCGCTTTTAGCCGGTGAGGCAGCCTTCAAAGCTACCGGTGAATGGCTACCACAAGCAACCTTGGATGCACTAAAAACTAATCTAGTTGCAATCAAAGGCCCACTGACAACACCAATTGGCGGCGGCCATCGTTCCCTTAATGTCACCCTGCGCCAAAAATTTGATCTCTACGCTTGCTTCCGCCCGATTCACTATTTTGCCGGCACACCATCCCCACTTAAGCAGCCGGAAAAAACCGAAATGGTCGTTTTTCGTGAAAATACTGAGGATATTTATGCTGGTATCGAATATGCACCTGGCGCAGCTAGTGCCCAGTTGCGGCAACTGTTGGCGGCAGACCAGCAGCTAAGCAAAGTTCGTTTTCCAGAAGAAAGTGCCTTTGCGCTTAAACCAATCTCAAAAAGCGGCAGTCAACGCTTAGTTAAAAGCGCAATCGACTACGCCCTAGCTAATCACTTGCCCTCAGTGACTTTGGTTCACAAAGGCAATATTATGAAACTAACCGAAGGCGGCTTCAAAAAATGGGGCTACGCATTAGCCGAACAGACGTATGCTGACCAGGTATTCACTTGGGAAACCTATCGCCGCTTAGCTGAAACTGATCAGACTGCCGCCGATGCCGCTTATCAGGCCGCCCAGCAAGCCGGCAAATTGATCATCAAAGATGTGATCACCGATAACTTTTTCCAGCAAGCACTGATCGCGCCAGAACAATTTTCCGTGGTCGCTACGCCTAATCTAAATGGCGACTACATTTCTGATGCCTTAGCCGCTCAAGTCGGGGGCATCGGCATCGCACCTGGCGCCAATATCAACTATGAAACTGGTGCGGCAATTTTTGAAGCGACTCACGGCACCGCGCCACAATTTGTCGGTCAAAACAAATTGAATCCCACGTCGATTATTTTATCCGGCGCGCTGTTATTCGATTATATCGGTTGGCCAGAAGTTGCCACCAAGATCCGCCAAGCCGTGGCCGCTGCCATTTTACAAAAGCACGTAACTTGGGATTTTGCCACTAAAATTCCTGGCGCCACGCAACTAAGTACCAGCGATTTTGGCGCTTATTTAATAACGCAATTGTCCTAGTACAAAGGAAATTCGTGTTTAATCATGTACCTAATAAAACGATAAAACGGTGAACCTAGCATTATGCCAGATTCACCGTTTTATTGTCTGCCGAATTTGCTGGATATCATTTGGTGTCGTGCGGCAACAACCACCAATTAATTGTGCGCCTGCTGCTTGCCACTGCGGCACTAATGTCCTAAATTGTGGGGTGTTCGGCTGTGTGTGCCAAGTTTTATCACTGGGATCATACGCTTCGCCAGAGTTGGGATAGACCAATAATGGCTTAGTCGTTGCTGCCCGCAATGCTTTTAAAGCCGCGGTCACATTTATCAACGCAGTACAATTCACTCCTAGCGCAACAACTTGTGGCTGTTGATTTAAGTAAGCCACCACCTCAGTCAGAGGGGTTCCGTCACACAATGTATGCGCGTCCTTAATGCTTAGCCCCACCCATGCGAGTTGTTGTGGAAATTCTGCTTGCAATAAGTCAATTTCGGCTTGAATTTCAGCAAAATTTGGCTGCGTTTCTAATGCTAAAACATCAACGCCACTGGCCACTAATTGAGCAATTCTAGGATAATGAAATATTTGATAGGCTTGGCGACTTAGCTGATAAGCGCCAGTATATTCACTGCCATCTGCTAAATAAGCACCGTAAGGGCCAACACTCCCAGCAATATATAAATCGCGCGGTTCGGTTTGCGTAGCCAGATAATCTTGCCGAGCTTGTTGTGCAACTTGAACCGCTTTAGCAATTAAAGCTTTACTGGCCGCCGCGCTCAACCCAATTTTTTCAAATGCGGGCACATTCGCCTGATAAGTATTCGTGATCGCCACATCAGCGCCAGCATCAAAATAGCTGCGGTGCACCGCATAAACTGCATTAGGATCAGTTAATAAGGCCCGTGCCGACCATAAATCGCTATTTGTATCTACGCCACGTTTTTCCAGTTCGGTGGCCATTGCCCCGTCCAAAACTAGCGGCTGCGTCACTGCTTGTCGAAAATCCATGCTGCCACCTTCCTTAATTTAAGATAGATTTTTCAATTAGAACATGCTATCGTAGTTTCATTAAGCTTTTCTCATCATATTCTAATTTCATTAAAATTTCAATCTTCTGGAGGCCTTTTTCATGGCACAAGCAACACTAAAACGTAAAATGGAAGCACGCCATTTACTGATGATTTCGCTTGGCGGCGTCATCGGTACCGGCTTATTTCTCAGTTCTGGCTACACGATTCATCAAGCAGGCCCGATTGGCACAATCTTGGCTTACGCACTAGGCGCCATATTGGTCTACCTAGTCATGCTTTGTCTCGGCGAGTTAGCAGTTGCCATGCCTTACACAGGTTCGTTTCATGTTTACGCCACTAAATACATTGGTCCCGGTACTGGTTTCACAGTTGCGTTATTGTATTGGCTGACCTGGACTGTCGCGTTAGGTTCCGAGTTCACTGCTTCAGGACTGATCATGCAAAAATGGTTTCCCGGCACGCCAACCTGGTTGTGGAGTATGTTATTTATGATTGCTATTTTTATCGCCAATGCGTTATCAGTGCGTTTTTTTGCCGAAACAGAATTTTGGTTTTCCAGCATAAAAGTGATCGCCATCATCGCTTTTATTTTACTTGGCGGTGCTGCCATCGTTGGCTTACTCCCTATTAGCGGCTATCACCACGCGCCCGGCTTACATAATTTAACTGCTGGCGGTATTTTTCCTAACGGTATCAAGGCTGTATTCACCACAATGTTAACGGTCAATTTTGCCTTTTCCGGTACTGAACTGATTGGTGTAACTGCTGGCGAAACCAAGGATCCGGCCAAAAATATTCCCAAAGCTATTCGCACCACCTTGTTACGGCTGTGTCTCTTTTTTATTGGTAGTATTATCGTTATGGCCGCATTGATTCCCTATCAAAAAGCCGGCGTCAATCAAAGCCCGTTCGTACTAGTTTTCCGTCAAATTGGTCTGCCGTTTGCTGGTGACCTCATGAATTTCGTGGTGCTCACAGCAATATTATCCGCTGCTAATTCAGGCCTTTATGCCTCTACCCGGATGCTATGGTCATTAGCCAACGAAAAAATGATTCCCGCTCGTATCGCCAAAACAACAAAAAGTGGCATTCCGCTGTTAGCCTTATGTCTTAGTATGATTGGTGGTATTCTGGCCTTACTTTCTAGCGTAGTCGCTGCCGAAACAGTCTACCTCGTGTTAGTTTCGATTTCTGGCTTGGCAGTCGTTATTGTGTGGATGGCAATCGCCTTGTCCCAACTTAACTTCCGAAAACAATTCCTAGCTGAAGGCCACCAGTTAAGTGAATTAGCTTACCGCACACCAGGTTATCCGTGGGTGCCACTAGCTGCCTTTATTCTGAGCTTGCTGTCCTGTGTTTTGATTATTTTTGATCCGACACAACGACCAGCACTATTCTACATGATACCCTTTATCATTATTTGTTATCTGATATATTACATCAAAGCTGGTTTAAAAAAGCGCCACCCACAAACTAATCCTGCGCCAAGCCATAAAAGTTAGTGTATGATAACAGTATTAAGAAGACGAGGTGTTTAGATGCAAAAATTACAATTCGCCGCTGGCACAACCAGCGATGACTCAAAAAATACACGTTTACAAGATGATTTTTACGCGGCAATCAATGCCGACTGGCTAAAAACGGCCAAAATTCCGGCTGATCGCCCAGCAACTGGTGGCTTTCAAGATCTAGTTGAAAACATTGAGCAAACGTTAATGGCTGATTTTGCCGCAATGCAAAGCGGTGAAACAAAGCCAACCAATCCACTACTAAGTGAATTTTTAAAATTCTACACTTTAGCTGCTGATTTTGAACAGCGCAATAGTCAAGCGGCAGCGCCACTTAAGCCTTATTTAGACCGTATTGCAAAATACGATAACTTGGCAGCATGGCAAGCTGACCTCAAAAATTGGGTTCTAGATGGCCTACCGGTACCGTTTGATTTGGACGTGGACGCCGACATGAAAAACACAAAGGTCAACGCCTTATTCGCCAGCGCACCTGGTTTATTTTTACCAGACAAAACTTATTATACCGCTGACAATCCAAGCGGTCCGCAATTACTCCAAGTTTTCCAACAAATGATGCAACAATTGCTGGAAATGGCTGGTTACAGTAGCGCAGCAACTAAATTAATTTTGGAACAAGCATTAGCTTTCGATAAAAGTTTAGCGCCGCACGTCAAAAGTGCGGAGGAATCAGCAGATTATAGCAAAATGTACAATCCACAGACTTTTGCTGAATTTACTGCACAAAGCAGCCATATTGACTTTGCTCGTTTGATTCCCGAATTAATTGGCGCGCAACCAGAAAAAATCATTGTCACTCAGCCGAAGTTCTTTGCTACCTTTGATGAAATCGTCACTGCAGAAAACTTTGAGCTATTGAAAAGCTGGCTAATTGTCAACACAGTCCGCAGTATGGCCGGTTATTTAAGCAATGACTTCCGCGAAATCGGTGGTATTTATGGCCGTGCTTTATCCGGTAGTAAAGAAGCAATGAAGCCACAAAAGAGCGCTTATTATCTTGCTACTGGCCAGTTTGACCAAGTTGTCGGCGATTATTATGGTCGCAAATACTTTGGTGAAGCCGCAAAAGCTGACGTACACAAAATGGTCGTTAAAATGATCAGCGTTTATAAGAAACGCCTACAAAATAACGATTGGCTCTCTGCTGCCACACGACAAAAAGCCGTTGTTAAATTGGATAACTTAGGTATTCAAGTCGGCTATCCCGATCAGATCAAGCCACTATTCAAAAAATTCACCGTCAACACTGGCGCCAGCTTATTAGCCAACGCCATGCATTTTGACCAGATCGCCATTGCCGAACGCTTTAGCAAATGGAATCAGCCAGTAGAACGGACAGAATGGGAAATGAGCGCTAATACCGTTAACGCCTATTACCATCCTTTCCGCAATATCATTGTGTTTCCTGCAGCAATTTTGCAAGCACCATTTTATAGCTTAGAACAGTCATCTAGCGCTAACTACGGCGGAATTGGTGCCGTAATTGCCCATGAAATCTCGCATGCTTTCGATAATAATGGTGCGTTGTTCGATGAATTTGGTAATTTGCATAATTGGTGGACTAAAGCCGATTCAGCGCATTTCAAAACCTTAGCGCAAGCAATGATCAATGAATTCAATGGTATCTCCTTTGCTGGTAGCCAAGTCAACGGCAAGCTCACCGTATCGGAAAACATTGCTGATGCTGGTGGTTTGAGTTGCGCTTTAGAAGCTGCCAAAGGTGAAGCTGATGTTAATTTGACGACTTTCTTCACTAACTGGGCAACCATTTGGCGGACTAAGGCACAGCCAGAATATCAACAATTGCTTTTATCCATCGACGTTCACGCACCTGCAAAATTACGCGCCAACGTACAAGTTCAGAACTTTGCCGATTTTTACAGCACCTTTAAGATTGAAAAAGCTGACGCAATGTATTTAGCACCAGAAAACCGTGTCAGCATCTGGTAAGTATGTTATAATCACAACTAAGGTGCCAGACCTTACAGACCCTCGAGTCTGTGCGCGCATTTATAAGTCGCGCCGCGTTCTTTATTGAACGCCCAGCAGCCACTACCAACTACATTGGTGGCTGCTTTTTTGTTGGAAAAAATAACGTCCTGCCGCAACTGGCAGAACGTTATTTTGGCTCTATACTTTATCCTGTTGATAGATTGCTCAAAGTGGTAATCTATTAG
>NZ_RHOF01000058.1 GCF_003946445.1 Loigolactobacillus jiayinensis | reverse complement strand
GCTTAACTTCCAATTCTGCCTAAAATTAGCTATCAACAGGATTTGACAAAGAGCCGCACTTTTTACTTATATATTAGTTTTCTTCTTTTAATGCTGGCCGCCAGATACCGAGGATGATCCCGGAGACCAAAGCACCGATGACCACGGCTAAGAGGTAGAAGACCCAGTTAGTCGCTAGTGGGGTTACCCACAAACCACCATGGGGCGCTGGCACGGAAACGTGCCACAATTGCGTTAAGCCACCGCCTAAGGCTGCACCGATCACACTTGATACGATCACGTGTAAGGGGTCAGAAGCGGCAAATGGAATCGCACCTTCAGTAATGAAGGAAATACCTAAAACGTAGTTAGAAATACCAGCTTTGCGTTCGTCAGCGGTAAATTTGTTTTTCCAGAAAGTCGTGGCGATCGCAGTTGCCAAAGGTGGGACCATGCCACCGACCATGACGGCGGCCATTAATTTACCGTCACCAGTTGCGGTGTAAACGCCAATGGCAAAGGTGTAAGCGGCCTTGTTGAAGGGACCACCCATATCGATGGACATCATGCCCCCGAGGACGGTGCCTAACAAGATCGCATTACCCGTGCCCATGCTCTTCAAGAAGGTGGTTAAACCATGGTTGATCACCGCAAAAATAGGGTCAACAATGAAGTACATCAGGAAACCGACGATCAGTAAGCCTAGGATCGGGTAGAAGATCATTGGTTTCAAACCGTCCAATGACTTAGGCAAGTTGCGGAAAAGGTGTTTCAATAAGACAATGACGTAGCCGGCAATGAAACCTGCAGCTAGACCGCCTAAGAAACCGGCGACACTAGTTGTTTTAACGATACTTGCGGCGGCAGTGTTGGCCATGAAACCACCAACAAAACCAGGCATTAACGCCGGCCGATCACCAATTGAAACGGCGATGTAAGCAGCTAAGACAGGAATCAAGAAGCTAAAGGCCCAGTTACCAATCCCATTTAAGAAGATAAAGGTGGTTGAGTGGGCGCCAACGGTTTGTTCGACCATGAAGGAGATGGCCATTAAAATACCACCACCAACGACGAATGGTAACATATTGGAAATACCATTCATTAAATTAGCGTAAATTGTGCTCCAAGCTGATTTGCGTTCACCGTCATCATTGTTTGAACTGCCATCGGCACCAGTTGCGTGGAAAATTGAGCCTTTTTCAGCCAGCGTTTCGTTGATCAATTCTTCCGGATTTTTGATGCCATCGATCACAGGGCGATTAAGTAAATGTTTGCCATCAAAGCGATCCATTTCTACCTTTTTGTCGGCAGTAATGATAACGCCAATGGCCCGGTTGATATCATCAGCGGTTAGGCGGTGTTTGACGCCTTCAGAGCCATTGGTTTCAACTTTGATGTCGACGTTCATAGCTTCGGCTTGCTTTTTCAAAGCAGCTTCGGCCATGTAAGTATGGGCGATCCCAGTTGGACAAGCGGAAACGGCAACGATATAAGGCCGCTGGGTGCTGGTAGTTGCGGCGGCTGCTTGTTCTTTGGCCTTTTGGGCCGCTTCATCAGCAGCATCCTTGGCTTCTTTAGCAGCTTCGGCGTCCGCAAATAACTTTTGCACGTCATCTGGTGTTTTAGCCTGCTTCAAGGCCGCCACGAGCTCAGGATTGATCAATAAGCTGGAAAGGGCAGCTAAAGCCTGTAAATGGGTATTGTTGGCGCCTTCGGGAGCGGCGATCATGAAGAATAAATGAACGGGATGACCGTCTAAAGCGTCAAAATCAACGCCGGCATCACTTTTAGCAAATAAAACAGTGGCCCGTTGTACGGCTTTGTTTTTAGCGTGGGGCATGGCAATACCGTCACCGATCCCAGTTGTTGATTCCGCTTCACGCTTAATGATGTCTTTTTTGTATAAGTCTTCGTCATTGATGATGCCTTTGACAAAGTATTGATGAACCAATTCATCGATGGCAGCGGCTTTAGTCGTTGCTTTTAGGTCCATGATCATGACGTCTTTAAGTAGTAGGTCACGAATATCCATGAATGTTACACTCCTTCTCAATATGTGGGTTAAGTTTCGTTACCGAAACTGTTATTTTCAAATACGGATGTCCTTTCTCGCTACGTTGCAAAAAGCGCAACTAGGCGAGCGGCGCCGTTTTAGTTAAGCAGTATATTGCTTGATGGTGATGCTTTGGCGGACTTCGGCGATTTTAGCTTGGTTGGCTAAATCTTCGGAGAAGGCGGTGGCACTGCCGCAAGCGAGGCCAGTTGCAAAACTCTTTAATGGATCTTGCGTCTGGCTGAAGGTGCCGACAAAACCGGCGATCATCGAGTCACCGGCGCCAACTGAGTTGATCACGGTGCCTTTTGGTGCAGTTGATTTGTAAACTTGGTCTGGTGTGATCAAGAAG
The DNA here is from genome assembly GCF_003946445.1 of Loigolactobacillus jiayinensis. GTDB lineage: Bacteria > Bacillota > Bacilli > Lactobacillales > Lactobacillaceae > Loigolactobacillus > Loigolactobacillus jiayinensis. The sequence continues at coordinate 18,447 of NZ_RHOF01000058.1, read as the reverse complement.
GCACCGGCACCAGCCATGGAAACTAAGGCGTTTTTAGCGCCAAGGTCGAGTAATTTGCGGCCGTATTTAACGATCGCGGCGTCATCGGCCAGCGTGACGTTGAATAACGCGGCTAATTCATGATGATTGGGTTTAACGACTAATGGCTGCGCGCTTAAGGTATCTAGCAGCGCTTGGCTAGTTGTGTCGATGACAAAATCGGCGCCGTGGGCTTGGATCAACGGAATTAAATCGTGATAGAAGCTTTCAGGCAAGGATTTTGGCAAGCTACCAGACATCACGACAATATCGCCAGCTTGGAGTTGGTCAAATTTAGCCGTGAAATCAGCGCTGGCTGCGGCAGTGATAGCCGGGCCTTGGCCGTTGATCTCAGTTTCTTCGCCGGCCTTGATTTTAACGTTGATTCTAGTGTCGGCGTTAATTTTAGTGAAGTCGGTGGTTAAGTTTTCAGCGGCTAATTGCTGTTGAATGAATTCGCCAGTAAAGCCACCAAGAAAGCCCCAAGCGGCGTTTTCAACCTTTAATTGGTTTAAAATGCGTGATACATTGATGCCTTTACCACCAGGGAGCTTGGTGTCATAGGTCATTCGATTAACTGCGCCTAGTTCTAGCTGGGGCAGTTGTACGATATAGTCAATTGATGGATTGACCGTTACCGTATAAATCATTTGATCGCCTCCAAAATGTCTGTTTGTTGCTGATATTGATCGAGTTCAGTTTGATTTAAATGATCCGTGACGATCGTGGCTTTTGCTAAGTCACCAAATTTAGTGAATGACACTTGGCCGAATTTGGTGTGATCGGCCAAGACAATGGTCATTTCCGCTTGGGCAATGGCCGCGCGCTTGATCGTCGCTTCATCAGGATCGGGGGTGGTGTAACCGTAGCGCAGATGGACACCATTGGTACCAAGGAAGACTTTGTTAAATCGGTATTGCTGCAAGGCGGCAATACTGTCGGCGCCGATGATCGCTTTGGTGACGTTTTTTAAACGGCCACCGAGTAGGAAACAACGAATATCGTAGTCGGCTAGTAGTGACGCGTGATTCACGCCGTTAGTGACCACGGTTAAGTTAGTTGTTGCTTTTAGATAGGGGATCATCGCCAAAGTGGTGGTGCCAGCGTCTAAGAAAATCACATCTTGCGGCGTTAAACAGGAAACGGCTAATTTAGCGACAGCTTCCTTTTCGTTAATGCTTTGATTGGATTTTTCGCTGACGGCCAGTTCAGTTTGCAAAGCGGCCACGCGCTTGGCGCCGCCGTGAACGCGCACTAACAAGCCGGCTTCTTCCATTAACAGTAGATCACGGCGGATGGTTGATTCAGATGCGTTGGTCGCCGCGATCAAGTCGTGTAATTTTATAATGTCATGTTGCTTTAATTGATTAAGAATAAATTGATGGCGTTCTTCTGTAAGCACTTACCTCACCTCCGCAATAATTAATTTACCACCAAAATCATTCAAAATCAATAGAAATCTTTCAAATTCATTCAAAAACGTTTATAAAAAGCCGCAAAAGGTGATTAAAGCGCGTTTTGGCCGTGAAAAAAATAAAGGGCTTTAATTTCTGTAAAAAATGAACGCAGAAATTAAAGTCCTTTATTCAGGTCGCGCGATTAATTTTGTTTAAAGTGACATGTCGATGACTTCGCGGCCAACGATTTTACCGGCCTTCATTTCATCGATGATATCATTGACCTCGCTTAACTTACGGGTATGAACGATGGGGTGGACCTTGCCTTCAGCGCCAAATTCGAAGGCTTCGGCTAAGTCTTGGCGGGTGCCGACTAAGGACCCAGCAACTTGGATGCCATCCAAAACGGTTTTGGCAATGTTGAGTTTCATGTCACCTTGGGGGAGGGCGACGGCGACTAAACAGCCATTTGGCCGCAATGAATCGATTGCGGCGTTAAAAGCATCGGCGCTGACGGACGTGACTTGGGCGTTATTGACGCCACCGACTTGGCGCTGAATTTCTGCTGGGACGTCGACTTCATGGCGGTTGATCAAAATATCAGCGCCTAAAGCTTTGGCGGCGGCTAACTTATCTGGATTACCATCGACGACCACGACGCGGGCACCAAAAACGTTTTTGGCGTACTGAATGGCAAGGTTGCCGAGGCCACCGGCGCCAACGACCGAGACCCAATCACCCGGTTTGGTGTGGCCAACGATCAGTGACTTGTACATAGTGACGCCGGCGCAAGTGATCGAGCTGGCCTCAACTGGATCTAAGCCAGCTGGCACTTTAACGGCGTAGTTGGCATCGACAATAACTTGCTGGGCCATGGCGCCATCAACGGTAAAGCCGGAGTTGCGAACGCTACGACAAAGGGTTTCGCGGCCAGTTAGGCAGTATTCGCAGTGGCCACAGCTACCATAGAACCAAGCAATCGAGACGCGGTCACCCAGCTTCAGGCAAGTCACCCCGGGACCAAGTTGGCTAACGCGGCCAACGCCTTCGTGTCCGATAATACGGCCAGGTACTTTGCCGAAATCACCAGCGGCAACGTGGAGGTCAGTGTGACAGAGACCACAATATTCAACGTCAACTAACGCTTCGTTGAATTCCAGTGGGCGTAACGTTTTTTCGACGATATCAACATAGCCATCAACAGGATCGCGGACCACAGCAGCTTTCATCAAAGATCCATCTTCTTTCAAATTTTTTTAGGCCTAAAAATAACTTTTACTACGTCTTGAGCATAGCAAATTCATTACTGATTTACAAGTGAAATATTGCACAAAAAATAATAGTTCAATAATGTAAAAGCTGTTTAATCAATAATGGTAGCGCTATCTAAAAATAGATAACAATTCACAAGGAACTGTTTTTGCTTAACGTAGAAATGATAAAATAAGCACAGCCTAATTAATTGCTGGCCGTAAACTGGTTGCTTCATTAGATGATGGTTAAACCGCTGGCGCTTAGTTAGCGGTCACAGGTGTGCTATAATATGAAGTTTCTTAGTAAAAATTTAAGAATCAGTAACGAAACAGGCGCACATTTGTTTGTTTAGTGTGTAGACAGCACCCACTTTTTTCTTTACAATTAGATAGTATCTGAATTTTAATTTTTACCGCCTAGACGTTGTGGCTAGACTTTTACCTGATGGTTAGTTTAGGATGGGCGTAACCAGATCTGTGAAATTCATGATTATCAAAAAAAATTTTAATAACCGCTTAAATGCGTTAATTAGTCATTATTTGAGGAGGAAATTAGCTTGTTTATTGATCAAGTTAAAATTACAGCTAGAGCAGGGCACGGTGGCAACGGATTGGTTGCTTTCCGGCGTGAAAAGTTTGTGCCGCTTGGTGGCCCAGCCGGTGGTGATGGCGGCCGCGGTGGCAGTATTATTTTAAAGGTAGATGAAGGACTGCGGACGTTAATGGATTTCCGTTACAAGCGGATCTTCAAGGCGCCTAGTGGTGAAAACGGCATGAACAAAGGGATGACTGGTCGCGGCGCTAAAGATACGATCATCAGCGTTCCACCTGGCACAACTGTACGGCGCGTTGTTGATGATCATTTATTAGGTGATCTAACTGACGACGGTCAAGAATTAGTTATTGCTAAAGGGGGTCGTGGCGGTCGCGGGAATGTGCATTTTGCCTCGCCGCGTAACCCTGCACCAGAGATCGCCGAAAACGGTGAACCTGGTAGTGAAGTAGACGTGAGTTTGGAATTGAAATTATTGGCTGATGTTGGCTTGATTGGTTTTCCTTCAGTTGGGAAATCGACCTTATTGTCAGTTATCACGAGTGCCAAGCCGAAAATTGGCGCTTATCATTTTACAACATTAGTGCCTAATTTAGGGATGGTTAGTTTACCGGATGGCCGTAGCTTTGCGGCGGCGGATATGCCGGGCTTGATCGAAGGCGCCGCCAATGGGGTTGGTCTAGGTATCGAGTTCTTGCGCCATATCGAACGGACGCGGGTTTTGCTCCATTTAGTTGATATGAGTGGTGTTGATGAACAAGATCCATTTAATGATTTTGAAAAGATCAATGCTGAATTGGCTAAATACGATCCTAGCTTGTTGGAACGGCCACAGATCATCGTGGCGACTAAAATGGATATGCCCGATAGCGCGGATAACTTAGCTACCTTTAAAAAGCAGCTAGCGGCAGCCGAAATTACGGCACTTATTTTCCCAATCGCGGCGATCGCACATCAAGGGTTAAATGAGTTATTGTTGGCCACTGCTGATCTATTGGAGGCCACACCAGCCTTTCCACTTTATAGCGAAGAACCAACGGCTACTGAGAAACAATATGATTTTGTTGCTGACAGCAAGCCGGCCTTTGATATTGAAATTGACGATGGCGTTTTTGTGATCACTGGTGAAAAAGTTGAACGCTTATACCAAATGGCTAATTTAGAGCATGACGACAGTGTTATGCGCTTTGCACGGCAATTACGTGGTATGGGGATCGATGATGCTTTGCGGGCTAAAGGTGCTAAAAATGGTGATTTAGTCCAAATTGATGAGTTCACTTTTGAATTTGTTGAGTAATTTTGAATTAAAAAAATAGGTTGTGGCAAATTATGGAACATAAAAAAAGATTGGCAAACAGCCGCTACATTACCGGAATCAACGGCTTACGGGCAATTGCAGTGATCGGCGTTATTTTATATCACTTGATTCCATTCACCGTACCGGGTGGCTTTCTCGGCGTCGTTATTTTTTTAGTGTTGACAGGCTATTTAATTACCGATCTCTTGGTGCAAGAATGGGATCAAAACGGTCACATTGCTCTAGTGGATTTTTATCGCCGGCGGGTCAAGCGGCTTTATCCGGCGCTGGTCACCATGCTGTTTGCAACGGCAGCGTACATGACGCTGTTTCAGCGGCAGTTATTGGCGCAGTTACGTGGTATTCTCTGGAGTAACTTGCTGTATGTTTATAATTGGTGGCAGATCTTGCATGGTCAGTCTTATTTTGACCGTTTTGCCAACAATGAATCGCCTTTTACCCATTTGTGGACACTTTCGATCGAGGGCCAATTTTATTTGGTCTGGCCGATACTGATCGTTACGTTATTTTTGGTGACAAAGTACCGTCATCAAGTGTCTAATCTGTTGTTAGGCCTCGGTGTTTTATCGGCGTTGTTAATGGCCTTTCTTTTCGTACCGGGGCATGATCCAAGCCGTGTTTATTATGGTACCGATACGCGGGCCTTTGCGATTTTCTTTGGTGCGTTTATGGCTTTAATTTGGCCGAGCACGGAGCTTAAGCCTAAAATTGGGCGGCCCCAGCAGCGGTTGCTGAATGGACTTGGTGTGGTCAGTTTAATTGCGATCGTGGCGATGATGGGTTTAGTTGATGCGCAAAGTAGCTTCGTTTATCGGGGTGGCATGGTGCTATTTACGATTTTCGTGATGTTGCTGTTGGCGGCAACGGTCCATCCGGGTGCGCAGGTTAATCGCTGGCTGACCAATCCGCTTTTTACGTGGCTGGGTAAGCGCAGTTACGGCATTTACTTGTATCAATTTCCAGTGATGATTTTTTATGAAAACCAAGTGCACAACATCGCGCATTGGCCGTGGCTGCATAACTTGATTCAATTAGCGCTGATCATGGTGCTTAGTGAGCTTTCTTATCGCTTTGTTGAAAAGCCGCTTAGTCACGTGCAGTGGCGGCACTTAGGGTCATGGCGGACCAAGGGCTGGCGGCGCTGGTTGTTAGTACCAGCACTAGCTGTATTTGCTGTCGGCTTAGCTGGCGCAGCGCAAGCACCTGCCCACGCGACCACAGAAAAATCAGCGTTGGCTCGTAACATTAAGCGTAACGCGAAGGAAAATTCGGCGCGCAACGCTAAATTGATCGCTGCGGCTAAGAAAAAGAAGCAGCAGGCTAAGGCACAAGGCTCCAGCGCGGCAAGTAGCGCTAGTAGTAGCAGTGTTGCGGCAGTCGGGGGCTTAACCACAGCCCAAACGCAGCAAGCGCAACAATTAGCCATTGTTGGGGTCGGCGACTCAGTTATGTTGGATAGCGTCGACAGCCTGCAGAAAATTTTTCCACAAATGATCGTTGACGCAGCAGTCGGGCGCCAAGTGCGTAGCAGTAATGATATTTTGGCGAATTATAAGCGCAAAGGTGTTTTGGCCAACGTGGTTTTAGTCGGCCTAGGAACCAATGGCGCCTTTACCAACCAGCAATTAGATCAGATCATGCAGACGGTGGGGAGTCAGCGCCAGGTTTTCTGGGTCAATGTGCGTGTCCCCACGCGTAATTGGCAGAATACAGTTAATAATTCATTAAGTGCAGCGACTAAGCGGTGGCCGAATCTGACCATTATTGATTGGTACACGTATAGTAATAATCATCCAGATTGGTTCTACGATGATCAAGTGCATCCAAATCAGGTGGGCAAGCAGCATTACGCTGAGTTTATTGCGGAACAAATCTTGGCCCAGCTTAAACATTAAGTTTAATTTAAGCTAGTTATTTTATAGTTAGATTACAAGGCGAGCAAAACGTCCTGTGATGTCGACATGGCACAAAAGCTGGCAAGTACGTCGCCGCCTTTTGCGCCATGTTTTAGAACCTAGCGCACTGTCAAGGTGTCAAGGGCTTAACGATAATAGTGGTTGTTGCACGATCGGTTGGGTTGTGCGCTAGAAAATATGAGGTGGGTAAATTGGTTAAAAGTGCCAAAGCGTTACTAGTTGAAGACGATGTTGAATTATCAGCCAGCGTCCGTGATTTTATTACCGATTTTTTAGATGTTGATCAAGTGTACGATGGCGAAGAAGGCGAGTTTGCTGCCGGTCAGGGTATTTATGATCTGATTATTTTGGATCTAATGTTACCAGGGAAAAATGGCTATGATATTTTAAAGTCGTTACGCCAACAACATTTAGAGACGCCAGTTTTGATTTTAACGGCTAAGGATGGGATCGATGATAAATTGCATGGCTTCAACGTTGGTGCCGATGATTATTTAACCAAACCATTTCACCGCGAAGAGTTGATTGCGCGGATCAAGGCGTTATTGAAGCGCAGTGGCCATTTTTATCAGGAAAATGTGTTGGCAGTGGGCCCGCTAAGCGTCAATTTACAAAATCGTAGCGTGGTCGTAGATGATGCGGAGATCCGCCTGAACGGAAAGGAATTTGACCTATTAGTCTATTTGGTAGAAAATCAAAATACCATTATCACGAAAGAGCAGATTTTTGATCGTTTATGGGGCTTTGATTCTGAAACCAGCATCACCGTCGTGGAGGTTTATATGAGTAACTTGCGTAAAAAATTAAAGCCGTACCACGCAGATACGATGATCAAAACACTGCGGAATGTCGGCTACATGGTGGAAGTGACCGCATGAAAGTTGTTAACCGTAAGCAACAAATCAGATTATTTCTAACTGAATTGATTAGTTTTGCGGTGATTTTTCTGTCATTAGGGACGATCGTTTACCTGTCGTTTCAGCACGAAATTTACCGCAATATTGATCAAGAATTAGAAATGAAACGTAGCCAATTGTTGTTGGCTAATTTTAAAACCAAGACGGCCAATCAGGCGAGTGCTAAAGGCGGCAAGCAGGTCAAGACGGTTAAGCATCAAGGCACGCCGCCCCCCGATTTTCGCATTAACTTTTTGATTTACAATAGTAAGGGTAAGGTTACCAACACGCAAATGTTAGGCGATCGCTATACCTTATTAGAGGGGATCTCGCTGCACCCGAAGCAAAAAGGCGAAATTGTTAGCCTGACGACTAGTGATGGCAGTAAATTCCGTTCGTTATTGGTGAAGGTGCCAGCCAGCAATAATTCTAAGCTTTATGCGGGTAAGTACGTTCAGATCATCCAAAACATTGATTCTGAGGACCAAGCGATTCAAAGTTTCCGTAGCGTCTTGATTTTGACCATGTTATTTTTCTGGTTGCTCTCAATTCTGCTTAGTTACTTATTGTCGCGCTGGAATATGCGGCCAATTCTGAAGTCGTGGCAACAGCAGCAAGACTTTGTGGCCAATGCGGCCCACGAATTGCGCACGCCATTAACGATCATTCAAAGTAAAATGGAACTTTTGTTGACGAAGCCTAACGAAAAAATCATCAGCCAAATGGAACCAATCGCGTTGTCACTAGCAGAAACGCGCCGGTTAAATCAATTGACCCGTGATCTACTCATGTTAGCGCGCTCTGATTCAAATATGACCCAGATCACGCGGCAGCCAACGGATACGGCGGACTTTTTACGCCAAGTCATTGCACCGTACTCGGAAATTGCCGGTAGTCAGGATAAAACCTTTACCGCGCAAATTGATTTAAATGAGCAACAAATGGTCGATCAGAAACGGATCCATCAATTGTTGGTGATCTTGTTGGATAATGCGTTGAAATATACGCAAACTGGCGATCAAATTCAATTTAAAGCCGCAGCGCACAATAATCGCTGGCAGGTTGAAGTCGCTGACACGGGTATCGGGATCGCGCCGGAAAATCGCAAGGCCGTTTTTGAACGTTTTTATCGTGAAGACAAGTCGCATAGCCGTAAAACTGGCGGTAATGGGCTGGGCTTGGCGATTGCTAAATGGATCGTTGATAGCCATCAAGGCACGATCAAAGTTTTGGCCAATGAACCGCATGGCTCGCGCTTTGTCGTTAGTTTTCCGCTGGAGCACATTAAAAAAGAACATCATTAGATTGTAGGCGTGGGCGCTGGCTCACGCTTATTTTTGGTGGATAAAGGGATGCGAGTTTTAAGGGCCCAACTAGTTGCAAGCAAGCGGCTACTTTACACGGCGGGCGCTTGTTTGATTAATTTCAGTTGCGCAAATGGCGAATTACTGCTTAAATAGATATATTTGTGAATTTGGGTAATTTAAAATATAATTGAAACGTATGTCGATGAAACGGAACGGTTTTTAATCGGACTTAGCGGAATAGATGATAGAAATGGATGAATGAAACTGATGGAATTAGAATTTCTTGGAACAGGCGCTGGTTCGCCAGCCCGTTATCGTAATGTGACCAGCATTGCCTTAAAGCTTTTAGATGAACGCAACGCCGTTTGGTTGTTTGATGTCGGTGAAGGCACGCAACAACAAATTTTGCGGACGACCATTCGACCACGGAAAGTGGAAAAGATTTTTATCACGCATTTACATGGCGACCATATTTTTGGCTTGCCAGGCTTTTTAAGCAGTCGTTCATTTCAGGGCGGCGACCAACCACTGACCATTTATGGACCAAAGGGGATCCGCGACTACGTGCAAACTAGTTTGCGGGTGTCGGATACACGCTTGACCTACACCTTAAAGTTTGTTGAATTAACGGAAAATACGAAAGTGTTCGAAGATGATACTTTCCGGGTCGACTGCCAAACCTTAGATCATCGGATCGCCAGTTTTGGTTATCGGGTGGTTGAAAAGGATCATACCGGCGAGTTATTAGTTGCTAAATTACAGGCGGCTGGGGTCAAACCGGGACCGGAATATGGTAAAATTAAAGCTGGTCAAGACGTTACCTTAGCTGACGGTACGGTGGTGCCAAGTAGCGACTTTATTGGCCCAGCGCAAAAGGGGCGGATCGTGACGATTTTAGGCGATACTCGGCGGACAGCCAATGCGTACACCTTAGCGGCTGACGCTGATGTCTTAGTGCACGAAAGTACTTTTGGCCAAGCGGATGGCCGTATTGCGCATAATTACTACCATTCAACCAGTACCCAAGCGGCAGAAGTGGCAAAAAAAGCCCACGTTAAGCAATTATTATTAACGCATATTTCCGCGCGTTATGTGGGCAAGGCTGCGCACGAGTTACAATCCGAGGCGCGGCAAGTTTTCCCACACACGCGGGTCATGAAAGATTTCGATCAGATACCGATTCCGTTACAGAAAAATTAACGGCAAAGGGGTAAAAGGCATGGATCTAGCGAATAAAACGATTTTGATCACCGGTGCTTCTAGTGGCTTAGGGGCTGCGCTAGCTTTCGCGGCGGCGCGGCAAGGGGCTAACTTAGTTTTGTGTGCCCGGCGTGGCGAACGGCTGCGGCAGGTGGCCGCCAAGGCACGCGCGCTTTCAGGTAAGCGGGCGTTGGCGGTGCGCATCGACCTCACGCAACCGGCGCAAATTGAGCAGTTGCAACAAGTTCTAAAGCGCAAAGTTGGGGCGGTCGATGTGTTGATCAACAACGCGGGCGCCGGCTATTTTGAGCGTGCGTTGGATTTTCCAATGGCGAAAACGCGGCAATTATTTGAGCTCGATGTACTGAGTCTCATTCAATTGACGCAACAAGTTGGCTTGGGCATGGCCGCCTTGCATCAAGGGCTGATCGTCAATATTGCCTCACAAGCCGGTAAATTAGTGACGCCTAAGGCCAGCATTTACGCGGCGGCCAAAGCGGCGGTGATCACGTATTCCAATGGCTTGCGGATGGAATTGCGGCCGCTGGGCATCCACGTCTTAACGGTTAATCCGGGGCCAATTAAAACGGAATTTGCCCACGTGGCTGATCCAACTGATCACTACGCGCAGGCAGTCAGTGGCATTGCCCTCGATGCGGATCAGTTGGCCGCCCGCATTATCCGCGCGATGCAGCAAAAGCGCCGCGAATTGAATGCACCGTGGCCGATGGAGCTGGCGGCGCGATTACGGCCGTTATTGCCGGCTTTGACTGATCGGTTGATTGCCAGTCCCTTATTTGATCGTAAATGAATGATTTTGGAGGCAGTATAATATGAAAAATCAATGGCGCTTAGTCTTAGTTTTGTTGTTAGCGTTAGTGATCGTTATTTTTGCAATTTTAAATGTCGATCCAGTGACGGTTAATTTTGCGTTTGGCACGGCTAAATGGCCATTGATCATCGTGATCATTGTGTCGTTGTTACTCGGCGCGTTGGTGACGGTTTTAGTTTCGACAATGAGCGCGCTTGGGTTGCGGCGGCAGGTCAAGGCCTTAACGGCTGAAAAAAAGCAACAAGATATCGCCGTCGATCAGGCAGTGGCTACGGCTACCGCCAAATTAAACACGCAATTAGCGGAAAAAGAAGATCAGATCAACGCCTTACAGCAACAAACTAGCGCGGCTGCCAGTACGGAGTCAGGCGCGAAATAAACAAAGCTTTCAATCAGTCGGTATTTTGTTATAATAGTTTGGTTGGGAGTGTGAAGTTCTGAATGAAATCCCGTTATAATTGGCAATATTTACCACAACCACGGGCAACTTTGGTCACGGAGCTAGCGGAAAAATGTCAGCTAGCCCCAGCGGTAGTCCGCTTATTGATCAATCGTGGTTTAACTGATCCAACGAAAATTGAAGAATTTTTAAATCCGGGAGTGGATCAATTGCATGATCCGCTCTTATTATTTGGCATGCAAAAGGCGGTTGACCGTATTCGTCAGGCCATTGAAGAAAATCAACTGATCACAGTCTATGGCGATTACGACGCTGATGGCGTGACCAGTACTAGCTTGATGATGGAAACGCTGGAAGGCTTAGGCGCCAACGTTAACATCTATATCCCCAATCGTTTTGATGAAGGCTACGGCCCCCATGAAGCTGCGTTTGAAAAGTTACTTGCGGCGCAGACTCAATTGATCATTACCGTAGATAATGGGATCAGCGGCAACGGGCCTATTGCTTACGCGCAAGAACATGGTGTTGACGTGATCGTCACGGACCATCATGAATTGCCACCAGAATTACCGCCAGCCTTTGCCATTATCCATCCACGTCATCCAGACGGCCAGTACCCCTTTGGCGACTTAGCTGGGGTGGGCGTGGCCTTTAAGCTGGCCAGTGCGTTGATGGAAGAAACCGCTAGTGATAGCTTTGACCTAGCAGCAATCGGTACGATCAGTGATTTAGTCTCATTGACTGGTGAAAATCGGGCGCTAGTCAGCCTAGGTCTGCAACAATTACAACAATCCACGCGGCCAGGAATCACGGCGCTGTGTGAGGTTGCCGGGCTCGAGCAGGCTAAAATCGACGAACAGGCGATCGGCTTTGGCATTGGCCCACGCTTAAATGCGTTAGGGCGCTTAGGTGATGCTAAAGACGGCGTCAAATTATTAACAACCTTTGATCCAGATGAAGCAACGCAGCTGGCTAAGTTTGTCCAAACGCAAAATGAACGCCGCCAACAGTACGTGAAAGATATTGCCGCTACCGCCATGGAAATGGCGCAGACACCAGAAAATAGGCAACGGCAAACCTTGGTGTTGGCGCACCCAGACTGGCACGAAGGCGTATTAGGCATTGTTGCCAGCCGCATCGTTGAAGCAACTGGGAAGCCAACGCTGATGTTGACGCAGCGGGCTGATCATAGCTTAAAGGGATCTGGGCGCAGTGTGCAGGCGTTTAATTTATTTAAGGCACTAGATCAGTATCGCGACTTGATGACGAGTTTTGGTGGTCACCATATGGCCGTTGGATTAGCAGTTAGTGCCGCTAATTTAGCGCCCCTTGCCGCCGGCTTGGAAGCTCAAGCTGACGCCGTAGATCTGCGTCATCAAGGTAGTGACGACTTGCAGGTTGACCTTAAGTTGACCGTACCAGAAGTCACCAGCGACTTTTTACAGGCGTGCCAGCAGTTGGCGCCTTTTGGGACCGATAATCCAGCACCAAAAATTGCCATCACGCCGGAAAAAGTGACCGGGGTGCGGGCAATCGGCACGGAACAAGCACATTTGAAATTTAAATTGACGAGTGGAACGTCTGCGCTTGACGTGATCGCGTTTCAAAAAGGGCAGTACGCCGACGATTTAATGGCGGCAGATACGGTGACCGTTGTCGGTGAATTAGGCGAAAATGAATGGCAAGGACGGCGCACGCTGCAGTTGCAACTGACTGATTTTGCCACCAGTGGCCTGGAAATTATTGATAAGCGGACCACGCATTTAACGCGCCACTTATTCCAATATACCGCGACGTATGTCTTTTTCTCGGCCAAGTTACAGCAACAACTGGCGACTTATTTACCAGCTGACGCCACGGCAGTGCTGGCGACTGATGAATTTACGGCACTCGGCGCAACGCTGGTCTTAGTCGACGTACCGCCAACTTTGGCGGCACTACAAGCCTTGCTGAAGCAGCATCAAACTGAATTTGACAAGCTGATCTGCTTTTTCTATATGCAACATCCAGTTTACTTAGCTGGGCTACCGACGCGCGCTGAATTCGGGCGGTTATTTAAATTCACGGCGACTAAACAAACGGTCAACGTGCGGACCCAGTTGCCAGTTTTGGCCAAGCATTTACAACTTAAAAAAGACCTATTAATTTTCATGATTCAAGTGTTTTCTGACCTCGGCTTTGTTAAAATAGTTGATGGTGTTATGACCGGCGTGGCGCAACCTGCCAAGGCTGACTTGCAGTCGGCCGCCAGTTATCAGCAGCGCCAACAACAAATGGACGCTGAACAGGCACTCGTTTACAGCAACTACCAAGAACTTAAAACATGGTTAAACGCACAAATTGTGCCAGATGAAGGAGCGAAAAGTAATGTCAGTTGATTTACATGATTATATTGCCAGCGTGTCCGATTTTCCGGAGCCGGGGATCGTTTACCGCGATATCTCGCCACTAATGGCGGACGGTGTGGCTTACCAACAGGCAACGGACCAAATTGCCGCTTATGCACAAGATAAAGGCGTTGATATGATCGTTGGCCCTGAAGCCCGCGGTTTTATCGTTGGCTGTCCCGTTGCCTACAAGTTAGGCCTCGGTTTTGCGCCAGCACGGAAAAAGGGCAAGTTACCACGGCCAACCATTTCGGCTAGCTATGGCCTCGAATACGGCAAATCAACCTTGTACTTGCACAAGGATGCAATCAAGCCAGGCCAACGCGTCTTGGTCACTGATGATCTATTAGCCACTGGGGGCACGATTGCTGCAACCATCAAATTAGTCGAAGAACTCGGCGGCATTGTTGTCGGTACTGCCTTCTTGATCGAATTAAAAGATCTAGGCGGCCGGGAAAAGATTAAGGATTATGATATGTTAGCATTATTGCAATACTAAAAAAGTAACGGGCAACCGTTGCTTTTTTAATTTGGCTAAATTTCCATTAGGCTGCTAGTCGCGGACCCTGCGCGTGTTGCGGTCATTTCCAGCCGCCAGGCATATTTACCATGGACAAAAGCGGCTTTTACTGTTACTATGTTAATAACAAGTTAATTAGAAAGTTACAGAAAGTGAAAGGACGCCTATTATTATGAAATATGCAATCACAGGTGCAACTGGTAAGTTTGGTACAAGTGCGCTCCAAGCGCTCGCAAAATTAGTCCCAGCGACTGATATTGTGGCCTTAGCCCGTAACGTTGAAAAAGCGCAGCAATCAGTTCCCGCTGGGGTAGAAGTAAGGCCCGGCGATTACACCGATGTGGCGACACTGACGACATCCTTAAGTGGTATCGATAAATTACTTTTCGTCTCTTCACAACCCGGTGCAGCAATGCCGCGTGAGCAACAACATTTAAACGTGGTTCAAGCCGCTAAAAAAGCCGGCGTCAGCTATATTGCTTACACGAGCTTTCCTAAGGCTGATAAATCGCAAACGCCGTTGGCCGCCGATCATCAAGCAACCGAGCAAGCTATCAGCGCTGCCGGCTTAGCCCATTCATTTCTAAGAAACAATTGGTATTTGGAAAATGAATTAGGTACGATCAAGCCTGCTTTAGCGGGTCAACCATTTATTTATTCTGCAGCAGCTGGCCGCGCTGGCTGGGCGTTGGAACGTGAGTACGCCGCGGCTGCCGCTAAGGTTTTAGTCACTGAACAGCCAGCACCGATCTACGAATTTGCCGGCGCCGCGCGAACGTACCAAGATTTAGCCACGGCCACGGCCCAATTGACTAATCAGAAATTTGACGTATTATCAATTAATGACGCTGAATACAAACAGAAACTCAGTGCTAGTGGCTTGCCCGCAGCAGTTGCTGGGTTTAAAGCAATGGGCCAAGCGTTGATCCGTGAGGGAAACTTAGATGAAGAAACGACCGCTTTAGCGACTGTATTGGGCCATGACCTACAACCATTACCTGCAGCGATCAGCGAAATCACCAAATAGGCCGTTATTGAGCGTGACGCCAAAAATATAAGTGAGGTTAGTTGTATGAAATATTCGCATAAACTAAGTGATGCGGTGCATATTCTTACTTTCGTTGAGATATGTAAGGACGGTGATCCGTCAAGTAACACCATTGCCAGTAGTGTTGAATCAAATCCAAGCTTAGTGCGCCGGTTAATGTCGTTATTGGTTAAGGCTAATCTATTAACCAGTCAACCGGGCAAAGTCGCTACGAAGCTGGCACGACCAGCAGAAACCATCACGTTGCTAGATGTTTATCAGGCAATTGAAGACAACCAGCAACTCTTACATGTTGATGAAAAAACTAACCCACGGTGTATTGTTGGCGGCAATATTCAGGACACACTCAATGTGGTTTATGATCATGTTCAACAAGCTGCCGAAAACAGCATGAATCAAGTGACCTTACAGGCGATCATCGACGATATTTTAGTTAGAAATGCTAGTAAATAAGTGGCTTAGCGGTTGCAAGGAGCTTAAAAATGACATGCACCCGCAGTATTGGCGTTTAGTCCAATGCTGCGGGTGCATTTTTAGTCTATTTTACTTGCGCCAAAACGTGGTCGTATCAGCTTTGTCGCTTAAATTAAAGTTGATCATTTGAGCCAATAAGTCGTAATTGACTGCGCTGGCCCACGGCAATTGCATTAAGTTCTTGGTGTGCGGGTAGCCGGCTGCTTCGATCAATGGGGCAAAATGGCTGATCCCAGCGGCTTCCGGTGACACGGCGAGGTGCTTTTTCGAATTGCTGAAGCCGATGATAAAAGTACCATGATCGGTGAACATCGGTTGGTTCCACGCCACTCGCGGTACCAGCTGCGGGTAAGTGGTGCTGACCCAGTCGAGAATTTCGGTGGTGCGCTCACGCTGTTCAGGGGCGATCTTGGCGAGGTAGTCGGCGAAAGGTGCTGTTGGCATGGTGGGGCCTCCTTTGTGGGAAAAATGTTAACGCTGTATTTTGATATTATTGTAGCATGTAAACCTAGCTGAGCCAAAATATTTATCATGGTCAACTTTTAGTGTGTCGATTTGGCTAAATACGGCTATTGACAGCTGAGAATTTTGTTATAATTCTATTGAGCGCAATTAGGTGTCGGCAAAGCAACTTGCTTAGCTGACCTAATGTGACTTTGGAAAATTGGTGGATCAAATGGGGGCTTTATCAGTGACGATCAGTAAACCGATTATTAGTGAAGTAACTTATAGCGATAACTTTACCGCAGAATTATTAAGTAATATTGGTGAAAATAAAAACGCGCAAAAATTATTACTAGATTATCCAACCGTTTATATTATTCGCGATAAGGATAACAATGCACAATATACGGTGTATGTTGGCGAAACGACGAATATTAAGCGGCGGACTGGCCAGCACCTGTATGATGACGTTAGCAAACGCACCGATTGGCAGCAACTGGCCACAGCGCAGCAAGGGCGGATGTTTGTGATTGGGCATGATCATTTTAATAAATCGCTGACGCTAGATATTGAGAACCAGCTGATGATGTACTTATTAAGTGTTGATAGTATCAAACAATTAAATAATCGGCGGACTAATGCGCAAAACGAGTATTATACCGCTGATGAGTTACAGCCAATTATGTCTAAAATTTGGCGTGGACTACATCATTACGACAGTAAGCTTTTTCCGGTTGAAAGCCTTATTCGTGATTCGGCGTTATTTAAGGCGTCACCATTTCATAAATTAACAGCTGAACAAATCGCTGCTAAACAATTAATTTATCAAAAAATTGAGCATGCGCTGGCGCAGTCTAAAACGGGGCAATTGATTTTTGTTGAAGGCGAAGCTGGCTCTGGTAAAACGGTCTTATTAAGTAACTTGTTCTATGAGCTGAATGCTGAGTTGTTAAACCAACCAGTTACGGCCAAAATTAAGCCACACAGTTACTTGTTGATCAATCATGACCAGCAGTTAACCGTTTATAAGCAAATTGCTAAGAAACTAGGCTTGGAACGACTGGACATTGATATTGTTAGTAAGCCAACTCGGTTTATTAATCGGCATGCTGCAGCAGAAAAAGTTGATGTCATTTTAGTTGATGAGGCGCACTTATTATGGACCCAAGGGAAGCAATCCTACCGCGGCAAGAATCAGTTAGCCGATCTCTTACAATTAGCTAAAGTTGTGGTGGTTGTTTTTGATCGGCATCAGATGCTGACCACCGAAGAATATTGGGATAAACAGGAATTAAGGAACATGGAAATTGAGGCCAGCACAACCGGCAATCTGGTGCAGCTAAAGGATCAACAACGCATTTCAGCGGAGCAGCCAACCATTGATTGGATCAGAAAGCTGGTTTTTGACCGCAAAATTACACCGATTCCCGCTGATAAAAAAGGCTATCAATTAAAAATTGCGCCAGATGCACAAACCGTTTATCAAAAAATCAGTCAACACGCGACTGAAAAAGAAAACGCAGCAGCAGGCCTTTCACGGATTTTGGCAACCTTTGATTGGAAATATGTCAATAAAACAGCCCCAGCCGACGACGATTATTGGCGCGTCAAAGCTGGTGATTGGTCGTTACCATGGAATTTACAACTACCACAAACTAAAGCACAAAAGCGCGCCAACAGAGGCTTAGCGTGGGCAGAACAACCACAGACGATTCACGAAGCAGGATCAACCTACACCATTCAAGGCTTCGATTTGAATTTTGCTGGCGTCATTATTGGGCCGTCAGTCAAATATCGGGCGGGCCACGTTATTTTTGATCCTGAAGCCAGCGAAAACAAAAAGGCCACGCGCAAAAGAACAATGAAAAATGGCGAGAAAAAAACGGTGGCTGATGAGCTACTACAAAATGAATTAAATGTATTGCTGACACGTGGCGTCCATGGCTTGTTTATTTACGCAGTTGATCCGCAATTGCAAGCGGCACTGTTAGCGGCGGCAGGTTCACAACATTTACTTAGTTAAGGAGAAAAAATGGCGACTAAATATGAGCAAGTTATAAAAGATTTAATTGAATTCCGTGATCAGCGTGGTTGGCAAAAATACCATAATCTCAAAGATTTAGCTATTTCATTGAATCTAGAGGCTAGTGAAGTGTTGGAAATATTTCAATGGCAACCGGCTGATACAGAATTAGATGAACAGCAGACCCAGCACGTACAAGAAGAAATTGCGGATACGTTGATTTATTGTTTTTACATGTGCGAAAAATTGGGTGTTGATCCGTTAGCTTTGGTGGCAAAGAAAGTTGAAATTAATCAGGGTCGCCATTGGCAAACTGAAAAGTAAAGTCTAGAGTAAAACGGTGCTTACAAAAATAGCCTCTAACTTCGTTAAAAGCATCGTGCCACGCAAAATAGCCATACTCACCGTGAGTATGGCTATTTTAGTCTATTCAGTACTACTTAGCTACCGCGGCGTCACCA
>NZ_RHOF01000057.1 GCF_003946445.1 Loigolactobacillus jiayinensis | reverse complement strand
AGTTTTGACCGTGGTTTCGTCCAAGGTTTGCGACGCATAATTCAGCCGCATGTGCTTGATCTTGCCGTCTTCGTTCTTAAATTCCATATCAAGTTGTTTCATGAAAAAGCTCCTCTCTGTGGGTGGATTCGGGCTATGTGTTGGTGCCAAACAGCGCGCCAGCAGGGTGGTTAGCCTAGGACTAAGCTAGCTGGGAGGACTGGCTTAGGCTGACGCGGTTAGCGGGCATGCTGGGAAGGACATGCGCGCTTATGTGCCGCAGCTTGGGTAGCTGCGGTTGGTGCGGTTACCGCCAATTTACCGGCGTGTCACTGGGACAAGGTGACGTGCCGGCAAATGCGTCGTGCGGCTGCTTTTGGCGGCGAGCAGCACGGTGGCGGAAACGTGGTTGAAAAAGCAGATTTCTGCGCCTGCCATGTTTCAACTTGGCGGTTTTTGCCTTAGTTGAATGGTCATCGTCCGTAACATTTAAGATTTTCGGCACGAAAATCAACTACTATTGTGAAGTAGTAGCTACGCAGGTCAAACGCATCACTGCGTGCTACTTATTGCCCTGCTAGGCTAGTGCTCAAAATCTAAACGCTTTTTCAACGCACTCTTACTGGAAACGTGCTAAAAGGTGCAGGTTCCTGCGGCTGCCATGTTTCAACTTGGCGGTTTTTGCCTTAGTTGAAT
>NZ_RHOF01000056.1 GCF_003946445.1 Loigolactobacillus jiayinensis | reverse complement strand
TGGCCCTTTTGGTCTAGTTTTATTTATGTTGCACTTCTATTTTAAATCCGGCTAATAAAAATAAAGACCAACTCCTTTATAATTATACTAGTTGGTCGGGATTTAAGGCTATATGTGAGAGTAAATCATTTCAGATTGGACATGCTCGTTTCATGAATGACCGCCATGAATTTATTTACACTAGAGATTTAGCAATGTCTGCACTAAATAAAATTGGTGCAACACAAAAAGAGGTTAATGACTTCTCAGATAGTTGGAAAACTCTTCCTTTACAGGATAACTATATTTGGTCCTTCTCTTTTAATCCCGAGTCTGAGACATTATGGAATGTTTATAATGGTGTAAATAAGGGTGTCTCAATGGCCTATAGTGGAGCTTCTATTATGCATGCCCTCAATAACCATTTAAATCCGGGTATAAAGTCTACAGATCAGATTGACTTTGGTAATGCTTTTATCGCTGGATTAAAAGTTGATTATTCGGAAGAATTTCAAAAAAGCACTATAAAATCAATAATAATTGAATGGCTTTATGCCTATAGAGCTATTGAACACAACTCCAAAGAAGCAGAAGAAATACTTATGATTTCTGCGCAAGCCCTCTTTTTTTATGCATTAATTTTTAAAAATAAATATCTTAGCACTGAACAGGAAGTACGTTTTCTCGTTATAAAAAAGAATCTTGATAACAAAATTCACGCTGATGGTAAACGTGATAATAAACCCTATATTCTTTGTCCGATAGAACCCAGCAACATGTTAAAAAGTGTGACCATTCAAACAAACAGTACACATTCTAAAAACGAAGTTCAAAATATTCTTGACACATCCGGATTTCATTGTGTAAAAATTTATAACTCCCTAATGCCATACTAAAAAAAGACCTACCTCAATTTGAAGTGCAACACAAAAGTTAGACAAAAGTAAATATTTCTACGCTTAGCTACAATCGCCAAATAATCCACTACATGGATTATTCGTCAATCTGCCATGTTTCTTGCGGCAAGGTTTTTGCCACAAGAATGGACATCGCCCGTAGCATCCAGGATATATTAGCGAACTTTGCTAATATATCTACAATTACGGAGTAGTATGCTAATGCTCAGGAGCTAACCGTCTTAGGTCACACTCTTTAGTTAGTTTGTCGTGTTGCTCAAGTCATTGAACCAGCTCTGCACCTGATTTTGGACTTGGTTCCAAATGTCAGTTGCGCTGTTGCTATTGTCAGTGGGCGCTGTATCAGTTGCGCTACTGGCGGCGTCAGTGCTACTGTCACTACTTGAATCAACTTCACTCGACGAAGAATTAGTCGTTATTTTATCCTTGATTCCAGCAATGGCGCTACTAATTTTATTAGAACTGGAAGATGTTGCAGCAGCTGAGTCTGTACTGCTGGCTGCGCGCTCACTGCTAGCGCTGCTTTCGCTACTTGCCTGACTAGCACTACTAGCACTAGCGGCTTCATTTTGCGCAGTTATTTTAGCCTTGATTTGCTTATACGCTGTCGAATTGACCCGGACGAAGGTGACCGTTGCGTGATTATCTAGTCTAGAGATACCACCGCTAACGCTGGTGAACGTAAGCTGATCATTGTCGGCGCTCAATGAATAATTGACCGTTTCCGTTTCCAAATTAGCTTGGTTATTGCCATCATCGTTAAACGCGCCAGTTGCGCTATTACTTAAGTCGCCATTACGCGTATACGTGTATTTATCATTTTTAATGGTCAATGTATTTAGATCGGCAATATCGGTTTCATTAGTATACGTAGTCCCGTTTGTATTACTGATTTCGACCCAGGAGCCCGTTAATTCTGACCGTGAGCTACGCCAAAAGAAAATCGCACCCAGTATAATTAGCAGCACTACCACTAAAAACCAAAATTTGCGGTGATGGCGCCTTTTTTTATTCTTATTCTTTTTAGTCTTATTCTGCTCAAACTCGTCCTCGTTGACTTCCGCCGGCTGTTGCCTGTTTTTGCGCCGGCGCAACGTTTCACGGCTCATACTAGAATTATTATCATTTGCCATGTTCGACCAACTCCAATGGTTTAGATTACTTGCTAATTAAATTATAGCAAACAGATGTGAAGACACGACTAATACTAGGTAAAGTTTTATTTAAAATAACACTTTACTATTGTCGCAGCTGTTTTATAAATTGATTATACGTTTAAAATCAGTTAATAATTGCCTTTATGTCAAATGAGCGTAAAATAAGATTGAAACTGTAAACGGAGGCGTGCGCTATGTATCAGCTATTAACCGATTCTGCTGTTGATCTACCTTACCAGACTCTGGCCGAGCACCACGTCGACTTCGTGTCGATGCATGTGGATATCAACGGTGAGGAATCTATTGACGACTTAGAGCACCATTTTGATTTGGCCCATTTTTACCAACAAATTGCGGCCGGCGTGATGCCGACAACGGCTCAAATCAATATTGGTCAGTTTGTCGAATTTTTTAAACCTTATGTGGTGGCAAAAACGCCAATTTTATATATCGGCTTTTCTTCCGGCTTAAGCGGCACCTTTAACAGCGCTGTTCAAGCGCGGCAAATGTTGCTAGAAGACTATCCAGCGGCACAAATTTATTTAGTCGACTCATTGGCAGCTAGTAGTGGTGGCGGGTTAATGTTACTGAATGCTATCGACAAAAAGGCAGCTGGCGCCAGTATCACTGAATTAGTCGATTGGTTAACCGAAAATCGGTTGTATTATCAACATTGGTTCACGGTTGACGATTTGAATTACTTATACCACGGCGGTCGTGTGTCACGCACTTCCGCAACTGTGGGCTCCCTTTTGCACATCAAGCCGGTGATGGATGTCGATCCTGCCGGCCACTTACGCGTCGTCAAAAAAGTACGTTCGCGTCAAAAGTCACTGATCACCTTGGCTGCCAATACAGTGGCTACCCTAGCTGATCCGATTGCACCGCGTATTTTAATTTCCTCCAGTGATGCTGCAGGAGCAGCCGCTGTGGTAGAACAACATATTTTAGAACAAGTCCCTAAGGCGCAAATCACGCTGACTAACATCGGCCCAACTATCGCTAGCCATACTGGGCTTGGCTGTGTGGCCGTCTTTTCGGTTGGCAACGTGCGGCGTGTATAATTGATCATCAGATAATTGCCATAATTAGTATCGCCTAGAAACGCTAAATTAGTGTTTCTAGGCGATTTTTGTTGCGTCAAAATTTAAGCCGTTATCGGGAAAATGAGCACCGGCAGCCTTGCTTGCTGAAAAATACGCACCGTAGCAAAAAAGCCGCAAACGTCTGCGACTTATTTAACGTAAATACTGTTCAAACCAGCGATATCAGCGGCCGTCAAAACTGTTTTGCCTTGCTCGACAGGATACATCACTGAATTAGGGTCGGTACTATGATCCAGCCCCAGTGCATGGCCTAACTCGTGGATCGCCACTGAGCGATTGAGGGCGGCTGAATAGGTAGCGTTCAAGCCCGCCCGCGCATGATTGGCGGTATAGGCACCCCAGCCAACTCGCTGAATAATATTAGGCCCGCCGTGACCTAGCTCGACTGTCCCCTGTTCCGCAGCAGACATGCTTTTATGGTAAACGAAAAAAGTAATCTGATTTTGTTCTGCTGTCCCGCTACCAGCTACTAATTTGACGATACCAGTTTGGTTGTACACAGCCACTGCAGCGGTAAATGCTTGTTGCGCTTTAGCTGGCATATCCGCTGCAAAATGATAATAGTACGTGGTTGCCAGCGTTTTACCTTGAACGTTTGATTCGATTGGTGTTGCTTCTGTGGTCGTTGAACTAGCTGCCGGCCTAGAACTAGTGCTAGTCACAGAACTAGCCACCGAGCTTGTTGCCGAGCTAGCCATACTACTATTGTTACCGGCGTTCAACTCAGTGGCCAAACTACTACGCCACTGGGAAACCGCGGTTATTACTTTATTGGGAACTGCCTGAAACCGATCATCATGATAGACAAACAAGCCGCCAAGCAAAAGCACTGCCCAGACTAATCCTGTTTTTAAGCGCACATTAATTCCTCCCACCCGTTTTTGGGTAAACTCATGCTACCATATTTAACGTCTGAATGTTATTTTTACAACCAAGTTAACCTTTTTTTAAATAACAGCCTACGCATTTTTTTGCCTACAGCTTTTTTGAATTAAACATGCTAAACTTAATTTATAAAATGCCGTTATGGGAACGGCCACAGGAGGATCATGATGCACAAAAAAAGGAATTTATTGGCGCGGGCAGCCGTTACTTTACTAGCGTTAACATTTGTTGGCCTAGGGACTAGCCAAACCACCGTTGACCAGCACACCACCACGGTCCAGGCGGCAAAGATCACTAAGAAACAAGCTGGCACGAAAACTGTTTTAAAGCAACAAAACGCGCAACTGCTTGAACTAAGCTACAACGGCACGCAAACAGTTGAGGTCAATAATGATGAGCCGACCTTCACCAAAGCCAACCTTAGCACTAAAAAAGGGGCGTGGCAGAAATACGCCAATCTAGACGCACTTAATCGACCTGTCGTGGCCAATGCGTTGTTAAGTAAAAGCCTTATGCCAACCGAAAAACGTGAACCACTCACCGTTGATCCAACCGGCTGGCGTAACAAGCGGATCAAAAGTGGTTATTTATATAATCGTTCCCATTTAATTGGCTTTCAGTTAACTGGTCAAAATAACAATCCTAAGAATCTGATCACCGGTACGCGCTCACTCAATAGTCCGGAAATGTTACGCTACGAGGACGATATCGCCTACTACATCAAAAATAATCCAACTGACTATGTCCGTTATCAAGTCACGCCTGTCTTTAAAGATAATGAATTAGTTGCGCGTGGTGTTCATATGCAAGCTGAATCGATCAACAGTGACAGTTTGAAATTTAATGTTTATATTTTTAATATTGAAACTGGCGTCACCATTAATTACACCGATGGCACTAGTCAAGTCAGTGACGCTGCCGCCACCCAAAGTAGCGCCGCAACGACGACTAGTTCAACGACCACGGCAGCGGTAACTGATTCAACTAGCACCCCAACCGGCCAAATTGCTACTGACAGCCAAGGCAAAATTGTTGGCAACGTGAATAGTAAAATTTACCACACGCCGGACCAGGCTGGTTACAATATGAACTCAGCTAACGCGATTTACTTCGATACTGAAGCACAAGCGCAAGCTGCTGGTTACCGTAAGTCTTTGCGGTGAGGAGCAACTGATATAGTTTACCAGCGCTATTATCATTTAGCGCGACTGGCGACTGGTTATTGATATTTAGCGCCTATAATTTGTGGTAGACTAAAGCCAAAAGTATAAGTGGAAGTGACCTAAATGGAACAAGAATCTTTATTTGCTAATGCCAATCCGCAAAACAGCCCCTTGGCCAATCGCGTGCGGCCACAAACATTGGCTGATTTTGCTGGGCAGCAGCACTTACTGGGCCCTGGCAAAATTTTGCGCGAACTGATCGACGCGGATCAATTATCGTCAATGATTTTTTGGGGCCCACCTGGTGTCGGCAAAACAACCTTGGCGCAGATTATCGCCAAACAAACTAAATCTCATTTTGTTACTTTTAGCGCGGTGACCAGTGGCATCAAGGATATCCGCAAAATCATGGAAGAAGCCGAAATGAATCGCGAAATTGGTGAACGGACAATCGTTTTTGTTGATGAAATTCATCGCTTTAATAAGGCCCAACAAGACGCCTTCTTACCTTTTGTCGAACGCGGTAGTATTATTTTGATTGGCGCCACTACGGAAAATCCGTCCTTCGAAATCAATTCTGCCTTGTTGTCCCGTTGTAAAGTTTTCGTACTCAAAGAATTACAAGTGGCAGATATCGTCACTTTATTACAAAATGCGTTACGCAACCCCAACGCTTTTCCTGATCTAACCGTTAATATTGATCATGCGGCCTTGCAGTTACTGGCAAAATTTGCCAACGGTGATGCGCGGGTGGCCTTGAACACATTGGAAATGGCCGTGCTCAATGCCCAGCACCATAACCAACAAGTCACGCTTGATCCCGCCGCCTTAAGCCAGCTGATCAACACCAAATCACTACGTTACGACAAGCACGGTGAGGAACACTACAATATTATTTCCGCGTTACACAAATCAATGCGCAATAGTGACGTTAACGCGGCAATTTATTGGTTGACCCGCATGCTAACTGGCGGCGAAGATCCCTTGTACATCGCGCGCCGCTTAGTTCGTTTTGCCAGCGAGGATATCGGCTTAGCGGATACGCGTGCTTTGTCGTTAACGATCGACGTTTTTCAAGCTTGTCAATTTCTTGGTATGCCTGAATGCAACGTTCATCTGACGGAAGCGGTGATCTATTTATCGTTGGCACCAAAGTCAAATGCAGTGTACGCCGCCACTGAAGCGGTTAAAGCTGATGTTAAACAAACAGGCAATGAGCCGGTGCCGCTCCAAATTCGTAACGCACCAACTGGCTTAATGAAAGATTTAGGCTATGGTGCTGATTACCAATACGCCCACGATAGCAAAGAAAAACTAACGACGATGAAAACCATGCCGGCAGCACTGGCCGGTCACGAATACTACACGCCGACTGAACAAGGTAACGAAAAGCGCTTTAAACAGCGCCTTGATTTTCTCCAACAATGGCATCACGAACACGATCAAGAAAAATAAAACGAGGATGTCGCAGCTGAATTATCACGCGACTATCTTCGTTTTAATTTGTGATCAGATCAGTCGCACTTTGACTAGAACCAGCACCGTCGCACAGAGTACGGTGCCCACCACGGCTATTCGGTTGATAATTTTTTGTGTGTTATGACTATGCTGTAACCAAATTTCGATCAGGTGATAGACTAGTAAGCCGATCAGACCCCCTACTGTATTGGTGATCACATCGGTAATATCACTAGCGCCGATCCCCAAAATAAATTGGGTCACTTCGCAAAAAACACTAGTTGCCACAATCAGGCGAATACGCCGCCGTTTATATAAAATTGCGGTGTACACCCCTAATGGGATAAACGCCACCACATTTAATAGTGGCTCCCACCAATCAATATGCCCATTGACCAATGCTGAGGCCGCAAACGGAATTAAATTGATACTACGCTGGCTGCCAAGTTGAATCATGGACAAATTAAGCTTCAGCAAAATAATCCAAAAAAGTGCCAACAGGTAAACCGCGAATAACCCTTTTAACAATGCTTTATTTTTAATTTTAGTTAACATAAAATTCACTCCCATAGCGCACAAGTAAAATTAGCCCTGAACCGTTGATCAGTTAAGTGTTACGCACGTTGGCAATAACACAATGATCGAAACGCGTACTATGAGTATGCCAGAGTGACCCTAAATTTACCTTAAGTTAAGTGGCGAATTCGTTAATTTTTTTTAAACAAAAATGACAGCCCCGGCGGACTGCCATTTTACCATCAGTTAAAATTTAAGTTGCTTGATCCCATTACCTAGTCCTAAATCGACTTCCGCACTGGTCATTTGAATCTCGTATAAAGCCAACTTAGCACCAATCAACTCTAAAACATGGTCAAAGCCAGGAACTTGCGCTAAAAATTGTGCCTGCATTTGTGCTAACGTTCGCTGCGATTTTTGACCTGTAGCGTGGTTACTAGCAACGTGCGCATTGCCGGTTTCTGGAACGGTTGAAAAAGCAATGCGTTTGCTGGCTAGAAATTCTTGTACCCCCTGCGAATCACGAACTGAGGCAAAATAGAGTATGCCTGGTGTCGTTTCATCCCAGACGAAATTAACGATCCGTAAATTAGGGACATCCTGTAAACTAGTTGCGTACGCTACTTTATTGGCGCCACCTAGTACTTGCGCTAAATCAGATAAGGCCATTTAAAAATACCTCCAAAAATTATTTATGGCTTAATCATACCAAATTAAGGGCTAAATAACTTTGAATTGGTTGTATTTTTTAGGTAGTGATGACGTTAAAGTAACTATTTTATTCGCCGTAAATTGCTTTGGCGAATCCAAATGCGGACCACGCCTTTGGCCAACCTGCGTAAAAGGCTAAATGTGTGATCAATTCTACCATTTCGTCCTTGGTGACCCCATTTTGCTTAGCAATTTTCATGTGGGCTTCCAACTGCGGTACCCCTTGCGTTAACAAGCTGGATACGGTGATCAAACTCCGATCATGCGCCGACATTTTTGACTCACGGGACCAAACTTCACCAAAAAGAACATCATCATTTAATTCGGCAAATTTAGGCGCAAAATCACCTAAATTATCGCGGCCAGCAGTTTGTTTTTTTGCCATTATTTTTCCTCCTCTGCTACAGCAGCATATTGAGCGTCAGTGACTGGTTCCAACCATTCTGGCGTACCAGCTGTGATCGCAATATGACTGAACCAGCTATCTTTAGTCGCACCATGCCAATGTTTAACCCCATCATGAGTCACAACCACATCACCAGGAAGCAAGTGCTGCGCTGGCTTACCGGCTTCTTGATACCAGCCTTCACCACCAGTAACCAATAGAATTTGATAACCGTCATGGTGAATGTGCCAATTATTGCGACAGCCAGGTTCAAAGGTAACGTTACCGACACCAACATTAACGGCTGGATCAGCGACTAGCCCTTGCAAATAGCTTTGACCAACAAAATATTGGGCATAAGCATCATTTTTAGCACCACGGGGAAAAACGCCACCGTTGTTTAATTCTTCATTTTTAGCCATTATTTAAGACTCCCTTTAATTATTCTTGTTTAGTTGGATAAATAGTAAATTCATTAACGTTAACTTCTGCCGGTTGATCGACGGCAAAATTAACCACGCGCGCGACTGCATCTGGAGTAATCCCGACTTGCGCATAGAATTGTTCCATCCCTGCTTTAGCCGACTTATCCGTGATCGTATGCAATAATTCCGTGTTGATCGCTGCCGGATATAAACTGACTGTCCGAATATTAGTTCCTTCTTCGGCACTTTCCATGCGGATAACTTCCATTAAATTACGGACAGCAAATTTAGTTGCCCCGTAAACACCGGCACCAGAAAAGCTCTTAATACCAGCAACTGAAGAAGTGGTGATGATTTGGCCATGCTTTTGTTTAGTGAAATCAGGCATGACTGCAGCAACGCCATTAAGTACCCCTTTTAAATTAATATCGATCATGTCATTCCATTCTTGCGTATGCAAGGCACTGATCGGTGAAGTTGGCATGATTCCTGCGTTGTTGAAAATCACATCGAGCCCACCGAAACGCGTTTTGGCTAAATCAACTAAGGCTTGCACGTCAGTGGCCTTGGTTACATCAGTTACACGATAAGCAGCCACACCGCCAGCTGCTTCAATATCGTGCACAATGGCTTGCAGCCGATTTTCTCGCCGTGCACCAAGGACAACTTTGGCGCCATTACTAGCCAATAATTTAGCACTTGCTTCACCGATACCGGACGAAGCACCTGTAATAACAATAACTTTATCTTTAATCATCTTTAACGCTCCATTTCTATTGCTTGTAACCAATTTTTAATTGCCTGATCAGCTTTATAGGCTGTCGAACCGCGTACAGCTAAGCCAGAACCGACTGTAGCTTGCGGCGCCAACTCCTGCAACGCACTCAAACTACGACCGAAACCACTGCCTTCATGCGTGCAAAAGGGATAAATCTGCTTACCCGCTAATTCAGTGGTCGCTAGGAAAGTGGCAACGACTTGTGGCAACGTTCCCCACCAAATTGGAAAACCCAGAAATAGTGGTTCTCGTGCCATAAGCGCAACTGATAGCGGTTGTGCCGCCACCTTGGTTTCTTGTGTTAATTCTGCCTTAGTTCGTTGCAAGGTAGCCTGATAGTCACTGCTATAAGGTAGCGCTGGCTGCAAAGCCACTGCGGAACAAGCTAGCTGGGCCGCTATTTTCTGTGCCACCAATTCTGTATTCCCAACATTGATATATTGGGCCGTGCCATGTTGCTTATTTTGCCCTGCACGTGAAAAGTACACTACCACTGTCAATTGCCTCACCTCCGACTTAACTTACAAGAGTAAGCATAAACGCCAAACAAGCATACGTCTAATGCTTATTTTTAAACGCAATATGCTTTTTAAGCATAAAAAAAGAACTAGCAAAACTAGTTCTCATTTAAAAGTTGCCATTAAAATACTTATTCAGAGTGACCACTTTGAACAGATAAATATGGATTAGGCAAATGATTTGCTACCTTTTCAGCACCGGCAAAAGCCTGTTCCATGGCAAGGATTTTCTGCGCTTCAGGCGTCGTATATATATTCAATTTATAATCGATTTCCGCCAGACTTTCAGCAATCTTTGCCTGTTGCGCAACGACGGCACGCCGATGATTTTCTAACAATTCACGTCGCTGCACAACTGAAGCTGGTCCCAACATCACATAATCAATATATTGACGAATGTCTTTTATTTTCATGCCCGTTTCTTTTAGGCAACAAATCGTATGCAATAAATTTAAATCACCATCAGTAAACGCCCGATAACCTGAACTATTTCGGGCGACAAACGGCAATAGCCCTTGTTTATCGTAAAAACGTAACGTGTAAATTGATAATTTAGTTTTGGCCGCAACTTCTTTGATCGTATATGTCATTAAAAATTTCCTCTTTTGCTTGCCCTAGAGTTATCTCTAGGGTTTAGTCTAATTAGCATAACCTCATTCAAATAAAATGACAATCAAAGGAGCTTAACAATGTTAAAAAAAGTATTAGTCACAGGTGGTAACGGATTTTTAGCACTACACTTAATCAAACAATTACTCAATAACGATTACCAAGTGCGAACAACAGTCCGTTCACTGGCGAAAAAAGAACAAGTATTAGCCACGCTCAAAAAGAATCAAACGCCACATTTAGACCAGCTAACCTTTGTAGAAGCTACACTAACGACAGCTACTGGCTGGACAGAAGCAATGGCCGATATCAACTATGTGCTCAGTGTCGCCGCACCCGTATTTGTTGGTCCATCTAAAGTAGCTGCCAGTACTGACCAAGTTGCAACAGCAGGCATCCGGCGTATCATCCAAACCGCCGAAAAAGCTGGTGTTAAGCGTATTGTCATGACCGCTAATTTAGGTGCAGTTGGTTTTAGCAATAAGGATCCCTACCATATCACTACCGAAGCTGATTGGACTAACGCCAACGAACCCGGATTATCACGGTACGAAAAGTCGAAACTACTAGCAGAAAAAAGCGCTTGGCAGTACCTTGAACAAACACATAGCCCACTTGAATTTGTAACCATTAATGCCGGCGCTATGCTGGGACCCGCTTTAGATGAGCATCTTTCAGGTAGTTTTGGGTTACTCAAAAATTTGCTGAATCCAACGACACGCGTCCCCAATATTGCGTTAAATATAGTTGATGTTCGCACCGTTGCCCAGCTTCATCTTCGCGCAATGACAAGCCCAGTTGCTGCCAATCAACGCTTTCTAGCAGTTAACGATCAGCCAATTTCGATGCCAGAAATTGTTGCTTTGATCAAGGCTACACGGCCAGAATTAGCACCCCAATTACCAATGAGATCACTACCAAATTGGCTCATCCGCTTAGCTGCCATTTTTAATCAGCAAGCAAAAGAAGGGCGCTTACTACTAGCCCTCAATCATCAAGTCAGTAATCAAAAAGCAAAACGCTTATTAAATTGGCAACCAAATGATAACAAAACAACAATTCTAAGCGCACTCGACACCATGCAACAAAATGGCCAGCGCCAGTCTTAATCAGCAAAAGCGCGCCGAAAATAACGGATAAATTCATGCACCACTGGCGACATTTCTCGTTGGCGCCGCCAAGCCAGGACGCAATTTGTCTGCACAGCCGGCGCAAAAGGAATAAATTTAGTACCCGCCCCATAAGTTGGCGCGCCTTCGATGCTGACAGCGGCGCCGACTTGACGCGCAACTAGCGAAATAATATTGAAGCTCAAATTGAAATTACCGATAATATTCAATTTATTCAATGGCTGACCAGCCCAGTCAGCGACTAATTGCTGAACGTCAGTCCGTCCTGAAACCATTAGCGGCGTGCCAATCAAATCGGTTGGCCGAATCACATCACTTTCGGCAAGAAATGATTCCTTTGACACTAATAAACCCCAGCGCTCCGTGCGCGGCAACACTAATTTATGGTATTTTTCAGTACTGATCGGCTCTAATAAAACAGCTAAATCGAGCAGGCCTTTGTCCATTCGCTCAACAATATCATCACTCGTTTCAGTGTAGATATTAAAGGTCACCGCCGGATAATCGGCAATAAATTCCTCTAGCATCAACGACATCGTGTCTGAATTATCGGCCTCAACACAGCCAATGGTAATGTGACCGCTAAATAGTTGCTTTTTACGATCAACAAATTCTTGTTGCGTTTGCTCAGTTAATTCCAAAATTTCTTCAGCGCGACTTTTCAGAAATAAACCGGCTGCCGTTAACTGTAGCCGGTTTTTTTGCCGCGTAAATAATTCGGTATCGAGCTGAGTTTCCAATTCTTTTAATTGGCGGCTCAACGTCGGTTGGGTAATGTGTAAAACCGCTGCTGCCTGTGAAACCGTGCCTTCTTCGGCAATAGTGACAAAATATTTTAATAAACGAATTTCCATGCTGGCCTCCGATCAAATATGGTGTTGCGCGCTTAAAACACCGTTGTTGTGATGGCCCCAATAACGATCAAGACCAACCCTAACAAGGTAAAAAAGAGCTCGCGCCCACTTTTATGTTCGTGTAAAAATACCATTCCGCCAATCGTGGACAGGACAACGGATAATTGTGAAATAACAAAAGCAGTATTGACCCCATTATCGCGTACCGACAGGATATACGTAATCGCGGCTACAGAAAAGATCAACCCCGCCAGCACACTTTGCCAACTGGCCTTTTGGCGTAACACCTGTGGTTGGTGGGTGATGGCAATGTATACTAACACCGCAACAACCATCCCCAATGATTCCGGCAGAAAAATAGCCAAGCCCGAAGCTGCCATCGCTTTAGGAATGGTGTTGTACACTAAAAAGCCCACGGTTGTTAAAACCAGCATGACCATCGTCCGCGTTCGCTGTGGATTAGCTTCCTGCTGGACCCCGCTATCGTGAACCGACGTAAAAATACTGCCCACGATCAACAATAATATACCTAATGCGCCAAACAATTTAGCGCTGGTACTGGCCCACTCGCCAAACACCAAAACGCCGATCAAAGAGGTCCCAACTAACTGCAACCCAGTTGATAATGGCATCGTTTGGGAAACACCGATTTCACGAAAGCCCGTGTATTGGCCTAGCTGACCCATGACCCAGAAAAAGCCGGTAACCACAGCTAAAAGAAAACTCTGCCACGAAAGCGTTGGCCGCAGTAGCAGAAAAACAATAATACTAACCAATAAAGTGCCAATAGCCGTGCCAAAAATCTGATTAATTGGTTGCCCTTTTACTTTTGCCACAAATAACGGCAGTACACCCCAAGCAATTGCAGGTAAAAACATTAATAAAAGATCCATTATTTTCATCACCATCCAAAAAAATACGTACACCCAGTAGTTTAACCGTTTTCACGACTAAGGTCTAATCTGTGTCCGCAAATCTGTGAATGAATGACCATGAAAATAAAAAGGGTTACTTCCTTGCCGCCTTGTTTAGCGCTAATTAATGGCGGCACGAACGATTCAGCAATCGCGTGTAACGGTTCTAGGGCGCCAGTAAAGCTAATTCTCGTTGTAAAATCAATGTGGCCTCCGTTAACGTTGTGTACGTAAAAATCCGGTTAAAATAAGCCGTACCGGCAATCATAGCTGACAACCTGCCGTGCTTGCTTTGCTGCAAAATGATCACCGGCTTACCTAATTTTTCTGCATAAGCGAGTTCATAGCCTACACCCAAACTAGGTTGCGTCGTTTCCGCAACAACCACATCACAAGCCGTTAACCAGCTGATATCACGCTGCCGAATAGCCTGATCACTGAGTTGCGTTTGTCCTGTAGCTGTGAGTTGCAGATCGCCAATGTGTTCCGTCAAGACTTGATGCTGCTGTTGCAAGTGAAGAATTAATTGCTGATATAACTGACGCTCTTGGCGGCCGCCACGAATTGAGGCCGCAAAATAGATTTTCATAGGCTACCTCACTACAAGACTAATTCATATAGCAAAAAATCGGTCACGCCAGTGTCAGCGTAAAACAATTTTAACGTCACAACATGGGTGAACCCACTGGCCGCGTAAAGTTTTTGCGCCGGTATATTGGTCGCCACCGCATCTAAATGCAGGGCCGCTTTGTGCTGCTGCCGCGCTTGCTTAATGGCGAAACGAACCATCGTTTGCGCGATTTTTTGGCCTTGAACCGCTGCCGCCACGCCTAACGTATGGATCAACAAAATATTACTGCCGTCATCCGCAACTTGCCACGGTGCCTGCGCGTAACCTTCGTTAGCCACACCGTTTAATACCATTGCGCTAATGATCTGCTGCTCACACCAATTGATGAATAGCTCACCGCGGGCAATCGCTTCCTGCACATATGTAGAATCTGGGTAAACGCCCTTATGCCAGTCAGAAGGGAATTCAGTTGTAGCTAAATCGGTGATCAATTGATCATAAAATAACATAACAGCAGCTAAATCGCTGGGCTGAGCTAACTTGATCATGACAAGACTTCTTTCATACAATATTAATCTCTAGTTTAGCGTCTACACCTAAATTGTCAATCGCTAACTTGAAGCCCCACCTTACTACACGCGCGGCTAGCGTCAGCATGCAGCATGCGTTATTTTTGCTTATGCACTTCATTTGGCTTAACTTATAATTAAGCCTAACAAAGAGGAGCAATCTCATGGTCAAACAATTAACCTTAACGCTACATTCCGGCGAGCAGCTCACCTTGCAGCAAGTTGCTAACGTCAAAGTGGTCACCGATGACGCCGTGATCAATACTAGCGGCCGCAACTTTTTTAACATTGGTGCCGCTGACCATTACGTGATCACCTCCAGTTGTGGTCACACCAAACTTCACCGTGTTGACATTGCCAGTGTGGTGATCGACTAACGCAAAAAGCTGCGCAACGCTTGAAATTAAAGCGTTGACGCAGCTTTTTCTATTTAACCAACAACATCCCGATATGCCTGCTGATAAGCCGCCAACGTTCGTTGATCAAAACAGACCAGCGTCACTATTTGCACGCCCTTATTTTGTAACAAAAAATCACGGATCGTGGTTAAGGCGATCGTAGCGGCTTGTGCCAATGGGTAACGGTAAACGCCCGTACTGATCGATGGAAACGCAACCGTGCGGCAGTGATGTGCCGCTGCTAAAGCTAAGCTATTGGCGTACGAATTATGCAGTAATTGGGCTTCACTTTGACTACCATCACGCCAAATTGGCCCCGGCGTGTGTATCACGTATTTAGCCGGCAATTGGTACCCGGCAGTAATTTTCGCCTCGCCCGTCGCACAACCATGCAATTGCTGGCAGGCAACTAGTAGCTCTGGCCCAGCTGCTTGATGAATTGCCCCATCAACACCGCCGCCACCAAGTAACGTGGTATTTGCCGCGTTAACAATGGCATCAACGGCCATTGTTGTGATATCACCTTGCTGAATTTTGATTATTCCCATAATCGAACATTCCTCTCAAGTCATACTATCCAGATTCTGATTCAATCAGCTTGTTACTTTAAGTTTAACACAAGCACCCGCTACGCTTGGCGTGCTAGACCAAAAAGTATTGACAAAAAAATCGCAACGCTGACCCTTATGGCCAGCATTACGATCTCGCGTACCTATTTATTTAATTGGTTCAAAGCCGCAAAATCAACATCGGCCAATTCAATTTCTTGGGCCGCAATATTTTGCTTAACGTGTTCTGGGTTACTCGTCCCTGGAATCGGTAAGATCACATCAGAACGTTTCAATAACCACGCCAACGCAATTTGAGCTGGTTCTGCATCATATTTAGCTGCAATTTCAGACAAAGTATCGCCACTAGTCAGCTTGCCAGTTGCCAGTGGGAACCACGGAATAAAGGCAATATGCTGCTGTTCAGCATAATTTAGCACAGCCTCATCAGCTCGATCAACTAAATTATAACGATTCTGCACTGAAACGATTGGCGCTACCTTTTGCGCAGCTTTTAACTGTTCAACAGATACTTGGCTTAAACCAATGTGCTTGATCTTACCTTCCTTTTGCATCGCCGCTAGCTCACCAACTTGTTCTTCAATGGTGAAATTAGGATCGATTCGATGTAGTTGCAAAAGATCAAGATGATCAAGCCCTAAACTAAATAAATTCAGTTCCACCTGTTGACGCAAATAAGCGGGATTCCCAACTGCAGTCCATTGATTCGGCCCCTGCCGCGTAAACCCAACCTTAGTTGCCACCATCACCTGACTATTTGGTCGTTGCTGTAAAGCATCCTTTAAGTACAGATTAGCATAAAAGGGACCATATGAATCAGCGGTATCAATGAAATTAACGCCGTTATCGATAGCTGTCGTGATCACATTTGCTGCTTGTTTGGCATCAGTTGCAGGACCCCAGACGCCTTTACCTGGTAATTGCATTGTCCCGTAACCTAACCGATTAACTGTTAATTCTGAATCAAATTTAAATTCTTTTTGCATAAAATATCGCGCCCTTTCAGTCTACTGTCCAAGCCCCATTATAGCCTAATTGTTGCTTTAAGACGTCAGGTTTGCTTTTAAAATAAGCGAATCAAGGCCACACCTGCAATCATAACCACTAGACCTAATAATTGCGCTAATGATAACGGATTACGTTTAGATTCTAACCAACCAAACTGATCAATTAGTAAGCTACCACTCATCAAGCCGACCAAGACGATCACCACCGCTAAGCCAGTCCCAATTTGCGGGACTAAAAAGGCATTACCAAGCACGTATAAACCGCCGATCATGCCGCCGATCCACATCCACCACGGATTTTTTTGCTGGCCATCCTTTAATAACTGCCACTTAGGCCGCAACACTAACACAATCAGCAATAAACCAATAGTGCCGACAAAAAATGATACCAAGGCTGCCGCAACAGCCGAATCCAACACTTGACCTAAATGCCCATTGATCGCCGTTTGCGCAGCACTTAGCATCCCAGCAACAACACCAAACAAGCGCCAGAACCAGAGTTGGCCATTTTTTTCAGTGTGGTCAACCACCAGATGCTGCTGATGCTGCCGATGTAACCAGCCATCTAATGCAACTACGCCAAGAACGCCGAGGAGAACCAATAAGGCGCCTAAAACACGACTAACTGACAAATGACTGACTGGTGATGAGAACCAACCAAAATTATCGATCAATAATCCAGCCAGAATTTGACCTAAAACTGGCATGATCACGGTTTGAACACTACCTAGCTTGGGAAATAATAAAATGTTCCCCGTTAAATAAACGATCCCCAACAACCCACCTAACCAGATCCACGCTGGTTGTTGCGTCAACAACGCGGTGCTAAACAATAAACTATGGCGAATGAGCAACGTCATCACCGCCAAAAAAACAGTCCCAACAGCAAATGAAATCAGCGAAGCCAAAAATGGTGATCCAACCGAGTGCCGCAAGCGTGAATTAATACTGGTTTGTAGCGGTAACCCGATACCAATAGTCAAACCAATTAAAATAGCGAGCATAAAAAACGCCTCCTCGTTGTTTTATGCTTAGTTTAGGCTTTTATCCCATTTTCAGCTATTGTTTTCACTCGCGCTCCATAACAAATTAAGCTTTTTGGGCTCGGGTTGGTTTGATCACCAAATAACGATACAAGCCAAAACCAATCAAAAAAGTGATAATATCGGCAACTGGCTGGGCAATGATCACACCGGTAAAACCAAATAACTTAGCCAAGACCACAATGGCAATGGCAAAAATAATCCCTTGCCGCGTGA
Source organism: Loigolactobacillus jiayinensis (assembly GCF_003946445.1). Taxonomy (GTDB): domain Bacteria; phylum Bacillota; class Bacilli; order Lactobacillales; family Lactobacillaceae; genus Loigolactobacillus; species Loigolactobacillus jiayinensis. The sequence goes on along the minus strand of NZ_RHOF01000056.1, from coordinate 3,882 downwards.
TTGCCATAATCAATGCCCCACTAGCTTTGCCGATCGACTGAAATAAAGTGGTGAAAACTAAAATTGCCCCAATAAATGGCGCAGTGACTAATAACAGGCGCAACATTTTGGTTCCCATGGCAACGATCACAGGTTTATTCATGAATAGCGCCACTAATTGCGGTGCTAAGGCCATTAAAATCAATGCGCAGATCAACGCGTAGACAACTTCGATCAACAAATCAAACCGAATAATCGCGCGAAAACGCTCGTAATTAGCCGCGCCGTAATTATAACCAATCAGCGGTTGCGCACCAAAAGCAAAGCCGACCATCACTAACATCACGACCATATAGATCTTCATGACGATTCCCATCGCCGCAATCGCAGTGGCCCCATAAACAGCCAAATAATTATTTAACAGCATTACGCCAAAACTTTGCATGAAATTCGTTAATGACGCGGGAATACCAATATTAAGGATCATCCGCACATTGGCCCAAGAAACGCGCCATAATTTAGGTGACAAGGATAAAATCTGGCAATCCTTGACCATAAAATAGACTAACAACGATGTATTTAGCGCATAGCCAAGCACGTTCGCTAACCCAACGCCAGCCGTCCCCCAATCAAAAACAAATAAAAAAATCGGATCCAAAATAATCGCTAATAACGTTCCGGCTAAGGTAGCAATCATCGATTTAGCCGCTAACCCTTCAGTCCGAATAATATTACCAGGTACCAACGAAACAATAATAAACGTCGACCCTAACGCCATCATACGATAAAATCCGGCAGCGTACTGATAGGTCGCTGGTGTCGCACCTAATAAACCAAGAATTGGCCGCTCAAAAACTAGCATCAATACGGTCAGCACTAAACTAAAGCCAATGGCAGCATAAAAACAAAAACTGCTGAGGTGGGCACTAGCTTGATGTTTCTTTTGCCCCAGCATTCGGGAAATTGCCGCACTTCCACCTAAGCCAAAAATATCACCCACCGCTAGCATAAACGAAAACAGCGGTGTGCCCAACGCAATTCCAGCAACTAGATCAGCGTTCCCCGTTTTAGCGACAAAAAAAGTATCCGCTAGATTATAGATCATACTGGCCACCATCCCTAAAACCACCGGCAAAGCCAGCTGCATGTATACTTTAGGAATCGGTGCCCGCTTAAATAACTCGTCCATTTTCAACAAAATTGCTCCCCTCAAAAAAACAGCCCCAGACAACGCTAACGCTTAGGCTGATGACCTAAAGTACGCTTGCTTTGCACTGGGGACTATTACCATTAATTTAGTCTAGCACTTCACTTTAATCATGTCTATATCGCCTAAACCGAACGCCGAAGAATTCGGTCACCACTGACTTCATTCGATTCACCTTTACCGCAGGACTGCTATCGCCTCGATCAATAAAAATAAGTAACTACCGATAATCACAAAGAGACTCAAAAATAAACTGACCAATAAATAACGCAACTTGCCTTTAATCATCCGGCCACTTCCTTATCTACTTTATTTCAGTGTAGCAAGAATTGCTCATGAATGATAACAAAACGCGTGTTATTTATTGGCGGCAATTAGGCAACGACTAAAATCACCATGATCGATTGACCAAGCGGCGAATTAGGTCAATCGCTAGAAGAACGGCTAGCTCAAAGCAACGAATGCCAAGTACTTGGTCATTTCGAGTCAAAGATAAACGCAGGGCAAGCGAACCTGCATGTCTGACCCTAACCGAACGTGGCAGTCGCTGATCCTTAAGCTGCCTGATTATCCCGCGCCTGCAAGGCTACAGCAGACGATTGCCGACTATGGCTATTTTAAATAGCCTCACCTTCACCAAGGGTAGTGCGTTCAACTTAGCCAAGTTGTTGACGTCTATTTTGCCCACCCATACACGCCAAGGTACCTGCCGCGCTACGCTGATTCAAGCACAAAAATTGCAAAAACTCAGCCGTATCAGTTTTACGGTACCAAAATTCACCTAGACAGCAAGCGTCTCCTGTCTAGTCAGCGACCGGCCTAAAAAAGCATATCGCATTGATGCTGGCAAGCGTGGTAACCCTAAATCTGTCATTACGCGCCGCCCTTGTTGGGTGTGAAAATGGGAGCAAAAAGCACTGGCGCTCGTTCCATTTAGCAGTTATCCGCTGTTTTGACCACTCTGCCATTCTTTGCCAATCAACGCCACCGTGTCCGTGAACGCCTTACCCGACTGCTGCTGCGGCTGCTTCGGGTCGTAAAATCTACCGTGCGCGACATGCTGAAAATCGTTCCAGTGGGCAATTGTTCTGATCGATAACGGTTTATCCGGTTCAACGAATAATAAGCCAGCATGCTGCAGCTCAGCCGCTTTAAATAACAATTTGACCCAAAACGCTAGCAAAGTTTTACAGCGCCCTACTTTGGCCAATTCGTGTAGCCGTATAAATTCTGATTGTTGAAAGATATTGATTAATATAGTTAAACGATTTTCTAACTGAGTTAGCATTCAAACACTCCCTAGATATTTAAACTAGTTTAGTAATAACGACCTGGTTTTTTTTGGTTCTATATACTAGTAACGTTTGAGCGACCCGAAAACTGCCAAAATTTTAGCAACTTTTTTTGGTCCTTGAATTGTCAAATTAAGTGCAACTCTTGATTATGATAGATCTCATATGGTGTTTTCCAATTTAAACATTTCCTTGGTCTTTTATTCAGACGGTCAACGAATTCTGAAATGACGATATCTGAAACTGGATCCATATCTTGATTTCTAGGCAGGTACTCGCGGATTAAGCCATTTGTATTTTCATTTGACCCACGTTGCCAAGGGGCATGGGGATTTGGAAAGTAAAACTCAACGCCAAATTTCTCTGTCAATTGATGATGTTTAGCGAATTCCTTGCCACGGTCTGGCGTAATCGTACCCAAGTATTCTGGTGGTAGATCTTTTAACAGCTTTTGGATTGTGTCGGTCACACTAGCTGAATTTTTCTTGGTTGATTTATGCATTAGTAAGTATCTTGAACAACGATCAACCATCGTGACCACACAAGATCTACCGGTTTTACCGGCCACAGTATCGAGCTCCCAATGTCCAATTATGGACCGTTTATTGGCAGATTCAGGGCGTTCCTGGAGCGTGTGTGATATTGGAATCTTCCCACGACGTTCCTCATAACCTCTTTTATGGCGCGATTTCCCATGATGTCTAAGCTTCCTGATCACTCCTCTAGCACCTCGTGATGAAAGCTTCTGATCAAATAGGCCTGAGTAGATACCACGATAAATCGTAGTATAACTAATTTGAAATGATGATGCCTCTAATTTTAAGCGTGCGGAAATTTCTTCTGGTGACCATTGTAAATCCAAGAATAAATGTTGGATCAATTGAAGCAATTGATGATTAGAAAGCAAGGACCGCCGACCACAATGAGATCTTTGAGTTTTGTAGCGTTTTTGAGCAACAGAAGGTGAATAGACCAGTTGATTTCGTGATAATTCACGGCTGACTGTCGATGTTGCTCGACCAATTGCCTGGGCAATTGAAGTCAGTGAAGCCTGATTATTGTGCATCAAGAATATTGTTTCGCGGTCACTCATGGTAAGATGTTTGTATGGACTCATGATTATGCGCTCCCTTCAATGGTTGTCTTCGCAAACACCATTTTACAGGGATTCATATCATGAGTCTCTTTTGTTGCACTTAAAGTATAAATTCAAGTCAAAATAAAAAAACCGCCGTTAAGTCAATAACGATGCGGTTTACATGACTAATTTTCATTTAACTTTTTTGATCTAACCAGCCGGCCAGCGAGTATCTCGAAGCGACCTATATACCCAAAATGGGTATACTTTCTGCCAATTTGGGTGTGCGCGTGTACCCATTTTGGGTATACTTTCTGCCAATTTGG
>NZ_RHOF01000055.1 GCF_003946445.1 Loigolactobacillus jiayinensis | reverse complement strand
ACTCTGTTCGTTGCCTAAAAAGGTGTGGCAAGCCACATTTAATCGGGCGCTAACGCCCCGAACCCCGTCCAAGCTGAGCCAGCTTGACCGCTTTTTCACTCGCCGTTAGGCAGGAAAGCAAAGTTTTATAGAAACTTTGGCTTTCGCCAATTCAGTGTTAAGACTGGTTTAGAGCTGTCAATTCCTTATGCTCCCACGCTACGCTCGTCCGCTACCATTGACAGCAAACAGTTAGTTTTTTTGAATCTTAACAAGAATCTAACTGCTATATTCCTTTTTAAGGGCCTTATTTCTCGTTTCTAGCGATTTTGAGACTGTTTATATATATTTATACCAAAGCAAAAATAAAAAGCCTCATCAGGCTTTTAGAGGGCTAAATAACGAAGCCAGGACGATTAATAATATCTTCTTGTCTTTTTTGCAAAACATAAGTATACAGGGAATCATACAAATTCTTTTTGATCTCGTCAGGTTCATTGACAGAAGCTTCAAACAATTCTTGAATATCAACTTGCCAAGGATCAGCAAGCATTTCATCAATGGTTTTTAATACTTTCTTTTCGTCCATCTTGATTACTCCTAACATCAAAATAATGATTTCAATTTAGATTCACAGATTTTACAGTACCGTTATTCAAAATTTGTTACCAAACTTATAAAGATTCTTTGCACAGAACGATTAAAAAAATGGCTTAAAACAGCTTAATCCGCAACACTTTTTAAATATTTAAAACATAACAATCTTAGTTTAGGTGCAAACATAAATTGAATTAAAAATATGCTCAATTAAATAACGAGAAAAATTGATTGTATGGCTATCAGCAGACCGAGTGAAATGAGGTCAATGCGCACTTACACCCTTGACAAGTGTCAAGGGTAGATTTAATACCCATCGAAATGGGTATTATTTGTATTAGAAGGCTAGCGCCAACTATAAAAAGCCTAGAATAAACCCTCAAAAACATAGAGCTAAATCTCAAGATTAATCAATCACATTACGAAGGATCCAATGACTATAAGCAAGACGAGCACCGGGAGTTATTACCCAAGGGTGATTAATTTCGAAAATTTGAATTTCAGTTGCTAAGTAAAGTGGCGTCTTACCATGATTAAAAGCAAAAACGGGTTGCGGAAAATCAGGCTTACTAGCAACTTGATGAACACTTTGACGAGAGTTCATCTGCCAACGAATTTTTAAATCTTCACGCGACAATAATTGCGGTAATTGTGTTTTTTCAATTTGAGCTTGTTGCTGCAACTTTTGTGTAAAGGCTTGTTTAGTCTTGTTTTGATGCCAATCATCAAAAAGATCATACTTGTTTGATTTAAAATCTAAATCCATAAAGCCAGCCTCCTAACCAAAATCAATTTTATCCAGCATCGTTTCAGTACTAGCCTGGTCTAAGCCTAAATAAGCTAAAGTCATTGCTTCACTGGAATGATTGAGCAAATTCATGACTAAGCCAATATTATAATTTGATTGCGTGTAAACGCGATAAGCCCCGGTTTTACGCATCGTATGGGTCCCTAGATAATTAATTCCTAACAGATCGCCAACCTTGCTCATGATTTTGTAGAACTGTTTTTCCGTGATATGGCGTTCTGGGTGTTGAATGGAAGGAAAGAGCCATTCAGAATCCAGCTGATGATCAAGTAGCCATTGACGGTACAATAAGAGCTCTGTTTGAACCGGTTTAAGGTACAAGGTATTAGGTTTACCAGTTTTTCGGTCGTGAATAAACGCATTTTGTTTAATAGAACCGTCCGGATTAAAAATATCGGCCTGTTTTAAGCGCATGACATCACTGACTCGCAGCAGTGTCGCTTTGCCAACTTGAAAAACTGTATAGTTACGCCGGCCAGCTTTAAAGTTGTTGAGTAAGGTATCTTGAACCTCCTTGAGAACATTTGAATCTTTGATGGGTAAGACAACTTGTTGCATAGTTTTAGCTCCTTAAAAAATTGATTTTTAGTACAAATTAAAGTACAATATTAAGTACAACGAAAGGGTGGTAAATATGACATTAGCACTAACACAGAGCGATTTTCGCGCTAACCTAAAAAAATATTTAGATCAAGTTAATGACGAAGACGAAACCGTTTATATTGCTCGTTCAAATAGTCGTGCAGTAGCCATCGTTTCACAAGAAAAAATGGACTGGCTAGAAAGAGCATTAAAAGCGAAAGAAGGCTCGTTAGAATATGCAATTGCACGTGATCAGTTAATTAAACGCCATGTTTTACCTGACGATGAAATTGTTGAATCAGATGATGATTATTGGGGTCAGTTTAAATAATGAAAAAACTAAGATTTAAACCACGTGCAACCTTTAATGCTGATCTAAAACGGCTAGCCAGTTTAGACAAATCTATTATTGATGAAGTTCGAGCAGCCATCGACCTGTTGCTTGAGCAACAACAATTACCACCAGAATTTGAAGATCATGAGCTTAATCGGCGAATGAGCGGTTATAATGAATTTCACTTACGAGATACCCCGAAAAACAAAACACCAAGCGAAACTAACGATGTCCTGGTGGTTTATACGATTGATAAAGATGAACTAGTCTTAATTGGCATTCGAGTCGGATCGCATGATCGTTTATTTCCTGGTCAAAATCGTGCTAAAAGGTATCGAAAAAATGACAAATAGAAGAAGTTATTTTTATAATATGAAAATAAATAACCCCCAACATCTACATTATAGATTTTGGGGGCTATTCTTTCAATGTTTTTGAGGGGCGATTTGTTAAAAATGGACCCTAATATTAATTTAAATGTTTCTGAAGTCGTATAAAAGATCAGATAGTGTCTGGTTTTTTTGTATGAAATTTAGTAAATACTTTCTAGTTATTATAAATTGTTCACCGGAACCTCTAACTTTAGTTGCTAATAGTTGCTCTTGATCAGGATTTGGTTCTGGACCTGTTATTTGAAAACTATGGATTATTCGGTCACGCTGCTCTACAAGTTCTGAAAACAGACTAATTATATTTTCTGGAATAACATCGGAATATTGTTCTTTCATAACTTTATGCAGAATATTCCCTGAAGTTCGATCAATTAATTCCCACCAGTTGTGTTGATCACCACTGATTTTAAGTATATTTTCTATAATAAAAGCATTGTTGGAGTTAAAAACACTTATAGCAGAACCAAGAAGCTCCCTATAATCATCATTCGGTAATGACTGTCTTGTATATTTTTCGTACATTATGTTTCACCTCTTTTAACATCTAATATAGAAACGTAAATGATATAATGATTAAGTCGTTCGTCACCCTTGTCGTGCGGAGAGGGGGGTGAAAGCCATGTACGATTTAATCGACAACATATCTCAACTTGTCAATGCACTTATTATCGTGTGGTTTACGTGGTGGCTAAACAACCGTAAACATTGATATTAGTGTAATCGAACGACTCTAACTACGCAAAAAGCCTTCAGCAACTTAGGACCTTGCTGAAGGCTTTTGTGTTTGTCATGTGCCATGCACTCGACAACATATCTCTAAGACTATTATATCATGCTTTAGATTAATTACTACTATTGGGTCTATTTGATAGTTATAGACCCTAATTTAGTGTTATATTTTGAATGGATTGTCGAACTTGACGTGCATCACCAGCAACATAGAATTTAACACCATACAGCTTAACTTGGCCATTTTCACCGATTATATCAACACTTTCAGGAGAAATGCTCGTTAGCAAGTCCTCTTTCCACTGATCTTGATCAAGTAATTGAGTACCTTTAGGTTCAATATAAATCTGATAAATGTAAGATTCATTAGCTAAATACAAGACAAAGTCCGGCAAGAAACCAGCATAGTGAGACACATTATCGGCAAATTCATGTAATTTAAGCTTAGTATTACGCTCATCACTACGAATGAGGTAAACATCTTTATACTTGTTTTGCAGTTCTTCAACATAGCCTTGGATCAGTTCAATTAAGCTACGTTCTAATTTGTCGACGATGGCTTCGTTATAGACAAACCACGGTGCCTTTTTATAGTCATAAGTTTGAATTAACTCATGAACACCAGCATTAGAATAGTTAACGGGAACACGCTTTTGATAGTCCTGAACGACTTCCTTAATTGGCAATCCAATAAATTTATTAGTCCCACGTTGACGCTTGTAGTTCATGATTAACATGCGTTGAATATACGCTAGATATTTTTCAACGACTAATAGCTGCGTTTCTCGACTAAGCACTGTATCTGCACCAGTTGATACCGTCGCTTGGATTTCTTTTAGCTGTCCTAGCCACTGCGCATCATACATAAACTCAGATATAGAATTTAGCGTCGGCATATATTTTTTCATGGTATTGAATCTGAAGAAAGGATTCCGTGCCATTGCTTTTTTGACGAGGGCATCATCAATCTTTACCAGTCGTGTCTCATTCATACCAGCAACATTTTGTGTATCAAAGGCAGTTGCTTCTAGGGTTGCTGTCTCAATGTTAACGGTAGGTAGTTCTGCAACAGGGACTCCATATTTTGCCAAACCATTATATTCACTTTCAGGAACATCTTCAACGTCATTGTAATACAGCTTGCCATATTGATAGACATCAGATTTCTTAAATGACTTTTTAACTGTCGTGGTTAAAATATCAAAGTCCTTATCATCTTCAACTTGTAGCTGCATTGCTTCAAAGGACTTCGTCAGATTATCAATATATTTTTTATCGTTAATCGTGTGATAGTGTAAGGACTCTAATATCTGTAATTCTGGCGTACTATGGTCAAATCGTCGCGTGAAAGAGGTTGCATCCTCATAGACGAAGGGATTGTATCGCGCACCACGACCAATTAATTGCGCCTCACTATTAGTTTGTGTTGACGTAACAGGTTGCTCACCAATTCGGACAATATCATACAAATTTAAAACATCCCAACCTTCAGAAAGTTTGGCGACGGCAAAAATAGCTCTAAAGGGATTACTTGGTTCCTCTAAAGTATTCAAATTACGTAAATCATTTAAGTCCCCTAAAATGCCATTGCTACTCGTATCATTAACATTAATTGTATTCAATGGTTGAAAATCACGTTGCAATTCACGTACCAAGCTTCCCATATCAATTGTTTGATAATAAGTATAGGCTTGGCGCAAAGTAGATGATTGCGTGGTTTGTAGTTGCTTTGCAATAAATTGCGCCAGATCTTCAGCAGTTAGCCGATCCATCATCGTCAAAAATTGATCACGAGCCGCTTTTGAAACAGCTATTTTATTGGATTTAAATAAAATAACCGGCTTAAAATCTTCCACACCCGCCTGAATCGCCATCCGCTTACGATATTGTGATAACAATACCGCGTTTAGCATCTTTTCGTTATCATCAGCATTGGCTTGCAAACGAGCAATTTTCTTTGAATATCCTGCATTTTGGAACTCTTTTAAGTCATATTGAAAAATGATTTTATCACGATATTTTTCGTAAATAAACTCGTTATTCAAATCGATCGTGGCTGTAAATTCTAACTGACGATTTGCTTTATTAGCTTGTCGAATACGGTCTAAGACATACTCCCAAGCTTTATTTTTTTGATCTGATTTGCTCTTAGTTCCAGCAGAAAAATGATGCGCTTCATCAGCTAGAATAATCAACTTCTGTTTCTCTAAATCACCATAAGTTAAGCCATTTTCTCGTGGTGTATTTAACTCATTCGCTAAAGTTTGGATAGTTGTTAGCCGTAAGTAAATCACACCTGGTTCACTATTTGTTGGAAAGCGGGTTACTTCTCGCAATTCAATCGTCTCGCCATCAATACTGAGTGGTTGTGAAAAGAGATACTTTGGTGATTGAACATTCAGCATGTTTTCACGCGTTTTGGCAATTACCGCGTTAGTATTAACGACAAAAAGAAAATTTTGATAGCCAAATTCATGATAAAAATACAATATATCGGCTGCCATCACATCAGTTTTTCCAGAACCAGTGGCCATATGGAATAACAATTGATTGAAGCGACTGGCAACATGGTCATCTTTTTGCGTGTAATTCAGGTTGTATAGTGATTGCTTTTGATAATCACGTAGCTGATGTTTGAGGTTGTGCTTAATGTAGTCCGGGTAAACAAAAGCATGTCTGGGTTCATCGTTTTTTAAAAAATCACTCGTATATTCTTTAATTTCATGAACAATGGGTAAGACAAGTTCTCGTGCTTTCTTTTTTACCATCACAGATCACGTTCCCCATAAAAGCTCTTATTAAAGGCAATATCACTCTCAGACATCAGCTCTTGTACATCACGATCTTCCATATCACTGTAAGCATAATACAACTGATTCTTATCAATGACCTTGATCATCAGCTGTTTTTTATCAGCTAATGACATCGCTTGATATTCAGGATCTTGCATGACTTTTTCGACATCAACGCGGAAATCAAAATCAGCCCCACCCGCAATCATACGATTAACAACGTCTTCTAATTGCTTCGTCGTTTCTGCATGTTGGATATCTTTGAGATAGCCTTGATTCTTTTCCATTAATTCAGCATAGACAAATGAGCCACCGCCTTGCCAATTAACATCTTTAGATATCCCACCTTGTTCACCAGCAATCACCTTTTTGAGGCGCTCAACAGAAACTGTTTTAATATAATCCATCTGTTCAATACCAATAAAGCGACGATTCATCTTCATGGCGACTGCTTGAGTTGTTGCCGATCCCATGAAAAAATCAAGAACCATATCATGTTCAGTCGTGGTTACCTTCATGATTTCACTCAGTAATTCCTCTGGTTTTGCATAATCAAAATCGTCTCTATCAAACAAGTTGTCAATCTGATCATTACCTAATTTATTAATGGTTTTTCCATTACTTAATTTGAGTAAAAAATCAGAATAAACAGCAGAGGATTTATTTTTAGCATTATCTTCATCTTTGAAAATACGTCGAAATGGCCTATCACCTGACATGAAAGCATAATCATCAGGGAAACCTATCCCGCCATTTTCATACCATTCTTGAAATGTATCTTTAGCGACTGCCCAGGAACGTTTAGGATTTACTGGATATCCTTTACCTGTTTTTGGATTTACCATCGTATAGTTTGAATTAGGTCGTTCTTGTACGGTTCGTTGGCTAGTTAAATCAGCCTTACGCCATGGCCTATTAGGAAAGTCTTCAGTTTCCAGATATTGACGTTTAACCTCACGTCCCATAATTTCATCGTTCTCAAGTCCCGCAGTATAAACCAATATCCAATCAAAATCTTGTGATAAATTATAAGGAACATCTGATTTACCATTACGAGTTTTACGCGGTATCGTACCAACAAACTTATCACTAGTGAAAATAGAATCAGCTAATACTTTCAAATAATGCATACCGTCTTCAGAAATGTTAATCCAAATTGACCCCTTTTCAGATAACAACTCTTTTGCGATTTCCAAACGATTTTTCAAGAAAGTTAACCATGCTGAAAAATGAAAATTAGAATTATACTTAAACGCATCTTCTGCAATTGTTTTTTTAAAGAAATATGGAACATCCAAATAAATTAGTTTCACACGCCCCGTATAACGCTCTTTCAAGCTATGTAAAGCAATTAAATTATTTCCTTTGATAATCAAATTTTCGTCATCAAACTTGTCAGTGGATACACCTTCTAAATTTTCTTTATCATACTTAGTAGCATTGACAAATATTTTAGGTTCTAATAATTGATCAATTTCAGCCTTAGCAATCGTTTCATGCAAAAAGGGTTCGTCAGCATCTTTTTGATCTTCTTTCGTCATACCAGCTTTTAACACGGTATCTTTGAATGGAAAATCTAGAACCACATCAGCAGTTTCATCAATAAACTTACCACCAGCAGTCAGGCCAATTTTATTCTCAAATTTTGTGTAGCTATCTTGCCAGTATTCTTTATACGTAAACATTTCAATAAATTCGTTTAACTTAAAAATCTCTACACTTTTATCATCTATAACAATTGACTCAGTATAGGTATCATGAATTAGTTGATTGGCTAGTAATGCCTTCATCAACATAGGTGTATAAGCATCAAGGTCTTCTATTACTTTGTTGCGCTTTAGAGTGTCTTTATCTGAAAAGTATGTGTTACCAAATTCCTTCAAAATAGACTTTGTTGTCTCCATAATTTTTGAATCAATCATTTTTTTGCTCTCGTTTTTTAAATTGCCACCACTTTTTATTTGGCTTTTGTGGCGATTCTTTTATATAGTCTGTTGTTTCTTTTGGAGAAGAATTCTCTGTTTTTATATCTTGTGGCGGCATATTTAATGCTTTTAAATCTTTGATCTCTGCCTTATATTCTTCTAAAAGTTTTTTATCCTGTAATGCTAACCGTTGTTGCTGATCTAGAAGATTTTGTAGTTGGTTTATTTGTTCATCTTTTTTGGTTAACTGTTCGGCTAATAGATCGGTAGCATTGTGACTAGCCTGTTGCTGTTTCTTGATCTCGTTGGTAATCGTTTTAACGGCTGTTTCAGTCAAATAGTTTTTGTTATTTTTCTTGATAATATTATCCGCAGGTAACTTTCGGGCACGGTATATGACCGTGTCCTTTTTAACGCCTAAGCGTTCGGCAAGTTCTTTGTAAGTTAACATATGAATTCAGTCCTATCGTTCGTCTACGATACCACCACTAATAATAATCAGCGGTTTGTCATCTAGCATATCGGTCTCAACACTAACAGCTTCATAGGCGGAAACTTCTTTAGCGGTATCGTTGGAAACATATACGGTGGTACTGTCATCATATTGGTTGAGTAACTGTTTAAGGTCGCCAACAGTTAGCTGCGTAACGCGTGGAATATTCATGGAAAACCTCCTAAAAAGTATGAGAATTACTATGTAGTTTACATAATGCTGATTAGTCAAAGTAGGGCCGGAATTACCGATGTTACAGCACTTTTTAATTTTTGCTTGTGATTTTAAATTGGTCTACCTAACTACATTAATCAAATCGCCGATTTAATACGATTTAGTAAAATGGAAAGTTTGTGAATTTTAGCTAATTTTTGATTGATAAATAGCATTTTATATCGGTAAAAAACATCGAATTACCGATAGCTAATTATAGCACGGAATTACTGGAGTAAGCACTGAATAATATCTTAGCACTTGGTGTTGCACCGGTGATGTACTTATGAGATAATCTAGATATTAAATTAAAATATAGCGGGGTGTTTAACATATGGCTGTTTCGGATAGAAACACTAGAGTGACGATAACCGTAGATAATGAAATGCTGGCCGAATTAGATAAGTTGGTGGCAAGTGAGCGAAAGGAATGGGACAAGGAACCGCATGACGCATTCATGACACCGCCGAATAGATCTCAAATAATCCGTATGGCGTTGCGACAATACATCAATTTTGAAAAGAATAGTAGTATGTAGTCCACAGTCTCAAAAACGCTTACCTAAATTGTGGGGCGTTTTTTTGTTGCGAAAAAAAGGTATTGACGGCGCACGCGCTTTCATGTAAAATTCGAATTAATAATAATAGACGGATTAAACATCATGTAAAAAATAATCGCTTATATATAGCATGTATCATGTAATTAATCTTTTTCTTAATGAAGTTATTTAACGTAATACCAAGATATAGTATTGTGTAAAATCGATTGTAAGTGATAGTAATAATTGGGTAATTGATAAGATTGAAACAGTGAGTAAAGGGGGATAAGGGAATGGCAAGGCAACAGAAACAAGATAATAACCAAGCAGAAAAGGATTTAGGCGTATTATTTGCGCCGCGGGCGGTATCGATCGATAAGGTGAAACTACAGGGCCATATAGACGAATCAAAGCGAGTTGAGCTGCTACAGCATCTAAGTAGTATGGCGTACTCCCTTAGTCGTGACAAAAAAATTACTGATAAGTCATTAAACGTTGAGTATCGGCCACGTGTGGGTGGTGTGGGTGGTGTGGTTGAAGTGTACCTATCGTTTACTAGCAGCGTGATTAGTCTTGAATTCAATCCTAATCGGTGGACACTTAAGCCTGAGCGCGGTTTATTGTTCCTCATGATTAACAAGCTTCAGTGGTACCTAGTTACCGATAGTTGGACGGTACAGCGCTTGGATATAGCGTTTGACGTGTACGAGGATCTCAGCGAGATGAATATTGTTATTGATCGTCGTTTAACCCGTGAGCATTGGGGTTCGATTGCAGATGAAGCACTTAAGCGTGACAAACTAATCAAAATCAATACCAAGATGAATGCAGCAAACCAGTACAAGGAAGAGACTTATTACTTTGGTAAACGCAGCAACAAAAGTGACTTGATCCGCATATACGACAAGTACGCTGCTGAACGTGATCGGGAGATAGACCCTGAAGCGTTGAAAGAGTTAAAGTTGAAACATAAAAACTACTGGCGCATTGAGTTTGAACTCCATAAAACCACAGATATAGCCAAAATGCTTAACGGTGACATTGACCTATTAGGCGGCTTCAGCATAACTGAAGACTATAGCTATCGCAGTATTAAGCATTACGTAGAGACTGTACAGGCTAAAGCCAAGAATGATCGTTACAACTATGAAGTCAACGTGGACACGCGGGTACGATCGATTAACAGAGTGGTTGCCGAGTACCTATTCGCATTGGACGCATACCTACATGGCAACTCACACTTCAAACTGCTAGCCGAGGGTATGCAGCGCGAAATTAAAACTTTGGCTGAGTCACTAGCCAAAAACTCCAAAAATCACACTTCAGCATTCAATCAGCAATGGGAAGAGAATCTAGTGGGTATTCAGCGTGAGGTTAGGGGCTACCAGTCACGGTCTAAGGCAATTGTAGCGCAATTGGTCGTAGCTAAATTAGATAAAGATAATCCCAATCATGATCTAGCCGTAATGGTCACAGCACTTTGGCCACAGCTCACTGAAGCCATGCAGCTAAGTAATCCAAAAATTGCAGGCAATGATGCTTTTGCTAAACGATTCAACGAGTATGAGTTAGCAACCGCGCAAATAGGCGAAGATGTAACCGAACCAGCTGAAGACGAACTACTAGCACGCTTTGGCAACGGTGATACTAATAATCCGCTTAAAAAGTTACCAGATTAATTCAAATTTACGCATGGTTTTAACCAAGCAAACAATAAAGGGGGTGATTAATTCAATTCGCGAATCCGTTGGTAGGGGTGCTAGCGGTAGTAGCTGCACATACACGCAGGGCATATTTTAAAAACAAGCAATGAGTAGGCGCTCTATTCCTTTACAACAAACGTAATCGAATGGAGATCAAAAAAATGATAGAAATAAAACAAAAATCAGTAGTGCACGACTTAGTTAAACTACTTTTCGAAGATATGAAGACGATATATGACATGGACATGTACATTGCGCAGATCAAGGACGACAACGGCATAATTGCACAGCTGATTGCAGAGACGTTCCGTGCGAAAGCAGCCAGTCATACTATGATTAATAGTATTGTTAGAGGTACTAAGACTCTACGTGATAACGGGTTAACCACCGAAGAGACTGCTACTGTATTCACAATGCGATTAGTCAGAATAACCAATACCAGAGATCTGGCAACATCGCTAGAATACGGCGTGAAACAGTTGATTGATAATGAATTCAACGACGACGCGCTAACAGATCTATATAGTTGCCTGGCAAACGAGACTGACGAACAGCGTGAAGACGTTGAATGGCAGGCAGCGTTAGTTGAACAGTTGGCTTTCATCATGAAAGCAGGTGATGTACGTGATGGACACTTACGGAAACTTAAGCAGAAAATCGATAGGTTGCAAGGGAGTGGGCTTGATCGAGAAATCATTCAAGAGATAGTACGTAATAAGTTGGCATTCAAGGGCTATGGGAATTCGTGGCGGACAATTGAATATATTCCTGATGGACGAATTAGCTGGTAAATCCACACCAAAAATCAATTTTTAAAAATAAAGTATTCGTTTTGCATTTTACTAAAACAGTTATATAAGTCCATAAAAATAGAGGTTTCTTGTATGTTTTACCAAAAACGGTAATTGCGAGAAACCCTTATTTTTATGGGAAAAATTTCGCGCACAAATTTTGGCTAAAAAATGGTCGTTTTTGGTACCTTAGCATTATTAATACTGGCTGCTGTATTTGAATCGTATAAAATCGGTTATTTTTGATTGATTTTGGCACCTAAACGTCAATGAAAATGGTATTTTGGGTACAAAATTAATTGAATTACATTAAAAATTACTCTAGCAACTTGCGAAAATCCCAATCAGCTGAAGTATTATTTGGATTAAAACCTTGCATGGCACGTTTATCAAATTCAATACGTTTTTGATCGGCGTTAGCAGTTTCCTTGTCAAATAAGAATTCGTAACCAACCAGTGGTTTGCCACGACCCTTCCCGTACACTTTTCTAATTTTTAAATGCTTAAATGCATTAGCCATATCCATACGAGTTGATTTTGTGAATACGTGTTTATCGATATCACTAATTGAGTAGCTTTTTGGCACGGTTAATAATTCTCTAAACTTATCAATTGGAAGATTTAAATATCCAGTCGTTCGGTATTGCTTCAGCAAGCGATACAAAGTTTTTCCGTACGTTGTTGACAATGCTACAAATTCCGCCAATTCATATTGATCGAAATTACCGCCTGTAAAATCGTTTAATATATAACTAAATTCAGGGTTAACACTAACATCTAATGTTTGGCTGTTAGAGTCGGCTGTAAACCGTGTAAAGAGGATGAACATATCAAATGATTTCCCGTCTGGTGACCAACGAGTCCCAGATAGATGAATCAGTTTCTCGGCTACGCTATGTAAGTATTTAGTGAATTCTGCATCATCTTTTTTCCTTTTCCAGTTAGCGAGTTCTTTCAATCTGGTAAATGATAGTTGTATCTTATCCATTGATTTATCGCGCATTTGTTGTACCACGGCCATGAAAATATTTAGCTCTATCTCGCTAAACTTACGCATCGGAACGGTATTCAAATCATTATGGTATTTAACTATTTCGTGCAAGACTTTCCCTCCTTTTTTAATTAAAGAGTATTATAACACACATCATACCCTTATAAACGCGCAAAAGTACCCTTATAAACGCGCAAAAGTACCCTTATAAACGCGCAAAAGTACCCTTATAAACGCGCAAAAGTACCCTTATAAACGCGCAAAAGTACCCTTAAACATTGCTGTATCCCTTGGGAATCTAAGGATACAGCACGCCTAAAAAGGGTTTTAAAAAAGGTTTTAAAAAGGTATATAAAAAGGTGGGCTACGCCACCACACAGATATAAATCAAAATTTCTAAGACTGAAACAACTAAATCAAATTCCAGCATTTTACCTAATAAGTAATATAAGACGTTTTAAGAGGTTTTAGGCATTTCGTACCCAATGATACTAAAAACAAATTCAAACGCCTTAAACAGGATATCAGGCACTGATGCTTTGAAACCATGATCTACTTTAACGGTATGGTAAAACTCTGATTTTATCCAGATTATAATTCAGTGTTTTTTGGATAAAAGTTATCCGGTATAATTTAAGTTCTATTACATTTTAATATAAGTGAAATGAGGAGATACACGTGAAGGCTAAGGGGTTAGCTAAGGCAAAATATTGGATTATTGGTGGGGTATTATTGGTTATTGTTGTTTTACTTGGTTTATCAAGGACGACATTGCCACATTTAGGCTTTATTAATGTGCGTGGAGTCTATATTGAGCACGATAATTCATTCGGGAAAGAGAGAACGATTACTGTCGTGTATCGCAATGGTCAGTATGCCTCTGATATCTATGGGGAAACACCGGGTGGAGTAATTGACGAAGACTCTGAGTGGGGTCACTATGAAAAACGGGGTAATAAGCTCTATAGATATGTGGAAAAGGGACTACAGGGGACGTATTATAATGGAGTCGGTTATTACTCTGATATCCCGATGAGCTGGCGTGGAATTGATAAAGGAAGAAGTTACCAGGTCACGGCCAAAGGACTGAAGACATACTATGGCGGTAAAGCAGGCACTTCGCTTGCAGACAAGAGCGACAAATGGGTTTATTCATATGAAGAAATAAAAAAGGGCTACTCAGATGATGATGATTATCAGCGGGTTACACCTAGAAAATTTGATAAGCATAGGAATGGTTGGGGTAATAATTAAATAAAAAAGTTACTTTAACTTGAGCATTACCAAAATCAAGAACGTCCACAACGGGGGAACGGTTGGATAATCATGGTCTATTAGGTTCAGAATATAAGTGAAATGAGGAGATGTATATCAAAGTTAGGGAGTGTCAAAATCGTGCTAAAAGGTATCGAAAAAATGACGAATAGAAGAAGTTATTTTTATAATATGAAAATAAATAACCCCCAACATCTATATTATAGATATTGGGGGTTATTCTTTCAATGTTTTTGAGGGGTGATTTTGTAAAAAATAGCCCCTGAAATTGCTTGTAGGATTATCACTTGGTGGTTCTCTATTCAGTTACTAACTGTTGGACAGTGTCAGATCCTGCGTTTGATTGATGGTCGTGACGCCGATTCAGTCAACTACGAACTGGCTAAGATCTGCCAAGAATACGGGCACATCATGAAGTCCGTTACCGCTGACAACGGGGCAGAATTCGCAGCGGCGGGGACGGTGCTTGACGGGGTTGCCGACCTTTATTATGCCCACCCTTACCGCTCTTCAGAACGAGGCACAAATGAGGCGCATAATCGAATGATCCGTCGTGATGTGCCTAAGGGCCTGTCCATGGATACTTTAGGCCCTAGTGATATCCAAGCAGTGGAAGCCAAGCTAAACAACTTACCACGCCGGCAGTCAGGTTACCAAACCCAAAAGAGCTTTTCTCCGCTGCCGCTGGCTAAAGATTGAATCTTTAAAATATGAATATCAATGAAAATACTGTCTTACCGGGATTTATTGCGTGGCTAATTTGTTCTTGCAATTTGGGATCGCAAATTTTTACTCATGATTTTCGTCAGTACGGTGATCATGTATGGCATGATGTTTCTAAATGTTTTTTCTTTTACGCACATCCATATCAGCGTGACTAGAATCTTGATGGCACTAATGATGGGAGCGGCAATGGCCATCATCATGTTGTTATTTATGTGGCAGATGTATCCTAGTAAGAAGAAAAATGGTTTGATTTTAGTTATTTCAGCAGTTATCTTCGTTGCCTCTTTGTTCATGGTGCGGACGCAAACCGGGGTTTCCGACATTTCCTGGATGAAAGCCATGATTCCTCACCATAGCATTGCTATCTTAACGAGTACTGAAGCTGATTTAAAAGACCCAGAAGTCAAAAAATTGGCTGATGAAATAATTGAGACTCAGAAGAAAGAAATTAAAAAAATGAATCAAATGATAGAACGTCTGCAAGAATAAGATTAATATCTCGATAGAAAAAACTCGGTAAATACTAGTTAAACTAGTGCTTACCGAGTTTTTTATTAGCTATCTTGCGGCATTCCGCGACGATCACCGAGTTTTTTTGCTAACTCATCGTCTTCATCAGCTGAATTACCGCCCATATAGCGTTCCTGCTCACTATCATGTTTTTCTTGTTGACCATGATGTTCATCATCTTCAAAACCAGATTCAGAATGATCATTTTCTGTTAAATGACCAGCGTCGAGGCCGGAAGTTTCTTCGTCGGTATTCATGTGATCTGCTTCGCCATAACGTTGAGAATCATGGATTCCTTCGTCCCCATGAGGATTACCTGAAGTTGATTCAGGGGCGTCTTCATTTCCCGTGAGGCGACCGTGATCAAGATCAGAATTTTCTTCGTCGGTGTCCATGTGATCTACTTCGCCATAGCGTTTAGCATCATGAATATTGGCTTGTGCAGGGTCGTTTTGCGGATCAGTATAATTTTCGTTTTTCTCTAGTGTCTGTTCGTGTTTACGTTCTGCTAGTTCTTTCTCATTTTCTTCGCGCGTTTGGTGATGTGTCATCTAAAAAGTCCTCCTTTGAATAAATGCTTGTTATGAGTTACAAATTTATCGTAACAAGTTGACAAGATGGTTTGCAATGGAAATGCTTTCTTGTTACTCTTTCATACCGTCAGTCGAGCCAGCACTCATAATATAGTGGCTGGTCCTTGTGGGCATAGTAAGGCAGTTTTATTAACTTTAATCGATCGAAAATCACGGTTCCTTTGGGCATACCGGTTAAAAGATCGGACGACAGCGACTGTTAATGAAGCACTAACTAAGTTCCTAACCACTTTTAATGGTCCGGTGCACAGCTTTACTGTGGACCGTGGCACTGAGTTTAGTGGGCTAGTATCACTTGAATCACAATATGGTATTAAGACCTATTACTGCCATGCTTATACTCCAGCTGAACGTGGTAGTAATGAACGCTTTAATCGGAATTTACGTTATTTTTATCCTAAAGGGACTCGTTTTGAGCACATTAGTGCTCAAGATTTAACGACGACGTTACTCCAAATTAACCAGCGACCGCTTAAAATACTCGACTGGCAAACACCGTATCAGGTTATGCTGACAAATTTGTCCAAAAATTCGGATTAAATTTGCAATCTACCAAAACATTGCTAACGCTTATATCAGTGCTGCTATTTAATTAAAATGCGACATCCCAACAACGGGGTGGCGCATTTTTGTTTGCAATGCGGTGACAAATGGGCCGGAAACAAAATAAGTGAGTGATAACTCATTTTAATGTTGACAAACCGAGATGTACTGATTATACTAAAGCCATTAAGTGAGTGAGTATACACTCACTTTGAGAAAGAGGGTTATTAAAATGGCAACGGATTATGTCATCGCCAAGCAGGTCAGCAAGCACTTTGGTCATCAGCAAGTGCTCAATCAGATTGATTTGACACTGCCGGCTGGAATGATTTATGGCTTGATTGGGCCATCAGGAGCTGGGAAGACCACCTTGATCAAGAGTATTTTAGGGATGGAAGCTGTGGATAGTGGCACTGTTAAAGTCATGGATACGGTGATGCCCAATAGGGCGGTAATGGCACAAGTAGGGTATATGGCCCAAAGTGACGCTTTGTATGAGACACTAACGGCCCGTGAAAACCTGACCTTGTTTGGGCAATTGATGAGCGTTCCAAAAATAAAGTTAGCACAGATGATTGATTATGCAGCCGGATTAGTTGATTTAACGTCCCAATTAGACAAGCGGGTCAGTGGCTATTCGGGTGGGATGAAACGGCGCTTGTCGTTGGCAATTGCCCTGATTCAGGATCCCCAATTATTGATTTTAGATGAACCGACCGTTGGGATTGATCCAGAATTACGGCAACAAATTTGGACCGAACTAAATAATCTCAAGGATACCGGTAAGTCGATGCTCGTGACAACGCATGTCATGGACGAAGCAGAACGGTGTGATTATCTCATGTTGATTCGGCACGGGATTGCGCTTGCTGAGGGGACACCCGCGGCACTGAAACAACAGTATGCAGTAGATACGATCGAACAGGTCTTTTTGAAAGCGGGGCGGATGCAAGATGCGAACGATGGCAATCGTTAGACGAGTTTTTAAGCAAATGTTACGTGATAAGCGTACCTTGGCGCTGATGTTTTTGGCACCATTGCTGATTATGACGCTGATGTATTTCTTATTTCAAAACAACACGACGCAAGTAGCAAGCTTGGGTGTTCATCATGTAGACCAATCCGTGGTTAACGTGATCGATACCAAAAACGTGACGATTCATCATTATGATAGTTCACAGGCACGGAAAATGATTAAGCAGCATGATCTAGATGGCTATTTGACTCAGAAAAATGGTCAATTGACGATTACTTATTCAAATAGCAATCCAACCAACACGTCTTTAATTAAGGCGAGTTTACAATCAGGATTAGTCAAGTTGAAAATGAAGACGCTGGTGACCGTTACTAAGAAACAGCGCGCGGCCCTTGAATCGCAACAAGCCGCTTTGAAGAAGCTGACAGCAGCCCAGACACAAGCAACGGTGACCAAGCTGAAGACTGCCATTGCACAAGCCCAGGCCCGCGGTGACCAGGCAACTGCTGAGAAATTACAAAAGCAACTCAAGCAGGCCACAGCCACGACGTCTAGTTCGACTCAGTCAGCTAAAGCAACCAGTTATACGACTAAGTCTCATTATATTTATGGTAGTAGTGATTCAACGTTCTTTGAAAACTTTTCGCCAGCATTTCTCGGTTTCTTTGTCTTCTTCTTTGTGTTCTTGATTTCTGGCGTTTCACTTTTGAATGAACGCACTACTGGAACCCTAAGCCGGCTACTTGCAACCCCAATTCGACGGAGTGAAATTATTATGGGCTATCTAATTGGCTATGGGGGCTTTGCCATCATTCAGACTGTTCTGACCGTTGTTTTTACAATTGTGGTCTTCAAGATTCACTTAGTTGGTAGTATTTGGCTGGTCTTTCTGACTAACTTATTATTAGCGTTAGTGGCTTTGACCTTGGGTATCTTTATTTCCACCTTTACTAACTCAGAATTTCAAATGATTCAGTTTATTCCACTGATTGTTGTACCACAAATCTTTTTTGCTGGGTTGGTTCCAGTCGATGGCATGGCCAGTTGGTTGCAAGCAATTGCCCACATCATGCCGTTATACTATGGTGCTAATGCGTTGACGGCTGTTGTGACAAAGGGTGCTGGGCTTGGCGATATTGGTGTCAATTTGTTAATATTAGTAGGGTTTATGGTCGTACTAACAATGTTGAATATTGTTGGAATGAAACGTTATCGGAAGGTGTGAGGATATGGAACGACCACGGATACGGGATTATTTTCAACAGGATCTAAGTCAGAATGAAACGATTACACCTAAGCAACGGGCCATCCTCCAGGCAAGTCTCGATTTGTTTGCTGAAAAGGGTTTTGACCAGACCAGTACTAGTGATATTGCACAACGGGCCGGCGTTGCGGAGGGGACGGTCTATCGGCGGTATAAGACTAAGGTTGCCTTACGGGATGCCATCTTAGCACCAATTACCGCGCACATTGTGCCAATCTTAGCGAGTGATTTTTCAGAGGATAAATTACGGCAGCGTTATCCCAGTCTACAGGCATTCGTCACAGCAATTTTTACGGACCGAGTTGCATTTGCTAAAGCTAACATGAAAGAGTTAAAGGTCATTTTTGAAATGGCAGCTTTTGACACCGAACGACGCGAACAGATTCTTAGCCAGATTGCGCCTAAGATGGTCAAGCAGATGGGAAGTGTCATAAATCAACTAAAAGCAGATCATTTGATTGTGGATTGGCCGAATGATTTGATACTGCAAAGTTTGTTATCGCAGCTATTCGGTTACCTAGCGCGGTTAATGCTGGAATTGCCGGGAACTGAAATTGAGCGCGAACAAGCGTATTTGATTACGGTGATGACCAAAATATTGACCCCGGGTGAACATGATCAAATTACTGGTCAGTGAGCTAACTGTTACTTGATATAAACTAAAGCCACTTCTGTACTTAGCGGTCATTTGAACGCTAAGTACAGAAGTGGCTTTGGTCGTTGCTACGCGTGTTCGTTTGTTAATCTGCTAGTATCGTCATTTTATTCAACAAACTAGTTTGTAACTGGCTGAGTGTGGTTGTCATGTAGACCGGGTAAAGATCTGGGTTGACGAGCCGCTGGGTTGTTCGTGGGAGCTCGGCAAGTTTAGCCTGGGTCGTTGCCTGAATGGTTGTAACCGGAATTGACGTGGTGTTGGACAAATCTACCGGCGCGAGTAAGGGCCGGGCTTCAAAATGGGTGAGTCGCTGGTGACGGTCGACACTGAGTGGGTCACTGGTGACGACGGTTAGGCTGGTCGCATCAACGATCGTCTCGGTAGCTAGTGCAATCAAATCAGCAAAGGCCCGCTGAGTTCCTGGTTCGTACAGACGATAGACTTGCTTATCACCAGGAATCGTTAGTTTTTCGCGACTGGCACTGACCTTGATCTTGGGGGTGCTCTGACCATTGCTCTCAGTTGCCGCAAGCTTGTAGACGCCACTTAGAACCGGTGCGGACGCGCTAGTGATGAGCTTTTCACCGATACCAAAATTATCGATCGGTGCGCCTTCGTGCAACAGCGAGGTAATGATGTGTTCATCCAATGCGTTAGAAATAGTGATTTTTGCATTGGGAAAGCCAGCCGCGTCCAATTGTGTCCGGGCAGCTTGTGATAAAGTCGTGACGTCCCCCGAATCGATTCGAATACCGACGGGTTCATGCCCAGCTGCTCGTAGCTCCTTAAAGACCGTCACCGCGTTAGGAATCCCAGAGTTAAGCACATCATAAGTATCGACTAGTAGCGCACTATTGTCAGGATATTGTTCGGTCCACTTGCGAAACGCCGTTAGTTCATCTGGGAAAGCTTCAATCCGACTGTGGGCCATGGTACTAGCAACGGGAATATCAAACAGCTTCGCAGCGAGAACGTTTGAAGTACTATTGGCGCCACCAATAATGGCTGCCCGGGTGCCGTAAAGTGCGCTGTCCGGGCCTTGCGCACGGCGCGCACCGAATTCCATAATTGGACGTCCTGCCGCGGCATAACTCAGTCGACGAGCTTTAGTGGCAATCAGTGATTGGTGATTGACGATATTTAAGACGAGCGTTTCAAGTAATTGCGCTTGCTCAAGTGGTCCAGTGATTGTCAATAGTGGTTCACGAGGAAAGACCAGGGTTCCTTCTGGAGACTGGCAAAGTAGGCGGCGGCTTTTTTTAACATATCACGCTCCAATGCTAATTCGGCATTTTCACGTTTTAAGGCACGGTTCTCAGCTTCTAAAGAAGCAAACGGCGTTTGCTTTCCATCTTCGGTATATAGCTTCCGCCAACGATACAGGGCACTTTCAGGAACACCAAGTTCGGAGGCAATGATTTTAACTGGTTTGGAAGAGTTAAAACTCAAACGTACCGCATTTTTCTTAAAATCTTGGTCGTAGCGATTGCGTGAATAGGTCATTTTGAGGACTCCTTTCGGATAAATCAATTCTCTTATGTTTCTGTCCGAAATTCTAGTACAGACCCTCCATAATTTGTATGCTCTTTTCTAGTACATATTTACGATAATTATTCGATTACCAAAAATGCCACCATTTTTTATTAGTTATATTTTTAGCTGCCTGTTTTTTTGCACCATCAGTTTTTGCAACTTGGCTTTTTTCTATACTTTCAAGATCTTCAACTGGGCCATCTAATTTTCGTAGGCGTTCTTTCAAATGGCGATCTTCTGCTACTGTTGCTAATTGTAATTGTTGTTGTTGGTCTATTAGTTTTGTTAAATGATCTATTTGTCTGTCTTTGCTACTTATTTGCTGGTCTTTGGTCGCAAGCTGTTTGTCACGTTGAGACTTTAAATCTGCTACCTCTTTTCTTAGAGTAGCAATTAGCTCATTATTTTTTTTGCTAGTCTTTGTCGCTTTTTTGCTACCTATTTGTTGATCTTTTGCTACCAAAGGCTTTGCTACCTTGTCCCTAATAATCCTTTCAGCTGTAAGGCTAATCATGTTTGTACCTTGACTATCTTTTTGTTGGTTCTTTGTTGGTAGTCTTTGGTAGTGATATTGAATAGTTTGTTTAGAGACCTTCAATTCATCAGCAAGTTCTCTAATAGTTTTAGGCATTATTTCCAAGCTCCTTTCGGAGTTCAGCAAGTGCTTCTTGTCGTGCTTGATCTCTTATTTTTTTATCATGTTCGGCTTGTTTGACAGCCAATGCTTGCTTTTCAGTAGAACCTAGAGTTAACCCCTTAACTTTATCAATGGCACGCCATTTTTCCTGTTCTGTTAATTCACCATTATGCTGAATGTTAAAGAGTTTTTGACGTTCATCTTGAAATTGACCTTGTGAGAAGTCGTTAGCGTCTTTCTTTTCAGGCTTCCAAGTAAAAGAATACCCAATCACTGGTTTCCCGCGGCCTTTACCATATTTCTTTCGAACAGTTAGGCCTCTAAAAAGAGGGGTCAATTCTTCTCTGATTGGTTTAAGAACGTATCTATCAACGTCTCCCGGTTTTTTCCAATAACTTTTAGGAATATCAAGTAACTCAAAAAAATCTTCTTTTGATAAAAAAGCATAACCGGTTGTTCTGAAACCTTTTAACAATCTAAAAGCGGTTTTAGCATAACTGCTTCGAAGATCTCTAAATTCCGCTAAAGCATATCTAACCCACGTGTCTAAATTATTAAGAAGTGGCAAAGCATCTTTATATACTTCAATGTCTATATAAGGAGAATCAGCTTCACCAACAATTCTGAATTTAGTAAACATAACAAACATTTCTCTATTTAATCCAGATTTACTACGTCTTCCAAAATGAAGCCCCATTAACTTTTCATAAGTTCTTTGAATATCATCTTCAAAGCGATTATTTGCAGTCGGTTTATAGTTGCTCAAATCTTTAAGTTGTTCAAAAGAAAATCTAACTGTCTGATCTCCCTTATCACGCATACGAGAAATAATTGAAAAAAATAGATTCATTTCAATAGGGGTGAATTTACGTAACGGAATGGTATTAAGTTCAGGATCATATTTTATAAGTTCATTGCTCATAATCACACCTCCACAACTATTATATAAAATCAACGATTGTTTATCAACGATCACCATTAAAAACCTCGTTGATAAACAGACAAAACCTCGTTGATAAACAGACAAAACCTCGTTGATAAACAGACAAAACCTCGTTGATAAACAGACAAAACCTCGTTGATAAACAGACAAAACCTCGTTGATAAACTTCTATAAGCCTTGGGAGAGTAAGGCTAAAAAGGGGTCTAAAAGAGGTTTAAAAGAGGTTTATAAAAGAGGTTTAAAAGAGGCGCCACTGTACGAGGTCAAAACCTAGAATCAAAAAACACAAAGGAGTGAGCCAAAAAACAGGCTCACA
>NZ_RHOF01000054.1 GCF_003946445.1 Loigolactobacillus jiayinensis | reverse complement strand
CGCTAATAGATTACCACTTTGAGCAATCTATCAACAGGATAAAGTATAGAGCCATTTTTTTAACCTAATTTTACCCAAAAAATATGGATAGTCATGTTAATTGAAACGGCTTAGAATGCTGATACAATAGGCTTTAATCGCTAAAAAAATCAGTCCTGTACTATCGATTTAAAATAAGCCACTATCTCTTAGCCGAGATGGTGGCTTATTTTTTTGCACTAAATTGAATATATTATAGAAGGAGAATTTATAAACGGTTCTCAAAGTGTTCTCAATAGCATCGTTTTATATAGTTTTTTATAGTTTATTCCAAAATAAAAACCCCGTTATGTCGGGGTTTTTATATCTCTATTTTTTGCCAAAGTCTTATATTATCGCCCGTACGGGGATCGAACCCGTAACTCCGCCTTGAGAGGGCGACGTCTTAACCAATTTGACCAACGGGCAAGATCAATATTTGGAACATATATAATCTTACCGGAACTTAGCATTACGGTCAAGTCTTTTTTAATA
Organism: Loigolactobacillus jiayinensis; assembly: GCF_003946445.1. Lineage (GTDB taxonomy): Bacteria > Bacillota > Bacilli > Lactobacillales > Lactobacillaceae > Loigolactobacillus > Loigolactobacillus jiayinensis. The sequence continues at coordinate 22,879 of NZ_RHOF01000054.1, read as the reverse complement.
ATCAGTTAAGCGAGCCATGAAAAACAGTTGCGCCGTCAAATGAAAATTCAGCCTTAAAATAAAGTTGTGCGCTATTGGATTCATTTGGCACGGATAGCGGCATTGAAGCGACTAATTCTATTTTTACTATGATTGGCCAGAATAATCTATAAGGACAATAGCGCCTTGCATAATGATGGATTAAACGAATGCAGCCAACGTATTATTGAGAATGTGCAAGATGATCGATGCTTTTAAATTTTTTGTGTGATTGTAAACTAAGGCCAGCACCAAGCCTAACAGTACCTTTGATAGCCAATAAATTGGATCGATTTGGCCACTGGTAAAGTCAACGTGAAAGGTACCAAAAATCAATGAGCTCAAGATGATACTGAGCATACGTTGGTGCGGAAAGAACCAATTAAGAAATAAGCCACGAAACAGGACTTCTTCTAGAATTGGACCAATAAAGGCAACAAAGATCAACATGAAGAAGGTAAAACTTTGTAGCAGACTAGTCAAACTATCAACGTTGCTGTTACCGCTACTTTTGACAAAAGGAAGGGTAGCTGCATTGATCAGCAACATAATAATGAAGCCGGCGCCAATCAGTAGCCAATCATGTTTTTGCAAGCGCTGCTGAAATTCAAAGTGATTGTCAGCGACGGCCTTATGGTAGACCTGCCAAAATAAAATTGTCATCAGCACCGCGATAATCAAGAAAAGGCTGCCCAGAACGTACGTTAATGTAGTTTGGGTGCCGGTTACGACACTAGCTAAGCTTAAGCCAGTTAGTGGTAATTGCTCGGCTAAAAGTAATAGGCAGAAATAACCAATATGGCGAATTGTCGCCCAATTAGATTGTTTTGATTTAATAAGTAGTCACCTCACGAAATATAAGTAATCCAATAATAGCACGAATCTTACTTTTATACTTGCCAAACGTCTAGCTTGCTTTTTCAGCTAAAACCTTCTATAATGACAAACTGTCATATAAACGACAGCGTGTCATAAAATAAAATTCAACTATCTAAGGAGGATAAAAATGCCAACGCGTACTTTTTTTAACTTATCGCAGGCTAAGCAACAGCGCCTAATTGACGCGGCACAACAGGAATTTTCGCGTGTACCGCTGCATGAGGCCTCGATCAGTAAAATTATTGCCACCGCCGAAATCCCGCGGGGAAGCTTCTACCAATACTTTGCGGATAAGGAAGACCTCTATTATTATTATGCTGATTACTTGCATAAACAAGCGCATAATTCTTTAATTGATAGTTTACAAGTTGCTGATGGCGATTTATTTGCGGCTTTTCGCCATTACTTCAAAGCAATGACCACAGAAATCATTGTCGGACCGAATGCGGCATTTTATAAAAACATGTTTTTGAACATGACCTATAAGAACAGTCGCAAAGTTTCAGCAGATACGCAAAAAGTCCACCGGCGCCACGGACATGCTGATTATTATACTGCTGTTGATTTTTCGCGATTGAAGATTTCAACCAAACATGAATTGAGCATATTGACCCATATTCTGATGTCAGCACTATTTCAAACGCTGGGTTCGTATTATTTACGCCAGCAACACGGTGAGAAAATTACTGTGGCACAATTAGATCAAGAATTTGAACAAACTTTAGATTGGCTTGAACACGGTGTGGCGATCAATTAGCCAACTAATTTTGTAAACTGGAAAGAAGTGAAATAGATGCTTAAAATAGCACGTGGTCGAATGTCGGTTTGGGCTGTTACTGGAGCGTTCTTATTTATGATCGTGCAGGTCATCAGTAGCCTGAATCTACCAAGTTTAACTGCTAATATCGTCAATAACGGGGTTGCTAAAGGCGATATCAACTATATTTGGCGTGTTGGTGCAGAAATGGTTGGTTTTGCGCTTTTAAGTGTATTAGCTGCCGTCGGGAATGTCTTTTTGGCAGCGCGCACGTCACAACATCTGGGCCAGCAATTGCGCTCAGATATTTATCGTAAGGTGATCAACTTCTCCAATGATGAATTTGATCAGGTTGAAACTTCATCACTGATCACGCGGACAACTAATGACGTCGTCCAAATTCAAAATGTGGCGATGATGGCGTTGCGCATGATGATCATGGCACCAATTATGTTGGTTGGTGCTAGTGTGCTGGCCTATAGTAAAAACCAGCGGCTAACCTTAATTTTCTTAGTTATTTTGCCGTTAATGGCGATTTTTATTGGTATCGTAATGTGGTTTGCGGTTCCATTATTCCGAGCAATGCAGACCAAAACTGATAAAATTAATCTGGTTTTTCGCGAAGGTTTAACCGGCGTACGGGTTATTCGTGCGTTCCGCCGCGATAAATTTGAACAAGAACGTTTTGAAGGTGCTAACCAAGATTACACCCACAACGCCATTAAAGTATTCAGTATCATGGCTGTGATGTTCCCAATCATGACTTTGATGATGAGTGCGACTAACGTTGGGATTACTTGGTTTGGCGCCCAATTGATTGCTGATTTCTCGATGCCAGTTGGTAATTTGATTGCGTTTTTGACCTACGCAATGCAAATTCTGATGAGCTTTATGATGCTATCAATGGTATTTGTTTTAATCCCACGGGCCCAAGCTTCAGCCTTGCGAATCCAAGAAGTTTTGTCCTTAGATTCGAAAATTAAGGATCAACCTAAGCCAGCTGCCTTACCAGCGGATCTAGATCATAGTGAATTAACTTTTGATCACGTTGATTATCGTTACCGTGGTGCGGAAAATCGTGCGCTAGTCGATATTGACTTCCAGGCTAAAAGTGGCCAAACAGTGGCGATCATCGGGGGGACTGGCTCGGGTAAAACGTCGCTGGTCAGCTTATTGCCGCGTTTTTACGATGTGGAGGCTGGCCAGATCAGTCTAAATGGTACCGATATTCGTGATTATAGTCAGCATGACTTGCGTGAAGCCGTATCGTTTGTGCCGCAGACGGCGATTCTCTTCACTGGGACCGTGCGTGAAAATATGCAGTATGGCGATCCTAACGCTAGCGATGAAGCTATTTGGCGCGCACTAAAAATTGCGCGTGCTGACGATTTTATCACTGCTGATGCTGGGTTAGATACGCATGTTGAACAAGGTGGCGGTAACTTCTCTGGGGGACAACGCCAACGTTTAGCCATTGCACGCGCTTTGGTCAAGGACGCCGCTGTTTATGTCTTTGATGACTCCTTCTCTGCATTGGATTTCAAAACAGATTCTCAATTACGGGCTGAGTTACGTGAAGACAGTCGTATTCAAAACCGAATCGTGATCATTGTTGCTCAGCGGATCGCAACGGTCGCTGACGCGGATCTTATTTTAGTTTTGGATAATGGTCGGTTAGTTGGTAAAGGAACGCATGCACAGTTAAAGGCTGATAATGCCGTTTATCAAGAAATCATTGCATCACAGCTAAAAGATGGGGAGGCGGAATAATATGAGTAAAAGTACGCCAACACGGCCGCCAATGGGTGGTCACGGCCCCGGTAATCACGCTGGTTTAGTCGAAAAGCCACAACACTTCTGGCGGACGACTGCACGTTTATTACGGTATATGTCGAATCGCCTATTTGCGATAGTCGTCGTCTTGATTTTAGCGGTAACCTCAGTTATTTTCCAAATTCGGACGCCGAAAATTCTCGGTGAAGCCACGACGGAAATTTATAAAGGGATCATGCAAGGCGAAGCAATGAAAAAGGCTGGCGAAACGGTCAGTAAGTTGCCGATCGACTTTGATAAAATCAAGCAGATCATCCTTATTGTTGTACTAATGTATCTGGCTTCAGCGTTGTTTAACTTTTTCCAGCAGTTTATTATGACCCGTGTTTCTCAACAAACGGTGTATCAATTACGCCGCGAATTTAAGGAAAAAATGCAGCGGGTACCAATCAATTATTACGATACGCACAGTAACGGTGATATCATGTCACGCGCTGTTAACGATATGGATAATATTGCCAGTACGTTGCAGCAAAGCTTAACTCAAGCCGTCACCAGTACCGTGACCTTCATTGGGACGATCTGGATGATGTTGACGATCAGTTGGAAATTGACGTTGATTGCGCTGATCACAATTCCGTTAAGCTTAGTTATCGTTGGCGTGATTGCACCGCGGTCACAGCGTTTCTTTGCTGCACAACAGAGTAGCTTAGGCTTATTAAATAATCAAGTCGAAGAAAACTATAGTGGTCACGTAGTGCTGAAGAGTTTTAATAAGGAAGCTTCTGCTATTGAAGCCTTCGAAGAGCAAAATACGAATTATTATCGCGCCGCTTGGAAAGCACAGTTTATTTCTGGAATCATTATGCCATTAATGATTTTTCTCAATAATATTGGCTATGTCTTTGTTGCTATTATTGGTGGCATTCAGGTCACGCACGGTGCGGTTACATTAGGGAATGTACAGGCCTTCTTACAGTACATGAACCAATTTTCTCAGCCAATTTCACAGCTGGCCAATTTAATGAACACGATCCAATCAACAATTGCTTCCGCGGAACGGATTTTTGCGCTGCTGGACGAACCAGAAATGAGTCCTGATCCGACTGAAAAGCCACAAGTACAAGCAACTGGTAGCTTTATTGACTTTGATCATGTGCAATTTGGCTATAATCAAGGTGAATTGTTGATGAACGACTACAATTTACAGGTGCAAAAAGGCCAGCGAGTCGCAATTGTTGGACCAACTGGTGCCGGTAAAACGACAATTATCAATCTACTGGAGCGCTTTTACGATGTCAGTGGCGGTACGATTCGCTTGAATGGCGTTGATACGCGTCAATTAGGCCGTGAAGCGTTGCGGCAGCATTTTGCCATGGTCTTACAGGATACTTGGCTGTTTACGGGCACAATCTATGATAATCTGAAATACGGCCGTGAAGATGCGACGCGTGAAGAGATTATGGCTGCGGCTAAAGCTGCCCACGTGGATGAATTTGTTCGTCGGTTACCTAACGGCTATGACACGGTGCTGAATGAAGCGGCGTCAAATATTTCCCAAGGGCAACGGCAGTTAGTGACGATTGCGCGGGCATTTGTTGCGGATCCAGAAATTCTGATCTTAGATGAAGCAACTAGCTCGGTCGATACACGGACTGAAGTTCATATTCAGCACGCTATGGAACGGTTATTGGCCAATCGGACTAGTTTTGTCGTCGCGCATCGCTTGTCAACGATTCGTGATGCCGACAACATTATTGTTATGGATCATGGTGATGTGATCGAAACTGGGACTCACGATCAATTAATGGACAAAAATGGTTTTTATGCTGATTTGTACAATAGTCAATTTTCCGGTAATATTGTTTCGTAATTGCGTTATAGTAAAAGCAAAGGTGTTTCTGGCCTTTGCTTTTTTTATTGGAGCTGAGTATGTGTATTCACAAACGGAACAAAAAATTCGTGCACTAGTCACTGACCAAGTCGTGCCAGGCGTCAGCTACGGCTTTATTCACGGCCAACAAACCTGGTCTAATTATTTTGGTGCTAGTCAATTAGTACCAGAAAAGCACAACTTACAGTTTGGTCAATTGTATGATTTGGCCTCGCTGACCAAGGTTGTTGCTACGACCACGCTAATTTTAAAATTACAAGAGCAAGGACGCTTAGCCATCACTGATCCAGTGCAAAAATATCTACCTGAGTTTGGTGATAACCGAGTAACGTTACGCCATTTATTGACCCACACTTCCGGCATCACCGGATATATTCCCCATCGTAATCAACTGGCAGCACCAGCCTTGACCAAGGCGTTGCTAGGGTTACAAGTGGGGGCTGATTTTTGCCGTAAAGTGGTTTACAGTGACACTGGCCTTATCTACCTAGGCTGGGTGATCGAACGGTTATTGAAATTACCTGTCCAAACTGCGCTGACTCGTGAAGTTTTGCGACCACTTCAGTTAAACACCATGACCTTTGCTCCGGAAAAAGCGCGCTGCGTGCCAGCTAGTTTTGAGCCTGCTGGTCGTGGCCTGATTCAAGGAGTCGTCCACGATCCAAAAGCCTATATTTTAGGTGAGCATTGCGCCTCAGCTGGTTTATTTTCTGATTTAGCTGATTTGCTCCAATTTAGTCGCTTTATGCTTGGTGACTTTACGGTTAGTCAGCCGCCAATTAAGCCAGCAACAATTGCGAGCCTGTATCAAGATTATACTGGTTTTGGCGGTGGTCGTAGTCTAGGTTGGCAGCTGTTACGGGCCAGTGACGGTCATGCCGTGCTTTATCATACTGGTTTTGTTGGTCATTTTATTTTGCTTGATGGTTCGACGCATAATGCGTTTGTTTTCCTATCTAATCGGATTCATCCCACTGCACCCAATACTGCTTATTTAGCGCGTCGTGATCAGATCGTGGCGACGTATTTACAGGAAACAGCGGCGCAGGGGATTAAGGCTGTACTCTCATAGCTGAAAGCGGTAAACTATTAACGAGCATTTAAGTGAAAAGAGGAGTGATTTTTTTGGCAGAACCTTATTTCTTACAGCCATATTTTCAAGAAAAAATCTGGGGCGGCACTAAATTACATGACGCATTTGGCTATACGCTACCCAGCGACCGCACTGGCGAGTGTTGGGCGATCTCGGCGCATCCCCATGGTCCTAGCACAGTGGCAAATGGCCCTTACGCCGGCCAAACGTTGATTGAAGTTTGGCGTGACCACCGCGATGTTTTCGGTAACGCAAAAGGTGATGTCTTTCCGTTACTGACTAAGATTCTAGACGCTGAGGCTGATTTATCGGTGCAAGTGCATCCCGACGATGACTATGCCGCTGAGCATGAACATGAACTAGGTAAAACTGAATGCTGGTATATTATTGCGGCTGATCCTGGTGCAGAACTGATTTATGGTCACAATGCAAAAAATGAAGCAGAATTAGCGGATATGATCCATTCAGAAAATTGGCAAGGTTTGTTCCGCCACGTACCAGTTAAAGCCGGCGACTTTTTCTACGTTCCTAGTGGCACGATCCATGCACTAGGTAAGGGCATTATGGCGTTAGAAACACAACAAAGTAGTGATACCACGTATCGGTTATATGACTACGATCGTGTCGATGCCAAAACGGGTAAAAAGCGTGAACTGCATATTCAACAATCAATTGATACCACAACGGTTCCGTTTGTTGCACCCAAATTAGACATTACTAGTCAACAATTTGGCGATTCAAAAGTGACCACTTTCGTTAAGGCGCCGTATTTTACTGTTTACGAATGGCAAGTTAAGGGTGAATTAGAATTGACCCGCCAAACCGCACCGTATACGTTAGTGTCAGTTTTAGCTGGTCAGGGGACACTCACAGTTGACGGACAAAGTTATCCATTAACTAAAGGCCAACATTGTCTACTACCATTTGCGGTCAAAAAGTGGCAATTGTCCGGTGATCTACAAATTATTGCTTCTGAGCCTGGTGTAAAGGCATAGAGAACGGATTGAGCGGCTGCGTGCAGTCGCTTTTTTTGATTATTTTTAATAAAACGCTTTCATTTACGTGAAAAAGGACTAAAATATAATTGTTCGAACTAAAAAATATTTGGGAGGCAATTATATGACAGGTCGTTTAGCAGGTAAAGTGGCATTGATCACCGGTGGTACGAAAGGTATTGGCCTTGGCTGTGCACAACGCTTTATTGAAGAAGGCGCCAAAGTCGTGATCACAGGTCGGCACGCTGATCTAGGTGAGCAAGCGGTAGCGACGGTTAATGCACCAGATGACATTATTTTTCTAACCCAAGATACTGGTGACGACAAGCAGTGGCCACAAATTATTAAGGCGGTACAAGACAAGTTCGGTAAGTTAGATATTTTAGTTAACAATGCTGGTATCTGTTTTTTTAAGGACGTTGAACACACAACCGCAGAAGAATGGCGCAAATTGCAGGCCATCAATTTAGACGGTGTTTTCTTTGGAACTAAGTACGCGATGATTGCGATGAAGGAACATGGTGGTTCAATCATTAATATGTCATCAATCGAAGGCTTTATTGGCGAACCCATGCTAGCGGCATACAATGCCAGTAAAGGTGGCGTGCGCTTATTCTCGAAGTCAGCAGCGTTGTACGCGGCCAAGGAAGGTTATAATGTCCGGGTCAATACGGTGCACCCTGGTTATATTCACACGCCGTTAGTTGATTGTGCGCCCGATGTTGTAACCCACGAGGAACAATTAACGCCAATGGGGCATTTAGGTGAACCGTTGGATATTGCCAATATGTGCTTGTTCTTAGCTTCAGATGAAGCAAAATTTGCCACCGGTGCCGAATTTGTCGTTGATGGTGGTTATACAGCGCAATGATTTATTGTTGTGGCCAATGACTAAGCGTGGATCAAATTATTTCAACCATTAGTTGGATATACAAACGAAACACTTAGTGACGCTACTTCATTAAATTAGTAAGGAACTAAAAGGGCATCTAGCTCTTTTTAGGTACATTTACACAAAAATTAGCGCCAAACAAATAGCCTGCTCAACTTTTGAAAAGCTGAGACAGGCTTATTTGCGTTACTGCAATTAAATTAGTGTTTCCGGTTGGCGGCGGCAATAAAGCCTTGCGCGGCAAATTTTTCACGCAGCTGTAAAACGGCAGTATAGGTGGCTAGCACATAAACTTGTTGCGTTGGTAGCGTTTTGATCTTCTCCGCAACGTCACTTAAATCCTTGATCTGGTATAACTTTTCCTCCGGTACGCCAGCAACTTGCCAGCGAAAGGCAATATCGTTGACCCGTTCACCACCGGCAATAAAGCTAGGAATCGGCTGCGTAGCCATTTGTTCAAACTTACCATCCCAGATCCAGCTGGTGTCGATACCATCAGCGTAATTGGCGTTGAGTAACGTGACTAGGGAAAAAGGTTGCTGGTTCAAGCGAATCAAATCAAAAACCTGGTTCAGGCCAACTGGATTTTTGACTAAGATCAACGTCACCGCTTTGTCACCAACTTGAATCACTTCTTGGCGGCCAAAAATCTTTTCATCCGCATCTAACGCTTGGGCGATAGCAGTGGGTTCAATGCCAAAGTAACGGCCAACGCTATAGGCGGCTAGGGCATTATAAATATTATAGGTGCCACCGATGTTTAATTTGATTGGCTGACCATCGATCACAAAACTAGAACTAGTTGGGGTTTGTTCGGTTAGCTCAGTCACGCGGTGTTGCAGTTCCGGCCGCGCAAAGCCGCAATTAGGACAATAATATTTACCTAAATTGCTATACACCAAAGATTTGTAATGTAAAATATGATTGCAGACAGGGCATAGAACGCCGTCGGTATTGTATTCGGCCTTCATTTCAGTATCTGCTTGGTGATCAAAACCATAATAAATGAAGGGGTTTGGTAACTGCCGCGAATGAAAAATTGGCGCGTCGCCATTAGCAATAATGGTAGCATCTGGTGCATTCGCTACACCGTCAAGAATTTTTTGGTAAGTCGTATATAATTCACCATAACGATCCATTTGATCACGGAAAATATTGGTGAACACAAAGGCAGTTGGTTTAATGTATTTAGTGACTTCGATCACATTGGCTTCATCAACTTCTAAAACAGCGATCTGCTTACCCGAGCGACCACGCTTATGTGTCAAAAAAGCGGTGATGATGCCTTGTTTCATGTTTGAGCCAGTAGGATTAGTTAGAATATCACTGTATTTAGCCTGGAGCACTTTAACGGTTAAAGCGGTGGTTAGCGTTTTACCATTGGTACCAGTAATGATCACAACTTCATAGTCGCGGCCTAACGTGGCCAAAATATCTGGATCAAGGCGGTTGGTTATTTTACCAGGTAGCGAGCTACCGCCTTTCATAAACGTGTGCAGAAACCAATAAGCTGAACGGCCAGCAGTTGCGGCAAATGAACTTTTTAATGACATAATGAGCCCCTTTGATTTGAATAGTTAACTTGAGCATACCACAACTTAGTGGTGTAGCCTTTCTGAAAACATTGCTTCGACTAATAAAATAGTTTAAAGTAACTAGACGCGGCAATTTGCAGATGAATTTTTCACTAAAATCGATTATACTGAATAAGAATGTCAATGAAAAGGGGTAAGAACAAGGATGGCCCAGTTGTTTTTTCATTATGGTGCGATGAATAGCGGCAAAACGATCGATATTTTAAAGGTCGCCCATAATTACGAGGAGCAGAATAAATCCGTGATCATCATGACCTCAGGGTTAGATGATCGCGATGAAATCGGTTATGTGTCTAGCCGGATCGGTTTACGGCGGCAAGCACTGCCGATTTTTGCTGAAACGAATATTTGTGATGTAGTCAAGAAAGAGAATCCTGGCGCTGCTTGTGTTTTAATTGATGAAGCGCAATTTTTACAGAAACATCACGTGTTGGAAATCGCTAAAATCGTTGATGAGTTGAATATTCCAGTGATGACTTACGGTTTGAAAAACGATTTCCGTAACGAATTATTTGAAGGTTCAAAGTACTTACTGTTGTATGCGGATAAAATTGTGGAAATCAAAACGATCTGCTGGTTCTGTAACAAAAAAGCATTGATGAACATGCGCGTCGCCAACGGTAAGCCTGTCTATGAAGGCGAGCAAATCGAAATCGGGGGCAATGAAGCTTACTACCCAGTTTGTCGTAAGCATTATTTCCATCCTGATCTAAGCCAATTGAAATAAGGCGTTTGCGTGAAAAACGCTTATGTTTTGGTCTGCGGCGTTAGGCATCTAAGCCTATTTCACTAACCAAGCGTTATAGACACACAAAACTATAAAAACTAACTCTAGCTTATGAAAGGAACTAATCATGGACGAAATGTTTGAACAATTGCAAACAGTGGTTGATCGTCATGAAGAATTGGAAGGTTTGCTGTCCGATCCTGAAGTTATCAACGACACACCACGCTTTATGAAGTTGTCAAAAGAAGAAGGCGAGATCCGCGAAACCACGGAGAAGTATAACCATTACAAGGATATCGTTGAGCAGATCAAAGAAAACGACACGATGCTGCGTGAAAAGTTAGATCCGGAAATGGATGCCATGGTTAAGCAGGACTTAGCTGAATTAAATACTGAAAAAGAAAAATTAGAGCATGAAATGACACTGTTAATGTTGCCAACGGATCCCAACGATGATAAAAATATCGTCATGGAAATTCGTGGCGCTGCTGGTGGTGATGAAGCAAGCTTATTTGCAGGCGATTTATTGAATATGTACATGCGCTACGCAGAAAAACAAGGCTGGACTGTTGAAACGGTCGACGAAACACCAACCGAAGTCGGCGGTTTTAAAAGTGTTGTTATCATGATTTCCGGTGATAGTGTTTATTCAAAATTGAAATTTGAAAACGGTGCTCACCGTGTTCAGCGCGTTCCCCAGACTGAGTCACAAGGCCGAGTCCATACTTCAACGGCAACCGTTGCCGTTATGCCAGAATACGATGCTGTCGATTTGGATATCGACCCTAAGGATATCCGCACCGACGTTTATCGTTCTTCTGGTGCCGGTGGTCAGCATATTAATAAAACCTCATCAGCTGTTCGGATGACCCATTTACCAACTGGGATCGTGGTTGCAATGCAGGATCAGCGTTCACAGCAACAAAACCGGGAAAAGGCAATGCAGATTTTGCGTACCCGGGTGTATGACTACTATGAAAGCCAAAATCAAAATGAATATGATGAAAACCGTAAGCAGTCAGTTGGTACCGGTGATCGTTCAGAACGAATTCGGACATATAATTATCCGCAAAATCGGGTGACCGATCATCGAATTGGCTTGACGCTAAATAAGCTTGATCGCATCATGAATGGCGAATTAGAGGATATCATCGATGCTTTGATCTTACATGAGCAAACTTCCAAGTTAGAGCAGCTCCAAAATGACTGATCCGACATTTTTTGAGGCCTTGCGTTGGGCCTCTATTTTTTTAAAACAGCATCAGCAAGAAGATGCTGGGCGCTTTTTATTACTGGAACGGCAGAATTGGACCAACACGCAACTATTAATGCGTTATCGTGAACCAATGCCATCTGCAATGTGGCGGCAATTTCAAAGCGATGTCCAGCGGATGGCTCAAAATGAACCCGCTCAATATATTATTGGCCACGCCCCTTTTTATGGTCATGAATTCAAGGTGACACCGGCGACGTTGATTCCGCGGCCAGAAACCGAGGAATTAGTTGAGTGGGCGCTAAATGAACTACCAGCGCAACCTCTGAAAGTGCTGGATCTTGGTACTGGTAGTGGGGCCATTGCGATTAGTCTAAAGTTGGCACAACCACAATGGCAGGTGTGGGCCAGTGATATTTCGGCTGCTGCACTAGCCGTGGCCACGGAAAACGCGCAACAATTAGGTGCAGATATTAAATTTCAGCAAAGTGATGTTTTTGCGGCGTTACAAGCAGAACAGTTTGACGTCATTGTCAGCAACCCACCGTATATTGCACCAAGTGAGCGCTCAGTCATGGATGCCAGCGTATTGGCACATGAACCAGCAACAGCGCTGTTTGCGGCAGAGGCTGGTTTAGCCATTTATCGGCGCATTTTAACTGGCTTGCCGCAGCATTTAAGGGCTAGCGGTCAGTTTTTCGGCGAATTCGGCTATCAACAACGGCCAGCGTTAACTAAACTGGCGGCGCAGCTATTGCCTGACAGTCAAGTGGCATTTCGGCAAGATTTAGCTGGTCATGAGCGGATGCTCCAGCTTAAATTTTAAATTGAAAGAAGGAAGTACGTTGCAAACAAAAGTTTTTCAACCAGATCAGTTAGCAGCGGCTGCAGCTGAATTAGCCGCAGGTGAATTGGTGGCTTTTCCCACGGAAACGGTTTATGGCTTAGGCGCCGACGCAACGAATGAAGCGGCCGTTAAAAAAGTTTATCAGGCAAAGGGGCGGCCTAGTGATAATCCGTTGATTGTTCACGTAGCAGATGTGGCAACAGTTAAGCAGTACGTAGCCGACTTTCCAGTGACTGCAGAAAAGTTAACGCAAGCATTTTGGCCAGGGTCATTGACAATTATTCTGCCCTTAAAGCCAGGCGCTTTTGCCAAAACGGTTACCGGCGGCTTGAATACAGCGGCATTTCGTAATCCGCGTAATCAAGTGACCTTGGATTTAATTAAGCAATTAGGGCGACCAATTGTGGGTCCATCGGCCAATACGTCCGGTAAACCCAGTCCAACGTTAGCGGCGCATGTGTTGCACGATCTTACTGGTAAAATTGCCGGTGTTGTCGACGATGGTCCTACTGGTGTTGGCTTGGAGTCCACGGTGATCGATCTTAGTACGCCAACGCCAACTATTTTACGGCCGGGTGCAGTCACCAAAGAAGATATTGAAGCGGTGATTGGGTCAATTGATGCTGACCACCATAAAGTTAAACCGGATGAAATTCCTAAGGCACCTGGGATGAAATATAAACATTACGCGCCAAACGCTCAAGTTTATGTGACTGCAGCAGCTGATTTTAAAGCGGCGGCTAGCTGGGCGCGGGCACAAGGTGAACCATTTGGCTTAATGGCCACCGATCAGGTGTTGGCTAAATTTCCAGTACTAGCAGCTGATTATCGTTTCTCATTAGGCGATTCGATTGTTACAGCTAGTCAGCGTTTATTTGATGGGTTGCGGCACTATGATCAATTACCAGAAGTTAAATTTATTTTTGCGGAAGAATTCCCAGCTGTCGGTTTAGGTGTTGCTTACATGAATCGGGTAGCTAAATCAGCTGGTCAACAATATTTTGTCCAAAAATGATAACCTAAGTTAGCGAAGGTGCTGCAGACGATTGATGCGATTCGTCTTTTGCGGCGCCTTTTTTCTATGGTATAATCGGCATATTCGGTAGGGCGGGCATGCCTTATTGAAAGCAAGCAAATAATAGTTCTGGAAGGACGATGTGCATGGATTTTCACGTTGATGATCAAGAAGTTTGGCAGGCAATTCATGAAGAAGAACAGCGACAGGAACATAATATTGAATTGATCGCATCCGAAAACATTGTGTCTGATGCAGTGCGGGCGGCGCAAGGCAGTGTTCTAACTAATAAATACGCCGAGGGCTACCCTAAGCACCGTTTTTACGGCGGCTGTGAATACATTGATGTTATTGAACAGTTGGCAATTGATCGGGCTAAGGAATTATTTGGTGCCGAATACGCTAACGTCCAACCTCATTCAGGTTCTGGTGCGAATATGGCAGCTTACTCAGCATTACTTGAACCTGGTGATCGTGTCATCGGTATGAGCTTAGCTGAAGGTGGACATTTGACGCATGGTGCGCCAATGAGCTTTAGCGGTCAAACTTACGACTTCAAAAGTTATGGCGTTGACGCTGAAACTGGCCGAATCGATTTTGCGGCGGTTCGGCAGTTAGCCCATGATTTCCAGCCTAAGCTGATTGTTGCTGGTGCATCTGCGTATAGTCGTGAAATTGATTTTAAGCAATTTCGTGAAATAGCTGATGAAGTTGGTGCTTATTTAATGGTGGATATGGCGCACATTGCTGGCTTAGTTGCCGCAGGCCTGCACCAAAGCCCAGTACCATATGCTGACATTGTCACGACAACGACCCATAAAACATTGCGCGGACCACGTGGCGGGTTGATTTTAGCTAAAGCCGAATACGCTAAAGCAATCAATTCTGCTGTTTTTCCTGGCATTCAAGGCGGGCCACTGGAACATGTGATTGCCGGTAAAGCAATTGCGCTTAAGGAAGCGTTGCAACCAGCTTTTAAAGATTACGCCAAGCAAATTATTGCTAACGCAAAAGCCATGGCTGAAGTCTTCAACGCTGATGACCGGGTTAAAATTATTTCTGGTGGGACTGATAATCATTTAATGTTATTGGACATCACACCATTTGGACTAACCGGCCGCGATGTACAGGATCTATTGGATACTGTTAGTATTACTGTGAATAAAAATACGATTCCTGGCGAGCAAAACGGCCCATTCCGGACCAGTGGCATTCGCGTTGGAACACCAGCAATTACAACCCGCGGTATGAAGGAAACTGAAGCTAAGCAAGTTGCACGGCTGATTTTAAAGGCAATTGAACAACGTGAAGATCCAGCTGCTTTGGCCGAAGTTAAGCAAGAAGTTTTTGCGCTGACGGAACAATTTCCGATCAATGCAAAAAGTTTTGAATTTTAACTAGCCATAGCGACGATAATCCGCTAGAATATAAGTAATCAAATTGGGAAAACGGGACACGCTGATTTTTTTGGTGTGTGCCGTTTTCTGCAGTCTGCAACTAAATCAATAGAGGAGCGTAATCATGGGAGAACTACATGTTATTGACCATCCATTAGTCCAACACAAATTAACGATCATTCGCGACAAGCGTGTCGGCACGCAACAATTCCGACAAGTTGTCAACGAAATCGCGACTTTGATGGCCTATGAAGTGACACGCAATATGGCAACTGAAGACGTCGTTGTTGAAACGCCAATTGCTAAAACCACGCAAAAATCATTAACGGGTAAAAAGGTAGCAATTGTGCCGATTTTGCGGGCCGGCTTAGGCATGGTCGATGGCTTCTTGGAATTGATTCCCGCAGCAAAAGTGGGACATATCGGTATGTATCGTGATCATAAGACTTTGAAACCAGTTGAATACTTCGTTAAAATGCCAACGGATATTGATCAACGTGAAATGTTTGTGGTCGATCCAATGCTTGCCACTGGTGGCTCAGCAATTATGGCCATTGATGCATTGAAAAAGCGTGGGGCTAAGCAGATTAAATTTGTCGGCTTAGTGGCAGCACCAGAAGGGGTCAAGGCTTTACAAGAAGCACACCCTGATGTTGATATCTACGTGGCTGGCCTCGATGATCATCTAAACGAAGACGGTTATATTGTGCCTGGCTTAGGCGATGCCGGTGATCGTTTATTTGGTACTAAATAATCAGCTCTTAAGCTTGACTTGCACGGCCAAAAAGGCTACGCAAGTTAGGCTTTTTTTATTTAATCGTTTTGGATATTATGGATATTATATATAAAAAATAAATTCAATTTTATTGTAAATGTGTGGGTACGCGCTTTAATTCGCTTTCAACTGATATAAAACGCTTGCATATGTCCATAATCAGTTTTGTATTTTTAGTCTATTGGTGGTATTATAACGATTGTATTTTAGATAAGTATGCAACGTATATTGTCTAAAGTCTTTTCTGCAAATGTGCTTTAAAGCGGTCTAGTTCTATGATACACTCAGAATGCAGTGATTCTGGGTTACATATGGTTTTAACCGTACAACACTGTAGAAACAAATCGGTTGTGAAAAGAGGTGAGATTCTGTGAATGAAGAGAGTTACGTTGTAAAGTTTTTGGGCCTAACCTTCAACCTTACAAACGTGGTTTCAGGATTGCTAGCAATGGTAGTTGTCTTCTGTCTAGTTTGGTTCTTGTCGCGTAATTTAGCGTTACGACCAAAGGGCAAGCAAAATGTGCTGGAATGGCTCATTGATTTTACCAACGGTATCGTCTCGACTAACATTCCCGGTGAGCAGGGGAAACGGTTCAATTTATTAGCTTTTGTGCTGTTTCTGTTTATTTTCGTTGCCAACCAAATGGGATTGTTGATCCAGGTCATTATTGGTGGTAAGACATTGATCAAGTCGCCAACTTCTGATCCAATGGTGACAATGTCCTTAGCATTGCTGGTGTTGTTGGTATCACATTATTTTGGCGTTGCAGTCTTCGGGTTTAAGGGATATTTGGTCAATTCCTATATGCGTCCCGTCAGCTTTATGCTACCAATCAACATCCTAGAGGAATTTACTAATTTCTTGACACTAGCATTCCGTCTATACGGGAACATCTTTGCCGGTGAAGTTCTGCTGACTTTGATCGGCAGTGTCGCAAAGTCTCACGGTCTCGTGACCACAGTTGTCGCGTTACCGCTGGAGATGATCTGGCAAGGATTCTCAATCTTCATTGGTAGTATCCAAGCTTATGTATTCGTCACCTTGTCCACGGTTTATATTTCGAAGAAAGTTGAAGTAGAAGAATAAACCAAACAAAGCCTTAGGGAGGAAAGTTAATTATGAATTTTATTGCAGCAGCTATTACAGCCGCAGGTGCCGCTATTGCCGCAGGTTATGGTAATGGTAAAGTTATCTCCAAAACAATCGAAAGTATGGCTCGCCAACCAGAGTTATCCGGTCAATTACGTAGTACAATGTTTATCGGTGTTGGTTTGATCGAAGCCCTTCCAATTATTGCCATCGTCATTTCATTTATGTTGATGTCAAACTAATTGTTGCAGGCAGCATTAAGTCTGCCTTTTTTGATTGAACAAAAATTTCTGTGACTCAAGCGGTCTGCGTACCGCGGAACACATTCTTACAAAGGAGGTGTCAATAGATGCTTTCACATTTCGTTATTGGTGCAGCCAGTGGTTTATATATTGGTGATCTGCTATTTTATGCGATTTCGTTTATTATCTTGATTGCGTTGGTCAAGCATTTTGCTTGGGGACCAGTCACTAAAATGATGGATGAACGTGCAAACAAAATTTCTGGTGACTTGGACTATGCGGAAAAGTCCCGGAATGAAGCAACTGAACTGGCGGCTAAACGTCAAGCTGAGTTGGATAAATCGCAAACAGAAGCTACTGGTATTGTGACTACTGCACGCCAAAATGGTGAAAAACAGCGCCAAACTATTATGGATCAAGCGCAAACTGATGCAGCAACTTTAAAAGCTAATGCTCAAAAAGATATTGTTCAAGAACGCGCTGACGCACTGAAGAGTGCCCAAAACGATGTCGCTGCTCTATCTATTGAGATTGCTTCTAAAATCATTCAAAAAGAACTGAATGCCACTGACCAAAAGGCACTGATTGATTCTTATATCGAAGGGTTGGGGAAGCAAAATGGCGCTAGATAAATATACGATCGGGCAACGATATGGCACGGCTTTATTTGATCTAGCGACAGAACAAGAAACAGTTGATAACGTTTATGTTGATGTTATGGCATTACAGCAAGTTTTTGCTGATGCGCCAACTTTAGCAAGCGTATTGACCAATGCGACGTTGACCTTAGACCAAAAGCAGCCTATTTTAGCCAGCTTGCAGCAAGGCGCGTCGGCTAGTGTTAAAAACTTGATCCAAATGGTTTTTGACTACGGTCGAATGAATGAAATGCCATTTATCCTCGCTGCTTTTGTGCAACGTTACGATCAAGTTAATGGTATCATCCATGCCAAAGTAACATCTGCAGTTACCTTAAGTGACACCCAACAAACGGCGTTAGCAACACAGCTAGCAACCCGGTTTGGTGCTAAAAAAGTAACCATTGACAACGCAGTTGATGCAACTGTTATTGGTGGTGTGATCGTTGAGGCTAATAATATGGTTATCGACGGCAGTATTCGGAGCAAATTAGCGCAAGTTCGCCAATTGCTACTAGGTTAATTAATTCAGTAAAGGTTTTATTTTAAAAGAGGTGAACCCTATGAGCATCAAGGCTGAGGAAATCAGTTCTTTGATCAAACAGCAATTAGCTAATTATTCGGCTGATTTAGCTGTTGAAGAAGTCGGTACCGTAACCTATGTTGGTGATGGTATCGCAAGAGCACATGGCCTCGACAATGCAATGGCCAATGAATTATTGGAATTTCAAAATGGTTCATATGGTATGGCACAAAATTTGGAAACAAATGATGTCGGGATCATTATTATGGGTTCATATGACGACATTCGTGAAGGCGATACGGTAAAACGTACTGGTCGGATCATGGAAGTCCCTGTTGGTGATAACATGATCGGACGGGTTATTAATTCATTAGGTCAGCCAATTGATGGTCAGGGCGAAATCGCCACTGAACATACACGGCCAATTGAATTCAAAGCCCCTGGGGTTATGGATCGTCAGTCCGTCTATGAACCACTACAAACTGGTTTGAAAGCTATTGATTCGTTAGTTCCGATTGGCCGTGGCCAGCGTGAATTGATCATCGGTGACCGTAAAACTGGTAAAACGTCAATTGCCATTGATACGATCATTAACCAAAAGAACCAAAATATGATTTGTATTTATGTTGCCATTGGCCAAAAAGAATCAACGGTACGTGCGCAGGTTGAAGCCTTACGTCGTTACGGCGCAATGGATTATACCATCGTTGTCACTGCCGGTCCTTCTGAACCAGCACCAATGCTTTATTTGGCACCATACGCCGGTGCAGCAATCGGTGAATATTTCATGTATAACGGCCAGCATGTCTTGATCATTTATGATGATTTATCAAAACAGGCAGCGGCTTATCGTGAGATTTCCTTGCTGTTACGGCGTCCGCCAGGTCGTGAAGCTTACCCAGGTGATATTTTCTATACCCATTCACGTTTATTGGAACGTGCAGCGAAGCTAAGTGAAAAGCTGGGTGGCGGTTCAATGACTGCCTTACCAGTAATCGAAACTCAAGCTGGGGACGTTTCTGCTTATATCCCAACCAACGTTATTTCTATCACTGACGGCCAGATTTTCTTGGATAGTGATTTGTTCTATTCAGGTACACGGCCAGCAATCGATGCCGGGACTTCTGTTTCCCGTGTCGGTGGTGATGCGCAGATCAAGGCGATGAAGAAGGTTGCCGGGACTTTGCGTGTGGATCTAGCTTCTTATCGAGAATTGGAAAGTTTTGCTCAGTTCGGTTCTGATCTAGATGCGGCAACGCAATCTAAATTGAATCGTGGTCGGCGGACTGTTGAAGTACTAAAACAGCCAGTGCATAAGCCATTACCTGTTGAAAAGCAGGTCTTGATCCTTTATGCTCTGCGTCAAGGTTTCTTAGACAGTGTACCGGTTGATGATCTTGGTCGTTATGAAGCAGATCTATTCAATTTCTTCGATGGTAGTCATGCTGATGTTTTGGCGGCAATCGCTAAAACTGGTAAATTACCAGAAGACGATTCACTAGATGCAGGGATCAAGGCTTTTGCAGCCACCTTTAAAGCGAGTGCTACTGCAACAGCCGCGAACTAGAAGGAGATGAGATTATGGCTGAATCATTAACTGAGATCAAACGCCGGATCGCATCGACTAAAAGCACCGAAAAGATCACCCAAGCCATGCAAATGGTTTCGGCATCTAAGTTGAATCAGATCGAAAAGAAATCCAACGCTTATCAGCTATATTCTTCTAAAATTCGTGAAATCGTAACCCATATGGCTGCTGCGCAATTACTAGCGATGAATAACGCTAATGATCTACGTGAAAAAAGTGATGATCCGCAAACACCACAGGATCAGCTTAAGGTCAGTAGCATGTTGCAACAACGGCCAATCAAAAAGACTGGCTATCTTGTGATTACTTCTGATCGTGGTTTAGTTGGTAGTTATAACAGTAGCGTTATTAAAGCCGTTACTGATATGATCACGACTGATCACAAAACAGCTGATGAATACGTCTTTATGGCGGTTGGCGGCACTGGTGCTGACTTTTTCAAGAATCGGGGCATGAATATTGCTTATGAATACCGTGGTGTGAGCGACGTACCGACTTTTAACGAAGTTCGTGAAATCGTAACTACTGCAGTTTCTATGTACGATTCGGGTGTGTTTGATGAACTCTATGTTTGTTATAATCACCATGTCAACACGTTACGTTCGGAATTCCGGGCGGAAAAAATGTTGCCGATCACCGATTTAGATGTCGCTGAGGTTAAGGATCAGCATATTGAATATATCGCAGATCCTTCGCAAGAAGAAGTACTGGATGCCATTTTGCCACAGTATGCTGCTAGTTTGATTTTTGGTGCCTTAATGGACGCTAAAGCGGCAGAACATTCTGCTGGTATGAATGCCATGCGCAGTGCAACTGATAATGCTAATGATTTGATCGATAAGTTGACGTTGACCTATAATCGGGCTCGTCAAGGTGCGATCACACAAGAACTTACAGAAATTACGGCTGGGGCCAGTGCATTAGAGTAGTCCTAGTAATTTAAATGACGGGAGGAACAAAGCAATATGAGTGCTGGTAAAATTGTCCAGGTTATGGGCCCAGTTGTCGATGTTTCGTTTCCCTTAGATGGTTCACTCCCTGATATCAACAACGCGCTGCTAGTCCGTAAAGCAAAGGATGAAACAGTAACGTTGGAAGTTGCTTTGGAATTAGGCGATGGCGTTATGCGCACAATCGCCATGGAATCTACCGATGGATTGCAACGGGGTATGACCGTTGACGATACCGGTGGTTCTATTTCCGTGCCAGTCGGCAAAGCGACATTAGGGCGTGTATTTAACGTTTTAGGTGAAACAATCGACTTCGGTGATAAATTCCCAGCGGATGCTGAACGTAGTAGTATCCACAAGGAAGCACCAAACTTTGAAGATTTAAGTACATCTTCAGAAATTCTCGAAACTGGGATCAAAGTTATCGACCTACTTGAACCTTACCTTCGTGGTGGGAAAATTGGGTTGTTCGGTGGTGCCGGTGTTGGTAAAACCGTTTTGATCCAGGAATTGATCCATAATATTGCCGAAGAACATGGTGGTATTTCTGTCTTTACCGGTGTCGGTGAACGGACACGTGAAGGTAATGACTTGTATTATGAAATGAAAGAAACCGGCGTTATCGATAATACAGCGATGGTGTTTGGTCAGATGAACGAACCACCTGGTGCTCGTATGCGGGTTGCCTTGACTGGGGTTACGTTAGCGGAATACTTCCGTGACGTTGCTGGCCAGGATGTGTTGTTATTTATTGACAACATTTTCCGGTTCACTCAGGCCGGCTCTGAAGTCTCTGCGTTATTAGGTCGTTTGCCTTCAGCCGTAGGTTACCAACCAACATTGGCTACAGAAATGGGCCAATTGCAGGAACGGATTACCTCGACTAAAAAAGGATCAATTACGTCAATTCAGGCCGTTTATGTGCCTGCCGATGACTATACTGATCCGGCACCAGCGACTGAATTCGCCCATTTGGATGCTACAACCAACTTGGAACGGTCATTGACTCAACAAGGGATCTACCCAGCCGTTGATCCATTAGCTTCTTCATCCAGTGCCTTGGATCCAGAAATTGTTGGTGAAGAACATTATCGAGTTGCCACACAAGTCCAACAAATTTTACAACGTTATCATGAATTGCAAGACATTATCTCGATTTTGGGGATGGATGAATTGTCTGACGACGAAAAAATTATTGTTGCTCGTGCTCGGCGGATTCAAAATTTCTTGTCGCAAAACTTTAGTGTTGCCGAGAAATTTACTGGTCAACCCGGTTCCTACGTTCAGGTTGCTGATACCGTTAAAGGTTTCAAAGCAATCTTAGCTGGTGAATACGATGATCTTCCTGAAGATGCTTTCCGTGGTGTCGGCCCAATCGAAGAAGCTGTCGAAAAGGCGAAGAAGATGGGTTACGGTCAAGATAGTGCAACAACTGCTGAACCTAAACAAGCTGCAGCTAATTAGGAGGTGCACAAATGGCTGACAAACCAGTTTTGACAGTTAATATTGTCACTCCTGATGGGATCGTTTACGATCATCATGCAACAATGGTTATTGTGAAGGCCCTCGACGGTCAGTTG
This sequence comes from Loigolactobacillus jiayinensis, assembly GCF_003946445.1. Classification (GTDB taxonomy): domain Bacteria; phylum Bacillota; class Bacilli; order Lactobacillales; family Lactobacillaceae; genus Loigolactobacillus; species Loigolactobacillus jiayinensis. The sequence goes on along the minus strand of NZ_RHOF01000054.1, from coordinate 398 downwards.
GGGATCATGCCAAATCATGAACCAATTATTGCACCACTACAGATTGATGAGGTTCGTGTCAAGCGAGCAGATGATCCAGAACATGAAGATGCAATCGCCGTTAATGGTGGTTTCATGGAAATGTCAAACAACGTTGCTTCAATCGTTGCTGATTCTGCGGAACGTGAACATGATATTGATGTCTCACGGGCACAATTAGCTGAACATCGTGCAGAAGAACGCATTAAAGAAGCTAAAGAAAAACATGATGCGGATGAATTGGCGCGCGCGCAAATTAAGTTGCGTCGTGCCTTGAACCGAATCAATGTGGCTAAACATTAAATTTTTCTTAAATAAGCTGGTAGTGTACTAGGCCCTGTCAAGTTGACAATTGAAATAATATAAACTTTTATCTGTTT
>NZ_RHOF01000053.1 GCF_003946445.1 Loigolactobacillus jiayinensis | reverse complement strand
GATCGATAAATGAATTATATTATTTCATCTGTCAACCATAAAGGGACTATAACATGGCGAACACTTGCCCATCGTTATTTTATTTTGTAGCTGATTTTTTTAAATTAAAGGTTAAATATGCTAGAATAGCTAAGCATGTAAGCTACAGTGATTACTGGATCGATTCAGCAGCAAGCTAGCTAAAAATAAGTTTGCTTGGTTTAGATTTAAAAGAATTTGGAAATGGAAGGTGCGGTTAATTGAGTTACGCAGAGCAAATGTTGGCGGCGTTAAAAGCCGGTCAGTTAGAAGAGTCTAAGACAGCCTTTAATCACGCATTACGCCATGATGATGATGAAACGCTATACAGCTTGGCAGAGGATTTATACGCGCTAGGCTTTTTGCGGCAGGCCCGCCGTACCTACTTACAATTACTGAAAAAATATCCTGATGAAGATGAATTACGGACGACCTTAGCGGATATTGCGATCAGTGATGGTAAAACCGATGAGGCCTTAAATTACTTACAGGCAGTAAAGCCGGAATCACCAGCCTACGCCGAAAGTTTATTGGTCAGCGCTGACTTGTACCAGCAGCAAGGGCTCTATGAAGTGAGCGAACAAAAATTACTGAAGGCGCGGCATTTGTTTCCCGATGAACCAATTATCAGTTTTGCCTTAGCCGAGTTTTATTTTGACAGTGGTGAATTTCAAAAGGCAATCGTCCATTATGAGGCTTTGGTCGCTGCTGGTGAAACAACGATTGCCCAGGTCAATTTATATCAGCGTTTAGGCGTTGCCTATGCTAATAGTGGTGAATTCGAACAGGCGCGGGACTACTTAAATGAAATTCCGGAAGCGGAAATGGATAGCAACACGCTATTTCAAAGCGGCTTTATCGCTTTACAGTTGAAAGAATACAGCCGGGCCATCGATAGTTTCGAACGTTTGGTTGAGCAAGATGCCCAGTATAGTTCAGTGTATCCATATTACGCTGATGCCCTTGAAGCTGATCAGCAGTTAGAAGCAGGCTTACGCGTCGTTCAAGCTGGTTTAGCGATCGATCAGTACAATGAGGTGCTATTTGATAAAGGGGCGCATATCGCGTTAAAATTGGACGACAGCGCGACTGCTGAAAAATATTTACAGCAGTTATTGGCGATCGATCCAGAAAATATGCAAGCGTTAATCGAATTAAGTAATCTATACGTTAAGCTAGGCCGCCATGAAGAAAATTACGCGTTACTGGAACCTGCTTTGAAGCAAGGGGATGTTGATCCGCAAGCTTATTGGAATTTTGCCCGTTCGGCTGCGGAACTTGAACGTTTTGACACTGCGCGCGAAAATTATTTACTCGCATATCCAACATTTAAAAACGAACCAGATTTTTTGAAGGAATTAATTAACTTTTTCCAAGAAATGGGGCTGCGTGCTGAAACTAAAGCGGCTTTGCAACGTTACGTTAAGTTAGTGCCAACTGACGATGAAATGGCCTATTTATTAGATGATTATTTAGCCGATGAAGATTTGTAAAAATAAAAAGCCGTCAATTGGCGGCTTTTTTGCTTTAATTCAGGGCAGTAGACTACGGTAATAGTCAAGTGAGGCGGGATCCAGCCGTAGTGTTTGCTGGAGTTCTGCTGTGCTACTGGTTTGATGCTGAATTAAATAATGTAAAATATAACCTTGATGTAGTTTACGTGGCGTTAGTGGGAAATCAACTAGCGGTGCGTCTTTTTTTAGATATTTATGCAGTGCGGGGGCAGTTAATTGTGGATGCTGCCGATCAAGTCGCGTTTTTAAGAAGAGTTCAGAGCTGGCTTGCAGCGTTTGTAGTGGTTGCAAATAAGCATGAAAAGCCTGCATGAATTCTTGTTCAGCTGATGTAAAGGTTAACTGCGCAGTTAATTCGTGGAAGCCAGTGGCCAGCATTTCTTGACTAGTGAAGCCGTGATTACTAAACAAAAGTAACGCGCGTGTGTAAAAACTCAGTTGCTGATTGGCGAGTAAATTCGGTAATTGATCCAACCAAGCAAAATCAATGGCGGGTTGGAGTGTTTCTTTGCTTAGGCCCTTTAAAGCAACCGTTGGGTAGTGGGCAATCAAGTCATGCGTAAATAAGAATTTAAAATAGCCATTAAGGTGCGAGAGAATTTTATTATAAGTGTCGTTTTTTAAATCACGTTGCTGTAGTAGCATACTCAAGTAGTCACGAACATCATTTTCGAGAATGTTGTCTAGACTTGGATCGCTGCTAAACGCCCAGTTGAACTGATGTAGATAGTTAAAAAAATCGTCTAAAGTACGCGCGTATTCTGCAATTGTTAGTTCAGCTAATTCTTTGTCAGCCAAAAAATGTTGAAAATTTTTTTGATAGGGATAGGCCATAATTATCACATCCTTAGGTATTAGTATAACATAAAAAAGTTACTTTAACTCTGTTAACCAAAAAAACAATGCGCAGACAAGCTGCGCAAAAATTCAAAAAATAGACCGTCGTTTACGTGCATAAGTGAAGCCTTCACCTAGAACTTCATGTACATTGATAATTGAAATAAATGCTTTTTCGTCATGTTGCGCGATAATCCGCTTGACTAAGGCAATTTCATTAGGTGCCACAACACAATAAATCACCTGTTTAGCTGCATGCTGATAACCGCCTTCAGCATTTAAAAAGCTAGTGCCACGGTCGAGCTGTGCCATAATATCATCAGCAATTACCTGATAATCATCACTAATAATTAGAATACCGCGGGCAGCGTACGCGCCTTCTTGAGTAAAATCAACAACTTGTGAAAAAATAAAAGAAGCTAGCAGGGTATACATCATATGACGCACATCTAAATAGCTTAATGATAACGTAAGTACGATCACATCAACGATCAAAAGGGTGCGGCCCATTGAAATTCCCTGTTGACGCTCAATTACCCGAGCAACTACATCGCTACCGCCAGTCGTGCCACCTGCCCGATAAATCAAGCCGCTGCCGAAACCGCCGCATAAGCCAGCCATGACCCCAGCAATAAATAAATCATGATGCAAGTTTAATTGGACTGGTAGTCGTTGCCACAGCCACAAAAAAAGCGACAACATCACGGTCCCATAGATTGTGAGAATCAAGGCGTGGCGACCGAGAAACTTATAACCAACAATGATCAATGGCACATTTAAAAGTAGGCTGGTATAGGCTGGATCCCAATGCCACCAAGAACGTAAGATTAATGTGATCCCAGTAATTCCACCTTCAGCTAAATGATTATTAATATTGATACTGACTAAACCCAACGCGTACAGTGCACAGCCCAACGTAATCAGTAATAAATCGCGCAGGCGAATCTGTTGTTGCTCCATTTAATCACGCTCCCTTATCTTCTGTCTGCATTATACCGGATTTTACTGGGTGCTGATATTTAAATTAGCCGTATAATTTGTTAGTATGGTAAGTAATGAATTAAATTAAATGGAAAAGGTGATTGTTTTGACAAAAATTCTTGTTGCAGGTTTCAAGGGGCGGATGGGCGCTACCGCAACGCATATGGTTTTAAAAAACGCTGATTTTGAATTAGTCGGTGTTTATGACCCAATCGCTACCGAAAAAGACTTAGCTGAGATCACCGAATTTGCTGGTCAGCATGCACCAGTTTTTAACCAACTTGAAGCAACGTTGGCTGCTAAGCCAGAAATTTGGATCGATTTTACAATTCCTAAGGCTGCAGTGGCAAACACGCAATTTGCCTTAGAACATCAAATTTCACCAGTTGTTGGCACAACAGGTTTTACCGCTGACGATATTAAAAATTTACAGGCTTTAGCAAAACAACAAAAAGTTGGTGGCTTAATTGCGCCTAACTTTAGTTTGAGTGCTGTTTTAATGATGCAATTCTCTAAACAGGCCGCTAAGTACTTCCCTGATGTTGAAATCATTGAAATGCACCATGATAATAAATTAGATGCACCAAGCGGAACTGCCATTAAAACGGCTGAAATGTTAGCCGCAGTTCGTGGTGATAAGCCACAAGGTAATCCTGATGAAAAAGAAAGCATTCCTGGTGCACGCGGGGCTAATTATGCAGGTGTGCGGATCCATAGTGTCCGTTTGCCCGGTTTAATTGCCCATCAGCAGGTTCAATTTGGCGGTATTGGTGAGGGCTTAACCATTCGCCAAGATACCTACGATCGTGAATCCTTTATGACAGGTGTTGCTTTAGCTTGTCGTAAGGTTCGTGCTACTGATCAGCTTTATGATGGGCTTGAATATCTACTATGAAATTAACCGAGTTACCGACTGAATTTGTTCAAGCTTTACCGGTGTTGCGAACAATTACCCAAGCAGGTTTTGAAGCTTATTTTGTTGGTGGCAGTGTCCGTGATGCCTTATTGGGCAAACAAATTCACGACGTGGACATTGCTACCAGCGCTTATCCAGCAGAAATTAAACAAATCTTTCGCCGCACCGTTGATACCGGTATTAAACACGGTACGGTCACTGTTTTGCAACAGGATCTAGCCTACGAAGTCACCACTTTTCGAACAGAATCTGGTTATCAAGATTTTCGGCGGCCAGATCATGTGACTTTTGTGCGTTCCTTACGTGAGGATCTTAAGCGGCGTGATTTCACGATCAACGCCTTAGCTTTGCAACATGATGGAACAATTATCGATCTGTTTGCTGGCTTAACTGATCTTGAAAACAAAGTCATTCGTGCCGTTGGTGATCCTAACGAACGGTTTCATGAAGATGCGTTGCGCATGATGCGGGCGGTTCGGTTTGAAAGCCAATTAGGGTTTTCTATTGAACCTGTAACTGCAACTGCAATTCAAACACATCATCAGTTATTAAGTAAAATTGCGATTGAGCGAATCCATGATGAATTCGTTAAATTGATGTTAGGTAAGGCACGCATTGCTGGCTTAACCAGTTTTATTCAAACCGAGTTATACAGCCAATGTCCTGATTTTGAAACGGCCGCACCGGCTTTAACGGCAATCGCACAATTACCAGCAACAGCTTTAACTGATGAAGCGGCTGTCTGGTTATTACTTGTTCAGCAATTGCAACTAGATGTAGAACAAGTTAAAACCTTTTTACGTCACTGGAAGTCTGCCAATGAATTGCTTCAAGCCGTTAGTTGTAGTTTACCGTTGTTACAGAAAATGTTAGCCCAGCAGCCATTGCATAACTGGGATTTTTATCAAGCTGGCTTAACCAATGTGTTAACCGCTAACCAAATTGCTACTTTATACGGTGCTGGGACGTCAGTTGCTACATTAACAACAAGGTACCAACGATTACCACTGAAAAAGCGTAGTGAGCTTGTTGTGAACGGTGGCGACTTGTTAAAAGCATTAAAACTAAAACCAGGACCAAAGTTAGGTCAATTACTGGCAGCATTAGAACAAGCTGTTGTTGCAGGTGACATTAGCAACGAAAAAACTGCGTTGCTTGCTGCCGCTGCTGAATTAAATAACGCTTAATAAAAAGTGAGTGGGCTGATCTTGGTCAGTGGCTCTCACTTTTCTTTTTTGCAGGTAAAGCTGATTGCTTTTTTGACGGCAATCTTTTAGGATGAATGCAGAAACTGAGGTAGATAAATCAATGCAAACTTTAACCGCGGAAAACTTAACTAAAACTTATGGCGAAAAAATGCTATTTGATCATATTTCTTTTTTCATTAAGGCTGGTGATCGAATTGGCTTGATCGGAACGAACGGTGCCGGTAAGACGACGTTACTGAATGCCTTAACGGGTAATGATACTTTTGATCAAGGTGATATCACAACGCCGAAGCAGTATCGAATCGGCTATTTACAGCAAGACCCACAATTACCACAAGATCTGACCATTATGGAAGCAATCTTTACTGGTGATAATCCGTTATTTAAGGTTATTGCCACGTACGAGCGGGCCTTGGCAACACTAAGTCAAGCGGGTGATAGTGAAAAAGCGCAAACTGCCTATACCAAGGCAGAAGCTGCGATGAATCAGGGGGACGCGTGGAACGTTGATACCCAGATCAAAACGATTTTGTCGCAACTCAACTTATCTGATTTAGATCAACGAATTGGCGAGTTATCTGGTGGTCAGCAAAAGCGGGTTGGCTTGGCGCAAGTTCTGATCGAATCACCTGATCTACTGATTTTAGATGAACCGACCAACCATCTCGATTTTGCATCAATTGCGTGGTTAGAGGATTATTTATCTAGCTACAAAGGCGCTTTGCTAGTTGTCACCCATGATCGCTATTTCCTAGATCGTGTGACCAATCAGATCTATGAATTGGCCTTTGGCAACTTGGCGGCTTACAGTGGCAATTTCGAAGCTTACTTGCAACAAAGTGCTGCAGCAGCGGTTGAGGCCAACGAACAGGCAGCCAAGCAAGAAAAGTTATATAAGAAGGAATTAGATTGGATGCGGGCTGGTGCGAAGGCGCGCTCAACTAAGCAACAAGCACGGATCAATCGTTTTAATGATCTGAAAACTAAGGTCAACAAAGGGGTCGAACAAACCACTGCAGTTGATATTAACTTAGGTCAACAACGTTTAGGCAAGAAAGTGCTGGAACTGAAGCAGGCAAGTTTGGATTTCCATGATCATCCCATCATTAAGGATTTAGACCTCATGGTTCAAAGTCATGCTCGTTTAGGAATCACTGGCGAAAATGGTGCGGGTAAATCAACCTTTCTTAATGTTTTAGCCGGTCGGTTACCGCTTGACGCTGGTACCATAACTTTAGGCGAAACGGTTCGCTTAGGTTATTACACGCAAATGACTGAATCACTAGATCCAGACAAACGCGTGATCAGTTATTTACAAGAAGTCGGTGAAGCAGTGACTGCACGTAATGGTGACGTGGTCAGTGTGACCCAGTTACTGGAACAATTTCTATTTCCCCGCTTCATGCACGGTACCTTGATTCGTAAGCTATCTGGCGGTGAACAGCGGCGGCTTTATTTATTAAAAATTTTGATGCAGCAGCCGAATGTCTTATTGTTGGATGAACCAACCAATGATTTAGATATTAGTACATTGACGGTATTAGAAAACTATTTAGCCAATTTCAATGGCGCGGTTATCACGGTTTCCCATGATCGTTATTTTCTAGATCAAGTCGCTGATGAATTATTGATTTTTGATGGTAACGCGCAAGTGACCCGCTTTACTGGGGCTTTAAGCGATTATTTGGCGCAACAACAAGCGCCAGCTAAAGTAGCAACAAAGCCAGTCGAACCAATCGAAGCTGCGGAACCAGCAGCACCAGTAACTAAAGAAAAAACGAAATTAACTTATAATGAACAAAAAGAATGGGCGACCATCGAAGCTGATATTGATCAGTTAGAGCAGCAATTAGATGCTGTGCAAACGGCGATGCAAAGTAACGGCGCTGATTATGGTAAACTAGCTGAACAACAAAGAGAAGTTGAACAACTTAACCAACAAATTGAAACTAAAATGCAGCGTTGGGATTATTTGAGCCAGTACGCTGACGCCTGATTTAATAATAGGAGGAATAACGCTCATGGAAGAAGCATACCTCGATTTAGCCCAGAAGATTTTAACGGAAGGTCACTACAAAAATGATCGCACACAAACGGGAACCTACAGTATTTTTGGCTACCAAATGCGTTTTGATCTTAGTCAGGGTTTCCCGCTATTAACCACTAAAAAAGTTCCCTTTGGCTTGATCAAAAGTGAGTTGTTGTGGTTTTTAAAGGGTGACACCAATATTCGTTATTTATTACAGCATCACAACCATATTTGGGACGAATGGGCATTTAAAAACTATAGTGAAAGTAACGACTATCATGGCCCTGACATGACTGATTTTGGTCATCGCCAGTTAACCGATCCAGCCTTTGCAACAGCTTATCATGAGCAGAAAAACTTATTTTGTGAGCAAATTCTAAACGATGAAAAATTTGCGGCTAAATATGGCGAATTAGGCAACGTTTATGGCAAGCAATGGCGGGCATGGTGCACAAGTCAGGGCGACACGATCGATCAGATCAAAAATGTGATCAATCAAATTAAAACTACTCCAGATTCACGGCGCATGATCGTAACGGCCTGGAATCCAGAAGATGTGCCGACTGCAGCATTACCACCTTGTCACACTATGTTCCAATTCTATGTTGCGGACGGTAAACTAAGTTGTCAGCTGTATCAGCGTAGTGGTGACGTGTTCTTAGGTGTGCCATTTAACATTGCTAGTTATGCCTTACTAACGGCTTTGATTGCCAAGGAAGTTGGCCTAGAAGTGGGCGAATTTATCCATACTTTAGGTGACGCACATATCTATAGCAATCACGTTGATCAAGTCAAAGAACAATTAACGCGGACGCCACGATCAGCACCAACTTTGAAATTAAATCCTGCTAAAAGTAGTATTTTTGATTACGACGTAACGGATATTCAATTAGAAAACTATGATCCTTATCCAGCAATTAAAGCGCCAGTAGCTGTTTAGTAAAAGGAGGCGCCAAATGACAATTGCATTTATGTGGGCGGAAGCGCAAGATCATTTAATCGGTGACCGCGGACAGTTGCCGTGGCATTTACCAGCTGACTTGCAGCATTTTAAAAAAACCACGCTTAACCAAATTGTGGTAATGGGCCGCAAAACATATGCTGGTATGGGCAAACCGCTGCCGCAGCGCACCAATATTGTGCTCAGCCGGCAAGCAGATTACTCCGTAGTACCAGGTGTTTTACTATTGCATAACATTGACGACGTGCTAGCGTACGCTGCGGCACATCCCGAGCAAGAAACGATTATTATTGGTGGCGCCGCAATTTTTGCTTTGTTCAAGGATCACGTGGATCGCTTGTATGTGACTGAAATTGATGCGCATTTTACTGGGGATACCGTTATGCCTGCACTGGATTGGTCAGCATTTAAACAAGTCGCTTTTCAAGTTGGTGTGGTTGATGCTAACAATCACTATCCGTATTCCTTTGCAACTTATCAGCGGCTAGCCAAATAATTTTTAGATGGATAAGTGAAAATTAAGGGTTAATCTGCTATACTAAATTAGTGTTTAATTGGACGTTAATCGGTAGTTACAAAGATAACGGGTGACCGTTATAATAGCTATTCTAGCTGACAACGCAAATGATGACTATTGAAGCGTTGATCTGATAGTCACTTATTAAGCTTAGTCGGACTGGCTTAACGACAATAGCAAGTTGAAAATAATTTGTAAGAAAGTGTGGCTGAAGTTCGTGGCAACTATAAAAATCGTAACCGATTCGTCGGTTCAACTCACCCCTGAAGAAGTTGAAGAAAATAATATCACGGTCATTCCACTTTCAGTTATGATTGACGGTACCGTTTATATTGATGGTAAAACCATCACCCGACCACAGTTTGTTGAACTAATGAATAAATCAATTGCTTTACCTAAAACTAGCCAACCACCAATTGGTGAGTTTATCGAACTATTTGATCAACTAGGTACTGATGGTAGCCAAGTCATTGCACTGCATATGACTGATGCAATCAGTGGTACGGTGAATACAGCACGGCAAGCGGCCAATTTAAGTAAAAGTGATGTGACGGTGATCGATTCGCGAGAAACTGACCGTGGCATGGCTTTTCAAGTTTTACGTGCGGCACAATTAGCTAATGAAGGTGCTGACAAAGCAACCATTATTAACTCAATTGACCGTGTCCGTAACAGTACTAAATTATATATGGCCGTTATGACCTTAGATAATATCGTTAAGGGTGGTCGTGTCAGCAAGGTGACTGGTTTGATCTCCAACATTTTGAATATGAAAGTCATTTTCGAAATGATCGACGGCGAATTAAACGTGCGTACTAAGGGACGCGGTATGAAAACCGTTAATAATTTTATGCGTGATTTAATTGCTGACCTAGCATCTAAGCCGAATATTAAGGGCATCGGGATTTCACATGTTGCGGCAAATGCAACAATGGAAAAGTTTCGGGCTGATATTCATGCCGCTTTACCAAACGTACCGCTATTAATTCGTGATACGAGTCCAATTATTGCGACATATGCTGGTATGGGTGCTTTTGCAATCATGTATTACACTGAGGACTAATTAATAATTTAGTAATATTTTGGGGGCTGTGACGTGTTTGTCAAGGCCCTTTTAATATAGGCAGCAAAACTTAACTATAAGGAGCGTCAATTGTGCGCGGTTTAAAGATTTTAAAGGAAATCGTGTTGGTTGTGGTGATTATTGGGGTCATTGCTGGTGGTATCTACGCGAGTTTAAGCTATTTTGCACCAGGAACCATTAGTGATCAACCGACTAAAACACAGACTCAGCCAACAATTAAAAAGAAGAAAAGTATTCAGTTAGTGGCAGTTGGTGATTCTTTAACTGAAGGTATTGGCGATGGCTTGCAACAAGGTGGTTATGTTGGCATTATCAAAAGTGAGCTTAAAACCAAACAAACGGTGCCAACGACAACACAAAATTACGGAATCGCTGGCGAAACTAGCACCCAAATTGATCAGCGGGTCCGTAACGACCAGAAATTACAGCAGGCGTTAAAACAGGCTGATGTGATCACAATGTCGGTTGGCGGCAATGATCTGATGGCCGTTTTACGTCAGCAAATGCTTAATTTAAATGAAGCTGACATCAAACAGGCGCAAGCAACTTATACAACTCATTTAGCAACTTTACTGCAAGATGTGCGTGAACATAACGCTAAAGCACCAATTTTCATTTTTGGCATCTATAATCCGTTCTATCTTTATTTCCCCAAAATGACGAAAATGCAGACGGCGGTAGAGGATTGGAATAGTGCTTCGGCTAAAGTGATCAAGCAGCAAAAGAATAGTTATCTAATTGATATTTGCGAGCAGCTATCTAAGGGTGAAAGGCTAACTAGTCAGAAAAAGACGACGACTAAAGCAACCAGCGATACAAGCAGTGACAAGAATAATTTAATTTTCACTGAAGATAATTTTCATCCCAATCATTCTGGCTATCAGGTCATGGCTGATGATCTTTACAAAGTTATGATGCAGCAGAAAATGAAATGGTTGTACAGATAGGAAGGTAATATGGAGACAAAAAAACGGGTAGTAAAAAAAACAGCAGCAAAAAAGCCCCTTAATTGGTGGAAATGGCTTTTTATCGCTTTAGTGGCGATTTTATTGGGTAGTGGGGCATACCTGGGGGCTAAATTAACCACACCAGCGCCAACTAACACAAGCAGCGAGACCGTAATTAAACGCGATCCTACTTTTGCAGTTAATTTAAACAAATCACAGGTCAATGCAGTGATCAGCTATTACCTTAACCATTACCTAAAAGATAGTAAAATTAAATATGACTTTGATTTAGATGAACAAGCGATTCTCAAAGGCAAATTTAAACTATTAGGTTATCCTGTTCCATTTTCGATCTACTTTGATCCATACGTCAAAGAAAATGGCGACGTCGAGTTGAAAGCGCGGCGGATGGAAATTGGTAGTTTATCAGTACCAATTAAAACCGTGATGAATTATATTAGTCATAGTTACAAGTTTCCTAAATGGGTCGTGCTCAGTAGCAGCAATAAAACAATCACATTAAAGCTCAATGAATTTAAAATGAAAAATGGTATGCAGATCAAGGCAACACGGATCGATCTACCTAACAACAAGATCAATTTGAACGTTTATATTCCTCAATTTAAATAGGTGGGTGCTAACTATGCGTAAAAGCTTTTATCAATTTTTAATGACGCAACGTGATCCAGAAAGCCATGATGAAGTCGCTCAATTTGCTGACAATGCCTTTTTTGATCAAAGCTTCCCCAAGTTAGAGCAAGCTTATGAGCCATTATCCAAATATTTAGAAGAAAATGCTGGGTATTTACCTAGTATGACCATTTTCGATACTGCATTCCAAAAATATCAAGAACAAGCAAGCGAGCTTTAACTTTATAAGTAGGTGAATTTATTGGAAGAAAAACCGCAAGTAACGCCAGAGACAACGCCTAAAAAGCCTAAACGGCAAAAACGGCGCGTTAGTTTATTGATCTATATTAGTTCGACCTTACTAGCTTTCTTTGTCGGAATCTTTTTAACGATTTTAGTGGTCGGCTTAAATAATCGCACAAGTCAGTCACTAGACACATCAACGGCTGGTTTTAGTAAAATTAGTCAAGTTTACCAGACTATCAGTCAACAATATTATCGGAAAACGGATAAAACAAAGCTGATCAACGGTGCAATTAAGGGTATGATCAATAGCCTAGACGATCCGTATTCAGAATATTTAGCTGGTAGCGATGCTAGTGACTTAGATAACACAATTTCGGGTAGTTTTGAAGGTATCGGCGCTGAGATTCAGAAAAAAGGTAATTACATTGAGATCGTTTCGCCAATTGCTGGCAGCCCAGCTAAAAAAGCGGGCTTAAAGGCTAATGACGTGATCACAGCAATCAACGGTAAATCAACGGCAGGTTGGAGTGCCACCAAGGCCACTAATCAAATTCGTGGCAAGAAGAACACGAAGGTTACGCTGACCATTAAGCGGGGTAAACAAAGCTTTAAGGTTAACTTAAAACGTGATGTGATCCCTGTTAAAACCGTTAATGCACGGATAGATAAAACCCACCCAACAGTTGGTTATATTCAGATCACTAGCTTTTCGGAACCAACTTTCAAAGAAGTTAAGGCCGCCATCACTAAATTACGTAAACAAGGGGCAAAGTCATTTGTTCTTGATGTCCGAAGTAATCCTGGTGGTATTATGCAACAAGCCCTGAAGATTTCCAGTATGTTTGTGGCCAACGGTAAACCGTTAATGCAAGTGAAAGCACGCACCGGCGCAGCTACTGTTTATAAGGCAGGTAAGTCACAGGATGGTGGCTTCAAGGTTAAGGAACCGGTCAAAGTCTTGATCGATGACGGTAGTGCCAGTGCTTCAGAGATTTTTGCAGCCGCGTTGAATCAATCCGCAAATGTTGAATTGATTGGTACAAAGTCATTTGGTAAAGGCACGGTTCAACAAGTTAGCCAGTTAGATAAGCACAGTGAGTTTAAAATCACCGTAGCTAAGTGGTTAACGCCGAATGGTAGTTGGATCAACAAGCGTGGCTTAACGCCTAACATCACTGCTAAATATCCTAGCTACGCCTACTTGCCAGTGGTGAGTGACAAAAAAACGTATCAATTGGACGACGTTTCTAGCAAAATTAAAACATTACAAAAGGAATTAAAAGCAGTTGGTCAGGATCCAGGTACGATCAACGGTTACTTTAGTACAACTACACAACAAGCTGTTACTGCCTTCCAAGCAGCCAATGACTTGGATCAAACAGGTAAACTTGATACGGCAACAATCGATAAGCTACAGACAATGATCACTAAGAAAATCAGTGATAATGACGTTGCTTATAATAAAGCCGTTGAACAATTGAGTAAGTAATTACGGACGAAGCATCGCAATTTTGCGGCGCTTCGTTTTTTAGATACTGAAAATATGATAGAATAGAACAGATAAGCTTGACGTTAAACGTCAGCAAACGAAAGGATTTTTATATATGAGTACGATTCAATGGTATCCTGGCCACATGGCAAAAGCCAAGAAGCAGGTACAAGAAAAATTACATTTAGTTGATATTGTTTTAGAAATTGTTGACGCACGGTTACCATTATCATCACGTAATCCAATTTTAGATCAAATTATTCAGCAAAAACCGCGCTTAATGATTCTTAATAAAGCTGATTTGGCGGACGCGGCATTAAACGCAGCTTGGATCGCTTACTTTAAGCAACATGATCTTCCTGCAATCAGTATTGATTCGCAGCACAATCACAATGTCCAGCAGATTGAGAAGCAAGCACAAGTGATTTTAGCCGATAAAATCGCCCGGCAACACGAAAAAGGAATCAAAAATAAACCAATTCGTGCTATTTGTATTGGTATCCCTAACGTTGGTAAGTCAACGATTCTAAATCGCTTGGTGAAGCGTAACGTAGCAATCACCGGCAATCATCCAGGCGTTACCAAAAAGCAACAATGGCTTAAGGCAGGGAAAAGTCTAGAGTTATTAGATACACCAGGTATTTTATGGCCAAAGTTTGAAGATCCTTTAGTTGGTAAAAAGCTAGCTTTAACGGGCGCCATCAAGGATTCACTATATCATGCTGATGATGCGGCTTTATACGCGTTGGCCTTTTTCAAGCAGTATTTTCCTGAACGACTACAAAAACGCTATCATTTAACTGAACAGGATCTAACTTTAACCGATTCTGATCTGTTGCTAAAGTTAACAACTAATTTTGGTTTACGTGCTGACTATGAGCGAGCTAGCGAGCGGATTATTTTGGATTGTCGCAAAGGTAAGTTAGGCCGCTATACCTTAGATCAGGTCAGTGAGGTTGTTACGCATGACTGAGTCAATTGCACAAGTTAAGCAACATTTGGCGTTGACCCCGACTACTGATTATTTAGCCCAGTTAGCCACTGACCCACGTAAAGGTGTTCAACGCTGTTTAGTTCAATTTCAAAAACAACAAGCTGCATTAGTCGCTGAAAAAGCGGCTTTTTTGGCGCGGCGGCACTACGAGGATCGCCTTTGGCCGCAATATCCACAAATTGCCGGCATCGACGAAGTCGGCCGTGGCCCATTGGCTGGTCCAGTGGTAACAGCGGCGGTCATTTTACCCCATGATTTTGCTGTTTATGGTGTCAATGACTCTAAACAATTATCCGCTAGCAAACGTCAACAGTTTTATCGGCTGATTTTGGAGCAAGCTGTCAGTGTGGCAATTGGCGTTAGTGATGTGGCAACCATTGACCGAATTAACATTTTAGAAGCAACTAAGCTGGCCATGCAGCAGGCTGTGGCAGGTTTAACGGTGCGACCAGATCATTTATTGATCGATGCCGTTAAGTTGAAAACTGATATTCCAACAATCAGGATGTTTAAAGGTGACAGTCACAGTATCAGTATTGCGGCAGCTAGTATTGTGGCGAAAGTTGTCCGCGATCATTTGATGTTAGCTTATGCTCGTGCTTATCCCGGGTATGACTTTGCGGACAATGAAGGTTACGGTACCGCTAAACACTTGGCGGGCCTGGCCCAGCACGGCATTACGCCAATTCATCGGCGCAGCTTTGCACCAGTAAAAAAATATTTAAACTGATTTAGCGCTCCTTTGCGTAGTTTATAAAGTAAACACCTAAAGGAGCTTTTTTATGCAATTACGAACTTTTTTACTTAAAATCCATTTATGTGCTGGTATTGGTCGACTTGGTGAATTACGTGTGGCCGAATATTTGCGGCAGCATCCGCAAGCTGAGTTAGAAAGTACGCAGATCTGTCAGTTGGCCCGGCTGAATACAGTTCAAACGCAACGTTTTAAGCAAGCATGGATCAGTAAGCTACTGGCGGATCTGCTGGCACAACACCAGGGACTCAACGTATTAACTTGGGTAGATACAGCGTACCCAAGGTATTTACGAGAAAGTTATCAGCCGCCAACGGTTTTATTCTATCAAGGTGATCTTAGCTTACTACAGCGGCCATTGTTGGCGTTAGTCGGTGCGCGCCAGGCTACTGAGTATACACAACGAACCTTGATCCAATTCATGCCCACACTGGTCGCACAGCAAGTGGTGACGGTTAGTGGCTTAGCGGCCGGCGCTGACCGAATGGTTCATTTAACCACTTTGGCGGCACACGGCCAAACGATTGCGGTGATTGGCACTGGCCTAGATATTTATTATCCCCGCGGTAACCAAGCGCTACAGCAACGTATTGCCAGCGATGGCTTAGTGTTGACCGAGTACCCACTGGGCAGCGCACCACAACGGTATCATTTTCCGGAACGCAATCGTATTCTGGCCGGCTTATGCCAGGCACTTTGTGTGACTGAAGCGCGGCAGCATAGTGGTAGCCTGATCACGGCCAATCTAGCCTTACAGGCAAACCGCAACGTTTTGGCCGTGCCAGGAGCACTATGGCAGCCACTATCAGTCGGCTGTAATCAATTGATTGCGGCCGGTGCGCGACCAGCACTTTCGGCTAATGATTTGCTTGAAGAATTGACTATTATATGAAGGAAAAAATCAGTTTAAGTTGACAAACCGCTTCGGCATGGCATATGATATTTTACGATTCGTTAGTTCTAAAGAAACGAACTGAAAGGGGATTGTCATGGCGTATAAAAACCTCGTGATCGTTGAATCACCATCCAAAGCCAAGACGATTGAAAAATATCTCGGCCGCAATTACAAAGTCGTGGCGAGTCTCGGCCATATTCGTGACTTACCCAAAAGTAAAATGGGCGTCGATTTTGAACATAATTATGAACCACATTACATTTCCATTCGTGGTAAAGGTGATGTGATTAAAGACTTAAAAAAATATGCTAAAAAAGCAGAACATGTTTATCTTGCTTCTGATCCGGATCGTGAAGGCGAAGCAATTGCCTGGCACGTTTCCCATATTTTAGGCTTGGATCCTGCCGATAAAAATCGGGTTACTTTTAACGAAATCACTAAAGATACAGTTAAAAATGCCTTTAAATCACCACGCAGTATCGATATGGATTTAGTTGATGCCCAACAAGCACGACGGGTGATGGATCGAATCGTTGGTTATTCGATCTCACCATTACTGTGGAAAAAGGTTAAAAAAGGCCTCAGTGCAGGTCGGGTTCAATCGATTGCTTTGAAGTTGATCATTGATCGTGAAAACGAAATTAAAGCTTTTAATCCAGAAGAGTATTGGACCATTGATTCGCAGTTTAAAAAGGGTACCAAAAAATTTGATGCCAGCTTCTATGGTGTCGATGGTAAGAAAAAAGCGCTGAAGAATGAAAAAGCCGCACAAGCAATTGTGACCCGCATTGATCCTAAAGGCGATTTTGATATTACCAAAGTAACTAAGCGCGAACGCAAACGATTCCCGCAAGCACCGTTTACAACCAGTTCATTGCAACAAGAAGCCGTTCGGCGATTAAATTTCCGGACGCGTAAAACAATGATGGTGGCGCAACAATTATACGAAGGGATTAACCTGGGTGGTCGCCAAGGCACTGTTGGTTTGATCACTTATATGCGGACAGATTCAACCCGAATCTCCCAAGTGGCTAAGCATGAAGCCAGTCATTTTCTCCATGAAAACTATGGTGAAGAATACGCGGCGTTGAAGATTCATAAAACCAAGAATCCGGAAGGCGCTCAAGATGCCCATGAAGCTATTCGGCCATCATCAGTTCTACGAACACCAAAAAGTTTGGAAAGTGTTTTAAATAAAGACCAAATGAAGTTGTATCAACTGATCTGGTCACGCTTTTTAGCTAGTCAAATGACACCAGCTATTTTAGACACAATGGCAGTTACAATTGAACAAAATGGTGTGATTTATAAAGCCAATGGTTCAAAAATGAAATTTGCTGGCTTTACCAAGGTCTATGACTCTGGTAAACAAGAGAAAAAAGATAATATGTTGCCTGACTTAACAGAAGGCGATACGACTAAGTTAGTTAAAAATGATCCCAATCAACATTTCACCCAGCCGCCGGCACGATTTTCTGAAGCCACACTGATCAAGACGCTGGAAGAAAACGGGGTTGGTCGACCATCAACATATGCACCAACGATTGAAACAATCCAACGGCGCTATTACGTTAAGCTGGAGGCCAAACGCTTCGAACCAACTGAACTAGGTGAAATCGTCAATGGCATTATCGTTGAATTTTTCCCAGATATCGTCAATATTGACTTTACTGCCGGCCTAGAAAACGATTTGGATGCAATTGAAACGGGCAAGCAGCAATGGATCAAAGTGATCGATGAGTTCTATCAACCTTTTGAAAAAGAGGTGACCTCAGCAGAAACTAAGATTGAAAAAGTCCAGATCAAAGATGAACCAGCTGGCTTTGACTGTGATATCTGTGGCGCGCCTATGGTGATCAAATTAGGGCGCTACGGTAAGTTCTATGCCTGCAGTCGTTTCCCTGATTGCCGCAATACCAAGCCAATCACCAAAGAAATCGGCGTTATTTGCCCACAATGTCATACAGGTCAAGTAGTTGAGCGTAAATCAAAAAAGAAGCGCATTTTCTATGGTTGCAGTCGCTATCCTGATTGTGACTTTGTTTCTTGGGATAAGCCAGTTGGGCGTGATTGTCCAAAAGACCATCATTTCTTAGTTGAAAAGAAAGTTAAAGGTGGTAAACAAGTCATTTGTCCTAATGGGGATTACGAAGAACCCGTTCAGAAATAGAGACTGTAGTTTCGCCATGCAGTAACTTTTAATTATCACAGTAGCAACAACAAAATTATTAGCTAATTGGGGCTAATAATTACCTTTAGTCATGAAATAGAAGTGAGGAACGCACATGACACAAAATGCTCCCCATATTAACGTTGTTGGCGCCGGCCTAGCTGGTAGTGAAGCCGTTTGGCAAGCGGCCCAGCGCGGTGTTCAAGTTGATCTATACGAAATGCGGCCAGTTAAAACGACGCCGGCACACCATACAGCGCAATTTGCTGAACTAGTTTGTACTAATTCACTGCGTGCTAACCAAATTACGAATGCAGTTGGCTTATTGAAGGAAGAAATGCGGCAGTTGGATTCCGTGATTTTAGCGGCGGCTGACTACAATGCAGTCCCAGCTGGTGGTGCTTTAGCTGTTGATCGGGAACCATTTTCAGCGATGGTGACTGCAAAGATTCAGGCCTTACCAAATGTTACCATCCATAATGAAGAGTTAACGGCTTTTCCAGAAGGCCCCACAGTTGTTGCAACTGGTCCACTGACCTCCCCAGCTTTAGCTGAGCAGATTCAGCAGTTAAACGATAGTGATGGCTTGTACTTCTATGATGCTGCGGCCCCAATTTTAGATAAAAATAGTATTGACCTTGATAAAGTTTATCTGAAATCGCGTTACGATAAGGGTGAAGCTGCCTATTTAAACTGTCCCATGGATAAGGCTGAATTTGAAACGTTCTATAAGGCGTTGATCACCGCCGAAACGGCAGAAATGCACGACTTTGAAGACGATAAATTTTTTGAAGGCTGTATGCCGATTGAAGTCATGGCTAAGCGGGGGCTTAAGACAATGTTGTTTGGTCCATTAAAACCTGTTGGCTTAGAGGATCCCCACACTGGCAAACGCCCGTACGCGGTTGTTCAATTACGGCAAGATAATGCGGCCGGTAGCCTTTATAATATCGTTGGGTTTCAAACTCATCTAAAATGGGGCGAGCAGAAACGTGTTTTCCGATTGATTCCTGGTTTGGAAAATGCTGAATTTGTCCGTTACGGCGTGATGCACCGCAATACGTTTATGCGCTCACCAGAACTATTAGAATCAACGTATCAGTCTAAACAACGCACGGATTTGTTTTTTGCGGGACAAATGACTGGCGTGGAAGGTTATGTTGAAAGTGCGGCTAGTGGCTTAGTTGCCGGTATCAATGCCGCTCGTTTAGCTCAGACCCAAGCACCATTAATTTTTCCACAGGAGACAATGCTCGGTGCAATGGCGCATTATATCACGCATACTGGGGCAAAGCATTTTCAACCCATGAACGCTAATTTTGGGATTGTCAAAGCATTGCCGGAGAAGATTCGGGATAAGCCCTTGCGTAATCAAACTTTGGCAGACCGTGCCTTGGCCACCTTAACTGAATTTAAACAACAACTATAGCAACCCTTTTCAAATTCCTGCCGACTTGTGGTACAGTGAGTACATTAAGTCGGGAGGGATTTTTTGCTAGAATTAAATTGGCTCGATTTATTCATTCAGTATTTAAACGTTGAACGCCAATATAGCCCCGAAACCAGCAAGGCTTATCAAGAAGATATCTTAAGTTTTGTTGATTTTTTAAAGAAGAATGGTGGCGTCAATTCTTTTAAAGCGATAAAATTATTAGATGTGCGGACCTACTTAAGCTTCCTGTATGAACAGCAATACAGTCGTAATTCTGTGTCGCGTAAAATTTCTAGTTTGCGTTCGTTTTATAATTATTTAGTTAAAAATAATTTAGTAGCAGCTAATCCTTTTTCCACAGTTCAATTGAAGCGGCATAATGCTCATTTACCACGCTTTTTCTATGAAAAGGAAATGCAAGCGCTATTTGACGCAGCGCAAGGAGATCGGCCTTTAGACCTACGTAATTCAGCGTTACTTGAGGTATTATATGCCACAGGGATCCGGGTTAGCGAATGCATCAATTTAACGTTAAGTGCAGTTGATTTTGATCTGAGCGTGATGCTGATCCACGGTAAGGGTAATAAGGACCGCTATGTTCCGTTTGGTCACTTTGCTGCCCAAGCATTGGATCACTATCTAACTGATTGTCGCACACCGTTAATGACCAAATATAAAGCTGAACATGACTATGTGTTTGTTAATCATTACGGTAAACAGCTGACCGCAGCTGGTGTTGAGTATATTTTAAATCAAATTATTAAGAAAAGTAGTTTGACCTCAGATATTCATCCCCATATGTTGCGGCATACTTTTGCGACGCACTTATTGAATAATGGCGCAGATTTGCGGACGGTTCAGGAATTATTGGGCCACAGCAGTCTTTCGACAACACAAATTTATACGCATGTTACTACAGAACATTTGCAGCAGGATTACCGGAAGTATTTTCCCCGCGCTAAATCATGAATTAAGGAGTAAAATAATGACAATAAAATTTGAAGCAACAACAATTTGTGCCGTTATGCATAACGGCCATGCAGCAATGGCAGGTGATGGCCAAGTTACCATGGGTGAAAAAGTTATCATGAAAGGTACTGCTAAAAAAGTTCGCCGTATCTATAATGATCAGGTTGTGGTTGGTTTTGCTGGCAGTGTTGCCGATGCGTTCAATCTTGAAGAACGATTTGAAAAGAAATTAAATGAATACAGTGGTAATCTGTCACGTGCTGCGGTTGAATTAGCGCAAGACTGGCGTTCTGATCAAACATTGCAAAAATTAGAGGCTTTGTTGATCGTTATGAACAAAGATCAACTGTTAATGGTTTCTGGTAATGGTGAAGTGATCGAACCGGATGACAACATTCTTGCCATTGGTTCTGGTGGTAATTACGCCTTATCTGCAGCCAAAGCATTAACCACGCATGCTAAAGATATGAGCGCTCATGATATTGCCTATGCTGCTATTAATATAGCCGGTGATATCGATATTTTTACTAACCATAATATTATCGTTGAAGACTTATAAGCAAAGGAGCTTACCAAATGCAATCAGCTGAAAAAACACCGAAACAAATCGTCGTCGCTTTAGACGATTACGTCATTGGCCAACATGAGGCTAAGCGCGCTATTGCCGTTGCACTACGCAATCGGTATCGGCGTATGCAACTAGCCCAGGATATGCAAGAAGAGATCACCCCTAAAAACATGCTAATGATCGGACCTACTGGGGTCGGCAAAACTGAAATTGCCCGCCGTTTAGCTAAAATTGTCGTTGCACCTTTTGTAAAGGTTGAAGCTACAAAATTTACTGAAGTCGGCTATGTTGGTCGTGATGTTGAATCAATGGTCCGTGATCTAGTCGATGTTGCGATTGAAATGGAACGCAAAGTTCAGTACAAAAATGTGCGCGCCGAAGCCAATCGTGATGCTGACAAGCGCTTAGTAAAATTATTAGTTCCTGGCGTTAAGAAGCAACCTACCCAACAAAATCAGATGCAAAGCCTAATGAACGCTTTTACCGCTATGCAAAATGGTCAAAATCCATTACAAAATGGCGAGGAAAAAGAAGAGGTCACTGATACGGTTCGTGATCAGCGGTTATCAGTTAAGGAACAACTGGATCGAGGCTTATTAGAAAACCAAGACGTTACCATTGAAATGGAAGACCCCAAGCAAGCTGTTGCTATGAATAACAATATGATGGGCCAAATGGGAATTGATCTGAGTGAGACGTTAGGTGCCTTGACACCTAAGCGGAAAATCAGTCGTACTGTAACCGTTAAAGAAGCCCGCGAAGTCCTGGTCAAAGAAGAATCTGAAAAATTGGTTAACGACGCCGATATTTATCATGACGCCATTAAACGTGCGGAGAACACCGGCATTATTTTCATTGATGAGATTGATAAAATTACCGCTAATGGTCAGAAAAATAGTGGTGAAGTTTCTCGTGAAGGTGTCCAACGTGATATTTTACCGATTGTTGAAGGCTCAGCCATCTCAACCAAATACGGTACGATCAATACGGATCATATCCTCTTCATTGCTTCTGGTGCCTTTTCTGATAGTAAACCTAGTGATTTGATTGCCGAACTACAAGGTCGTTTCCCGATTCGGGTTGAATTAAACGATTTGTCAAAAGAAGACTTTGTTCGCATCCTAACCGAACCTAATAACGCCTTAATTAAGCAATATATGGCTTTGATCGCCACCGATAATATCCACGCGACTTTTACCAAGGAAGCTATCGAACGAATTGCTGAAATCGCTTATGATGTTAACCATGAAACGGAAAATATTGGTGCCCGGCGCTTGCATACTATTTTAGAAAAGTTACTGGAAGACATCCTTTATGAAGGTCCAGATATGGAAATGGGTGACGTCACGATCACTGAAAAATATGTTAACGATAAAATCGGTGATATTGTTGCCAATAAAGATTTAAGCCGTTATATTTTGTAAGGACAGTATAATAGTTCAACAAACGAGAAAGTAGGGATAAGGATGACACTCTCCATTAAGAACCAATTTTTACAGGCCAACTTCACCGAAAAAGGGGCTGAATTAACCAACCTGATTTCATTGGATTCAGGTATTGAGTATATTTGGCAAGCTGATCCGCAGGTTTGGGGACGTCACGCACCGATTCTCTTTCCTTTTGTTGGTCGCTTAAAAGGCGATCAATATCATTATCAAGGTAAAACTTATCATATGGGTCAGCATGGTTTTGCTCGTGATCGGACCTTTACCGTGATCAATCATGAGGCAGCTACAATCAGCTTCCAATTGACTGACGATGAACAAAGCCGCCAAATTTATCCATTTGCTTTTGAATTAACTGTGGCCTATCAATTAGTTGATAATGATCTTGAAGTCACTTATTTTGTGCATAATCCTGCTGATAGCGATTTGTATTTCTCAATTGGTGGCCATCCTGGGTTTAACGTTCCCTTAACTGATGAAAATAAGTTTGAAGATTATTATATTAGCTATGAACCTAAGAAATCACGAGTACAGATTCCGTTAGTGGGTCCATTTAATGATGCGGCCCATAAGACTTTAGCATCAACGGATACTGATCATGATCTGTCACACGACTTGTTCAGCAGTGACGCGTTGATCTATGAATTGCATCAGCCAAATACGTTTACATTGAAAAATGATCAAAATCATCAGAGTTTGTCAGTTACTGTTACTGATGCACCGTACACTGGTATTTGGTCACCCTATCCGACGGTTGGTAACTTTGTGTGTATCGAACCATGGTGGGGCATTGCTGATAATTTAGAAACCAGTGGTGAATTAACCGAGAAAATGGGCATCAACCAATTAGAAGCAGGTGCTGATTTTACTGGTAGTTTTACGATTACTGCGCACCAACGGCGTGCATTTTAACGAAAAAAAACGAGGCTAATTGAAGTGAACCCCAAATATTGGACGAAACTTTAAGCGACTTTCTGGG
>NZ_RHOF01000052.1 GCF_003946445.1 Loigolactobacillus jiayinensis | reverse complement strand
TTTAAAGAAAAAGACGAGAGGCTTTTCTATTTACACATAAAATTTGACACTCTCTGACTGCTGACCAACCTGAATATTAGTTAATTAAGCGCTAATAAAATAACTGTGTATAACAATAATTATCAATTAATCACATTAACTAGTGGACAAAATATAATAAATTTTATATAGTAATACTTGTAAACGATTACAAAGCTAACTGAGAAACAGACGAGTTGATCCGTGTTTCTGAGTGGCTGAACCATTTTAGATAGCGATGTAAACTAACAACATAAATTTCAAAAACTATGTTGGACGGTTGAGCAGATTTGAAAATGACGACATTAGGTTATGTACGGAATTAATGTGCCCCTTTTTCAAACGTGTGTTGATCGTTCGTTTATATTTTAGAAAGTGTGATAAATATGACCTATGCACGTGTAACTGAAAAAGATGTTAAAGCATTAGCGGATATTGTGACGGTTGAACGGGTGATTTATCCGGCGACAGTCCATTATGATCATGATCAATTCAAGCAGGTACGCAGTTTGCCTGATGTGGCGGTGCAGCCGGAAACGAATGAAGAAGTAGCAGCTATTTTACGCTATGCCAACGAGCGACTGATTCCAGTGACTGTTCGGGGGAACGCCACTGGTTTGATGGGAGCCAACGTACCAGTTGAGCATGGTATCGATATTGATATGATCAAAATGAATAAAGTGCTAGATTATGATCCAGATGATTTAACGCTAACTGTTCAGAATGGTTTTCGAATTCGCGATATTAACGAATTTTTGGAGGACAAACCATTTACTTATATTCCGGCGCCAGCCATGAAATGGGCAACGATTGGCGGGAATGCTAGTACCAATGCTGGCGGAATGCGCGCCGTTAAATATGGCACCACGCGTGAACATATTCGGGGGATCACGGTGGTAATGGTCGATGGGACGATTCAACATTTTGGCGGTAAAACAGTTAAAAACAGCTCAGGTTATGATTTAAAGGACGTCATTATCGGCAGTGAAGGGACTTTGGCGGTGATTACCGAGCTTGTTTTACGTTTAATTCCACGACCAACCGTTAATTTAGATGTGTTGGTACCATTTGTGGACGTTAAAAAAGCGATCAGCGTAGTACCAAAGATTCTGCGCGCTGGCTTAGTGCCAACAGGCTTGGAATTTTTCAGCCGTGAAACCGTTGAATACTGGGAAAGTTACGCGCACCAGCCATTTATGGATCATACTGGCGGCGGTTATTTACTGGTCACTTTTGACGGCCATGATGGTACGGTGGTGCAACGTGACCTTGATCGGGCCATGCAAATTGCTCGTGATAATGGGGCCCTAGCGCCAGTTTTAATGGGGGATGAAGCGCATCGAGTTGCGGTTTGGGAGACCCGCAATCAGTTGTTAACGGCTATTCAGCAAACCACAACGCAAATCGATGAAGTCGATATTGTGGTGCCGATCAGCCAGATTCCTAAAGTGTTGGACAAGGTGGCTGAATTACAGGAACAAGAAAAAGTTAGCATGCCAAACTTCGGCCACGCAGGTGATGGTAATTTGCATATTTATATGCGTAAAGATGATTACTCGGATGATGAATTTGCCCACAAAGTGGACCGTATTATTCGCCAATTATATTCAACTGCCAAAGCTTTAGGCGGTGAAATGTCTGGCGAACACGGTATCGGCTTTGCCCGCGAACCTTATTTTGAAGCCTATTATGGCAAGGATAAAGTGCGTATTTTGCAATTGGTCAAGGATGCTTTTGATCCCAACCATATTCTGAATCCGCACAAAGTATTCCCAATGGTGGGCGCCAACAAGCAGGCTAACCGGCCACTGACGCTAGATGATTAGCGTGTAGTTAGCTGAATGGAAATTGGAGTAGGTTAGAAATTAATTTATGGGGTAAAAATGCCGCCGCTCAGGTGAAAACTTGAGTGACGGTATTTTTTATCTACAAATAATAAGAATCCATCTGTTATTGGAGAAGTGGACCTATACCAAATAATAGTTAGTTTTTAGTACTAACTTAACGATAGAAGTAGTGAAACTGCAACGTATAAAAATCCACCACTCAAAATTAATTTGAGTGGTGGACTGAAAAACTAGGTAAGATAAATCAATTCGACGATCATAATCTGATTGTCTGCGGTACTAAGTGCATAATCATTTGTGTTTGGAGCTAGAAATAGAACATGATTTTTTTTGAAAATAGTCAATTTTTTTATCGAAATCAACGATAATTTTATGAATGTTTTGTTGCCCTTTCCAGCCAGTATAACCAAATATTAGCATTCCTAGCGATCCTAGTACAAACAAGATAGTGCCGAAAATACTAAGCCATAAACTTTGATGATGAAAGAAGTAGATTAGGACAATTCCGACTCCACTGATAATTGTCCAAAGCTGAAACCAGTAGCCCAAATTTCTAAGCATGTGTTTTTGATAGATAATTTCTTGTTTGTAGCCTTTTTCCATTTCTTGAATTGTCATTTTAATATCCTCGCTTTCATCTTTATTTGTGTCCTTTTAATATGAAAGCCCTGGATTGAAGAAGCCTAGCAGAACACCAATAAGTGAAATCACGACGAGAATAAGCATTGTCCAAATTGCTGATACGTGTTTCTTAGTCATTAGCCACCAGCAGAATAAAGTTATGAGGACAGTTAGCAGTCCTGGATAAATGCTGTTTAGTTTATCTTGAAGGTTCAGAAATACCTTACCGTTGGAACCGTATAATTTAAGAGAAGTTGTAACATTTACCCACGAGGCTAGAACACCACCAACAACCATACTGCCAACAATTCCAATTGCGTGGCGAACAGCAGCACCTTGTTTACCAACTAAGAAACTAACTGCCTGACCACCAAATCGATAGCCACGGAAGTATAGGAAACGTTGACCAAAATAAGCGATTAACACCCAGGCTACAATATAGAAGATAGCGCCGAGTGGGGAACCACCAGATGACATACCTAAAGAAATACCAAGGAGAATTGGGATAAGGGTGCCATCAATCAGCGAATCACCAATTCCGGCGATTGGGCCCATAAGCCCTGCACGCATATCATTAATGGTTTCACCGTCAATTTCCTTACCATTGGCACGAGCCTGTTCCATACTAGCAGTGATACCAACAATAACTGTGCCTAACATTGGATTGGTGTTGAAAAAAGCGGTATATGCTTTAATTGCTTTGACTTGATCTTCATGTTTAGGATACAGTTTTCTGAGAATTGGCAGCATAGATGCCATATAACCAAAGGTCTGCATATGTTCTTGAGAAAAGCAAGTTAAAGCGCCCCAAAACCAACGATGAAAAGATTTTGTCAGTGTTTTATGATCAAGTGTGTGTGAATTATTAGTATTTTCCATGATCAAATATCCTCCTCAGCGTTTTCGTCACTTGGCCCATCAGCGGTAGTTCCATTAGTTGGTTTTGATCCTCTGGACATTTCAAGTTCATATACAATAACTGCAAACATTAGTGAAACCACTGTAACGGAGACTAAGTTCAGATGTAATGAAGCAGCTAGAGTGAAACCTACAAAGAAAGGAATAAAATCAACTACACGGCCAATGATTTGACGAAGTAAGATTGCAATCCCAACACATGGCAACATACCACCAACAGTGAACAGCGTCTTCATAGCAATTCCGTCCATAGGTAAGGCAGTTTGTAAAGCAGTTACGGCTGTGGCACCGTAATAGGTGAGCAACATTGTTGGTAAAAATGAGAAAAGTGCGTGAGAAACCCATGGCCACCCGAAGTTGACTGCGGTCAACTTATCGAGCTTGCCATTGTGTACATCTTTCCAACCAAATGATTGCCAGACTAGATTCATGGTAGCGACTGCATAGTAAAGAACGGTCCCAACAGTCCCAACTAATGTTCCGACTGACTTAGCAAGGTTGGCAGCACTTCCGCCAAGAGGATTTAACCCTTGAGAGGAGATAGCGACCATTGCTAAAGGAATCCCAATATAAGAAATCGCACGTACATCAGCTGAAACTGTGCCACCTGGTGTAACGAGTGCAATATAGACTAATTGCATCGCAACCCCACAGGCAATTCCTAACTGAAGATTTCCAAGAACAATACCGCATACAAGACCACCAACTAATGGACGACCAATGGTGTAATTACCAACTGCTTGGCCAGCCATACATGAGTTAGAACATAAACAAGCAAATAGCCCTAAAATAGCTGCTTGTAGCCAATTAATTGTCATTTCTATATACCCTCTTTTTTACAAATCAGTTGTTAATACCCGAATTTTGACTTGAACTTACTCCAGCTGCCTAAGCGTTGATCTGGTAATAGTGCAAATTCTACTTTATAGCCATACTTTTCAATTGCTTCTAAAGCGTCACCTTCTTCTTGAGTAAACGATTGATTGTCGCCTAATTTAATTGCATTCTCTCGATCGTTACCTGGCCCTACGATAATGGTTTTAATGTCACCAGGTGTGAAATCCATATCAACTAGAATTTTTTTCATATCTTGGGGATTTTTTGTAATCAAAAAATATTTAGTTGCAGAGTTCAAAACTTTATCTTTTACATGTTCAAAATGTTCAAGTGTCCAAACAAATGTCTTTTTTTCGGAAGCAGCCTTGTATGCTTCGGACAAAATTGGATTGTTAGCTGCCTTATCATTGATGGCGATAATGCCATCACAAGGATATTCCTTACCCCAACGAACTGTAATTAGTCCGTGAATCATACGATCGTCAATCCGTACAAATGAAATTGCCATTATTAACCCCTCCTTAAATATCTTCATCAGAAGATTCTGATGGTGTTGATACATTGAAAAACTTAACTGCTTCAATGCCTCCAGACATTATCTTTGCTTTTAACTCAGCGTCTTCCATCGTGTCTTTGGACATCATTGCTGCCAGTGCCATTGGAAAGTTCATGCCACCAGCTATGAGGCTATTGTGTAACTTATTATATTTGTTCAGAACATTGCAGACTGTTGTGAGTGGGCTGCCGCCAATAATGTCAGCTAAAACAATAAACTGTGCGTCAGTTGGAAAATTTTTAAAGAGCGTCTCAAAACGTGTTCCAAAGGTTGCGACAGATTCATCTGGTTTTAATCCAATGGCAATAACAGAATCAACCACATCACCAGCGAACATGCTTAAGGTCTGTTTCAGCCCGTTTGAAAAGTCACCATGACTAACGAGTAGCAAATATTTCATTTGATTGCTTCCCTTCCGTAAAATTTATAATTGTATGGTTTTACAGAAAAGTGGTAATAATCATTCAATGAGGAACCATTCTTTATGCACCGTACTGTATTTGCCATTACTAAGAAACTCCTTTCTGAATAGTTCAAACTATGTAAAGCGCTTTTATAAATGTACTGGACTAAACATTGGTCAACGCTTACAATGTTCATATTAAGCACATAAGGACAAAAAGTCACTCAAATGTTGTGCTTAATTATTGCTAATAGTGCTTAAGAGGTGATGTTATTGAATGCAATAGAAAAACTTTACACAGCGATTATGCATCGATTTCCTAATGAGCGTATTACGACTGCTCAGGCTGCTAATATCATTGGCCTGACTCGGGGGGTAACTAGTAGTTATTTATCAAAGCTAGAAAAGCAAGGCAAATTATTAAAAACAGGAAGCCGCCCTGTATATTGGCAAATCAAGCGTGAAAAGTCAGCTTTTGATAAACTGATTGGTTTTCGTGGCAGTTTAAAGAGTGATATTCAGCATGCTATAGAAGCAATTGTTTATCCAACACACGGGTTGCCAATTTTTATTACGGGTCCTCAAGGTGTTGGTAAACTAGCGTTTGCACACGCTATTTACCATGAGGCGATACGGCGGCAAGTACTCAACAAAGAGGCAATTTTCGAGTCCATTGATTGTGCGAATTATAAGGATCAGCCTGACGCATTAAAAAAAGAACTACAGGCCGCCGTTCAGCATTTTGTTGTTGGAGAAGTACCTAAAAGTGGGTATTTATATATTAAAAATTTACAAGAATTGCATACATCAGATCAACGTTATTTTGTTGTCCACGCTAATCAACAAAAAAATACAGATATACGCTATATTTTTTCAGCGACAACTAAGAAAATCAATACTGGCAACGTATATTTTAAAAGTGCAGCAGTTCAGATTGATTTAATCCCACTTAGTCACCGTCCTCTTAATGAAAGAATTGCATTTGTTGCCATGTTTTTTCAACAACAATCTGTTCAAATTGGCAGAGAAATAATTGTCTCTCCACACGAACTCGTTAAACTAGCCACATTTGAGCATCTCAATAATATTAGGGGACTTAATAATCGAATCCAATTATTATGTGCCGAAGTGTATGCCAACACGCCAGTAAATGATCAATTAATCATTGGTGAAATGGTTAAAGATCCAATTCATATAGCGCCAAATCAGCAACTATTGCAAACGAGTATAGTGGCTCTAATTACTAGTGCATTACAACTTGGGCCTACAACTGATGCTTTATTTAAGCAACTTTTTGATTCACTCCTTCGTGGAGAAACTATAATTGAACAAAATTTTTTTGTACTTAAGGTGCTTAAGCAAATAGATACTACAACCAGTGAGTCACTGTTAACGTCGTTTGCACAGACGCTTAAACAAATTTCAAAAAAGTATATCACCCATCGTTACGGGGTTAACTTTCCAAATGATAATATGTTCTGGCGTAATGCTGCTTTGGCGTTTGTATTCGCAAATCTTTGTAGCGATAACCTACCAGTCACTAAGACAGTCCATAAGCTTCAGGCTGAAATTAAGGACCGCTATCCAAGAAGTTATTATTTATTCAATCAGTTATTAGCTAAGGTAGCCCCTCAGTATTCGCAAAATGTTTATTATTGTCTGCCATTTTTTATACTTATGACACAATGTACGGAAAAAATAGAGTCGGTACATTACAACGCAATTTTACTGGCACATGGTGAGAATACAGCATCAAGTATTCAACAAGTCGTTAATACGTTATGCGGTAATTACTTTTTTGAAGCTTTTGATATGCCTATTGATGTTTCACTAGATAAAATTAATTCTTATGTACGTGATTACTTAGCCGATCAAGGGCCGTCTCCGAGAGAGAATATTGTTTTGTTCGATATGGGTTCTTTGCGAGAAATGTTTAGAGAAATTAAAAAGTTATCTGATCAAGAACTCTTAGTTGTTAATAATGTTACAACCGCCATGGCACTTGATATTGGACTTCGGATTCAACGCAATGAAGCATTTCAGTCGATTGCTGAAGCCAGCAAAGCGTATAGTTCAACTACTGATGCGCAATACTATGAAGGATTATCGAATAAAAAAAATATTATTGTTTCCTGTATGTCTGGGGTTGGTCTTTCGAAGGAACTTAAAAAATTGATTGAATCAACACTATCGCCATCATTGGAAGTCATCGCACTTGATTACAAGCAGCTACACGCGTTATTGAAAAATCATGATCGTCAATTTTTCTCAAATACTCAATTGATCCTAACTACGACAGATGTTAGTGGGGATATAGGAGTTGATATCATGAATATTTATAATATTTTTGATAAGGCAACTTCATTAAAATTACAAACAACTTTGTTGAACACTGGTGAAAGCCAAGATTCAAGTGATTTGTTGATTGATCGGTTGTTACGATTTTTATCAATTGAAGGTATTCGTGGACGTTTACAGATTTTGAATCCAGATATTGTTATCCAAGAAAGTCAGGATATTGTATCTCACTACGAAGACTTTTATAATGTAAAATTTGAACCGAGATTAAAATTAAATCTATATATGCATTTATCGCTTATGTTTGAGCGAATGATTATGAGTACTAAAAATTCTAAAAATATGATAAAAAAAGAAACGCTATCTAATCAAGAACGAGATTTCTTTTCACTATCTAGTGGAACCTTTCAACCAGTTGAACAAAAATTTAATATTAAAATCCAAGATTATGAAATTGAATTATTATATCAACTCCTTAAAGATTTCATTTTTTGAGATAAAAATGCCGCCACTCAGGTGAAAACTTGAGTGACGGTATTTTTGTTGACTCATTAAATTTAATTTAGCGCATTAGTGTTTTGAACAGGGTACTGCTGCTGATTTTTAATCTCTTGAATTACAAAAAAATCACCATCCAATTACGGATGATGATCATCAATCTTCTATAGTGGTATGCGGCCGTACTTAACCAGTGCTTTAACGCCGACTTGTTTGAGTAAGGAACGGTCATCGATGACCCGCTTCATAAAGGCTGCTTTGTAGCCGCGTAGTTTGTGGTCGCCGAAAATTTTAGCGACGCCATCTTTACTGCCAAGTGCTAACACAGTGCCAAGGTCGTTGAATACGAAATCTTGGCGGGGTGCGCCTTTGAGATCAGCTGCAATATTAGCCGCTGCGGCATCGGCCATTTGGAAGGCAATTTGACCAGTAGCGGGGAATGGGTAAGGCTTGCCAGGCTGGCGAACCGCCGCAACGTCCCCGAGTAAGAAGACTTGCGGATCGTCTTCGAGGCTGAGTTCATCGCTGACCATGACCCGGTTACGCCGTGATTCGAAATCGGAGTCGCCGATAACGTGGCTGCCGCTGACACCAGTGGTCCAAATTAGGGTGTTGGCGGTGTAAGTTTGTTCTTCAGTGATAACTTTGTTGGCTTGAACTTCTTTGATTGGTGTGCCTGTGCGCAAAGTGACGTTATGATCACTTAACCAGTGTTTGACGTAATCAGTTAATTCGTCGTCAAACATCGGTAAGATCATATCTTTAGCTTCAATACATTGAATTTCGATTTTATCTAAAGGAACGTGATAATGCTCGGCTAATTTTGGCAGCCGGTTGACCAAGGCGCCCATGAATTCAAAGGAGGAGAACCAAGCACCACAGACGATGACACGTAAATCGTCAGGATCTTGGCTGGCTTGATAATTTTGGAAACGACCTTCGAGGTGCTTTTTGACAGCGAGGGCACTTTTAACGTCAACGATTGGTAAGGCAAATTCGTCAGCGCCGGGGATGCCATAAGTTTCTGATTCAAGGCCGAGGGCGACAACTAAATAATTATAAGTTAATTGTTGGCCATCAGCAAGATCAACTTGCTTGCTGGCACGATCGATTTTAGTAACGGTTGCTTGGATAAAATTCACTTGCGCCGGTAAGTTTTCTGGCAGTGGTAAAATAACGCTTTGTGCGCGCCGCGTACCGGCGGCGACTTCTGGCAGTGAAGTTGTTTCATAGTGATAGCGATTGCGGTCGATTAATGTAATTGCTGCATCGAGTTTTTGTTGCGCGAGAACTTTAGCTGCTCGTAAGCCGGCATAGCCTGCGCCTAAGATTAAAATATTGGTCAAAATGGCCACCTCCATAATGTTAACGCTTCATTCAAGACAACGTTATAACAATATGAATAAAATGTAAAGTAACAGATTTTATAATCTATATAAAAATTGATGTCAATCAATTTTTATTGGCACCGCTTCCTTTAAAATGGGGCTATAGATAAGTTAATTGTATTTTTTGATAATAAATCGTTTACATTTTCGAAAAAACCATTATACTTAATTTATAAATTAAAAAATAACTTATTTGTTTTAGGAGGAAATCACTAATGGCTGATGTAACAAAAATCAATGCAGCTGATGCTGTGCTTAAAGTAATTGAAGAATGGGGCGTTGATCATATCTTCGGTTATCCAGGTGGCTCTTTTGACGATGTCATGAATGCGCTTTACGATCGTCAAAACACAATGAAATTTATTCAGGTCCGGCATGAAGAGGCTGGCGCATTATCCGCGGCTGCTGAATCAAAATTAACTGGTAAACTAGCTGTTACAATGGGTTCAGCTGGTCCTGGCGCCGTTCATTTATTAAATGGTTTATATGATGCTAAGCATGACCACACACCAGTTTTGGCGTTGGTTGCTCAAGTTCCACAAGCACGGATGAACATGGACTTCTTCCAAGCAATTGATGAAGGCCCAATCTTCGATGATGTCGCTGTCTTTAACCGTACAGCAACAACTGCTGAAGGGTTACCAGCTTTGATCGATACTGCAATTCGCCAAGCTTACAAGTACAAGGGTGTCGCTGTTGTTATCATTCCTAAGAACTTAGGCTGGACAGAAATTGCTGACACATTTGAATCAACTGCTAAGAATCATTTAGCACCACTTTACCCACAACCAGATCCAGTGGCAATCGATAAAGCTGTTGAAATGATCAAGGCTGCCAAGAATCCAATGGTTTACTTTGGTATCGGTGCTAAAAACGCTGGCCCTGAATTAAAAGCTGTTTCTGAGAAATTCAAATTACCATTAGTTTCCTCAGTTATTGCTAAAGGCATCGTTGAAGACACTTATCCAGCTTACCTTGGTTCAACTGGCCGTCCTGCTGGTAAATCTGGGGTTGAACCTGGCTTCAGCACTGACTTGATTCTCTGGGTTGGTAATGATGTACCGTTCAGTATTTTCCTATTTAACAAACGGGCAAAAGTGATCCAAATTGATATTGATAATGAAAAATTAGGCAAACGTCATCATATTGATTTACCAATTTTGGCTGACGCAAAAACAGCTTTGGCTGCTTTAGCTGCTAAGGGTGAAGAATTAGAACCATCAAACTTCTTCCGCGCTGCTTTGGCTAACCATAAAGACTGGCGTAAATGGCAAGCAAGCTTTGCCAAAGACACAGAACAACCATTACGTCCAGAACCAGTTTTCGCCGCAATTAATAAATACGCTGACGACAACGCCGTTTATGGTGTCGATGTTGGTAACATCAACATTAACTTCATGCGCTTGATCGACTTGAAGCCTGAACAAAAATGGACAACATCTGGTCAGTACGCAACTATGGGCTATGGCTTACCAGCTGCAATTGGTGCCAAAGTCGCATTCCCAGATCGTCAAGTCTTCAGTTTAAGTGGTGATGGTGGCTTTGCCATGATGTCACAAGAACTTTTGACGGCTGCTAAGTATCATTTACAAACGATCAACGTAGTCTTCAGTAACGAAACATTAGGCTATATTGAAGCAGAACAAGAAGATGACACACATCAACCACTTTCTGGTGTTGATTTGATTGATAATGATTGGGCTAAGGTTGCTGAAGGTATGGGCGTTAAAGGATACACGATCCGTACATTTGACGATATTGATAAAGTCTTTAAGGCTGCTGTTGCTGAAGATGGCCCAACGCTGATCGACGTGAAGTTGACCCACGACATGCCATTTACAACGCAACATATGTTCATTGATCCAGCATGGCAAGATCCTGCTAAGATCAAAGAATTCGTTACGAAATACCAAGCAGAAGACCTGAAACCATTCAGTGCTTATCTAAAAGACGCTGAAGCTGGCAAGTTATAAGCTAAATAAGGTTATTGTAAAAAGGTTTGGTGCGTGAGTTCCAAGCCTTTTTATGTGGTTTTACGGGCTAGATATGAGTAAGTTTAAGTGAAAAGGGAGCCAAGTTATGGTGCAGGCGGTACGGGAAGTTCATATGATGGGAACAATCATTCGGTTACAAATCAACGCGGCAGTACCTGAGCCGTTGTTAGATGAGTTAGTGCGGCGGTTAAAAATTTATGAGCACCGTTTTAGCGCTAATGCCGATGATTCAGAATTAATGGCGATCACTCACCAGGCTGGGCTTAAGCCAGTTGTAGTCAATCCTGAACTATATGAGCTGATCAAAATTGGCTGGCACTATAGCGTGGCTGCTGATAGTAATTTAAATATTGCTATCGGGCCACTGGTACAGACTTGGCGTATTGGGTTTACTGACGCTAAGCTGCCTAAGCCGGAGGAAATCAATGCTGCGTTAGCCAAAATCGATCCGCACCAAATTATTTTGGATGATGCACAACAGTCGGTGTTTTTACAGCAACCGGGGATGG
Organism: Loigolactobacillus jiayinensis; assembly: GCF_003946445.1. Lineage (GTDB taxonomy): Bacteria > Bacillota > Bacilli > Lactobacillales > Lactobacillaceae > Loigolactobacillus > Loigolactobacillus jiayinensis. The sequence continues at coordinate 11,990 of NZ_RHOF01000052.1, read as the reverse complement.
CTATTGATCTTGGATCATTGGCTAAAGGGTACATTGCCGATTTGTTGATCGCCTATTTACGGCAGCATGACGTCACGTCAGCGTTGGTCAATCTAGGCGGTAATGTGGTGACGATGGGACCGATGCTGCAGCACGATGATCAAATGTGGCGTATTGGGATTCAAGATCCAGTGCAGCCGCGCGGGCATTACAAAACAGTAGTGCGGGTACGCAACCAATCTGTGGTGACCTCAGGTATCTACGAGCGTAGTCTACAAGTTGGCGGCCACATGTATCACCATATTTTAGATGTTAGAACAGGTTATCCACTGAAAACCGACTTGGCCAGTTTGTCGATTATTTCGACTAAGTCAGTGGATGGCGAGCTGTGGACAACACGCTTGTTCGGCCAGTCACGCCAAGCCATTATGCAAAAGTTAGCTGAGTTACCGGGGATCGACGGCATTGTAATCATGAAAGATGGGACGGTCTATTCCTCGTTGGATTAATTGCGTTTATTGAAGGGAGAAAGTAACATGAGTGAAACAGAAAAAAACAAACAAAACGGTACTGAACTCGAAGACCTAACTGCTTCAGGTAAAAGTAGAACAACTATTGAAGGCGTTGATATGAACGCTGACGATTGGGTTGAACAGGCAGCCGCTAAGACTCACGCTGCTGAGGGGGAAGATTACGTTAAGCTTGATCGTGGTGTTTTGACGGTCAACCAGCTGAACTACTTCTTGAACTCGATGCCAATGGAATTAACTTATGCCGATGACAACAATCAATTCTTGTACTATAACCATATGGACGATCATGATGATATGCTAGCACCGCGTTATCCCAAGCAAGCTGGCGATCCATTGTCCGCTGTCCATCCACCACGCGCCGTTGAACACGTCCAGGAAGTTATCAATATGTTACGGACTGGCAAAACTGATGTCGTTAGAATGCGGGTACCATTCACTGGGCCAGATGTTTTCTTAATGCATTATTACAAAGCAATGCATGATGAAAATGGCGACTACGCAGGTGTTAACGAGTACGTGTTGGACTTAATGCCAACTATTAAATGGTTCTTAGCTAAAACTGGCCAAAAATTAGTTGATGATCCCGATGCAATGTCTGGCGCTTCCTTACGTGACAAGCCACAAGCTGATGGCGGCTCCAGCGCTTCAGTCTCTGATAAAAAAGAAGAAAAAGTCGACGAAACTTCTGGCGCTTCCGTAAATGAAAGCGAAGAAAAGAAGCCAGTTGTTGAAGAAAAGCCTGTAGCACAACCACAAGTTGATGAAACATCAGGCGCTTCAATTAACGACTAATCAGATAATCACTCGAATTTTGCGGATTTAACCTAGTTTGACAATAGGCGGTAAGTGATTCGTTTGGCAAATAGCATTAAGCGCAGAAATTAGGTCGATAAACATTAAACGCCCTTAGTTGCACTGATAACAGTGTGGCTAAGGGCGTTTTGCGTCGATAAGACCTATTTAGTTGGATAAGCACCGAGTCTACTCACGGGCAACTGCTGTGGTTGCTCAAGCTTATTTAACCACGCTAGCGTAACGATTTCACCAAAAATTGGCTGGGTTAGTTCGCTGCTGGTTAGCTGGATTTGCTGATCAGTATGGGTGCTTGGTACTGTTACCTGAGCGTCATACCAATGCTGGTTAAAGTGCAATTTAACGACATATTGACCAGCTGCCGGTAAACGGCTAGTAGGGGTGACTTGCAAGGCAATATAGGTAGCACCGTGGAGTACAACGGCTTGCGTGGTGTAAACGTAGCCGAGTAGCTGGTTGGCTTGTTGCAGGTCGCCACGATCAAATAGTGTCCGAATGCGACTGGAGCTAATTTTTAAAGCGGCCGCTGTTTCCCGTGAAACAATTGTGACCGTAAAGCGTTGCTGGGCATAGTTTGCTAGTTCTGTGACTGGTGCGGGTTGATTGCCAAAAGTGTAGTCAAAGCCAGCCACCACGGTTTGCGCCTGTAAACCAACAAGGTATTGCTCAACGAAGTTTGCCGGTGTTAAGCTGGCAAAAGCGCTGGTGAAATCAATAACATACAAAATATCGACGCCGAGCTGAGCTAAAATTTTTTCTTTTTGGGCTAAAGTTGACAAATAAGTGTTTTCTGGATAATTCAATTGACGAAAAACTAAACGAGGATGCTGGTTGAAAGTCATGACCGCCAGTGGCAAATGTTGTTGCTGTGCCACCTCACGACCGCGTTGGATCACAGCTTGATGACCGCGATGAACGCCATCAAAAAAGCCGAGGGTCAAGACGCAAGGATTAGTTGTGAGTTGTTGTGGTGTGTACGGATGATGAATATGAACAGTTTCCATTAAAAATTGCCTCCAAGTAATGCGCTTACAATTAATTGTGTTATAATATTTGTATATCCTATTCGTAATATAATTATACTATATTATATAGAAAATGGTAACTAATCGCTGAGCAGGGCTAAATTTGCTGGTAACATATTATTAATTATAGGGCAGCAGTGGTAATATGCTCATTAATTAGCATATAATGTGGGAACTAAAAAAATTAGGATTGTGATGAAAAATGAATATTGCTTATTTTGTTGAGACCCGTAAAAAAATGGGGCTGTCACAGAAGGAACTCTGCGATGGTGTCTGTACCCAGGCGACGTTAAGCCGCTTTGAAAAGAATGGCCAAGTTCCAGCCATTAAGATTTTGATCAAGTTATGTAATCGATTGAACTTAAGCTTAGCCGACCTTTTTCCAAAAGTTGAACAAGCGAGTAGCGCCTTAAATCAAAAAATGGGCGACGCGGAATTTAAATTGATCACGATGGATTATACCCAAGCACAAAAATTGCTGGCAGAAATCGATTTTGCTAACATCGATAATGATGATCAGCGGTTACGCTACCTATATTTACAAGGTTATCTGACCACGTTGTTGGAGGGCGAGACCACTGATGCGCTGTTTGCTTTCAGTCAAATTCTAGCTGCTGATGCTAAAGATTATACAGTGATCTATAATTTGCTGGCGTTGACTGGATCTGGGATGATCTACGCCGGCAAACAAGAAAATGAAAAAGCTGATTTCTATTTTAATCGGGTGCTTAAAGAAATTTACGACTACCGCATTCGAACGGCGACTGATGTTTGGCGTGTGCTGAACATTGTCTATAACTGCGGTAAATTTTACTCTGATGTTAAGGAATATGAAACAAGTGATGCATTATTAAACTATGCTTATGAGATTTGTGCGGACAATCACGTCACATATTATTTGGCGCGGGTGGCTTTTCGTTTGGCGAGAAACAAGCACGCCCAAGGCAAAGAACTCGCTGAGATCTGCGATTACCTCAACGATGCACGCGCGTTCGCCAAATTAAATGGTAATGTTCACGAACTGAAAGCAATCAAGGCTTACCAGCAAAAACTGGAAGCTGCAGAAAAATAGTTCAAGTTGCTTGCATTTGATATACGGGATGAGTAAACTACCTTCTTATCGCTAGCGTTAGCTTTTTTACAACTAGCTCAGCGAAAACGTGCTTTTTACAAGCACTCTAAGAAGGTGATCGGATGCTTTTACAAACTTTGATGGTATTCGGTGTGAGCGTGATTTTGGTTAGCTGGTTAAGTGTACCGACACGGTCGCAGCGTTCAGCAGGTAAGAAAAATAACTAGTGACTTTTAGATTTGGAAGCTTCTGCTACTGCAGGGGCTTCTTTATTTTCAGGAAACCCCTAGTTTGACCGTACTTTTCATCTATGTTAAGGTTATTTAATTGTGGATTAGATTCTGCGGTGTATTTATTGCAGTTAATCTAATGAAAATGCGGTAAAAAGTAGTACTGAGTCGGTAGCCGACTTAATGAAAACGTGTTTGAAAGCCAGATTTATGAGTGGCTTTTAAAACACCCTCTAAAAAGGAAGAAGTGTTGATCACCATGAGTGTACTGACAGTGGAAAACCTCAGTCAGCAGTTTTTGGATAAAACATTGTATGACGACACAGGTTTCGCCCTGAATCAGGAAGATCACATGGGTATTATCGGCCAAAATGGGGTCGGTAAGAGTACGCTGATCAAAATTATTACTGGACAAATCTTGCCGGACAATGGCAAAATCACTTGGAAAAAGCACGCGAAAATTGGTTATTTGGACCAATACGTTAGCTTAACCGCCAAGCAATCGATTTTTGAATTCTTGAAAACAGCTTTCAGCGATTTATATGAACTAGACGCCCAAAATGCGCAGATCTATGCAGATTATGCGACTAATCCGGATGATGATTTGTTGGCCAAAGCTGGCCACAATCAGGAAATTCTTGAAGCGCGCAACTTTTATGAAATTGAAACGACGATCAATCAGGTGGCAACTGGCCTGGGTATCGATGCTTTTGGCTTAGATACCAACGCCAATGAGTTATCTGGTGGCCAGCGTTCACGCGTTATTTTAGCCAAATTATTGCTAGAACAGCCGGATGTATTGCTATTGGACGAACCGACTAACTATTTGGATACCAACCATATTACGTGGTTGATCGATTATTTAACCGATTTTCCTAGCGCGTACATTGTTATTTCCCATGATTACGATTTTCTTGGTCAAATTTCCAACTGTATTTGTGATATCGAATTTGGTAAGATCACTAAATATCGTGGCGATTTGAAGCAAGCGTTACGCCAGAAAAATGATAATAAGGAAGCTTATTTGAAGGCCTACGCCACGCAACAAAAGAAAATCGAGAAAACGAAAGCTTATATTCGTAAATATAAAGCTGGTAGTCGTTCAACCATGGCCAAAAGTCGGGAAAAGCAATTGGCGCATATGGATGTTTTGACGCCGCCAGGTAATTTACTGGAATCGCATTTTGCTTTTCCATATGAACCAAGTGCAGTACGGATGTTGCTGGAAGTCAGTGATTTGTCCGTCGGCTATGAGAAACCATTGTTATCGCCATTTAACTTCTCGATCACGCAACCAGAAAAGGTGGCACTGACTGGGTTTAACGGGATTGGTAAATCAACGCTGATCAAAACGTTATTAGGAATCATTCCGAAGTTAGGCGGCGAGTTTACCTTTTCCGCAACGACTAAAGTGGGCTATTTCCGCCAAGAATTAGTCTGGGAAGATTCGAAAAACACGCCTTTGCAGATCGTGCAAGCAGCGGCGGAAGGCATGACGCAGCGTAAAGTGCGGCAGTCATTGGCCCGTGCTGGCATCGAGAAAGATAACGTGGACAAGCCAATTAAAATGTTAAGTGGTGGCGAGCAGACTAAGGTTAAACTCTGTCTGCTAATGCTATTTCCAACTAACTTGTTAATTTTGGACGAACCAACCAACCATTTGGACGATGGCACGAAAAAAGCGCTGGCGGCAGCCGTACGCGACTTTGAAGGTAGTGTTTTGTTAGTTACCCATGAACCTGGGTTCTACGACGGTTGGATCGACCGTGTGATCGACATTGAAAAATTGCAAAACTAAAAAACGGCCTAATTATTCTAGCTGTTAAGGCACTAAAAACTCAATCAGACAACTGCTGAACCAACGCGACTATAAGCGTTGGTTCTTTTTGTCTAATTCTTAGAATTTAGCTAGTAAAATTCATGCACCCCTCATCAATTATTGTTACGATAGCGATAGGAAATTAGCGTGCTTAAAAACGAAAAGTAAATTGGGTTTTATTATCAATTTTAGTAGCAAAAAATTGGGTAACGTAACTGCGTAGCTAGTACGCAAAATTTAAGTGTTTTTCTCAGCATACTTTGGAAGGTGGTCCGTCATGACGGCAAATTATAAAAGTGTTTTTGATATTATTGGGCCGGTAATGATCGGGCCATCGAGTTCACATACAGCCGGAGCGGTGTCAATTGGTCATGCGGCACGGAAGATTTTTCGGGCACCAGCAACTCAGCTAACGGTACGCTATTACGAATCATTTGCGCAGACGCATCGCGGACACGGAACTGATTATGCGTTGGTTGCTGGTGTGCTAGGGTTAGCGCCGGCAGATCCGCGGGTACCAGATGCTTTAACTTTGGCCCAGCAACAAGGGTTAACGGTGCAATTTATTGAAATGGCTGGGGCTAGTCCAATTGGTCATCCCAATACGGCAATTCTAACGTTAAGCAATGCGCAGAAAACAATTGAGGTAGCTGGTTGTTCAATTGGTGGCGGGACGATTGAAATTCGGCGAATTGCGGTGGATGGTTTTGAACTAACACCACGAGGGCCGTTGCCAATTTTACTAGTTTGGGGCGCGGCAAATAACGATCAAATCATTCAAAATAAGCTGGCTAAAATGACTAATATTATTCAGCAAAAGCGCTACACGCACGCCAAGCGGCAACTGGTGGAGTTTGATCTAGAACGCAATTTGCAGCAGCACGAGGTAGCAAGCTTACAGGCCAGTGGTGCTGAATTGGTTTATATCTGATGGGGGACGCAAAAATGCAAATCTATGCAACAATCGCTGAATTAGTGGCAGCAGTAACTGCAGAAGATGTATCGTTGTCGGAACTGATGATTCGTCAAGAGGTGGCCAACAGCGGCAGTAGTCGTGCTGATATTTGGGCAGCGATGGAACACAATTTGGACGCGATGGCAGCGGCGGTTAAGCGTGGCAGCACTGGTGCGGGCGCTTTTTCCAAAACAGGCTTAACTGGCGGCGAGGCGATTAAATTAAAGCATTATCGGGCCACACATCAAAGTCTGTCCGGTGATACGATGTTAGCCGCGGTGCAAAATGCCATTGCCACCAATGAAGTTAATGCCGCAATGGGCGTAGTTTGTGCAACACCAACTGCTGGCGCATCGGGCACGTTGCCAGGGGTTTTATTTATGCTACAAGAACGGTTGAAAATGTCCCGTGAACAAATGGTTCGCTTTTTATTTACAGCGGGTGCTTTTGGCATGGTGATCGCTAATAATGCGATGATTGCTGGTGCGACTGGTGGCTGCCAAGCTGAGGTCGGCAGTGCATCAGGGATGGCGGCGGCCGCGGCAGTTGAAATTGCTGGTGGCACGCCAGCTCAATCAGCGGAAGCACTCGCAATGGCGCTTAGTAATTTGCTCGGCCTGGTTTGTGATCCTATTGCTGGTTTGGTGGAGCTGCCTTGCGTGAAGCGTAACGCGATCGGCGCCACCAATGCGCTAGTCGCAGCAGATATGGCACTAGCGGGCTTGACCAACAAGATTCCAGCGGATGAAGTGGTCGGTGCTATGAAAAAAATTGGCGAAGATATGCCGCAATCGCTGCGGGAAACAGGTCAGGGTGGCTTAGCAGCAACACCAACCGGCATCAAAATGAAGCTGCGTATTTTTGGCCAAGACCGCAATCTGGAATAGCAATAGCGGCCACCAACAAAATTAGCGCTTAGCCTTTTTGACCACAACGTTGGCGCATCAGCCGTGCGTTAATTTGCGCGGCATTTCTAATTTATAAGCGCTGTCTTGTTGATAAAGCAGGACTTACGGCTGATTGACGCGCTGATAGCTGACTGGTAAAGTTAGTCCTTAATTACAGTAGGATTAAGGGGCTAATGTTGGTGAGAGATTTAATTTCAGATCGGAAATTACTGAATACAACGATGTGGGTGTTACTGGTCGGCGTTGCACTTTTTGGGAATGCACCATTATTTGTGGTGATCTATTGGGCGTTTGCGCTATTCATGGTATTACGCGCGGCACAAGGCCAATTTCCACGCAAAATCAAAACGACGATCGTGCTGGCTTACTTATTACTGGCGGTGCTGCAAAGTATATTTGCGGCCAATGCAGTGGATGCGCCGCACATCAATTTGTTAACGGCACTTTTTAGCCGAATTTTCGCAGCGGCATTCATTTTATTGCCCTTAGCGGTGGAGCGTATTGTCATTGTCAGTAAGCGAACGGATTTTTATTTACCTTCCGTTAGGGCCATGGCCACGATCAGTTTTGAACAGCTACAGGCTAACAAACAACTGATCAGTCGGTCACTGCAGGGAGTCGGTAAAATCAAACAGACATTATCCACTGATAACTTGAAGGAGACCTTCGAGGACCTGCACCGCCATAGCTCAGTGAAATACATTAATGATGGCTCCTTGACCGACGACTATTTCGAGTTGGTGGCGCAATCGTTGGCGGATCCGTACATCTATTTAGTTATTTCCAACACCGGTAGCAGCGCCAGTGAGATTATCTCGTTGTTCACGCAAAAACAGTATAATCACGCCTCGTTAAGTTTTGACGCTGATCTAAAAACCATTATTAGTTACAATGGTGGGGAAAAGGTGTACCCGCCAGGTCTTAACGCTGAAATGGTCGAGGCATTCCATAAAAAAGATGACGCGTCCGTCCTAGTTTATCGGTTACCGACCACTAGGGCACAAAAAAAGTTGATCAGTGATCAGGTGCGCGCAATCAACACGACTGGCAGCGCCTATAATCTGCTAGGATTAGTGACGAAGCACTCTTACCGGCCGAACATTATGTTTTGTTCGCAGTTTGTCTACCGCATGTTAAAAGTGGCCAAGCTGGATTATTTCGACAAACCTGCGGGTGATGTGCGGCCAACGGATTTTATCGAATTAGACTACTATAAAAAGCTGGATTTTTGTTATGAAATTAAATTCTAAGCGTTGTGAAAAGCTGCTGGTTAGAATAAATGACTAATTTTTACTTTTTTCAATCAGCGAGAAAAGTGAAAATTAGTTTTTTCGTTTAAGAATATGGCGCTATCTGAGTCAGCTGCACGCTGATTTGGCAATAGTTACTGGCTGGCGGATGTGTGCAACGTTTGCGGATAAGGGTAAAAGTAGATGCAAAATACAAATTTAGTCGCTTGAACCACTAACTTTTATCTCAATTGTGCGTCATTTTTTTAACAATTTGGCAAAATTTAGCGTCTTGAGTTGATGCCGCCGGCTGAATGCATTAGAATTAGGCTAAACAGCTTATTTTTGTAAGCGATTGATGTGATCGGTGCACGCTCGCAAAAGTGGGTTTCTTCAGGGTGACTTGAGGATTAATCATGAGAATGGGGATGGAGACAACGAGTAAATCAACAGATACAGCAAGCACGGCCAGCGATGTCACGCTTACGGATATCGTCAACACGCGTTCGGCTACTGAAAATCAGCTAGCTGATTTGGAGAGTCAACTCAAGGCTGTTAAAGATGAGTTACGCGACCAACTCTTTACCGAGCGGAAAATGCTACTAAATCAGATCAACAAGATCGTGCCGCAGATTGAAGCTTTAAAGGAAGATAAGCAGAAAGACCAGCAGTCAGTTGCAAATCTGCAAGGTGACGTGGAAGATGAGACGACAGTGCAGTTTGCCAATACGAAGCAGCAACGGCAACGGGCACAGGATCAGCTGTCCAACGTTGAGCAGCAACAGGCTGATGTGGCGGACTCAATTGCTGAATACGAGAAGCAAGCAGATGGGGCTAAGGAAGAATTAGCCGGCTATGAACAAGAAGAAGCCGACATGGTCGAGAAAATCAAGCAAGAGACTGATTTAGCGACGATGATTTCTTTGGCTGAACAACAAAAGAGTCACGTTCAGGTTTTGAATGCTAAAAAAGACGATATCAAGCGACAGATCGAAGTGGTTGAGGTCAAGTTGACCAATGCCCAGACGCGCCAGTCTGAATTACCAAAAGAAGTCGACAATATTAAGTCCAAGCAAAGTGTTTTGGATGAACAATTAAGCAAGCTACAAAAAGACATCGACGCTAAGCAGGCTGACCGCGAAAAGGCCCGTCAAGCTGCTGAACGGCGGTTGACCTCAACACAGAGTGCCTTAGATAACGCGCAAAATCGTCATCAACAGTACACGACGCAACTAGAAAACACGAAGCAAAAGTTGGAGCATTATTTCCAAGTGACGGAAAGCGTCAATGAGATTGTCTTGGATCAGGATGCACGCTATTTTGTGTTCGAACGTAATTTAGAGCGGAAACCTGACGATGCCCGTCAAGCAGTCTTAAAGGCAACGGCAGCAACATTTGACCAGGCCCAGGTGGCACCAACCTATATTACTGTTGATTACAATGATTATTTGGCAGCAACATGGAAAAACTATCAGCAACAGGGCTTACTCGCGCCTAATGCGCAATTGCTGAACTTATATCAATCGTTGCAAGACAGCGACCAGCCACAAGCATCAGCGGATAACATTATTCCGCAGAATGATGATTGGCAATACACTAAGGATGAGGCGACTCATTCTGAATTAGTTCGCGATCAGAATAATCAGCCAGTCATGCAATTGAAACGCCGCGACGATGATACGCTGTGGTTTGTTCTTTACTACAGCCAAGGTAAAGTTATTAAGCGCGATGTCTTTGACCTAGAAGGCCAGTTATCTGCAACCCAGTACCTTGACCAAAATAATGCTAACCGTGTTGTCAGCGAGAATTTCTACCGGACTAACGGTAGTCTGGTCTTGGTCAAGGAGTACAACGAAAATGATAAGGAAACGATCCAGCTATTGAACGAAGCTGGCGTCTTATTAGAAGTTTTCTCAACGGAAAATGAATTGATCATTTGGTGGTTGAAGAATATGGTCTTCACTAATAATCACAGTCAAATGCTGATCAATACTGCCAACGACTTCTATACTTATTTAACCGAAAATAAGCCGGAACAAGTTGACTTGTTGCCAGTAATTGCTGATCTAACCGCACAAGCAACCTTAGCTAATGATATTTTGACCGGTAAGGCCGGTGTGCGCAATCTTTTCTTAGTACAACAAGCAGATTACGAAAAAGTCATCGAAACTAGTCAAATCTCATTGAACGCCAGTGTCCTTGGTGCTAAATAAATCAAATCAAAGTTAAAGCCACCTATATAGCTAGGTGGCTTTTTACTATTATCATAAGGAGGAAAATACGATGTTGAGCAAAAGCTGGTTAGTTCAGTTGCCAGTAGTGGGAATTCAAGCAGTGAAGCCGGTTAATGGTGGTGACATCAACCAGGCTTATCAGATTCAAACACAGCAGCAACGCTACTTTTTAAAAGTACAGCCGCAGCAGTCGCCGCAATTTTTTGTCCATGAACAAGCTGGCTTACGGCTACTAGCACCGGTTATACGTGTACCGCGGATCATTGCCAGTGGTGAAATTGATGGCGATGCCTATTTGCTATTGGAATGGTTAACGCTAGGGCACGGGGATGATGCGGCTCTTGGCCGTGCGGTGGCGCACCTCCATCAACAACACGCCGCTAAATTTGGCTTGGACCATGATTTCACAGCAGGGAAAATACCTAAATATAATAGTTGGCAGTCAAATTGGGCGGATTTCTATATTGAGCAACGATTAAACGTTTTGGCTGAATTAGCGCAGAAAAATCATTACTGGAATGACTTCCGCGCGCAAAAGCTGAAACAGTTGGAACAACGAATCGGTAATTATTTTTCTACGGTCACAATTGTCCCCAGCTTATTGCATGGTGACTTATGGGCTGGGAACGTGAATTTCTTGGTAGATGGCACACCTATTTTGCTTGATCCAGATGTATTTTACGGTGACCGAGAAATGGATTTAGCGATGACCAATTTATTTGGGGGCTTTTCCGCCGCATTTTATCACGCCTATAATGAAGTCTATCCATTACGTACGGGTTACACGCAACGAATCGCTTGGTATCAGACCTATTACTTACTGGCCCACCTTAATTTATTCGGTGAAACCTATGGTAATGCACTGGATCAAGCCTTATTACAAGCAACGAAATAGTGCATGTTCATGCGAATTTTAATTTTTTATGAATTAATGCTTGACGATATTTTAAAAACGTAGTATATTATTTGAGTTATCAAATTTAAGTGTTCACAGCGATTGATTTAAGTCTTTCAAATGATTTAAAAAAAGTTGTTGACAGAAACATTTAAACTTGGTATAGTATAAAAGTTGCGTATCGCGCTTCACCAGTTAAACACTTATGAATATTTATTCAAAAAGTTCTTGACAAGCTTTGCCAGTCATGATAAACTGATTAAGTTGTGTTGAGCAACAAAGTAGGCCTTTGAAAACT
>NZ_RHOF01000051.1 GCF_003946445.1 Loigolactobacillus jiayinensis | reverse complement strand
GGCCGTAACGCTTGATATGACAGCGTCTTATGAGTTAAGCTATTTATGAGCTGGCAAAATAAGATTTTTAAAAACGTCTATTCGTAGGCGTTTTTATTTTGCCTAAAAGTCACAGCAGATCGGTGTTATAAACACGAATTCATCAGTTCACATCAGCAAAAATCTACTCATTTAACCAAGTAATTAGTTAGTTAAATGAATAGCGTAATTAGGCGAATGGATATTGCTTTTACACGGCTTCCGTGCTAAGCTTTATGTATTAAAATAATAAAGCGCTTACATTATTGATGCGTGATTTTGCGCATATTATTTTTATTCACGTTACAAATAATATTTTTTTGAAAGAAAATATTATTTAAAGAAAGAAGGCCTTAATCGTTAGCATGACCCATTTTTTAAACTAAATACAATTATTGTTAGTCGGACTAGTTCAAGTGCACTGAAACGGAGGATTTTTCATGAAAAAAGTGAAAAACACAAATAGTAGTGGCTTATCAGACGAAGAAATGCTTTATCAATTAGATGGTCGTCCACGCTTCTCAATTGCTTTTCCAATGGGGCTACAACACGTTCTAGCTATGTTTGCCGGTAATCTGGCACCCATGCTGATCATTGCCGCTATCGCCAAAGCAACACCTCAGGAAACTGTCATTATGATTCAAGCTGGCATGTTGATCTCTGGCTTAGCAACTTTCCTGCAATTATACCCGATAAAAATTGGTCGCTTCCAAATTGGTTCCGGATTACCTTTTGTTATGGGCACTAGTTTTGCCTTCGTCCCCACTGCTTCCGCTGCTGCCGCACTAGGTGGTATTCCCGCTGTACTTGGCGGCGCCTTAGTTGGTAGTTTAGCTGAAGGATTAATTGGCGTATTTTACAAATACTTAAAACGCCTTTTTACCCCATTAGTTATTGGTAGTGCTTTGATTGTTATTGGTTTAAATTTACTTAACGTCGGCCGCGATTATTTTGCTGGTGGCGCTGGTGCCAAGGATTATGGCTCTTGGCAAAATCTGACGATCGCCTTTTCCACCTTTATTATTGTGCTAGCGTTACAACGTTTTGGTAAGGGGATCGTTAAAACCGCAGCGTTGTTATTTGGCTTGGTTTTAGGTTATCTGATTGCCTTAGCGTTTGGTAAAGTTGATTTAAGTGCGATCGGCGCTTCTTCATGGGCGACCATTCCACGGCCGTTACCCTTTATGCCGACATTTAATCCCCAAACAATTATTAGCTTTGTCATCATCTACATCACCGTTTCAATGGAAACAATTGGTAATACTTCTGGGATCACTATTGCTGCTTTTGACCGCCAAGCAACAGAAAAAGAAACCTCAGGTGCTGTTTTAGCTGATGCTTTTGGCTGTGCTGTTGCTTCTCTTTTCGGTGCAATGCCGAACACAGCGTTTGGCCAAAACGTCGGCATCGTATCGATGACTAAAGTTGTCAACAAGTGGTGTATTACCCTAGGTGCAGGTGTTTTAGTTATCTGTGGTTTCTTACCTAAATTAGGGTATATCTTTGCCTCAATTCCACCTGCTGTTTTAGGTGGTGCTTTGATTTCTGTCTTTGCAATGATCACATTAAACGGTATTAAAATGTTGGCTCAAGCTGGATTCAGCGAACGAAACATTACTGTCTTGGGCATCACCTTTGCCTTGGGGATCGGTTTTGCTGGTCACGCTGATGCTATCGCCGGCATGCCAACTTGGTTGAAGTTTATTTTTGAAGATAGTATTGCCGCAACCACGATTGTCGGAATTATCGCCAATCTAATTTTCCCCGAACCGAAAAAAGCTAAAGCAACTGAACCAGAAGAAACAGTTGCCACTGATAAAAGTGCGCCAACAACTGTTACGCACGCAATGACACACTAATTACGGTCTAACAAAAAGGGTTCCCTAATCAAAATTTGATTAGGGAACCCTTTTTGTGGCACCATGATTAGCGTGAAATCACAACGACTAAAACCATTTCGTTATCAATACTTTCAGACGTGTTGATCGGCGTCAACTTAACATCAACTAACTCACGATCTTCTTCACTGATATCCAATAATACTTTGTTCAGTCGCTTTTCCAACTCTTGGGCATAAGTGGTAAAAACCTTACTTTGATAATGCATTTACTTGCGTGCTCCTTCTATTAATATTATGCTAAGCTAGTAATCTTAGTAATGGTACAGTAACATAAATCGTTCCAATAAAACTAAGGTTTGCTCAGTAAATTGTTGCTGTGCGGCAGCTAACTCTTCAGTGAAAAATTTTTCATGTACTTGGCGCCAATAAGCCAACGTCCGATCACCTTCGCCTTCAGCAAAGGCGTGATCAGCGCTTACGTCAACAAATGGTACAACATCAACGGCAGTAGTCCGAATAATGGCAACCGCCTGCTGATGCCCATTGAGAATGACGCTGTAAGCACCGATCTGTGGTAATGGCATATTAGTTAGCCCGTATAAGGCATAATTTGATGCGGTGGCAGTTTTTTTGCGCTTAATCACAAGATTAGCTAAGTCGTCGGCCATTTGCGGCGTTGCACCAAATGACCAGGCGTCGAAGCCACTTTTGACTTCTGGATGCTCGGTAGTAAAGGCATGCCACATTTTTATTGCTGATTCATTTTCCATATTGCTGCTTCCTCATTCCTAATCTAATTATAGGAAACTCTGGTGTCTTTGACAATCAATGATTTAACTTAATGAATATCTAACACAAGTGAGGTAACGAAATTGATGAAATTTGAACACTATCATCCCATGATGAGTGCTAACTACACTCTTGATTGGTTGACCCATACACCGCTAAAAACGGTCCACGATAATATTCCGACACAACGTTCAATGACAGAAATGGCTCAAGTTGTCAGCCAAGCCATGCAGCTGATCATGCATAATCAAGCCTTGATTTGGGGTATCGTTCAGCGTGCCGATCAACAATTCTGCGGTATCGCCAGCTTAACTGTTATCCCAGCTAAGCAACAAGCTGAACTGAAATTTATATATCACCCAGAGCGACTTACGACTGCTGCGCGCGCTGAAATCATTGATTATCTGGCAGCCTTTACCTTTGCTGAGCTAGATCTAAAACATTTTGCCGTTAGCTTAAGTGGTGATGATACGACGCTACGCCAAAAGCTATTGACACAACATTATTTATCAACTAAACAACCGCAAAAGCTAATAAAAAACAAGTAACTTCATAAAAGTCACCTGTCAGCGGTTACAGAAAAATGCGTAAATTACGCTTGTTGATCACAATTGTTTCAGCACTCGTCTGTTTATTATGCTTGCGCAATAAGTGTTTAACTAATTGTTGTAATTTACCATTGTCTGCTTTTAGTTTAGCAAGTACATCCGTATTGATTTTAAGTACCAATTTTTCCTTTGTGTTTGGCACTTCTATCATGACTTGCTTTGTATCGATATCAGCCAGGTCAAACTTAGCTTGTAGAAAATCTTGCCACGTCACAAAAAAGCCCCCTTTACTACATTATAGCCCATTTAACATAATAAAGGTTATGTTAACTTGATATTATTTAGGATTAAACAAATTTTTAACTGAACGGAGTCTCAATTATGTCAACGCAAGAAAAATTATTGACGCTATTATTAGCACATCCCACTGAATATCTCTCTGGTGAACAATTAGGCCAGGAACTAGGCATCTCACGAACAGCCATTTGGAAAGCTATTCAAGCTTTAAAAGCAGCTGGCTACCATCTGGACACCAAGGCCCATCAAGGCTATCGTTATCAGCCAACCGACTTACTGAGTGCCCCAGTTATTCGCCAAAATCTAGCTACCAATTTAACCGACCTGCCGTTAAATATTTATGAACAACTAGCTTCTACTAATCAAACCGCAAAAAAAGCGGCCGCTGAAAATGCGGTGACGCCGCAGGTTTTCATCGCCAATCAGCAAACCGCAGGGTACGGCCGCTATGGACGCACATTTGTATCACCAGAGCAGTCTGGTATTTACCTGTCACTATTACTACAACCAACGAAACCCTTAACCGACGTTGGTCTGCTGACGACAGCGGTGGCTACTGCCGTTTTTCGTGCAATTAAGGAAACAACTGGCATTAGCGTTGATATTAAATGGGTCAATGATCTATATTATCAAGGCAAAAAGATCTGTGGTATTTTATCAGAAGCTATTACTGACTTCGAAAGTCAGCAAATCAGTCATGTTGTTATCGGCATTGGGCTAAATTTTGCGACTGCAGCGACAATACCCGCTGAACTACAAACAAAGGTCGGCGCACTTTTTCAAAAACAACCATCGATTACGCGTAACCAACTGATCAGTGCGTTACTTAATCAATTTTTTAGTCTCTACCAAACCTACACGGACGGTACTTTTTTAACAGAATACCGGGCACATTCCTTATTGATCGACCGTACTGTGACCTTACAACAAGGTCAAGCAACGATTACTGGTAAGGTTAAAACAATCAATGACGCCGGTGAATTAGTCCTAACGACCAGCACTGGTCAGCAAACTTTTAGCTCTGGTGAAGTTACCAAAGTCCATTTCTAATGATCGTAAGTATCAAAGTGGCGCCCACTGCCAGTACCATGTTAAGCTGTGCTTATCAAGTAGTCACGACTAACGATCATGACTCATTTAAGGAGGCAGGCTTATGACCACAACAACTTTTACTGATCTAAAAACCTTACTCAATGAATTGGATCAAGGCCCATTCGTTTCACTGTATTTTCAAATGGCACCAGCGCGCCAAGCCGATAAAAATCGTTTGGCGATCAAACAACTATTTAAAAGTGCGGCTACGCAATTCAGCGACTGTTTTCCTGACTTAGCTTGGCAGCCATATGAACAACAATTAACGCCGCTATTAACTGATATCCCCTACTGGCAGGACAACCTACCAACTAGTTTTGGTATTATCACTAGTGCGGCACACACAACCTTGTTACGCTTAGATACCGCAGTCGAAAATCAAGTTTGTGTTAGTAGCTGGCCCAATTTATTACCACAAATTGCTGCGCAACAACTGGCCTTTAACTTTGACTTACTCTGCTTAAACCAAGATAGTTGTCAACTGTTTGCCGTCAACACTGGCGTTGCTGAAGCTATTAACTTACCTGCGGACGCACCAACTACCTTACAAAAAGCATTGGGAACCGAAGTTACTGGTGGTGATATGAGCTTCCACGCCCACGCTGGCGGGCATGGTGCCCATGTGAGTTATCACGGCCACAATACGGCCGATGCTGAACAAGAAATTGATCACCGCAACTATTATCAAGCCGTAGCTGATTATTTAAAGGATTTCACGGCTAAGCGACAGCGCGCGCTGATCCTTTTCGCCCTACCAGAAAATCAAAGTCTTTTCCGCCAATTAGTCAAGAATCCTTATTTAGCCGAAAATTTGACGATTGAGCGCTCACCATTAAATTTAAGTACTAATGATCTAGCTGAGGCACTTAAACCATTACAAACACAGTGGCAAGCGGAATTATTAGCCATTGTACGTGAACGCTATGACTTAGCGGCCAATCAAAAATTGATTGCCAGTGACCGCGAGGAGCTCCGTACAGCAGCCCTAGCCGGTCAAATTGACACGTTATTACTTGATCAAGACCAATTAGACACAACAACACCAGATTGGTTACTAGAGCTGTGTGACCAAGTCCTCCGCTATCAAGGCCGTGTCCGTATTTTTCCAGCGGCTGATTATCCAGCAACAGAAGCCGTTGTGGCCATCAAACGTTACCGCTAAATAACAACACTATATCAAAACGACAAGCTAAAATAGGCTTGTCGTTTTTTGATTGTAGCCTAATACAGAAAAATATTTTCTTATGGTACAGCGCAACTTATGCGCTTGGCCAATTGATTTTTAGTTTAACAAATTCTTAAGCCAAACGCTGATTGCCGCTTTAATTGCATTAATTTCAGCGGAAGTCTTTCAATTCTGTTACCATTGGCAACTTTTCGGCGCAAATAAAATTCAATCTGTTATAATACTTAGGAGTATTTAGATTTTTAAGGTGGGATGATGTTGAAAGACCATAGATCTAGAACCGATCAGCGGCAGAAAAAGCAATCTACTGGGCTTCTTTCGCGGTTGGGTCGGTTATTTGGCCGCATATGGCACTACATAAAACGGCATCTTAGTTTTCCAGATGTCACGCTCAAGGAAACAGCCACAACCAAAGAAGCAATTTTTTATTATCTCGATATTAGCATCAGTGTCATCCGTAGTTTATTGCTGCATCTACTTGCATTTGGCCTTGTTGCTGGTGCTTTGGGACTTGGATTAGGGCTCGGCTATTTTGCCTCATTGATCAGTCACGATAATATTCCAAATTACACGACGATGAAAAATGAGATCAATAGCAATTACGAAGCGTCCAATCTTTATTTTGCCAATGACGTGCGCCTGGGCTCAATGCGAACTAATTTGGTTAGTCAATCAGTCTCGATCAACCAGATTTCACCTAACTTGACCAAGGCAATCACATCAACGGAAGATCAATATTTTTATCAACATAAAGGTATCGTTCCTAAATCCGTTATTCGTGCGTTACTATCTAGCTTAACTGGTATTGGTGTCCAAACTGGTGGTTCAACATTGACACAACAGCTGGTCAAGATGCAAATTTTGAATTCAGAAACAACTTTTAAGCGTAAAGCAACGGAAATTTTGTTAGCTTTGCGGGTGGATAAGTATTTCTCCAAGTCTGAAATTCTGCAAGCTTATTTAAATGCCGCCACGTTTGGTCGCAATAATAAAGGTCAAAATGTGGCCGGTGTCGAGGCCGCTGCGGAAGGTTTATTCGGCGTACCAGCTAGTCAAGTTAATTTGGCACAAGCTGCTTTTATCGCGGGCCTACCGCAAAGTCCTTCTGTCTACACACCGTTTACCAATACTGGGAAACTAAAGAAGAATATTTCGTATGGCTTAGAGCGTAAAAATACAGTCTTGTTCCGCATGTATCGCGACAATAAAATCAGCTATAAGGCCTATCAAGCGGCCAAAAAATATGATTTGACCAAGGACTTCTTAGCGAAACAAAAGAATCCCCAGTCAAGCGTTAAATATGGTTACGTTTATAATCTTCTAACTCAACAAGCTGAAAGTATTATTAAAAAACAACTATACAAAGCGGATGGATTAACAGCAGCTAAAGTAAATAAAGATGGTGCCCTGTCAGAGCAATACGATGAACAGGCAGAACAATTATTGGCCAACCGTGGTTACCACATCTACAGTACGATCAATAAACCAATCTATAACGCTATGCAGCAAGTTGTTAAGCAGCAAGGTTCAACTTTAGGCCAAACCTACTATGATACAACCACTGATGCTAATGGTAACGTGGTCAAGGTTAAAGAGCCGGTACAAAATGGTAGCGTCTTGTTAAATAATCAAACTGGTGCCATTCTTGGCTTTATTGGTGGCCGTAGTTACTCTAGTAGTCAATTAAACCACGCCTTTGACACGATGCGCTCACCGGGTTCATCGATCAAACCATTAGCTGTCTATGCGCCTGCGCTTGAACGTAAAATTATTGGTTCGGAAACAAAATTGGCTGACTTCAAGGTTAACTTTAACGGCTATAAACCAACTGATTATGGTGAAACGATTCAAAATCGGTTTATTAATGCCCGTGATGCGTTGAAGTATTCCTATAATATTCCAGCAGTCAACCTCTACAACCAAGTCCGTAAGCAAGGCTCAGTTAAACCCTATATGGAAAAAATGGGGATCAATACATTAACCGCTAACGATTACAAGAACCTAGGCTTAGCCCTTGGTGGGACCGATTATGGTGTCACCGTAGCTGAATCAGCAAGTGCTTATTCAACTTTATCTAATGGCGGAACCCACACTGATTCTTATGTGATCAATAAAATTACTGATGCTAACGGCAAGGTTGTCTATCAACATAAGGCAAAATCAACGAAGGTCTTTTCAGCGGCAACTGCCTACATCACCTCTAATATGATGCATAGTGTCGTTACTTCAGGGACTGCCAGTCAAATTTCAAGTGCAACTACCTTTGATACGACTAATTTAGTCGGTAAAACGGGGACGTCTAATGATAACCGTGATAGTTGGTTTGTGGGTAGTACACCAGCGGTTACACTCGCAACTTGGACCGGCTATGATAATTATAATGGCTCATCTTATAACTTAACCGATTCTTCTAGTGAAATCACCAATCAATTCTGGTCCAATTTGGCTAACGCGATTTACAGTGCTGATAGCAAAGTAATGGGCACAACCAAATCACGGAAAAAACCGAGTGGTGTCACCACTGCTTCAGTTGTTAAGTCTACCGGCGAACTACCTGGGCGGCTAACCGTTAATGGTCAAAGCGTTCTTATCAGCGGTACTAAAAATACCTCTTATTATGCTGGTTGGAGCCCGTCCAAGACAAAAGAGAAGTTTGGTGTTGGCGGTAGTACTTCTAACTATTCTACTTTCTGGAAAAATTATCTTAATGGTAACAATGCCGACGGTGCCCTTTATGGCGGCGAAGTCATTCCTGATGAATATACTGAAGGTAATACAACGACCGGCATTGGCCAAAGTAGCACCGCAACAACAAATTAATGCAAAAAAAACCTCACTTTTAAAAAGTGAGGTTTTTTTATACTTATTTAGTTGTACCACGTTCAACAATGCCATAAGGTAAGAGAATTGTCTGATTATCGACTTCTTCCTTATTCATCATTTTAGTTAAAAGGCGCATTGCAACTGCCCCAATATCATATAAAGGCTGTGTGATTGAACTCATCTTTGGTCGTGCCATTTCGGTTAACTTAGAATCATTGCTGGTAATCAATTCAAAGTCATCAGGTACAACGACCCCGTCATCGCCAGCACCGTTAAGTAGGCCAATCGCCAATTCATCGTCACCAATAACTGCTGCGGTTGCACCAGCAGCCTTAACACGATCCCAAATTGCTTCACCAGCTTTATAACTATATTCGGTTTCAAAAACCAAATTTGGATCATAAGCAATTTTAGCTTGGGCCAAAGCCTTCTTGTACCCTTTCAAACGGTATTGACCATTGATTGGTTCGCTTAAACTACCAGTAACGAAAGCAATTTTTTCATTACCATGACGAACTAAGGTACTCGTTGCTTCATCGATTGCTTCTACGTAGTCGATATTAACGCTGGCTACTTGTTCATTTGGATCAACTGAACCGGCTAACACAATGGGTGTTTTCGAACGTGTAAATTCAGCTCGAATACTTTCGGTGATTTGATTACCCATAAAAATAACACCATCGACTTGTTTAGCTAGTAATGTGTTCAAAACCTGAATTTCCTTTTGGCCGTTTTCATCAGAATTAGCCAAAATAATATTATACTTGTACATCGTAGCTACATCATCAATTCCGCGGGCTAACGAAGAGAAATAAATATTCGTAACATCAGGGATGATCACACCAACTGTGGTCGTCTTTTTGCTAGCTAAACCACGCGCAACAGCGTTTGGCCGGTAGTCTAGGCGGTCAATCACTTCAAGTACCTTTTTACGTGTTGCTGGCTTAACGTTAGGGTTACCGTTCACAACACGTGAGACAGTGGCCATTGAAACGCTGGCTTCACGTGCTACATCATAAATTGTAATGGTTTGTTTATCCATTATTAATTCCTCGCTTTGTTTTCATTAATTTTCATGTAATTACCTTCTATAATTTAACAAAGTTTTCAAAAAAATGCAAGCGGTTTAAATGCTTTTTTCATAAAATTTGCATAAATGTTTTCATAATTCGCTTGTGAAAAAAATTCAATAAATACAGTGAACTAATTATGCTATACTGAAATAGAATTAAGAAAGGATGATTACTTAATGAATCATTTGCAGAATTTGCAAAACTGGTTAGCAGCTAATCATTACGATGTTGCTTATATCAGTAATCCAACTAATGTGGCCTACTTCTCTGGCTTTTTTGCTGATCCAGAAGAACGTGTACAAGCACTGTTAGTTTTCCCTGACCAAGATCCCTTCTTCTTTGGTCCCCAGCTTGAAGTTGAAGCTGTTAAAGCTAGCGGCTGGACTTACCCTGCTTACGGCTACCTTGATCATGAAAAGCCATTTGCCTTGATCGCCGAGCAAGTAAAACACCGCCAAGCACAACCAAAACGCTGGGCAATTGAAAAGGATGATCTACCTTTTGGCCGCTATGAAATCTTACAACAAGCCTTTCCTGAAGCTAGCTTCCCTGGTGATGCCAGCCGGTTTATTGAACAAGCTAAATTAATCAAAACGCCAGCTGAAATTGCGGAAATGGTCGCTGCTGGTAAAGAAGCTGACTACGCCTTTGAAGTTGGTTTTAAAGCCATTCAAGCTGGCCGAACTGAACAAGAAGTTGTCGCAGAGATTGAATACGCCTTAATGAAGCGTGGTGTCATGCAAATGAGTTTTGATACCATCGTTCAAGCTGGTGCTAATGCCGCTGATCCCCATGGTGACCCGAAAGCCACTAAAATTCAGCCAGATGAATTGGTGCTTTTTGACCTAGGTACTGTTCACAACGGCTATATGAGTGATGCGACACGGACGGTTGCCTTTGGTCAGCCAAGTGCTAAAGCTTTGGATATTCATAAAGTTTGTTTGGAGGCGCAATTAACTGCCCAAGCGGCGGCTAAACCTGGCTTGACTGCAGCGAAACTTGACCATATTGCCCGCAGCGTTATTGAAAAAGCTGGCTATGGTGACTACTTCATTCATCGTTTAGGCCACGGTATCGGTACTTCCACTCATGAGTTCCCATCCATTATGGAAGGCAATGATATGGAATTACAACCTGGTATGTGCTTCTCGATTGAACCAGGTATCTATATTCCTGGCGTTGCTGGTGTGCGGATTGAAGATTGTATCCACATCACCGCAACTGGCAACGAACCATTTACCCATACCCCCAAGGAACTACAATACATTAAGAACTAGTACTGACAGAAAAATAAGCGTTCACGACGAATTTATACTCGTCGTGAACGCTTATTTAGTTGCTTTTATTTTTCAGCTGAATCAGTATCAGCCGGCGCTTCACTAGTTGCAGCAGAGCTGGTGTCATCAGCGTCCTTAGCTTCTGCAAAAGCACTTTGACCTTCTAGATTAATATCTGCATAGTCAGCAGTATCATCCTTTAAATCAGCAGCTGAATCTTTCAAATCGGCTGCAGCTGATTTAACTTGATCACTGGCGCTAGTGGCTGTTTGGCCTAAATCATCAGCTGTATCACCAGCGATGTCAGTAAACTCATCGAGTCCTTCATCAGCAAAATCAGCGTAATCAGCCGCTTTATCGCGGAACTGATTTACTTTACGTGCCAAGTTATCCCGTAATTCGTCACTTGATTCTGGGGCTAACAATCGGGTTGCGGCAAACGCTGCTGCACCACCAAGTAAGAAACCAAATAGAAATTTGCCTTTTGCCATTATAAATCGCTCCCTTGTTGTGTATTTTCCGTATCTGTTGCTTTATGCTGCCGCCGCTTACGATAAAAGCGTAAAGCACTAGCACCAACACGAGTCAATGCTGAGGCCTTGGCTGTCGTTGCACCAGCATTACCAATTTTATCGACTAAATTATGGCTTGCCTCATTCAGGTCAGAAACGCTAGCCCCTAGATCCCCTGCTGCTTGGAAAACTGGATCTAAATTAGCCACCTTACCATTGACATCATCTAATAATACATTTGCTTTTGTCAATAACCCTTCGACTTCCTTAGATAGGGTATCTACATCGCCAGTGACGACGGTTACTGACCGTGTTGCCTCATTAACGGTCGTTTGAATTTCGGTCATGACCTTAGTTATCCGCCGTAATAAGAATACCAGCGCGATTACTAAAATTAAAAAAGCGATGGCAGCAATCAATCCAGCAATTTCACCACCAGTCATTGCATAGCCTCCTCTACTCCACATTTGTGGATAATTTTTAGCACAAAATCAGTGAGTCAGTCAAATTGATTTAATTCATTTTGACCACACTTACTATAACGACAAGTTTTTTATACTGACTTGCCAGCTACATCTGATGTTTTTAGGATAGCATCATTTAGCGCTTTCTTCAATGATTGTCCATGGAATTTGGCATCTTTACGTTTTTTTTGCTACACTAAGTGCAGATTATTAGAAATTAGGTGGAAATTTTGGCTGTTGGACAATTATTGACTGTCACTAGTTCAGTGACAAAACAAACGAACGTGTTGACTCGCTTTATTCAAAATATTCAATGGGAGAATATTTTAGGTAAAATTGTTGCTGTCACCATTGAACTATTATTATTAAGTATCCTATTTTGGATCATCAATCGAGTGACTCATTTAGTGTTAGAGCGCAGTTTTACTAATTACCGCGCTAAACGTAATCTCAGCGAAGGTCGTTCTCAAACAATTTATACCTTAATTCTTAACATCGTCAAATATTTGATTTTGTTTTTCTACCTTTACGCCATTTTAAGTATTTTAGGTGTACCTGTCGGAACGCTGATCGCCAGTGCCGGGATTTTAAGTGTCGCCATTGGCCTTGGTGCACAAAGCTTAGTCAAAGACTTTTTATCCGGTATTTTTATTCTGTTAGAGCAACAATTAGATGTTGGTGATCACATTAAGGTTGGCACTATTGAAGGGACCGTTATGGCCGTTGGCTTACGCACAACTCAAGTCAAAAGTTTTGATGGCACTTTAAACTTCATCCCTAATAGTAATATTAACATTGTCAGCAACTTATCCCGCAGTAATATGCGCGTCCAAATTGACGTCCGCTTGTTTCCAGAAACTGACTCCGAGCACGTGCAACAGGTATTAGCCGATGTTAATCAGGAATTGACACCAAAATATCCAGAAATTCAATCCGGACCTGATGTTTTCGGTTTGGTTGATCTTGGTAACGGTAATTTTGCCGTCCGTGTGATCCTGTACACTAAAAATGGCGCACAAGGCCGCATTCAAAGCGACTTTTTAGCTGCCTATATCAGTGCACTTAGCGACGCTGGTATCAAGCTGCCTTCCACGCCGTTATCAACAACCAATTAATCCAAATAATGATTTAACCCTTGTAGAAATAAAAGATTCAACTGCGCTAAATCTTTTAAGGCAACCATTAGCTTCACTGGATGCTGGTTTGGTATAGTGGTTAGTTCTAACAAACCAGTTGCTAATTGTGGTGTTGGCGGTGCTAAATAACCTTGTTTAAACTCAAATAGTTCAGGCGAAAATAGCGTCATCGCAGTGATACCATCCCAGTTGACAAACCCATCAATTTGCCACATTTGTTGAGTGACGTCCATCCAATTATTAATTGCTCGCGTTACCCATTGCTTACGCGCTTGATTACCGGAATGCAGCGCTAATTCTTGACGACTAAATACTGCTGTGGCCAAATATTGTCCGCTAGCGATAATAAGTGGCGCGCCGCTCATCATTACTTGCGCGACTGCTGTCGGGGCCACTGAAAAATTGAGTTCATCAACCCTATAGCCGTTGACCGTTAATGGTTTAAATAAACCACCCATGATCACTATTTGTTTAACTAAACTAAAAAACTCCGGATCAAGTTGTGCTGCCGCCGCTAAATTAGCTAAGCTACCTGTGGCTAAAATTGTGACTTCATGCGGATAACGTCGAACAGTCGCTGCCAAGAACTGGCTAGCGGCTGTTTTTTTATTGGCTTGCTCATGCTCACTTCCAGGGTATACATCAACGTTCAAGTCGAATAATTCCGTTAAAATCGTTGTTTGCTGCTGTGCTTGCGCGACTGTACCGTTACCAAAAGTGAGTGTTACCCCTAATAAATCAACTGTTGGCTGCTGATATAGATAAAGTAAGGTCAGCCCATCATCAATATCTTTATTGGGTAAACCAATCGTATTGTCGCAATCATAAATTAGTTTCATTTTTATTCTCCCATCAATGGTGCTAGCGTTGCCCAATCGGCCGCAAAATCAACATCTTGTAGTTTCGGTAATAAGGTTACTGCTTGCCCATTTTGAGCCAGTAATTGCTGGGTTGTCGCCAAAACTGAGGCACTACTCCACGAAATATCAGCCGCTAAAAACGGGCTTACATCTAATTGCCGTGCCCCGAATAAATAGTAACCACCATCTATAGTCGGTCCTAACACAGTTGGCGTTATGGTTAAGGCTTGGTCCGCCCGCCGAATAATAGTAGTCGACAATTCCGGGATATCACTGCCACTTAACAGAATATGTTGGTAACCCTGTTGCTGGCAAATTGCAATCGCCGTACTCATTTTTTCGCCTAACGTTCCCGTAATTTGTGGAAAAGTTTGTAACCAACTAGGTAAGTTTTGCAAAAATTGTTGCGTTACTGCCGCCGTTTGCCCTTGATATACCAAATAAGTATCCATTTGTGTCCGTAATTGGCCACATTGACCAATTAAATGCCGTAACATGGCGCGCTGAATTTTTGCTGCTGTCGTTGCTGATAACATTGGCGATAAGCGTGTTTTAACATAGCCCGGCTCCGGAATTTTAGTTAAAATAATGTACGCCGTTTTTTTCATAATGGCACCCCATATTTTGCCAACAGCGGTACCATAAAACTGGGTTGTAAAAATGCTTGGCATCGTTGATAAATTTCTGGATTCTTGATTGGCTTATCGGCATATGTTGCCACCAACATGCCACACCAAGATAGCGCCCGCAGTAATAGAAAAGGCATATAACGGTGTAAATTTTCTTGTAATTGTGGCGCCTGTTGCCCAGTCAATTGGGCGTAACGAGCAATGAAAGCAGTAACTTGTTCATCAGTTAAGCGCACCCCACCACTGCGCCATAAGGTAGTCGTTTCCGCTAAAAATTGGCTAAGGTCCTGCACGGCATTACTGATCACCGGTTTCTCCCAATCGATCAGCCAACCATAATCTGCCGTGATCAAAAAGTTATGCGAATTAACTTCCGTGTTCACAAGACAAGTTGGCTGCTGGGCGAAATAATCATCCTGATTGTGCTGCTGACACCATTTTTGTAATGCCAACAACAAATTGACCTGCGCTACTGCTACTCTACCCGTTGTTTGCACCGGCTGTAATAATCGTGACGCTTCATCGATTCGTGCTGTACATAATTTAATTTCTGTTTTCAAGTAATCATAAGCCTTGGGTGACACAGGTAGTTGATGAATTGCCGCAAAAATAGCTGCCGCTTCAGGTAGGTCAGTTTGATAAACCAACGGTCGGCCCGGCAAAAAGGCTTCCAGTAAAACATCGTGCTTAAAGTAAGTTTGTGAATCATCTAAATATAACGGCTTTGGTGTTCGCTGACTTGCTTTCAATAATGTTAACGCGTGATATTCATAACGGGCTTGTAAGGTCACCTCAATCTGCGACCCATAATTAAGGCGAAAAACAAATTTTTGTTGTTCTTGTGTGGTCACTAAAAAATTACGATTATATTCACCTTGCGCTAAAAAGGTCACTGTTTGAATCGGTGCCATTTTTAATTGTGTTTGCCGCGCGGGTTGATTTAAATAATCCTTTATTTTAGTTAAAATAGCAGATGTCATGACCGCTGCTCCTTTCGGTAATATAGGCGCCGCAACCAAGTCGGCGGACAACCCATCATATATAAAAGTTGAATGCATTGCATTTTAAATAATGTTCGGTACGGGCCAGCCATCTGATACTGCCGGGCACTGGTTTGAATAATAAGTGGTATCTGGTGAAACTGATAATGTTGGTGGGCCAACCGGCGACTGAAGGCAAAGTCTTCCATTAACGGCTGGTCGGGAAAACCACCGCTACGCTCATAGGCACTACGCGTCACAAAAAAAGCTTGATCGCCAAAAATAAGTTTACGCGTCCGTGCCCGCCAATTAGATTGGCGCGCTAACCGCTTAAAAAAATGAGTTGTCCTATCAAATTGTAAAGTAAAAAAGCCGACTTCCACACTAGTTTGCCGTAAATAAGTCAAGGGTGAGCCTTGTGGAAAAAAAGAATCACTATGTAGAAATAATAACTTATCAGTCTGCGCCTGACTAGCACCTAAGCGTAATTGTCGACCACGATTAGGCTGCGAACAATATAAATAGCCATAGTCATCTGGTAGCCATTCAGGTCGTTGACGTTTTTGACCATCAACAATCAGTACTGCAACCCCCACTAACGGCCAAGCCGCAAACTGCGTCACTAAATATTGCAACTTAACGTCATCATGATAAGTCGGGATAATAATCGTTAACCACATTTAAAACACCACCGGTATTGTTGTGAAATAGAATTGATAGGTTTGCTGTAATTGCACTGTCGCCACTGGTAAATTCAGTTTAATTTGCGTTGCTGCGCTCTGCACAGTCACTTGCTCATAAGCACCAGCCCAGGTTAGCGCCACTACCTGCCCTTTAAATGCAGGATAACTTGTTGGCTGCAATTGAAGCGCGCCAGAAAAAGGCAAATATAAAACCACCGTGCGCTGCTCATTTGGGCCGTTAAAATTGGCGCTTCCAGAATATAAGTCCGTGGTTAAGTGGCCAGCTTGCCACTGACCATTAATAAAATTAGCTTGGCCCAGAAAACGGGCCACCGCTAGATTAGCGGGCCGCTGCTCTAATTGTTGTGGTGTTGCTAACTGCATAATCTGCCCATTGATCAATATCGCCACTTGATTAGATAACAGGTAAGCTTCTGACTTGTAGTGCGTCACAAAAACAATAGTCAGCGCTAACTGCTGCTGTAACTGCTTAATAAAATCAAGCATTTCTAACCGTAAACTCTCATCAAGGCTGGAAAAAGGTTCATCCATCAATAATAGATCTGGCTTTAAAATCAATGCTCGCGCTAAGGCAACTCGCTGTTGTTGGCCACCAGAAAGCTCATCAGGATAGCGCTGTGCTAGATCAGAGATTCCCACAATCGCCATAATGGCGTCAGCCTGTTGCAGTCGGCTTGCTTTATTAACGTGCCGAACCTTTAAGCCAAAAGTGATATTACGCAACACTGTTAAGTGAGGAAATAGCCGGTAATCTTGAAACACCATGACCCCTTTAGGTCGCCGACCATCAGCGTCAATAATCGTTCCCCCAGTCGGCGTATCAATTTGGGCTAGTATATTTAACAAAGTCGTTTTACCACTACCAGAAGGGCCAAGTATAGCTAAAATTTTATGTTCTGGAATTTGTAGATTAATATCGTGTAAAATTACCTGACCACCTTTTTTTTGATTAATCGCGGTCAATTGATACATGTGCTTCTCGACTCCTTTCCTGCCATGCCAGCCAACTATCAATTAAAAATAATGGCACTAACGTTACCAACATAAAGACAATTGCATAGATAGCAGCTAATTGATACTTACCAGCTTGGGTAAAGGGAAACATACGCACTGATAAGGTTAGATAATTACCTTCGCCAATCAATAAAGTTGCCAAATACTGCGTCATTGACACAATATAGGTCATCATGACGGCACCTTGTAGCCCGTTCTTACTTAGCGGCACTGTAATCTGCCAAAAAGTTTGCCAGTGACTTGCGCCTAAGTTTTGACTAACAGCCGCATATTGTGGCCCCACTAATTTTAAATTATCACTTAACAATTTAATTGCATACGGTAAACAAAACAAACTATGTACGGCAATAATGCCGAAATAGCGACCATTTAAATTTAATTTGATTATCACAAAATCAATATTCGTCAATAACGCAATCCCAGGAATGATCAACGGTAAATAAATTAACAAATTTAACCATTTTTTACCTGGAAATTGGTAATAGGTTAGCGCCATAGCAGTGGGATAGGCAATCAGTAGCGTTAATCCTATTGTACCTACTGCCAGCGCCACACTGGCACCAAGTGAAGACAGTACCTCAGTACTAGTCAACAAGCTAAGCACAGTAGCCATTGAACTAAACTGCGTTGGCCATAATGCTGGGTAAGCCCAGCGTTGACTCAGTGCCAGTAACACGATCAACGCCAATGGTACTAAAACGATCAACGCCCAAATAACATAAATAAAACTGTTAATTATTTTTCTCATCGTAGGCCCCCCGTCCGTCCACCAGGTAGCCAACGACTAACTTGCAATAGTAAACCGGCGAACGCAATGGTAAATACGGATAGCAGTAAATTCAAACTCATTAACAAAGGAATCTGCGTTAAATCGTGTTGGACGTATAAATTATAAATATAAACTGGCAATAATTCTGCTTGCTGATTGCCCAGAAGATAAGGGACTTCATACGAACCAAACGTAAACGAAAAAATAATGATAAACGCATTGAATAATGCTGGTTGCACCAACGGTAACAGAATATGCCAGAATGTCTGCCACCGATTAGCACCTAAATTTAACGCCACTTTTTGATAGCGTAAATCAATTTGGCGCAATACGAGCGTTACCGTTACAATCACAAAAGGAACTTCTTTCCATAAATAAGTCAATAAAATACCAATCTGACCAGGATCGTTTACTAAAAGTGGAAACTGCGCTGACTGATCGATCAGCCCAAGCCGCTGTAACAAGCGTGGAATCAAACCAGTCTGACTAAGCAATTGTAACAAAGCTAAAACGACAAAAATATGCGGTAACATTACTGGTAGCTGGCTGAGCTTGAACATTAAGCGGGTCCAGCGATTGTGCTGCTGACTAAATAAAAAAGCCAGCCCCAGTCCAATGAGGCAGGCTAAAAAAGTGCTACTAAACGCCAACGTAAACGTCCGCATAAATGTCCGTAAAAAAGCCGTATCTTGCAGTGCAGCCGTATAGTAAGTCAAACTTAAACGATGTAACCCAATCAGCGGATAATACCCTAAACTAGTCCATAGTGACTTTAAAATCGCACTAAAGAAGAATAACGCCATAAATAGACTAAAGGGTAAAAGTAACAGCACTAATCTTGGTTTAGTTCGCATTTAAAACATGTTCCTTCCACAATTGTTCAATGATTGGAATCTTTTTACCTGCTACTTCAGGTAACCGTTTATCCGCTAATGTCGTCGCAGGAACAGTATTATTGGTTTGCGCTGAAGTAGCTAACTTATTTGTAATTTCAGTTGGCATTTTAGTTGCTGAATAAGGTGGGATCACCGCACCATATTTTAATTCTAGCCGTTCTTCTTGTGCCTTTTCACTAAGCATAGTATTGATCAAGACCACTGCGGCCGCTTTATCCGGCGCTGTTTTTGGGATAGCTAAGTAATTATAGTTCCCAATTGTGCCCTTATCGAAGACAAACGTTACCGCATCATCAGTAAATTGACCGGTATCTTTTTGCGTAGCCGCGTACATCTGATTATAAGAAAAATCTAAAGCAACTTGGTGATCCGCAAACATTTTATCGAGTTGTGCGGTCGTCTTAGGATAAGTTTTACCTTGTTGCCATAAGTACGGTTTTAATTCATTCAAATAATCTAAACCAGGTTTGATAGCCTTATACAAGCCTGCCTTGGTCGCCGGTGCGTTGTTAACTGCGGCAAAACCAACTTTTTCATAAATAATATTACGAACAAAGGCGCTACCTGTAAAATCTGGTGGTGCAACGTAAGTTAACTTACCCGGATTCTTTTTAGCCCAATCTAATAACTTAGTCGCACTAGTTGGATAGTCACCGGCAAACATTTGCTTGCTACCGATCATAACCATTTGTGCATTACCGTAAGGCACTTCTAGTTTATCAATTGCCGTATCCATATCTCGCTTAACGTCAGGATCACTGGCATTAATATAACGTTTAAAATTAGGTAACAACTGTCCATCTAGCGGACCTGCCAATAAGTCTAATTTCTTAGCATTGTAAAAATTCTCACCATTGATCCAAACCACATCAATATGGCCTTTTTTCGTACCAGCTTCTTTTTCAGTGGTTAATTTACTAAGAATATCTTCAATATCCATTGGTACCCGCTTCAAAGTGATTCCCTTTTCCTTCATCATTGGTTTGACAACTTGATCTAACCACCGATTTTGGGTATCGGAACCACCAAAGCCATAATAAGTAACTGTCTGTCCCTTAGCTGCCTTTAATGCACTCTGATATGTTGGCGGCAATTTAGTCGACTGCTGGCTATTATTAGCACTACAGCCACCTAAAAACAACAACGGGACTACCCATAAAACTTTGACTAACTTTCTGAAATACATGTACAGTGAACCCCCACTAAATCATTTTTTTACGGCGTGCAATCTGCTTTGGGATGTACGCTAGTAAGAATAATAAAATACCCAAAATTGTAAACTTGATTGATAATGCCCAAGTAATGCCCTGCGTTAAAATATCCGACGCCAAATAAGCATAGATAAAACAGGCTGGCAACATCGTGATCCCCGAAATCAACGAGAATTGCCAAAACCTCATTGGCGTTAGTGCATAAGCATAACTTTGTAATGCATATGGAAAAATCGGTACTAAGCGTGTCAAAATCAAAAAGGCAAGCCCATTGTCAGCCACCCCTTGGGTCACCTTTTTAAAAACTGGTTGTGCGCCATACTTATTAATAATAGCATCTTTTAATAATGTACGCCCTAACAAAAACGATAAACTAGCCCCAATCGTGCTACCGATCACAGTTAAGCAACCACCTAAAAAACCACCAAAGGCCACACCAGCAATTACAGCTAATAAACTCCCTGGCAACATAAAGACTGCAGTCGCAATACAAAGTAACACAAAAACAGCATAACCGATTAATCCTTGCTGCTGGAACCACGCCTGCATGGCTGGCACATTTTGCATTTGTGTACTCAGTCCGGTAAAACGAAAAATAAGTACACCACCGATTAACAGACACACAAACAGAATGACCTTTTTCATTGGCTCATAGCCACCCTTCAGACATGCTCGAGTACTTTCTTAGTTCGATAGCGATTCTTCCAAGATATAAAGGTAGAATTCAAGACATTTTCCGGACAGTGGTCACCTTGCATGACTACCGGTCCCCAAATTAAATCTAACAGATGCCATGACTGACCACCACCATTCATCATTGCTGAACGACAGGAGGCACAATAAGTCACAATATTCTTTGTTGGCAACGTCTCAACGCGATGAACCATTGCATCATGCGCTAATTTTGGATTGGCTACACCGCACATACCACCCATACCACAACACAATGTATTCTTACCTGATAACTTAGCTAATTTCACTTGATAGCCGAGTTCACGCAATAGCTGAATGACCGCCTGATGAATATCAGTTTCATTACGTGTTGGACAGGAATCTTGAATTGTGAAAACCATGTCACTATCCTTGGCCTTACCGATTGCAGCAGCTGGTAAACCAACCTTAGCTAATACAGGCCATAAAGAAACACTTTTAACCCGCTCACTTTGGCGTAACATGCTTAAGCAGCCTTGACAGGCCACAATAATTTCATCAACTTGGCAATCATCAATTGAATCCAATAATTTATTGTACTGTTTTTCAAATTTCTGCTGTTCGCCAATGTAATATAGTGGCTTGCCGCAACACTGCTGAATAATTGATAGTTCCGGATAAAATTGTTTGAGATAACTAACCGTTTTGCCCACATACTCAGGACAATACGCACTTAACGAACAACCAGCCATAAATCCATGTCGCATCTTAATCGCCCTTTCGTGTATAAGTAAATAGTTTAAAATTTGAGAATATTTGATTGAACCGCACACCATTCAACTGTTTCAGTGGTAACCGCCCATGATTTTGTGTGATCAAATCTTGCCGAATTGCTAAAAAAGCAGCTGCTAAATCAAGTTTATGCGGACAAACTAAAGTACAGTGTTGACATAACTGACAGCTATAAGCTATTTTAGGATCCATTTTACCAGTGGTCACAAAGTCACCGAATAATTGATCTGGTGTTTGTCCTTGTTGGCTTAAAAAAACGCAATCACGTTGACAGCGACGACAAGCTGAGCATGTTTCACTAATGTACTGTGCCTTAGCTAAAGTTGCCGCACTATATTTGATCATTTTAAACACCTACTTGTCGTTTAGCCTGCCGTTTCAGCATAATTTTGCGAACTAATAAGGAGACAACAACTAATAAAATAACCCCGATCAGTGCCATAAACAGCATTAACTTACTCCCACCTAAACTACCACCAACAAATGAATAAACAATAGTGGCCGGCAATTGACCGATCCCAGTAGCAATTAAAAATTTACCGGTCCGAATATCAGTGAAACCAGCACCGTAACTGACTTCATCAAAAGAAACAAAAGGTAATAAGCGCAACACTACAATTGTATAATCACCATATTCAGCAAAGAAGTTATCCATTTTAGCCAACGCTTTTTTAGTAACTAACTTTTCTGCAAATGGCCGGCCGATTCCTCTAGCAATATAGAAGCAAAGCAAAGCGCCTAACATTGCACTAGACCAAGATAAAATCGCACCCCAGAACCAACCGTAAAGATAGGCGTTGGCAAAGGTCAATACGAAAGCTGGTAAAGGCGCCAATAACGATTGGAATATCATCAATAACGTTGAAATCAGCGGCCCCCAAATACCAAAACTATTGATATAATCTCGTAAAGCAGTGATGTCCAAATGAACCAATAAGCTACTCATAGTATTAATAAACCGCTGATAGCCTGGAATAAAATAATAACTAACCACTAGCGCAACTAAGAAAATGATCGTCACTACAAGTCCGATTTTACTTTGTAACGTTGCTTGCTTGAAATTATCAGCTGATTGTAACTTAGGGACTGGATGACGTCGACTATCAATAGCTAGAACAAGCAGCCAAAGCGCCATAATAGCTAAAACGAAGTAAGCCGTAGTATTTAAAGCCCAGCTAGCATTGAACACCTCGCGAATTGTTGCCCCAATCACCACCAATAACGGTTGCCAATGATAAATCAGCAGCAAAATAACGCTGAGCACTGCTGTTACTGTGAGTGTTTCTGGAAAACGAAAGATTGCCCAATTCTGCTGCAATCGACGCCCATAAAATAAGTAACATAAATAAACGATCACTACTACCACTGGAATCAGCCAGCCTAGTGCAATCCGCATTTGTAGCCACGTTGATTGCCAAGCCAGCAACGCACAAAATAGCCCCCAAATAACGCCATTATAGATTACCCGTAATCTTGTCATTTTGTGTTCCTACTTTCTAAAACCCTGTAATTACCAAAATTTGTTTTATCGTATGCCACTTAATTAACTAAAAAGTGACCCAACACTACTAAAAATAGTTTTGTGCCACCTTGTCAGCTGCTTATATCAAATTATTTAACTTTAAAGACAACGACCATGTTACTGCCATCCTTAGGTAAGACATTATCTTTACCAGTGAAATGTTCACCATATTGGAAACCGTATTTTGCACCAGAAGCAATCCCAACTGGACAGCTATCGAAGCACAACACACAACCAGTTTTCATTTCATTATTCATGGCCATGTTACCGCCAAAGCGAAAATCAAGATTACTGACATCTTTTTTATTAACTTGAACTGCTTTTTCTGCCTTGACCCGTTTACCATTGATCACAAAGTAAACACCTAACTTGCTCCCCTTGACCTTAGTACCTGCGGCTGACTTCTTGGTTAAGTTGTTACCAGCTTTAGCACCAACTTTTTTCAAAGCATCATTGAAGGCCTTAGGTGTTGCATCAGTTTTCAGCAATGACTTATCCCCGTTAGAACCATCAACATTGACAATTACATGCCGCGTTGCTTGTGTGAAGTATGTACCATTAACCTGTGTCAGAATGGCAATTTCCTTAGTTGACTTATTATATTTTAATGGTTTTTCCGTAGTTAAACCTTTAGTTATATTTTTTGCCGCCTGTGTTGGCGTTGCCCCCAGTACAACGATCCCCGTAATCATCAATACCATTGCAATAAGACTACCCAAAACTCGATGTTGCTTCATCATGATTCACTCCTAGTAAAAATATATTCTAAAAAATAATTATTGAAACAAATTGTTTTTTAGTTATCTTTATTATACCAGAATTTGCGTTTAAAAATAACGCTTACAAAAAATATTGTTAAAAATAATTAAATTAAAATCCACCTAATCCAGTAGCTAGGAATAATTTTCTTTGTCAAATGGTCGTACTAGCCATACAATAGTAGATA
Source organism: Loigolactobacillus jiayinensis (assembly GCF_003946445.1). Lineage (GTDB taxonomy): Bacteria > Bacillota > Bacilli > Lactobacillales > Lactobacillaceae > Loigolactobacillus > Loigolactobacillus jiayinensis. Next base: position 1,426 of record NZ_RHOF01000051.1, on the reverse strand, counting down.
GAAAGAAATAGATAAGGAGCAATTGATCATGAATAAGTTCATACAACCTAAATTGCAACTAGCTGACGGTTGGACAATCCCGCAATTAGGCTTTGGTGTTTATAAACTAACAGAGCAGCAAACAATGAGCACTGCAATTGCTACCGCCTATCAAGCTGGCTATCGCTTATTCGATACAGCTCAATCTTATCAAAATGAGCTTACCTTGGGGCGTGCGTTTAAACAACTTGAGTTACCACGGAAAAAGCTATTTATCACCACTAAAGTCGCAGAAACCAATCAAGGATACACCAACACACTACGCTCGGTAGAATTATCACTCAAACAATTACAAATTGATTATTTAGACTTATTATTGATCCACTGGCCGATCCACTCGCAGTTTTTTGAAACTTGGCGCGCACTTGAACGCTTAAAAGCTGAAAAAATCGTTCGCAGTATTGGCGTATCTAATTATCATCAAACACACCTTGATTATTTAGCCACCCGCGCTAACGAGCAACCCGTTGTTAATCAATTTGAAAATCACCCTTATTTATCACAAGAACCATTATTGGCTTATGATCGAGAACATCATATTATAACGCAAGCTTGGAGCCCCTTAGGCCGAGGCATTGTTCTACACGACTCGACTTTGGCTAAGATTGCTGCTAAATATCAGCGTTCACCTGCGCAAATCATTTTACGTTGGCATTTACAACGAGGTCTAGCTGTTATTCCAAAATCACAGAATCCCCAACGTATCACTGAAAATGCGGCCATTTTTGATTTCAAATTAGATGCTGATGATATGACAACTATTGCACGTTTAAACCGGCAGCAACGCACCGGTGATGACCCCGAAATTGTTTATGAAATTGAGCATCAATATGATTAGCGCGCCGCATTTAATTCGAGACAAGGAGATCTTCAAATATGCCTGCTGTTAACCCTGACTATGCTTTCCCAATAAAAATCACTAAAAATACTGATCGTTTTCAAATTAAGTTTTTAACTATCCCACAACTAACAGCTTCTGGCGAAATCTATGCTGAAGCAGAATACTATGCTTACCGCGTATTAGCTGATTATTTGTTGCCATTAAAAAACCAGCCAGAAAAGATTCAGGCGCTAACAGGTTCGACACCAACCACTCCTGTTGATGGTTTATCTTTTCTTAGTGTCATTTTAGTGCCATATAATTTGGATCCACACAAAATGCAAGCACAATTTGTAATTCCACGTGATTCACCGGAACACGCACACAGCGAAATCAATAAAATAACCAAATTGATCGATGAAGCAGCAAAATAAAATAGGAACCGAAACATAAAATCAACTTATGTTTCGATTCCTATTTTATTTTCTTCAATATCTGCGACGTCTATTAAAGCCGAGTTTACAATTGAAGTGCAACACCCAATGAACTAGACCAACTATAGACAAA
>NZ_RHOF01000050.1 GCF_003946445.1 Loigolactobacillus jiayinensis | reverse complement strand
TATTTTCTTGGCGATTATAAGAATAGGTCTTCATGGCCTTTTTGTCTATAGTTGGCCTAGTTCATTGGGTGTTGCACTTCAATTGTAAACTCGGCACTTATTTTTAGGTTAGTTAGTGACATGGTATAATGTGACAAGGTATTTTGAAAGAATTAAATAAAAGGGGCCGTTGTGGATGCAATTTTTAACGAAAACGACTTATTCATTTTTACTGGCAGGTATTATCTTACTGATTTTAGGCTTAGCACGACAGCAAAGGCCGTTGTGGGTTGCTGGGTTGGCTTTGTTACTGGTCAGCTTAACGCGCTATCAACAGCAGCGCCGGATGCGTAAAAAATGAGTACAGCAACAGTTAAATTACGCTGGCTGCTGTTAGCCAATTTATTGATCAATGCAGGCGCGGCGTTTATGTGGCCGCTAACGACGATTTACCTACACAATGATTTAGGCGAGAGCCTGACTACCGCTGGGTTAGTTTTGTTGATCATGTCATTATTAATGATCGCCGGTAATTATATTGGTGGGCAATTATTTGATCGTTGGCGGCCCTACGAAACAGCATTACTGAGCACTAGTTTGTCGTTGGTGGCATTGATTGGTTTGATCTTTTGGCATGATTGGCCATTCTTTGCTATTTTTTTGATCATTGTTGGTTTTGGCGATGGCATCAACATGACAATTTTGAATGCGTACGCGACGCAAGATGTCACGCATGAGCGACGTTATATTTTTAATTTGCTCTACATGGCACTTAATTTAGGCGTTGTGATCGGAACGTTGACTGTGGGCTATTTATACGCTGCAGGCATCAGCTATGTTTTTGCAGTGGCTGGTCTGTGTTATTTGTTGTTACTAGTGATCATCGCGATTACCTTTCGAGTACCAGTGACGCAAAAAGTGGCAACAAAAAACACCCCGCCAGTCCATTTAACCAAGCAGGCGCGGCATATGTTACTTGCTTTATGTGGGTTAACTTTCTTTGTCTACGCCAGCTATGCTTTGTGGGAAAGTGTTGTTTCGGTGCATTTGACTAGCCTACACATTCCCTTTCATTATTACAGCCTATTGTGGACATTTAATGGTTTATTGATTGTTTTTGGCCAGCCGGTGGTCACACATTTCGGAGCTCGTTTTGCTTTACCGAAAGTTGTTTTGTTAGGCATCAGTTTATTTGCCGTATCTTTTTTCTGTTTGATTTACGCGCGCACCTATACTGGCTTTGTCATAGCAATGTTAGTTCTGACAGTTGGCGAAATGCTAGGCAACCCATTATTACCAGTTTGGGTCGATACCTTAGCCAGTGCTGAACAAAAAGGTCGGCTGCAAGGTGATCTTAACATGGCATTATCACTAGGGCGGGCGTTTGGTCCCTTGATCGGCGGAGTATTAGTTGATCATTTTTCGTATGGGCTGTTATTTACACTAGCCGGTATGAGTATTTTGATCGTGCTCGCTATTGTCTTCATTGTTTGGCGGCGGCAAAATCGGGTGGTCTGACGAGCTGCTTAAAATTAAGCGTTTATAAAATGTATTTTTAGATTAGGAGCAACTTTATGCAACAATGGTCACCAGAAAAAATTAAAGCATTTCAGACGACATTATTAACTTGGTACGATCGGGAAAAGCGTGATTTACCGTGGCGGAAAGATCATGCGCCTTATCATATTTGGGTCTCAGAGATCATGCTGCAACAAACGCAGGTACAGACGGTGATTCCGTATTATCAGCGTTTCATGGCTACTTTTCCGACCGTAGCTGATTTGGCGACAGCGCCAGAAGGTGAGTTATTAAAAGCCTGGGCGGGCCTCGGCTATTATTCGCGAGTACGTAATATGCAAAAAGCCGCCCAACAAATTATGGACGACTATCAAGGGGATTGGCCGCAAACGGCAGCAGAGTTAGAAAAGCTAGCTGGTATTGGGCCTTATACAGCGGGCGCCATTGCCAGTATTGCTTTTAATGAACCAGTGCCTGCAGTTGATGGTAATGCTTTTCGTGTGTTTGCACGACTGTTTGAAATTGATGCCGATATTGCTAAACCGCAAACGCGCCAGCTATTTTATAATGTGATCAAGGAAGTTATCGCAACTGACCGACCAGGGGATTTTAACCAAGCAATCATGGATCTAGGCTCCAGCTATATGACTGCCAAAAATCCCGATAGTGCCCATTCGCCGGTCCGTGATTTTAATCAAGCTTATTTGGATGGCAAGGAATTAGATTATCCAGTTAAGTCGAAAAAGCCGCGGCCAGTGCCGGTTAATTATTTTGCCTTGGTGATTAAAACACCAACCGGCTATTTATTTGAGCAGCGGCCACGGACGGGGATGCTGGGTGAGTTGTGGACGGTGCCCTTATTAAAATGGTCAGATTTGGCCGAAAATGCTGCTGATTTATTATTACCGGACCTAGTGACATTGGTGACTCAGCAGTTTACGGAAAATACGCAAATTAAGCTGGCCTTAGGCTTACTGGGTGGTCGCCCAGTCACACATACCTTCACACATCAGAAGTGGCTAATCACGCTGTTATATGCCGAATTAGCAGTCACTCCTGAACTAAGTTATTTTCCGGGTAAAGTTGTGGCGCCAGCTGATTTTGCGACGATTGCCCAACCGAAAGTACAGTTAAAAATTTGGCAACGTTTTGAACAAATTAGCGAGCACTAAAAAAGAGTAAGCGCGCGGCGAATAATGCCGTCGACGCTTACTCTTTACTAGGTTGATCAGTTAACATACCGGCGCGATCTTCAAAATAGAAGATGCTAGTGACTAAAATTAAACCAGCTAAACTGGTGAAAATAACTTTTACTAGGGCTATCTGCCAAGAAATTTCTAAAATTGGTAAAATAATTACAAACAGAATAACGCTGATCACCACGTTACGCCAAAACTTATGACACACGATCAAGACCTCACTTTATTTAAAAATATTGGGGCATATACTTCGTCGAAAGCAATCATAGCAGATAAGTTTCAGCGGTGCAAGCCTTTCAATAAATTAAAATTTTACAGTTAATCTTGGTACGCCCAATGGTTGATAGGACCGAATTTGTGGCCGACTTGGATTTCATTAGCAATTGCCACGTGGACAAACTTTTTGGCGGTACGAATAGCAGTTTCAATGTCGACGCCCTTAGCAATTTCCGCAGTGATACAAGCTGAAAGTGAGTCGCCAGTACCGTTGACGCGGTCAGTATCGATGTAAGGTTCCGCCAGCCAGAAAGACTTGCCAGACGCTAAGAGCACAAAATCACGGACCTCAGTTTGTGTGTTATCGTGATGCTGGCCCTTAACAATAACATTTTTAGCACCCATTGCTTATAATTTATGGGCGGCTGTTTCCATGTCGGCATCGCTGGTGATTTTCATTTCCGCAAATTTTTCTGCTTCAAAGAAATTTGGTGTGATCACCGTCGCTAGTGGGACTAATTCTTCACGCAAAGTGGTAAAAGCACTTTCTTCTAGTAATTGCGCACCGTGTTTAGTCATGATCACGGGATCAACGACAAGTGGGCCAAAATCGTATTTTTGATAATTTTTGACCACATTTTTAATTAGGGTACTGTCAGCTAACATCCCTGTTTTAGCCGCCCGAATCTTATAATCCGCGTCTAAATCAGCGAATTCTTGATCAATAAAGTCAGTTGGTAGGGAAATACTAGCGTGGATGCCATAAGAATTACCAGCAACGCAGGTCGTCATCACCGCAGCGCCATGAACTTTACGTGCAAAAAAGGTAATTAAATCTGCTTGCATACCGGCGCTACCATCGCTATCAGAACCAGCTATTGTTGCTGCTTGGGGAAACTCATTTGCCATTTAACTCACTCACCTTTATTATAAATTGGCTTCATTATACTTAAAAAACACGACTATTGATAGGTCTAGTTTCTATTATAAGGTAATATAATAGTTGCTGGGGATTTTCAGAACAAAGTTAATCATGAAATGGAGCGTCAAAATGGAATTTAGTTGGCATAAAACTGATGATAAAGTAGAAAAGGTGCGGCATTTTTTGCAACATCACGGGGTCAGTGGTCGCTTGTTTAAGCAGGTCACTGGTCAAGGACAGATCTTGATCAATGGTCAATTAGCCGCTTCAACTGGAGCGTTAGTGACCCAAGCTGATCAAGTGACAATTAAATTACCACCAGAAAAAAAGGCACATCAAGTAACAATTAGTACTCAGCCATTAAAAGTGATTTACGCGGATGCTAATTGGTTAGTTGTTGATAAACCAGCGGGCTTGTCCAGTATCCCCGGGCCAACTAATCAAACGGATACGTTATTAAATCGAGTGCAAGGCTGGTTGCAGCAACAAAATGATACTGAAGCGGTGCCGCATGTAGTCACGCGATTAGATCGCTTTACCAGCGGTATTGTTTTATTGGCGCGGCACCGTTTTGCCCATAGCTTGATTGCCAAGCAATTACAGGCTCATACCATTGATAAGCGCTATTATGCAATCGTATCTGGTCATTTAACGTCTACCCATGGTTTTATGACCCAACCACTAGGCCGGCAAGGCGACGAAATTCGCCGGCGGGTAATGGCTGATGGCAAAGCAGCTAAAACGGAATATTGGCAACTTGAGCAGTTAGCCGCGGCCACTTTTGTTGAAGTGAAACTTTATACCGGGCGGACACATCAGATTCGTGCGCATTTTACGGATGCAGGCCATCCATTACTGGGTGACCAACTTTATGCTGGTCCGTTAGATTTAGGAATCACCCGCCAAGCACTACATGCCTATGAATTAAGCTTTTATGATCCATTCACACAACAAACAATGCATTTCACTAGTCCATTACCAGCGGATATGCAAGCAGTACTAGCGTCAGATAATTGAGCAGGATGCGCCAATGGGAAGTACTATTTAGCGAATAAGCGCCTAACCATAAGTTCATGAGTTAGGATAAACGCTTTAGTTGGTCCAAATAGATTAAGCGATAGTTGCTAGCGTTTTTGCAGTATATGCGTATAAAAATGCCGGTAAAACAGTCAGACAACTGTTTTACCGGCATTTTACGTACTAACTGACGACAGATACTATAGGCGTTTTGAAATGTGATAACGATTAGCGCTAGTAGCATCCTGCTTAGCATCGGCTGCGTTGAAGATTGCGTAAGTTTCACCGTTGATTTCCTTGACGATCATTAATTCATTTTGTTTCTGATCGCGGTGAAAAATTTCAGCGCTGCGCATTGCTTCGTTAAAATCATGACCACTGGCGATGGCATCACCAGGATTAAAAAAGACAATTTCATTCATCGGCGCCACTCCCTTGTATTTTGATACTTTAATTGTAACTGAAAATGCTATAAATAACAGTAAACAAGCCGTAAAATTTAGCTTGTTTAAGTTGATCACAAATAGTTACAACAAAGTAGTTGTATTTGTTACGCTTTCATGCTAAGCTAAGTCTGTAAAAAAATTTAATAAAGGTTCGTCTTCAGGGCAGGGTGTAATTCCCGACCGGCGGTGATAGTCCGCGACCCATCAAGTGATTGGTGGCCGAATTGGTGCGATACCAATACCGATAGTTAAAGTCTAGATAGAAGAAGATAGGCTTATTTCACGCGATATAGAAAATAAGACTAGCGCTATCATTGTCCTTTAAAGACACAATGATAGCGCTTTTATTTCGTGTGAGATGAACTACTTGCCTGAAGTGAATCCTTTTAGGAGGATTTATCATGGAAAAAATGGGTGTCAGAAAGTTAGTCATGATTGCAATGATGGCAGCAATCTCGTATTTGTTAATGCTGTTTAGCTTTCCAGTTTTACCGGCAGCACCGTTTCTTAAGCTCGACTTCAGTAATTTGCCGATTTTCTTGAGTATGTTTTTATATGGGCCAGTAGCGGGAGCGTTCACCACGTTAATTACTGGCTTACTTGATTTCATTACGCGGGGGTCTGGGGTTCCTGGATTAATTGGCGAGGCTGCCTATTTCTTAGCAACGATGTGCTTCAAACTGCCAGTTTACTATTTCTTCAAACGGGATCATTCGGCTAAGGTTAGCCGGCCGAGCATGTTTGCTGGATTTATAACGGGCACATTATCGTTAACTGTTTTTATGAGTTTAGCTAATCTCTTTGTGCTATTGCCAATTTACATGAAGTTTTCTGGTATTCAAATCAATGCAACAACACTGAATTTAGTGGCGACGACAGTTGTGCCATTTAATTTGATTAAAGGGGTGTTGGTCAGCGTTGTTTTCTTAATCGCCTACGAGCGGTTATTGCCATGGCTATCGCGCAAGGTGCTACCCCAACAAGTAAAGAAAGTCTGAGGACTTAAATAAATATAGTTTGGCTGTAATACTTAAAGAGGCTGTGACACAGGTAACATTATGTCACACTCTTTTTTTATAAGCGCAAAATAAATACGGCGTTACGACAGAATAATTAGGTCGTAACGCCGTATTTTTAATTTAATTTTTCATTAGTATGGTGAAATAATAAATTATCTGGTCCCCAAAACTGTAAAAATGAAATGTCTTTATAGGCAAGAATAATTGGTTTACCATGTTGATAGGTCAATTGATCAAAAGGCAAGCAGGTGAAATGATGTGCTGTTGCAGCAACGACTTGATCAAGCGGTACAATATCAAAGCGACCGGATAATGTGATATAGGCGCGCTCTTTAGTTAATGCTGTAAACAAGTTAGGCAATAATTGCTTGGACCATTGCGTGACTGTTTTTTCTTTTTGACTGAGGTTGAAAGGGTCATAGTGGTCGTGTTCTTTTAAAAAGGCTTGGTACGTTGTAACGATTTTTAAATAAGGTGTCATGCTACGGACACGCTTGAGCCGTTTAAGTGCAAATAATGTGAAACCAGCGAATTGACCATGAGCATCTAGTGTCGCTAAAATCAACCAGCGATGGTCGCTCAAAATAGGGTAGCCCACTTCGAATTCACCGGCTTGCTTTTTAACGTAGACCTCCACCAGTGTATGTTGTTGCTTAGCTTTTTCAATTTGACTTAGAATCTTTACCTGTTTCAATCCATCCACCTCACAATTAGTTTCCGTCACCATTGTATCGAATTTGTTGTAGAAAAGAAACGATAATTCACTAAATTCAGCTGCGGCTTATTGTAATAGCGTTCTCATTTAGATACACTAGAGAGTGTTTCAAAAGTCTGCCATTCTAGAATTGGGGGACCGTAAGTAAATGGATAGAGGGGAAATACAACATGTTACGAAAACGACCAGCAATCATCGCGGCGGTGATGTTACTGCTATTACCACTAGTCTTAACTGCTTGCACTACTAAAAAGCCGGCGGCACCGGTTATTTCTGAGCCATATAAACGCAGTGAATTTATGTTGGGGACGATCTGTACGTTGTCAATTTATAATAAAGGTAAGAAGAAAGTCTTGCAGAAGGGCTTTGATCGCATTAAAAAAACCGAAAATCAGGCAACCTTGACCAAGGCACATTCTGAGCTAGATAAAATCAACGCTAATGCAGGCATCAAGCCAGTTAAAGTGAGCGCAGATATGTGGCCGTTAATGGAGAAGGCAATGTATTATAGTAAAAATTCTGCGGGTGCCTTCGATATGTCGATTGGGGCAATTACTAATTTATGGAAAATTGGCTTACCTGGTGCACGCGTACCAGCACAATCAGAAATTGATAAGGCCTTACCATTAGTGGACTATCATGATGTTAAGCTAGACGCTAGTAAACGAACTGTTTATTTAACGAAAAAAGGGATGCGCTTAGACTTTGGCGGTATCGCTAAAGGCTACGTCGCCGATCAAGTTCGTGAAGTTTTCCGCAAAAATGGTGTTAATACCGCAATTATTGATCTAGGTGGCAATGTTGTTGTTATGGGTAACTCACCAGCCGGTAAGAATAAGCCATGGCAAGTGGGTGTCCAAGATCCTTATGGGACTCGTGGAACAGCATTAGGGACGTTGCCAGCTAAAAACCTATCGGTGGTTACTGCTGGTATTTATGAGAAGTATTTAAAAGCTAATGGCCATACGTATATTTATCTCTTTGATCGTAAAACGGGCTACCCCTACGAGAATAGTCTAGCTGGGGTGACCATCGTATCACCTAAGTCAGTTGATGGTGATGCCTTATCCAACGCTGCCTTTAATAAAGGGGTTAAAGGTGGGCTAGCGTACATCAATGGCAAGCACAAGAAGAATATTCAAGCCGTGTTTGTTACTAAAGATAAGAAAGTTTACGTTAGCAATGGCTTGAAGAAAACCTTTAAGCTGACCAAAGATTCGGGATATAAAATGGATGATCCTAGCCAACTAACCGCCAATGAATAATTAACATAATTTAAATTATGTAAACTAAAAGCTTGCTATGTCCAAATCATAGTAAGCTTTTTTCATACTGTAAAATCAAAAAAATATGATATATTCTTTTTTAAATAGCATTATACAGGTAATAATAAAATATATATATTATATAATCGCTTAAAATAACATTAAAAGATTGTTTGTTCTTTATTGAAAAGAATCAATTTTAGCGCTGAATTTGATCATATTGACCCAACAAAAAATGGCGCCAGTAGAAATAATTTTCTACCGACACCATTTTCTAGTTGCTCGTTTATTTATTCTAAGGCACTAATCAAATCAGCTAAGCTACTGCTAATTTCTTTTGGTAGCGGATATTGCTGATGATTTGCTTCGTATTTAGCTACCCAATCTAAACGAATTTGTAAACGCGTCTTTAACATTGCTAAGTAGTTAGTATCAGCAAAATCAACTGGGAAATCAGCAAATGGCGCATAGCTTAAGTGCTCAAGTGGGCCAAAGTCTTGCCAGTTAATTTTCTGGTTAACAATGTCTTCTAAAATACCCAGGGTGACTTCTTTAGGAATCTTCTTACCGTTATAGTAGCCAGTGTTGAGAATGTAGCAGTCAACGTGCCGGTCAGCAAATAAACTCTTAAAGTCAGCGTAATCTTCGGCTAAAGGATAAGCACGGAAAGGATCAGCAAACGGTTCGATGACTAACGCGTTACGATCAACGTTACCAACTAAGTTTTCTGCTGAAGAACGTTTTGTCGCTAAGGTAGCACCAAAAGTGGCGGCTAAAGTTGGGTCAGTGATTCGTACGACAGGTGGTAAACTATCATCCTTCATGATCCAAAAAACAGCGTTGATTGGGGCTTCTTCCTTGTCGACCCGGTTAGCTGAAGCGTAACGGGACTTGATCGTGCGACCGTTACCGTTACGCAGATCTTCAGTTACCAGTACCTTCTTGCCAGCTTCATTTAAGGTAACCCCAACATTCATCAAAGTCATAAAGTACTTAGTTTCGTCAGTACCTGATGGATAATCGTTGGTTTTATCAAAATAAGCGGGTTCCAGAGCAACAGAACTACCATTCTCACGTGAAATAACGAAAGCATCATCGTGTAACACGGTAGTCTTGAAGCGGCCACCATGCTTCGCGTGGGTTAAGGTTGACTTACCAGAACCGGATAGGCCAAACATTGCAAAGACTTGATCAGGCCGATCATCAAAGTGGAACGCTTTTTCGCCGCCATGACACGCAACGTAGCCGTGGCGGTGTGCTGTTGCCCAGGCCAAGGTCAAAGTTGATTTCTTTAATTCTCCAAAATAGCGCATCCCCAAAATAGCGGCAACATTATGTTGAGCATCAAATAAGGCAAGCCCATCAGGAAAATCAGGGTGGTGGAAGTTAGGATCAGCATAAATGAAGATATCGCCCTCAGAATAAGGCTTAGACTGTGCATAGCGTGCTTGATAGGTTTGATTAAGTGGTTGGAAATTCAACATATATGATAGTAAATTATTTTCGTAACCTTCAGGAACAGCTAAATGAGCCGTAACCATAAAATCTTCGTCAAGACCGACTACAACGTTCGTCTTATAGAATTGCTGCTCGGTGCCAGCAAAAATAGCATCGCGTAAAATGCCGGCAAACTTAGCTTGATCGACGTCAGCATCACCAATTCGGCGCCGTGCTGCAGCCGTCCGACCAATGACACGACCGTGATTATTGACGAGCATCACTGCGTCAGCTGGTAAGCCTAATTCGTCGGTATGACTAATTGGCAGATCAGTGACGGTGGTTTCCGGAGCTACCTTAGCTAGCTCATAAGCTGTGGCGATATCATTAACCGCAACCATATTATTGCCATAAAAAGCGGATTCAACAGTGGTGCGAATTTGTGAAAAAATTGGATTAGCCTTGCGGATGTCTTTTTCTGCATAGTTACCAATCGTACTCATATTGATCACCTCTCCTTTGTGTATGCGCTTACAATTATAGTACCACAAATTATCACAGATGTCTTAGACAAAAAGTGATATCTGTACGCGCGCATACTTTATAAAAATTAGTAATGACACTTATAATTCGGCAACGTAGCGGTAAAAAATGCTACAATTAAAACAAATAAAATGGTAGGGAGTTTTGGTGATGAGCCATTCATTAGATGCACGTTTGCTCGGGCGGCATTTTGTTATTGATGAAACTAATTATAGCGGTATGGTCAGTTTTTTTGGTATCTTTTATCACTTTGTTGCGGCCACACGACTTCACCTAGGTGATGAGGTCGTAATTACGGCGGTGACAGCGGAGCATTTGATTGTTACTAAGGCGACGGAAGTATTGAATTATTAGTGAAGGGATTTTTAGATAGTGAAAACAAAGCAAACATTGGCCATAGAGCAAGCTTTATATGCTTATTGTAGTGAGAAGGGTTATTCAGCGGTGGAAGAGGTGACATTGCCGGACGATTTAGGTATCGTTGATATGGTCGCTTTACGCACTGATGAACAGCAACAGCAGGAGTGGCGCTGTTACGAATTAAAAATTTCCAAGGCTGATTTTCATTCGACAGCACGGCTATCTTTTGTTGGTCACTACAATTACTTTGTGCTAACGGCGGCATTATATACCCAGGTCGCAACGAAAATTCCGCCACACATTGGGGTATTACTTTACCATCCGTTTAAAAAAGGCGCAGCGGTGGCCGTTCCGGGTTATTTAACCGTGGCCAAAGCGGCACGCCGCCAAGAATTACTGACCACGGCCAACGTGCTGACCACGCATTTTATGTTGGCGTTGGCGCGGGAAGCCGCTAAGTTTAAGCAAGCTAATCTGGGGTTAGCAGCTTATTCAACTGAACGCTTGTATGCTGAATTGCGTAAACGGGGCCATCATTATGATCCCAGTCAATTAATCCCTAATTATTATGAAACATTTATTAAGAAAACGCGCGCTGATGCAGTGACGCAACTAAAAGCCGAATTGGCCGCAACGGAAGCTGATTATCAGCAACTGTTGCGGCGTTATCATCAAGTTAGCGTGGCGCCAAGTAAATGACAATTTATTATCCTTATTTACGTGGTAAGCAGTTCGAACTACAAGCGTTGCTAGCACTATTAAATACGCAACAATTGCCGGCAACGGTGATTCCAATTATTGAACCTGTCCGTGATTCACGCTACCTAGTTGATTGTGTAGCGGCTTTTGTCACTGCTAGGCGGCCGTTGATTGTGATCGTAAATCCGCAAGTTGGCACTTATGAGCAACACCGGCAGCAACGCTTTCCACTAACTAAATGGTGGGCAAGTCCTTGGTTGCGGGCTGGCTTGTTAGTTAGTGAGACGGTAGCGCTAAGCGATTACCAAGCTGCGGCCGTGCTGATCTATACGCAGCCGACTGTGTTATTGCGGTTACCGGCACCGCAACCACAGCAGTTAGTGATCGTTGGCCCTAGCCATCGTTTATGGCGGCAGCTGAACGCTCAAGTGACCTTGACTGACCCAGTACCCCGCGGCTGGGATGGTGCTGATTATTTACTACAACCGCGCACTTTTTTTGGTGATCAGCCTTGGTTTTCTGATACTGTTGGGTTCAGCGATTTTGTGATTGCCGGTGCCGGTTATAGTGAAAAGGGCTATCCGCTGCCGTATGTTCGCTTATCACTAAGTGTGCCGTACCACCGGCAGCTGTGGCTACAGCATTTTATTTCGACTGACTTTAGCGACTTCAAGCAGCCAAAAGCCAAATATTTTAGCGCCGGAACACAATTAATGGCTTGGCTTGCGGAGCATCCGGAAATGCCGTCAACACAAGGCTTGCAAGCACTGGAACAAAGCTTACGTGAACAACATTTCCCCGGCCTAGGTAAAGTCAAACAATGGTTACTAATGCACCATATTGAATTAGTGGGCAGCATTTTATCGATAACAAAACAGCCGTAGTAACGGTTGATAAGACTGGTATCAGCTCGTTGAATATGGCATAATTAAAACAGTGAAATTTTAGGTGTAAAGGTTAATGCTAACGGTTTTAGCTGGCTGTAGGGTGCGTTTGAGTCAAGATAATAGATAATTATTAGTGAGGAAGGGTTCGTGTGGCAATTAAACAGACATGGCACGTTTTATTTTATACGAAGCAGTTTACTGCAGAGCAAGTGCATACTTTTGTCGATGATTTGAAGAAAGAGCCTAATTTTGGCGGTTTACCGATCGAGCAAGTAACATTTGATTACACGACAAAAGAAATGTTGTACACAACGTTTATCTTCACCGCACCGCAAGCTATTGATAAAAAAATGCAACACGATATGGCGAAATATTTATATGCGCGGGTCGTTCATCCTGGTGGCCTTGACACGAAGCAATATTATGAAGTGGTTAATCAGTCCAGTAAAGATCTGGGAATTGAATATTACGATTACGCGGATGGTACATTAGATATTATGCTTTGGGGCAAACAAGCTTAACGCGACTAATAAGGGAACTCGTCGGCGTAACTGGCGAGTTTTTCGTTGCCGTGAATTGAAATGGCTAATGTAAGAAGGTCAAACCAATGAATTTTGCCGATTATTTTGAGCAAACCGCTACGGTTACGGTGGCACAGCAATTATTAGGCGCGCAACTGATTTATCACAGTTCGGCTGGGCTGTTATCTGGCTATATTGTGGAAACAGAGGCCTATCTAGGCGAGCTAGATCAAGCAGCACATGCGTTTGCTGGGCACCGTTCAGCTAAGAATGAGGCCTTGTACCGTGCAGGTGGTACGATCTATATTTATACCATTTACGGTCAATTTCTCTTAAATGTGATCACGCAACCAGCAGGTGTGCCGCAAGGTGTTTTGGTACGGGGACTTCAGCCAAATTTAGGGCAGAACGTCATGCAGCTTAATCAACCACAGGCAAAGTTAGCGTTTGATCTAACTAACGGACCAGGCAAATTAATGGCGGCATTAGGTATTCAAAATCTTGACCTGAATTTAAAAAGCTACGCCACTAGTGCGTTGAGCTTGAATCTAACTGACACGAAGCAACCGCTGCAAATCATAGCCGCACCAAGAGTTGGCATCAAGGTCAAAGCCAAATGGCAAACGGCGCCACTACGCTTTTACGTGGCACACAATCCGTTCGTCTCTAAAATGCCAAAACGGGCAATGAATCTAGAAAATTATGGGTGGCAAAATTAAATGAAAATAACCATGTTAGACTATTTAGCGGCACAAGCTGCCAATTATGCCGGTGAAGGTCAAATTGAACTGAACTGGGATAAGCAAGAACATGTTTTTGAGCTAACGTTAAGTTTGACCGCACAAAATAAAGACGGGCAGGCCGTCACTGATGCAGCCGGCCAATTAAGTGAGCAAAATAAAATTGATTTTCAGGATCAGATTTTAATTTATGATCCCCAGCGCTTAGATCCGGCAGCGCTTGCTGATGATTATCTGGCGTTACTGCCATTTGCTGGTAAAAAAGGATTAGCTAAGCAAACGATCGACGGTTTGTTTACCTATTTAACCGATGTAATGGCTGAAGGTCTAAGTGATCTAATGGACTTTTTAAACGACGCTACCGTCACTACCTTTGCATTAAACTGGCAGCCAGAAGTTTTTGCGCAACAAGTGGCGGCGCAGGGACCAATTGTAGCAACTGATTATCTAGCTTATCCACGATATTAGTAGAGGTGATAAATTATGGAATGGACTGAAGTAAAAGTATTAACAGCAACTGAAGCCGTAGAGGCCGTAGCCAATATTTTAATGGAAGCTGGCGCAACTGGCGTTCAGATCAATGATTCGGCTGACTTCAAGCCGGAATCAATGGGTCCATTTGGTGAAATTTTTGACCCGAGCAAGCATCCGCATATTGAAAATGGTGCTGAGGTCAGCGCCTACTACCCAGAAACGATTTTTCTACCGGAAATTTTACCGACGATCAAACAGCGAGTCAGCCATTTAGTTGATTTTGGTTTGGCAATTGGGGCTAATCAAGTCACCACAGCGGCTGTTGATGAGGGCGCTTGGGCAACGGCATGGAAGAAATATTATCATCCCGTGCGCGTAACCCGGTATTTAACCGTAGTACCTAGCTGGGAAAAGTATCAACCACAACAGACTGACGAGCAATTGATTATTTTAGATCCAGGGATGTCTTTTGGTACCGGCACCCACCCGACAACAAAACTGGCTTTACAGGCATTAGAAACTACAATTCGTGGTGGTGAGACGCTTTTAGATGTAGGGACTGGCTCTGGTGTACTGAGTATTGCCGCCAAGCAATTAGGTGTTGGCCGCGTTTTAGCTTATGATCTTGATGATGTTGCTGTGCGCGCCGCAGCAAGTAATTTAGCTTTGAATCCAGTGGCGGCTGACGTTACGGTGAGCGCTAATAATCTATTAACTAACATTACGCAAAAGGCAGATATTATTGTTGCCAATATTTTGGCTGAAATCATTTTACCGCTGATTCCTCAGGCACAACCATTACTTAACCCCAATGGCTATTTAATTTTGTCAGGCATCATTGCCGATAAAGTCGCTAGCATTAAGCAATCATTGGTCGCAGCTGATCTGACAATCGTGCAAGTGTTAAATGAAGGCGATTGGTACGGTATCATCGCGCAGCGGCAGGAGGATTAGGATGCAACGTTATTTTATTTCCACAACCATTGCGGCTGGCGCACAAGCTGAATTAACTGGCGAAGCAGCGCACCATATCCAACGGGTAATGCGTGGTCAAGTGGGCGATGAAGTTGAAGTCGTCACTGATCAACAAGCTTATCGCAGTAAGATTGTCGCTTTACAGCCGGATCAGGTAAGTGTTCGCTTAGCCGCCACCCCATTACCTAGTCCAGAAATGCCTAATCAAGTCATTATTGCTTGTAGCATTGCTAAAAAAGATAAGGCTGATTGGATCGTGCAAAAAGGGACTGAACTGGGTGCTAGTGGTTTTACTTTCTTTTCTAGCCAATATGGTGTCGCCAAATGGGAGCCTAAACGGCAGGATAAAAAATTGGTCCGCTTACGGAAGATTGCATTGGAAGCAGCACGGCAGTCGCATCGAAATCAGCTACCAACGGTGACCATTCTGCCTGATTTAACTGCGTTGTTGCAAGTGCCAAAAGATTATGGCGTTGTGGCCTATGAAGAATCGGCGAAGCAAGGTGAAGCCGCGGCGTTAGTGACCACGGCGCAACAATTAGTGGGTGGGCAAACACTGATTGCTGTCTTTGGCCCAGAAGGTGGCTTAGCGCCAAAAGAAGTTGAACAATTAAAGGCAGCTGGTTTTATGGCAGCGGGATTGGGACCACGTATTTTACGTGCAGAAACGGCACCACTCTATTTGTTAAGTGCGTTATCAACGTTATGGGAACTACGTGGCGCTAATTTTAAAAACGCGGAGGCTTAATTTTGCAAAAAATCAAACAATTACTTAAACGGCCATTGGTCCAAGTTATTTTATTTAGTCTAATCGTGACTTGGCTATTTCCACTGGCTTTTCACTGGTTAGCAGTTGCAAAAGTGATTCGGATCGCTGCTTTATTTATCATTGTTAACATGGTAGCGGCAATTGCGGTCGGTATTTATTTGGCTAATCGGCATTTAGCTATTTGGTGGGTATTAATTTTTCCAGTTGTTTTTGCTGGGATCATTTACTTAATGTATGGGCGTTACGGTTATTGGTTTGCTGGAACGTACCTAATTTTAAGTTATCTAGCTTATAGTATGCGCAAATCGGTACTGGCAGTTGCAAAATAGGCGACCTCAGGTATAATTCATTTGATGGCTGAAGAACGGGTTGCCCGTGCTATAATAAAGGCAATGATGACTGCATGATTGGCATCTGAAATCATTCATCACCTGGGCATAATGTGAGTGATCAATTATGATGATGAAGCACGCACGCTGTCTAACGACCGTGCTGTTTTTGTATCAAAGTAGATAAGGATGTGGGGTTTATGGCTGAAGAAAAAGTTTATACTGCTGACGAAAGTATTAAGTTAGTTGAAACCTATATGAATGATGCACACGTGGCTTTTGTGAAGAAGGCACTTGACTTTGCGACCTATGTGCACAAGGAACAGTCCCGTCAGTCCGGCGAACCCTATATTGTTCATCCGATTCAAGTGGCTGCTATTTTGGCTGAGTTGAAAATGGATCCAGCAACGGTTGCATCAGGATTTTTACATGATGTTGTTGAAGATACGAACATAACTTTAGGTGATATTCAGGAATTATTTGGTCAAGATGTTGCGGTGATCGTTGACGGCGTGACTAAGTTAAGCAAAATTAAATACGTGGCGCATAAGGACGAGTTAGCTGAGAATCATCGTAAAATGATTATTGCGATGGCCAAGGATTTACGGGTGGTCATGGTCAAATTAGCCGATCGCTTGCACAATATGCGGACGCTAAAGCATTTACGACCAGAAAAACAGCGCCGTATTGCTAATGAAACATTGGAAATCTATGCGCCATTAGCTGATCGTTTAGGGATCAGCCAGTTTAAATGGGAATTAGAGGATACAGCGTTACGCTATCTAAATCCACAGCAGTATTACCGAATCGTTCATTTAATGAACTCAAAACGGACGCAGCGGCAGGCCTATATTGATGAAGCGATTACGCAAATTAAAGCATCAATGACCGATTTTAATATTAAATACGAGATTTACGGTCGGCCTAAGCATATCTATTCGATTTATAAAAAAATGCGCGATAAGCACAAGCAATTTGAAGAGATCTATGATTTACTGGCGATTCGAGTTATTGTGGACACCATTAAGGATTGCTACGCTGTTTTAGGTGCGATCCATACCAAGTGGAAGCCAATGCCCGGCCGCTTTAAGGATTATATTGCCATGCCGAAAGCCAACATGTATCAATCGTTGCACACAACGGTGATTGGTCCTAAAGGCCAACCGCTGGAGATTCAGATTCGGACTGAGGAAATGCATCAGGTCGCTGAATATGGTGTGGCGGCGCATTGGGCCTATAAAGAAGGCAAGCGTGATGAAGTTAAGTATGATTCTAATGGTAAGAAAATTGATATGTTCCGTGAAATTTTAGAGTTAGGCGATGAAACTTCTGACGCTGCTGATTTTATGGAAAGTGTCAAAGGCGATATTTTTTCCGATCGAGTTTACGTGTTTACGCCTAAAGGGGATGTTTACGAGCTATCCCAAGGTTCAGGACCGCTTGATTTTGCCTATACGATTCATACTGAAGTTGGTAACAAAACAGTTGGCGCCAAGGTCAATGGCAAAATTGTGCCGTTAAACTATCAGTTGAAAAATGGTGATATTGTTGATATTTTAACTTCACCAAATTCGACACCAAGTCGTGATTGGATCAATTTGGTTAGTACTAGCAAGGCGCGCAACAAGATCAAGCGTTTCTTCAAGCAAGCTGATCGGTCCGAAAATATTGACAAAGGCCGCGATATGCTGGAGAAGCAGTTAACCGATATGGGCTTTTTGCCGAAAGACTATTTGAACAAGGATGTCTTGGGCCAAGCAATCAATCGGTTTAACTTTAGCAACAGTGATGAATTGCTGGCTGCCGTTGGCTACGGTGAATTAACACCATTAGTCGTTAGTAACCGATTAACTGAAAAAGCCCGGCATGAACGGGAAAAGGCCGCACAAGAGCAACAATCACGGGATGTCTTGGTCACCGATACTGCGACTTCGAAGAACAAAGGGAAGACCAAGCCTAAAGAACCAGGCGAAAAATTAAAGATCAAGCACGAAGGCGGCGTGGTTATTCAAGGCGTCGATAATTTATTGGTTCATTTAAGTAAGTGTTGTAACCCAGTGCCTGGGGATGAAATTGTTGGTTATGTGACTAAAGGCCGGGGCGTGTCCATTCATCGATCAGATTGTCCTAATGTGCAAAATGCAGTTGACACGGCTAACCGTTTAATTGAAGTTGAATGGGAAGATGCTGCGGCTAAAGGGACTACGTATGATGCAAATCTAGAAGTTTACGGCTACAATCGTTCTGGCTTATTAAATGATGTTTTGCAAACGTTAAACGCGCAAACAAAGAACTTAACTTCAGTTAGCGGTAAGGTCGATCATGATAATATGGCGACAATTCATGTCACCGTAGCGATCACTAACTTGGCTCACTTAACCCGCTTGATCGATAGCATCAAAAATATTCCAGATGTTTATAGTGTTAAACGCTCTAACGAATAGCAATCAAAGGGAGGTTCTAGCTGTGCGCGTAGTCTTACAGCGGGTCAAGCAAGCTAGTGTCAAAATCGATCAACAAATCGTCGGGGCGATTCAGCGCGGTTATTTACTATTAGTGGCGGTGCGTGATACCGATACGGAAGCTGATGTCGATTATTTAGTCCATAAAATCAGTAAATTACGTGTTTTTGAAGATGAACAAGGCAAGATGAACCTAGCCATAACTGATGTTGGTGGTGCTATTTTGTCAGTTTCGCAGTTTACACTTTACGCCGATACGCGTAAGGGCAATCGGCCTGGGTTCGCCAATGCGGGGCAGCCAGAAAAGGCAACACGTTACTATGATTGGTTTAATCAAAAATTACGCGCAACTGGGATTGAGGTTGCCACTGGTGAATTTGGTGCGAATATGGCCGTTGCGTTGATCAATGACGGACCCGTGACGATTTTATTTGATACGGAAAATAAATAAGTGTTGCGGATAACTGGCTTAGGTTTTATAGTTAAAACCCTATTCGACGCAGTAATTTTTCAAATAGGTATTAATTAAAAGAATATTAGGCAAATAGAAAGCAAGGGATTATTATATGTTACAAGCGGCAATTTGGGATTTTGACGGCACCCTTTACGATACTTATTCAGGCATTATGCAAGCATTACAGCAGTTAGTTGATGAATACGGCCTTAAAGTGGAACGCCAAAGTTTATACCGCCTGATCAAGGAAGACTCAGTTAAAACTGCGATTCAACAGTTTGGACAAACCTTAGACATTGCACCAGAAAAACTTTCAAAACACTATCATGAAATCGAGCACGCAACGCAACAAGCGCCGCAACCATTTGTAGGTGCACTGGAAACCTGCCAAGCGATTATTGCGGCGGGCGGACAGAATTTTTTAATGACCCATCGTGATCGTGGATCAGAGCGCTTTTTAGCGGCGGGTGGGTTTTTACCTCTATTCGGTGAATGTGTCACCAGTGAGCAGAATTTTAAGCGTAAGCCTGATCCAGAGGCAATCAACTATCTAGTGACGAAGCATCAACTTGATCCAGCGACAACGGTAATGATCGGTGATCGACCACTAGATGTTGTTGCGGGCCAAAATGCTGGCGTTAAGGGTTGCTTCTTTGATGTCGACCAATTTCATAGTGCACCTACCGCCGATATTATTATCAATCAGTTACCTGAGATCATTCCCTATTTTCAAGCCCAGAAGTAAAACAGGGCTATAAATCTACTGACCCAATATGTTATAATCACTTAGGTTTGTTTGCTAGATTTGGAGGCTTACTTTTGAAAGTAGAGGACAAAAATTGGTTTAACGTATTTAAAATTGCCTTACCACTTTGTATAAGTTACATACCGATCGGATTGGCCTGTGGTATTTTATTACATTCAGCAGGGTTTAATATTTTATTTACCGGCTTATTATCGATCATGGTTTTTTCAGGTGGGGCTCAGTTTCTAATTGCGTCAATGCTAGTCATCCATGCACCATTATTGCAAGTCCTGTTAATGCTTTTTTTCTTGGAGATGCGCTACGCATTATTATCTGCAAGCTTATCACCATTTTTAAAAAAAGAACCGGTGCCGTTTTTGATTTACTTCTCCAGTTCAATGAACGACGAGAATTATGCAATCAATTATTTGAAATTCGCTACTGATAAGAAATGGAATGGGCATCAAGCAGTGATGGTCAATCACTTTTCATTATTGTTTTGGACGATCAGTAATATGGTCGGTTCAACAGTTGGTAATTTGATCCACTTTGATGTTAATTTAGTCAACTTTACGCTGACGGCTTTGTTTGGTTATATGCTGGTTATGCAAATTAAAAACTTGCTGTCAATTCTTGTTGCTAGCTTATCCGCAATTCTATCCGTGTGGCTGATCATTGCGATGCGGAGCACAATGGGCTTAGTTGTTGCCACGTTGGTGTCTTCATTCCTCGGCTTCTTGATCGAACATGGTCTAGAAGGTAGGTCCAATCCATTGCTGCTGCGTTCGCTACGCTTACGCCGCCGTCATGAAGGCTTTAAAGACTCACCAAAGGAGACGACCGACGACCATGAGTAACCTAGATTATTTTATTTTAATTATAACCGCGGCTATGGTTGCGTTCATCCCGCGGGTGATTCCATTGCTGTATTTTTCCAAGCGAAAGATCCCAGTGTGGTTCAATGAATGGATGAAATATATTCCGGTAGCACTATTTACGGCGTTGATCGCCAAGGATGTTTTTGTGACTTCAAACTATACTTATAATGCTAAAAATTTAATCGAAATCATTTCAACGATTTTAGTTTTCCTAGTTGCTGCGAAAACAAAGTCAATGTTAGTAACGGTCGTGGTTGGCTTGGTTGCTATTATGGGTTTAGCGTTAATTTTCTAAAACTGATCTGTCAATTGAGCATCTGCTTAGCTGACAGTTTTTTTATACGGTCAAAAATGCCCTACAATTATTAGACAGTTAAGTCTAACAATTGTAGGGCATTCATAGCTGCTGTAGCGTTTTTCTATTTGAAGTAACGGGTCAATCCTTTATAGATATCACCGGCGACTTCATTTTGATAACTGCTGGAACGAATTTGGGCATAGTCTTTACTATCATTAATATACCCGAGTTCGAGTAAGACTGCGGGCTGTTTATTATCACGTAGGACTAAGAAGTTACCGAACTCAGTACCGCGATTGGGCAATGGCAGATTATCTAGTTGTGTATTCAGTGCTTTGGCCAATGGCTTATCTTTGGACTTACCGTAATAATAAGTGGTTGTCCCACTAGCTTGATTACTTTTAGGACTGGAATCTAAATGGATACTGATGAAGGCGTCAGCGTGAACTTTTTTGGCCAATGCTGGTCGCGGCGCTAAATCAACAAATTTATCTGATTTGCGGGTCAAGACGACATGGGCACCGCCTTGCCGTAATTTAGCGGCGATTTTTTTGACAATTTGTAAGGTGAACGTTTTTTCGTACGTGTTCTTTTGCGAAAGTGCACCAGAATCATTGCCACCATGACCAGCGTCTAACACGATGGTGGCTTCAGCCAAATCACTGGCGTTGGTAGTCACTGGCTTATTAGAAGATGATGGTGTAACTGTCCAGTTAGCCACATAGCCGGTTTGACCAGCCTTAGTTTGAACTTTATACCAATCACCAGCAGTTGCTAAATAAGTCAGCTGCGTTTTTTGCTTCAAGGTGGCTTTGACGTGGCCGCCAATGGCTGGGGTTGCGCGTAATTTAACGTTAGCATCATTAAGCGTTAAACTTTTAATACTAGAATCAACGGTTAACTTAGTGTTTGCGGTAGTCGCATCAGCAGTGCTCTGTTCAGTAATGTAAGCACTTTTGACCCAAGCCACTGTTTTTTGAAATAAAATCTGACTCCAACCGGTTTTTTCGTAAACAACCGTGACTGTGGCGTCTTGTTGCAGCGTACCTAATGTATCACTGTCATCGGCTGGATTCTCTTTAGCGGCGACGTTAGCGGTATTGATCGTACCTTGTGTGTTGGTTGCTGAACTGATTTCGGTATTTTTAAGCAACCAGCTGGCGACCCAGCCAATTTTATCGTTGCCGAGGCGAACTTGGTACCAACTGTTTTTTTGCGTGATCACCGTGATTTTGTCGTCCTTTTTTAATTGAGCCATCGTTTCATAGGCGAGTCCTGGTCCCATGCGGAAGTTGACCGTATTTGCAGTCACGGTGATCGTTTCTTGACGAGCGTAGGTAGTGCTGGGGCGGGCAAGACTACTGCCAGCAAAAATTAAGCTTAGTAACAGGACCAAGCCGAAAATTTTTATAGTTGGATAGCGCAATTCTTCACCTTCAAAAGATTAATTAGTTTTATTATAGCAAATACTGAGCAATGACACAGCATTTTTCGCCAGACCGACTTGACTTTTCGGTCTATTTTCGGTAACGTAATTATGAACTTAATATAACCAATGACAAAGTAAGCTTGCCGGAAAGTTGTTTTCTAGAGAGCGTCAGCTAGGCTGGAACTGACGTAAACACCCCGGTGACATGACACTTTTGAGGTAAAGCCCTGTGCTTTCGCGAACAGCGTTATCTGATAAGTGATCAGAATTATTTTTTAATTTTGGTCGAATTATTATTAAGGTGGTACCGTGCAATCAATGCGCCCTTGTCAAAGACAGGGGCGCTTTTTATTTTGTTTGCGCGCTATTAGAAGAAAGGAAGTTTATATATGGGTTACCAACGACCAAAAGGGACGGCGGATATTTTACCTGGTGAAGCAGAAAAATGGCAGTACGTCGAACAAACGGCGCGCCAAGTTTTCAGTCATTACCAATTCAATGAAATCCGTACGCCAATTTTTGAAAGCTTTGATGTTTTCTCCCGTTCAGTGGGTGATACATCCGATATCGTCACCAAAGAAATGTATGATTTTTATGATAAAGGGAAGCGGCACATTGTTTTACGGCCAGAAGGAACGGCTGGAATCGTGCGGGCTTATGTTGAGAACAAGTTATTTGGTCCTGAACATCCCAAACCAGTTAAGGTCTATTACATGGGACCAATGTTCCGTTACGAACGGCCACAATCAGGGCGGATGCGTGAATTCCACCAAATTGGGGTAGAAGCGCTAGGCAGCCCTAGTCCAACCGTTGATGTTGAAACGATTGCGATGGCACTCGGCTTGTTTAAAGAGTTAGGGATCACTGGTTTGAAATTAGTGATCAATACCTTAGGCGACCTAGCTTCGCGGCAAGCATACCGCCAAGCTCTGATCGATTTTCTAGAACCTCATTTTGCTGAATTAAGCGAAGACTCGCAAGTTCGGCTGCACAAAAATCCTTTACGTGTTTTGGACAGTAAGGATAAAAAAGACCAAGCAATCGTCGCTGATGCGCCATCGATCTTAGATTTCCTAGATGAAGAGTCAACCGCACATTTTAACACGGTGAAAACTTTATTAGATAACTTAGGCATTGCCTATGAAGTTGATTCAACGATGGTTCGTGGCCTAGATTATTATAACCACACAATTTTTGAAATTATGTCGAACTCAAAAGCCTTTGGTGGTCAGTATATGACCATTTGTGCAGGTGGTCGTTATAACGGCTTAGTTGAAGAAATTGGTGGCCCAGCTACACCTGGTTTTGGCTTTGGCCTCGGTTTAGAACGCCTGTTACTAGTTATGGCCGCTGATGACATTGAAGTCCCTGTAACGACTGAATTGGCCGCTTACGTGGTGGGTATTGGCGCTGAAGCGATACCAACTGTGGTGCAAGTGACACAAACGATTCGTAACGCTGGCTTTACGGCGGAACATGATTACTTAGACCGCAAACCGAAAGCACAGTTCAAAATGGCGAACCGGTTAAACGCCGAATTGGTGATCACAATCGGTGAAAGTGAATTAGCGACAAAATCAGCGCATTTAAAAAATATGGCGACTGGTAATGAAATCACTGTACCGTTAGCCGAAATCGAACAAGATTTTGCGGCAGTACGTGCGCAAGTAAGGGGAGAACAACGTGGATAAACGAACAACTTATGCAGGTTTAGTCAATGAACAATACGTTGGTCAGGAAGTAACATTAATGGGTTGGGTGCAAAAACGCCGCAACCTAGGTAACTTGATTTTTATTGATCTACGTGATCGTGAAGGCATCGTTCAATTAGTTTTCAGTCAGGAATTTAGCCATGACGCTTGGGCAGTTGCTGACAAAGTTCGTTCGGAATACGTTATCGAAGCTAAAGGTAAAGTTACGCAGCGGGCGGCTGACGCTATCAATCCCAATATGAAAACTGGTAAAGTTGAAGTTGAAATTCATGATGTAACGGTTTTGAATACTGCCAAAACACCACCATTTTATATTGAAGATAACATCAACGTATCTGCTGATCTGCGGATGAAATATCGCTATTTGGATCTACGCCGGCCAGAAATGTTAAAAGGTTTGCTGATTCGTAACAAAATTACCCAAGCGGCACACCGTTATTTAGATGAAACTGGCTTTATTGACGTCGAAACACCTGATTTGACCAAGTCAACGCCAGAAGGTGCCCGGGACTATTTGGTGCCATCACGGGTTTACCCTGGTCATTTCTACGCTTTACCGCAGTCACCCCAATTATTTAAACAATTGTTGATGGGTGCAGGGATCGATCGTTATTACCAAATAGCGCGTTGTTTCCGTGACGAAGACTTGCGTGGTGATCGCCAACCTGAATTCACCCAGATTGATTTAGAGACTAGCTTCTTAGATGCTGAAGCAATTCAAAGCTTAACTGAAGGCTTGTTGAAGGCTGTTATGAAGGCAACTAAGAATATTGATTTAGAAACGCCAATTCCGCGAATCACTTGGAATGAGTCGATGGCCCGTTATGGTTCCGACAAGCCAGATATTCGTTTTGGAATGGAATTAACGGACTTATCTGACTTAATGGCCGACACTGAATTTAAAGTCTTCAGTGGTGCGGTTGCTAACGACGGCCAAGTTAAGGCTATCTGTGTGCCTGGGGCCGCTGATAAGTATTCACGTAAAGACATCGATAAGATCCAAGACTACGTCAAACGATTTGGTGCTAAAGGCTTGGCTTGGTTGAAGCTAACTGATGACGGCTTCACTGGACCAATCGCTAAGTTCTTTAAAGGCCAAGAAGACGTGATTGGCGGCCGCTTAGGCGCTAAAGCTGGTGACCTATTATTATTTGTCGCTGACAGCCGTAAAGTAGTCGCGGATACCTTAGGTTATTTGCGTAAATTCTTTGCCAAAGAAATGGACATGATCGATGAAAGTAAATTTGCCTTTATCTGGGTCGTCGATTGGCCATTATTCGAATATGATGAAGGTATCCAACGCTGGACTGCAGCACATCATCCCTTTACCATGCCGAATGAAGAAGACGTGCATTACTTAAATGATGGGGAAGATCCACATAAAGCCCATGCGCAAAGTTATGATATCGTCTTAAACGGTTATGAATTAGGCGGTGGCTCAATTCGTATCCACCAACGGGATATCCAAGAAAAAATGCTGAAGGCTTTAGGTATTTCACCAGAAAAAGCCCAAGAACGTTTCGGTTTCTTACTAGATGCCTTAACTTACGGTTTCCCACCGCACGGCGGCCTAGCAATTGGTTTGGATCGTTTTGCCATGTTATTAGCCGGCAAAGACAATATTCGTGAAGTCATTGCTTTCCCTAAGAACTCTAAGGCGGGCGATCCCTTAACTGATGCCCCAAGCAAGGTTTCGAACAAACAATTATTAGATCTTGATTTAACCATTTACGATAAATAAAGTGTAACGCAGCTACCTGAAAAGGCGGCTGTGTTTTTTTATTTGGTGTTTGTAAATTAATATAATAAAATTATAATACTATCATATAAAATTAAGAGTGTTTAAATAATTATGTGTAAATGATTTATTGGGAATTGAAAAAGGGAA
>NZ_RHOF01000005.1 GCF_003946445.1 Loigolactobacillus jiayinensis | reverse complement strand
TCATAGTAAAACCCCCGGTATTGGATTCTGGTCCAATACCGGGGGTTCACTTCACACAGCTAGTAGTGGCCCGTGCAACGCTTTTTTTCAGCTAACTATTTATTTTGTTTGTGAAACTGTATTGTGGGCGCTGACACGTTTGAAAACATGGACGCCAATTCCCAATACGGCACCGACTAAGGCTGGGACTAACCAAGCTAAGCCATAATTGGCAAAGGGTAGATAAGCTTGTTCAAGGCCAGTCATGACTTTACCGAAGCTACTTTGACTGACGACTGCTGGAAAGGCAGTGACCATATCGAAGAATGCAGGGATAACCGTGAAGACGACGACAAATTTGTAGACCACGGGATCGCGGTGGAACAATGGTGAACAAACTGATAATAAAATCAAAACCATCGCTAAGGGGTACAAGAACATTAACATAGGTGTTGACCAAGCGATGATTTGATTCAAGCCGATGTTAGCAGTTAAGAAGGACGCTAGGGTAGTTAAGGTCAACCAAGTGCGGTAACTAACCTTAGGAAAATGTTTGTGGAAATCTTGGGCGAACGCGGCAACTAAGCCAATAGCCGTGGTTAAACAAGTGACAGTGATCAAGGCGGCTAAGATAGCTTGACCAGCAACGCCTAAGTAATGGTTAACGATTTGATCAAAGGCGACACCACCATTAGCGGACAATTTGAATTTACCTAGGGACATCGCGCCAACGAAGATCAGGCCAACATAGATCAGGGCAATCAAGGCCATGGCGAAGACGCCAGCCCGTGCGGTGACGAGTGCCACGCCACTAGCGCGCTTTTTACCTAATGAACGGACGGCGGTGACCACGGTGACACCAAAGGCTAAGCCGGCCAAGGCGTCCATGGTGTTGTACCCTTGCAAGAAGCCGTTAACGAATGAGCCGGAAGTGTAGGCGGCAGTTACGTGTTGCACGCCAGCGTGGCCCATTGGTGAACTGAAAGCTAAGAAGAAAACGCCAGCTAATAAAACTAAGAAAACGGGGTTCAATAACTTACCGATATTACCAACGATTTTATTTTCCTCTAATGAGAAGAAAAGCGCTA
Organism: Loigolactobacillus jiayinensis; assembly: GCF_003946445.1. Lineage (GTDB taxonomy): Bacteria > Bacillota > Bacilli > Lactobacillales > Lactobacillaceae > Loigolactobacillus > Loigolactobacillus jiayinensis. Next base: position 8,128 of record NZ_RHOF01000005.1, on the reverse strand, counting down.
AACCGAAGAAAACAGCGGAGAAAAGTAACAAGCCAAGTGTTTGGAAATTTTTTGGAATCAGCGGCGCTAAGCCAACAGTGTAGGAAACGGTGGCTGTCCGTGGCGTGCCGAACAAAGGGCCAATGGTACCGTGGATCAAGATCATGAATAATAGCGCGAAGACAGGACCTAATGGCCGGCCAACATCGTAAACCCCTTCAGAACGGGTAACACTGATGGCAAGAACAGATAATAATGGCAATAAGACACCAGTGACTAAGAAACCCAGCGCGGCAGGCACCCAATTTTGCCCCGCTAACTGACCTAGATGTAACGGAAAGATTAAATTACCAGCACCAAAGAATAGACCAAATAACATTGAACTAACCACGACGTAATCGCGTTTAGTGAGTTTACGTTCCTCTAACATAAGCAGCACTCCTTCGAATTTTTTAAGCATGGCTGGTAAGTTTGGTTACGCCAACTTTGTAGTTGGGCCCAGCTTGAACCATTTTGCAATAAGGTTAAATCATGAGTGTTGCCGTACCAAGTCGACTTTAGTAACGGCAGCGGCTAGTCACGCGTAGACTAACCACGATAAACAAAAAACGCCCCAATCTGAAAGTTAATTCAGATCAGGACGTTAATAAACGTGTTACCACCTTGATTTGCCATTTTCTCACGAAAACAGCCTCTTCGGGTACGCGCACCAAGTGGCACGAAATACCCTAGCTCGATAATGGGAGCTCCCAATGAACGCTCATCGCATCCATCGCTCAAAGATGATTTTCTAATTGATTCACCTTGACGTCCTTGCACCAAACGACGCTCGCTTAACTGGTGAAAACAATTATACTTTTCTTATCACAGCGTTTAAATTACTCATTGATTTATCATGTGGCTATAATTTAACGCGGATTTAATCATTTGTCAAGCAGTGAATTTAAAAAAATTAAAAACGACAGCGTCTATTTTGCATAGCACAACTGTCGTCGGGTAAAATAATAACTAAACAAACGTGTTCAAAAATAAGCTGCTAGCGAGCGCTAACACCCAGGGCAATACGGCCTAAGCGACTGATACGATCCATTTTCCAACGTGGTGACCAAGCAATTTCCACGTTGACGGCGCTGACTTCATCTAATTTTATTAAGGCGGCTTTTAGATCCACCGGCATTGATTCAATACAGCCACAAACCATTTCTGTGAAAGTAGTGGTCACATTGAGTACGCCGTTTTCATCTAGGTCGAGGTTGTAGATCAAGCCTAGGTTATAAACATCTAAACCGAGTTCAGGATCAAAAACGGTTTCCAGCTTTTCGATGATTCTATCGCCGATTGCGGCGGCACGTTCATTTATTTTAATATCGTCACGCATTTGTCTCATCCTTTCGTGGTCACGGAGCTAAAAATATTTGTAAGTGTATTTTGGCATGAAACTAGTCGTATTTCAAGTATAAAATTAAAATTTGCTAAGTGATTTCCCTAGTTTTTTAAAATTTATATTGGAAAATAATGAGAGAAGATGTAGAATCTTTACTAAAGCAGGTCCATAACACTTGGTTAATGACAGCTTTGAAAGGAGCTTTTTATATATGACAGAAAAATCGAAAAAAGATTTACGGATCAGAAGCCACGTTTATGATGGCATGGTCAAAGCACCTAACCGTGCGTTGATGCGTGCCACTGGGATGAAAGACGCTGACTTTGAGAAACCGTTGATCGGCGTGATCAGTGCTTGGGCGGAAAATACGCCTTGTAATTTACATTTGGAGGAATTAGGTAAATTAGCTAAAAACGGTGTCACCGCGGCTGGCGGCTGGCCCGTTCAATTTGGTACGATCACTGTTTCTGACGGCATCTCCATGGGGACGCCAGGGATGCGCTTTTCATTGCCATCGCGTGATGTGATTGCTGATTCCGTTGAAACGGCGATCAGCGGCCACAACTGTGATGCCTTCGTGGCAATCGGTGGTTGTGATAAGAATATGCCCGGTAGTATGATTGCTATCGCTAACACAGAAGTACCGGCGATTTTCGTTTACGGTGGGACTATTTCACCTGGTAAATTAAACGGTAAAGATATCGATTTAGTCTCTGTATTTGAAGCAGTTGGTCAGTGGAACCATAAAGATATGACTGCCGAAGAAGTTCGCGCAATTGAATGCAACGCTTGCCCTGGGCCTGGCGGTTGCGGTGGGATGTATACTGCCAATACCATGGCTTCAGCAATTGAAGCCATGGGCATGAGTTTGCCAGGATCAGCCTCACATCCAGCAACATTTGATGCAAAAAAGAAAGATGTTGAAGAAGCCGGTAAAGCAGTTATGAATTTACTGGAAAAGGGCATCTATCCGAAAGATATTATGACCCGCGACGCATTTGAAAATGCGTTGACTGTTGTCATGGCTTTAGGTGGCTCGACGAACTCCGTGCTCCATTTATTAGCGATTGCACATGCCGCTAACGTTGATCTGACAATTGATGACTTTAATAAATTCCAAGAAAAAGTACCACATATCGCCGACTTGAAGCCAAGTGGCCAGTACGTTTTCCAAGATTTATACGAAGCTGGTGGCATTGAAGCCGTTATGAAATATTTATACCAAAATGGTTACTTACACGGTGATTGCTTGACTTGTACCGGCAAAACGGTTGCCGAGAACTTGGCAACTGCGCCAGATTTTACGCCAGGTCAAAAAGTAATCGTCCCATTGGAACATCCAAAACGTCCTGATGGCCCATTATTGATCTTGCACGGTAACTTAGCCACAGAAGGCGCTGTAGCCAAGGTTTCTGGGGTTAAATCTCGCCGCCACGTTGGCCCAGCTAAAGTGTTTGATAACGAAGAAGATGCTGTCGACGCAGTTTTGGCTGATAAAGTTGTCCCTGGCGACGTGATTGTTATCCGTTTCCAAGGACCAAAAGGCGGCCCCGGTATGCCAGAAATGTTGTCCTTATCAGGAATCTTAGTTGGTAAAGGCCAAGGGGAGTCCGTTGCCTTATTAACGGACGGTCGTTTCTCTGGCGGGACACACGGTTTCGTGGTTGGACATATTGCGCCGGAAGCACAAGATGGCGGTAATATTGCTTACTTGCACACTGGCGATACGATTATTATTGATCAAGATACTAAGGAGATCACGATGGATGTTTCTGATGCTGAAATTGCTAAGCGTAAAGCGGCAACAACGATTCCACCATTATATACGCGTGGTGTCTTAGGTAAGTACGCTCATTTGGTTTCCAGTTCGTCTAAAGGGGCGATCACAGATTTTTGGAAGAAAGATTAGCGTTAATGGATAATTCAATATAAGCAGCATGAAGCACACAACTTTACTCAAAAATGAGTAAAATTGTGTGCTTTTTTGACTCTATTGCTGGCCTGATTGATAAGTGAAAAGACTTAGTCTGGGGAGCCTAAATTATTGAATCAAGTTGCTGGGTGTGGTGCAATACAGCCTTAAAAGTTAAGCAGGTGAAAAAATTTAAAACGCTTTTCGTTTATTTTACGTAGATTATAAACAGAAAAAGCCAAATTTTGTATTGAGAAAAAGTGGAAAATCGTATTTTTCTCAAAGTATTTTACTGTAGTTATCCGCCAAAAAGCCACAGTAAGCAGTCAACTACATTAAGCAATAAAAACAATAAGCAAAAGCGAGGATAGGGTTAGGCAACAAGCTACTTATGATCAAATATTAAAAATTCTTGAAAAAATATAAAGCGTTTGCTAGTTGGGCTAGGAATTATTTAGTGGTTACGCTTGATTTTTTTAACCCGAGTGCGCACACCTTTAAATGCAAAGTTATGTTACCGGTACTGGAAAAATAGATGTTAATGATAAAGAATACAGACACTAACATTGACGCTTGCTACATTTGAACCTGAGCTAGTTCCCTGGTTGCTCAAGCTGACCATAATTATTTAGTAGCCAATTTAGGTAAAATAGATATACCTATTTTGCCTAAATATTTTTTTGCTAAGATAAAAAAATAATAGAAAAGTGACTGTATCCGGTGCCATAATCGTGGTATAATTGAGAAGAAATATCAATTACCAAGCAGAATACCTAAATGACCGTGACTTTAGGCAATGAAAGGACGATTCGTATGATTGATTTACATCTCCATCGGACGCAAGCTAAACCCTCGTTGCGCTTATCAGAGTGGTTAAATGTTTTGCGGGCTGGTGTTTTAGGCATGAATGATGGCATTATTTCAACAGCGGGTATCGTCCTTGGGGTCGCGGGGGCGCAACAAAGTTCCTTTGCGCTGTTTATTGCCGGTATTTCAGGGATGTTAGCAGGGGCGTTTTCTATGGGTGGCGGCGAATATGTGTCCGTTAGTCAACAACGGGATATGCAGAAAACCGCGGCACAAAAGCAGAAGCAAGCAATTGCGGATGATTATCCAGAGCAACTCGCTGAATTAACTAAGGTCTACGTTGATAAGGGTATTTCTACTGAGTTAGCCCAACAAGTGGCGGCAGAATTGATGATCAAAGATGGGTTAGGCGCAACTTGTCGCGAGAAATATAATATTGAATTAGGCAATTATTTCAATCCATGGCACGCTGCGATTTCTTCGTTTTGTTCCTTTTTCGTTGGGGCAATTTTGCCATTACTGACGATCACCTTAGTGCCAGCACGGTGGAAAGTCAGCGTCACATTTTTTGCGGTAGCTTGTGCGTTATTGCTAACCGGTTATGTTGGCGCTACATTAGGCAAAACCAACCGGCGCAAAGCAGTTTGGCGCAATTTGTTGGCTGGGCTAATGACGATGATCGTGACTTATGCAGTCGGTCATTTATTTGCAATTTAGCTGAATCTGCTTGAATTTAAAGCGTAAATCAGGTATAGTAACTAGCGAAGTCGCTCCGGTGAAAAAAATAATCAGTCATAAAAATGTGCAGCGAGCCTAGATTTGGTGGGAGCTAGGTGATTAAACGGCTGAGTCGTCCTTTTGAGGAGCAATTAAATAGTTGAGTGGATATTTTATCAAAAAGAGTGGTACCGCGGGCAAAGCTCGTCTCTTACAGGCAAACTGTAGGGATGGACATTGACCGCGGTTTTTTGTAGCATGATTTGCAAGGCGTTTAGATGATGACGTTAAGCATAGTCATACACATAATCTGCCTTTTAAAGCACGTTTCCGCAAAAGTAACACCTGCTTTTTAAATCACATTTTCACCACACCAGCGCCCACACATACGTAAAGGAGTTTATTATGAACGAACAAAAGCTTGTTGTTGCGGCGTTAAAGCCGTTACTGGCGGATCAATTAGATGACGCCACGATTGCACAATCCATTGAAACACCCAAAACATCAGATCTTGGCGACTATGCCTTTCCCGTTTTTCGTTTAGCTAAAGCATTCCATAAAGCACCACAACAAATCGCCGCTGACTTAGTTGAAAAAATTGATCAAACACATTTTGAAAAAGTGGTAGCAGTTGGTCCTTACATTAACTTTTTCTTAGATAAACCACAATTCAGTCACGATTTACTACAAACAATCCTAACTGCCGCTGATCATTACGGTGATGCTGATCTTGGTCAGCAAGGTCAAGTGCCAATCGACATGTCCAGTCCTAACATCGCTAAACCTATCTCAATGGGCCATTTGCGCTCAACTGTGATTGGTAATTCGATCGCCAATATTTTGACTAAGGTGGGCTACAAACCTGTTAAAATCAATCATTTAGGTGACTGGGGTACCCAATTTGGTAAATTAATCGTTGGCTATAAAAAATGGGGTAGCGAAGCAGCCGTTAAAGCTGATCCCATCACTAATTTATTGAAGTATTACGTTAAGTTCCATCAAGAAGACGTTGAACATCCAGAGTTAGACGAAGAAGCGCGCCAATGGTTCGTTAAGTTAGAAGCTGGCGACGAAGAAGCGACTAAACTGTGGTCATGGTTCCGTGAAGTGTCGTTAAAAGAATTTATGAAAATTTACGACATGCTGGGGATCACGTTTGATTCATACAATGGTGAAGCTTTTTACAATGATAAAATGGCTGAAGTGGTGCAATTATTAGAAGATAAAAAGTTGCTACAAGAAAGTCGTGGCGCTGAAATCGTTGATTTGTCAGCTTATGATTTAAATCCGGCATTGATCAAGAAAAGTGATGGCGCCACGTTATACATCACCCGTGATTTGGCGGCAGCGATTTACCGGAAGCGGACGTATAAGTTTGTGCAATCCTTGTACGTTGTCGGTAACGAGCAGCGTGATCATTTCAAGCAATTGAAGGCTGTTTTGAAAGAAATGGGCTTTGCTTGGTCTGATGATATTCATCATATTCCGTTCGGTTTGATCACCCAAGGTGGTAAAAAATTATCCACGCGTCAAGGTCGGGTAATCTTGCTAGAAAAGGTGTTAAATGATGCCGTTGATTTAGCGCAAAAGGAAATTGACGCCAAGAATCCTGCTTTGCCCAACAAGCAACAAGTGGCCAAAGAAGTTGGTATCGGCGCGGTGATTTTCCATGATTTGAAAAATGAGCGTTTAAACAATTTTGATTTCAACTTGGAAGAAGTTGTCCGTTTTGAAGGCGAAACTGGCCCGTACGTACAATACACCAACGCTCGGGCACAGAGTATTTTGCGCAAAGCAAATGTAGCCCTAGATGCGACCGCTGATTACACGATCACTGACGTTGCCGCTTGGGACGTGTTGAAGCAATTAGCTGAGTTCCCTGACGTGATCGTTCGCGCCAGCAAGGAATATGAACCTTCCGTTATCGCTAAATACGCGCTACGCTTGGCGAAGAACTTTAACAAGTATTACGCCAACACGAAAGTTTTAGTTGATGATAGTGAAAAACCAGCGCGCTTAGCCATGGTTGCTAGTGTCAGCCAAGTGCTGACTCAAAGCCTAGCCTTATTAGGCGTACAAGCACCAAAAGAAATGTAAACTGATAGCGTGTGACATGATTTCACTTATGTCGCGCGCTTTTTTTGTGCTTAAGGTTAATTTACTAGCAAAATAGTTGTTGCTTAACGGACATCATGCTAAAGTGAGTGAAAATAATTATACAGTTGAAAGGACCCTTATACATGATTCTTGAACGACAAAATTTTATGAATATCAATCAAATCAGTGCAGAACTAGAAAAAGAGTTTACTAATAAATCAATTGAACAAGAAGATATCGAAAAACTTCAAGCTTTAGCGCGGTTGTACCAGCTTTACCAAGCCGGCGCCAATGAGATTGGAACTAAATTAGAAAATTTGGATGCCGAATTTCAGGTAAATTATGACCATAATCCGATTCATCATATGGAAGAACGGATGAAAAGCGTGCAAAGTTTGTTGAATAAGTTGGTTAAAAAAGGGTATGCACTATCGGTAGAAAATGTGCGCGCCCATATTTTTGATATTGCCGGCATTCGCGTGGTGACTAACTACATTGATGATGTGTATTTGATTGAAAAAATGTTGTTGAATCAATCGGATGTCACGCTGATGCAGCGCAAGGATTATATTGCTCAGCCTAAAACTAGCGGCTATCGTAGTTTGCATATTGTCGTTTCAGTGCCGGTTTTTCAATCCACCGGGAGTAAGCCAGTCAATGTTGAAATTCAGATTCGGACTGTCGGCATGGATATGTGGGCGAGTTTAGAGCATAAGTTGCGCTACAAAACGGATATTGAAGCTGAATTAGTTGACCACTATGGGGCTGATCTACATGATTATGCGACTGAACTGTCCGGCATTGAAATTAAAATGCAAGCCCTTTACCAGAAGCTAAATCAGTATAAAAATTAAATCAATTAAAAAAAAGCCAATTTCGGCTTTTTTAACCCTAATTAGATTGCCCTGCCAGCAGTATTGCTAAATTAGGGGAGATACTGGTTTCGGATAGTGATGATACTAGCCCAAACCGTATTTTTATTCGTAAATTTGAGTAAAGCTACTGACTTTTTGGTATAATTAGATTAGTCGGTAAAGTATGGGCTTGCAAACCGCTTAACGGTTGTGTGCTGAGCAAAGTCCCACCGATAAATAACCCTTGAATGTGCATGTTTTTACGGTTGGCTTAACAGGTATTAATTAGTAGCACAGATATTATGCATGAAGATTTTGATCCAAAATCATTCATTACTGTGAAGTAGCGCCATGTTTCTTGCGGCACGATTTTTGCCA
>NZ_RHOF01000049.1 GCF_003946445.1 Loigolactobacillus jiayinensis | reverse complement strand
GCCGATTCATATCCGGTCTGTTATTAGGTGCTTACCAAGCAACCGCCATGATACCAAGATAAATTCCGACTGAACGGACACCCCAGTTGTCAGCTAACCAAGTAGCAATGGTTGGCGCAAAAGCTGCACCAACAATGGCAGCGACGTTGTAAGAAATACCAGCACCAGAATAACGCACTTTAGTGGAGAATAATTCTGGCAAAACCGCACCAACTGGGCCGAAGGAAACCCCCATTAGGACAAAACCAACCACTAAGAAAGTGATCACGCCGGCAACATTATGCTGACCTTGAAGTAAGAACGGGAATAATAGCGAGAAAACAACTAATGCCGCTGAAGAAGCCATTAGAATCCGCCGTCTGCCCCAAATATCAGCATAATATGAAGCGACTAAGATCATGACCGCAAAAACGATAATGGCCCCCATCAACAAGGATAAGTATTCACGATTACTAAAGCCTAGATTAGTCGTCGCATACGTTAATGACCACGTTGCTAACGTATAAAATAAGGTATATGTGACTGAAACAATGAAAGTCCCTTGAATAATTTGCCGCCAACTTGTTTTAAAAACAGTTTTTAACGGTGATTTTGTAACTTGATTTTTTTGTTGTGCTAATCGGAATAATGGCGTTTCTTGCATCTTTTCACGTACCCAGAACCCAACTAAAACCAATAATGCCGAAGCTAAAAATGGTACTCGCCAACCAAAACTGATCATTTGTGCTGGTGATAAAAATGATTCCAAAATAAAGAATAAGCCGTTACTCAGGAAAAAGCCTAATGGTGCACCTAATTCAGGAAAAGCGCCGTACAAAGCCCGTTTCTTTTTAGGCGCATTTTCAGTTGCAACTAAGGCTGCGCCAGACCATTCACCACCAAGGCCGATCCCTTGGACAAAACGGCAAAGACACAATAATAAAACCGCGGCCAGACCCAATGTGCGATAACTTGGTAGTACCCCAATCAGCACTGTTGAACAACCCATTAACAGTAAGGAAACAACTAACGTCCGCTTACGCCCAATTTTATCGCCAAAATGACCAAAAATAAATGACCCTAACGGCCGTGCAACGAAAGCAACCCCAAAAGTTAATAAGCTAAGGATCGTCGCAATTGCTGGTGTGACTTCAGGAAAGAAGACCTTGGGAAAATACGCTGCCGCCGCAGTCCCATAAGCGTAAAAATCAAAGAATTCAATTGCCGTTCCAATCATTGATGCGAGAACGACCGTTCGAACTGGATCTCGTTTGAGGACCGTTGTCTGTGTTTTACTAAAATCATCTGTACCTTGCATATCTCCATCCGCTTTCATTCTCATCTTTTTTTAATCTTACAACTAAGTTAATCCTGGTTCTGATCCTATATCGTTTCTCACCTTCTTTCAGCAAAGAAAAAAGCCAAGAGCTTGTGACAGCTCTTGGCTTTACCAACGCTGTCCGCTTAATGCGGACAGCTTAAAATGTCAGCCCGCATTATCTAATAATGGCGCTGATAATAATAATATTAAGTTGTACGTTGGTGTTTTCCATAACATAATATCTTCTTTGCTTTTAATTTAATTTTAACTATACTATCATAATTAATCATTTACATTAATATTTAATTAGAATTAGATTAAAATTATTTAATCTCATTAAATAACCACTACCTTTATTTTAGTAAGTGCGTATTATGTGGTAAATTATTAGCCAGTAGGATTAGCGAGCAAAATCAACTTGCATCCAGAAAGAAGGCGCGGAATGGTAGGAAAACTAATTGCCCTTGATCTTGATGGCACAACTTTGAACTCAACTGGCCAATTAAGCAGCAAAACACGCAATGTACTTAGAAGTGCGCAACAGCACGGTCACAAAGTTATTATTGCAACTGGTCGACCAGATAATATTAGCGAACAATTTTATGATCAATTAAGCTTAAAAACACCAATGATCAATTTTAACGGTGCCTTAGTTCATTTGCCCCACCAACAATGGGATCAAGAAAAAGCAACAACACTCACACAACAAACAGCTTTGGCATTACTAGCTTTAAAACATGACTTTCCAATCAAAGTCGCTATCGCGGAAGGTAAACAATTTGTTCTGGCTGATCGACCATTTCATGATCTGCCCTTTTTCACGGATATGCCGGCACCAAAAGTTTTGCTTAACGCTGATTCGCTTAAGCAAGCACCAATCTCATTATCGTTATTCACTGATGCAGCTACCTTGCCTTTATTACAGCAAGCTGTCAGCCAACGCTTCCCCCAAGTAACCGCTGAAACTTGGGGTGCATGGAGTGGCGAGTACTCAGCCTTATCGATTGTTCGTGAAGCCACCCATAAATCTAGCGCCATTCAATATTTGCTGGACTATTATCAATTGACCACTAGCGATGTATTGGCTTTTGGCGATGACGACAATGACCGTGATATGCTGACGCAGGCTGGCTGGGGCGTGGCAATGCAAAATGCACGACCGGAAATAAAAGCGCTGGCTAATGATGTCACACCATTAACCAACGCTGAAGATGGCGTGGCTGACTATTTGATTCAGCGACTTGCCCTTTAGATTATATATTGTTTAATAAAGGTACGATCGGCTGCAAAATCTGCTGCCACTGGTGACAACGGCCAAGCAACTTCATTAACAAAAATTAATTTGCCTGCCTTGAATTGCCACAAAGCCAGCACATCAACTTGGTGTGCTTGTCCTTGGTTTGGAGCAATTGTCGCTAAATAGTGAACCGTTACGGCACCTTTTTCTGACCAGAATAAATCCCGAATCTGTAAAGCAGTGATCGCCGCGGTGCTAGCTTTTAAATTTGCTAAGCGCTCTTGATAGCGCGTCCGATTAATGTTCTCACCATTAAGCACACCAATAAATGCTGAATGAAAGAATTCATCCATTCGCGTTAGGTCTTGTTGCGTTAGAATAGTAGTGAGCATTGTTTTAACTAATGTTAGTTCTGTTTCCATTGTCATCGTCCTTTACAAAGAGGTGTTCTCATGCAAACTCAATCTTTTGCTCGGGTCCAATTACCACATTATGAGCTACGTTTTCTCAATACAGTGCCAGCCAACAGTGTCTATGCGTTACGCCATGATACGGCGATTGCAGCTGCAACTGGGCGCAGTATCGATCAGGATTTGCCGGCAACTATGCAATACATCAGTCGAATGCTTGGTGGTACCTTACGTGGTGATTATCTGATGTGGGGTATTATGGACCGACAAACTGATGAATTTTACGGCTTAATCCAATTATGGCACTTCCGCAACCAAACGGCTGAGGTCGGCTACGAGATTCTCAGCCAATGGCAGCGTCATGGTATTATGCAAGAAATCTTACCTCAAGTCGCTGCTTTAGCCTTTACTAAGCTAGACGTTAAACGTCTATATGCAGTTACTGGTGCTAACAATTTACCGTCACGCCGCTTACTGGAAAAGATTGGTTTCCAACTTGATGCTAATTATCAAGAACGGTTTTATACTTTCCAGCAAACTGAGTTAGCCTTGGTGCGCTATCAACTTAGTACCTAAAAAGCAACGGCCAAGGTCGTTGCTTTTTTACTGCACATTATCGAGGAAAACTTGGTAATCACGTGTAATTGCCTTTTCGCGATCAGCACTAACCGCCCGTAACTCAATCTGAGCTTGTGCTAAATCTGCACCTGGTGTAATGCTATACGTAAAAGTTGCAGTGCCTAACTCAGCCCGTAAATCTTGATAATCTTGTTCCATTAATTGTAAAATTTGTTGAAAGTCTTCGGCAAAGGGTTCCAGTACCAGCGTATCCTTGAAAAAAAGTACTTGGCCAGCCCGGAGCCACATAAAAAATTGTTGATTGGGAATAGTTAATTGCACAATACTCCTCCTACTCATTCTAACTGACCGTAACCACCGAATTTTTTGGCGCAATAAGCATAGCACATTCCATCACAACAAGGAAGTATCATAGCCTAATTTTAATGAGACTGCTATGATGGAAAGTGAAAATTCTAAATCACGAGGAAGGCTTAATTTATGCAAATCGCGCAACCAACAAAAATCGAAGTCCGCGGCGCACGGGTCAATAATTTACGTAATATCGATGTCGACATCCCCTTGCATCAGTTTGTCGCCATCACTGGCCTATCCGGTTCCGGCAAATCATCGCTGGCACTAGGGGTGCTTTACGCCGAGGGCGCTCGCCGCTATTTAGACGCGCTATCAACCTACACACGCCGGCGCATTAGCCAAATGGGTAAAGCGGATGTCCGCACTGTTCGTCATTTGCCGGCCGCACTAGCGCTACGCCAGCGACCTAACGTGCCTAATCAGCGTAGTACTGTAGGCACCATGACTGAAAGTTTCAATGTTTTACGCCTATTATTCTCACGACTAGGATCACACGTTTCGCCTAGTGGTCATCGTGTTCCCCCTACTTTACACGTTGCCGAAAGTTTGCCGATCGCGGTTGATGATGGGACTAGTTTCTTTGGCCCTGGTGCTGAACAGTTTGCCTTTAATTCCACTGGTGCCTGTCCAACTTGTCAAGGTAGCGGCCAAGTACGGCAGTTGGTGACAGCACGCTTAATTCCAGATGATAGCTTAACGATTCGCGACGGTGCTATAGCGTCATGGCGCTTGCCCGGGCGTAACTTTATGCCACTGGTTGCCCAAGCTATTGGTGTCGATATTGATACACCGTTCAAAGATTTAAATGCCGCTGACCGTGAAATAGTTCTTCATGGTGAAAAATACAAGTACGCTATCAATATTCCCAGTGCTACTGGCAAAATCTTTCATATGGATAATGCGCAGTTTGAAAATGCCTACGCTGCTGTTACTGACAGCTTAGCCACGACTAAAAACGAACGTGCCATTCAACGTTTAAATCGTTTCTATGCGTTTACAGTTTGTCCAACTTGTCATGGCAACCGTTTTAATCCTGACTTATTGAAAACATTAGTTGCTGGCAAAAATATCGCCGAAGTCAGTGATTTACCCTTAACGGATCTAGCCGCCTTCACAGCCACTGTCGTCCCTTGGCTACCGACTGAAATGCACAAGCTTGGCCAAACGTTGGTCAACGAATTTAATAACAGCTTACAGCCTTTGCTAGACCTAGGCCTCGATTATCTGACGCTAAGTCGTGCTGGCCTATCGCTATCAACCGGTGAATTGCAACGCATTCAGCTTAGCCGCACCCTACGCACCGCCACCACTGGCGTTCTTTATGTCTTAGACGAACCGTCGATTGGTCTACACCCCGCTAATGTTACTGGTCTGATCAAAATTATGCGCGCCTTAGTCGATCAAGGTAACTCGTTAGTAGTGGTGGATCACAACACCCGGGTAATTGCGGCCGCAGATACCGTCATTGAAATTGGTCCTGGTGCTGGTCGTAAAGGCGGTCAGATTTTGCATCAAGGTTCTGTTGCACAAATTGAGCAACAATCTGATTCATTGATTGCGCCCTACCTAACAGGCAAAGCTGACCTATTAGCGCGCCAACCACAACCTGATATTTTTGGTGCTGGTAGCTTTGATTTTCACGTCACCAATCGTTTTAATTTACATGACGTCACTGCAAAATTTCCGTTAAACCGTTTGAGTGTGGTCACTGGCTTTTCTGGTGCTGGTAAAACAACCTTGATTCTCGATAGTTTGGTACCAGCGCTACAAGCACAAATTAAGCACGAACCATTGCCCGCCCATGTTGATCAGTTAAACGCAGATTTACAGCGGGTAGTCATGATTGATTCTACGCCGGTCGGCAAAAATACACGCTCAACAGTGGCCACTTATACAGGCATTCTTGATCGGTTACGTAAGCTATTTGCACAAACGGCTACCGCCAAACAACATCATTGGGGCGCTGCACATTTTTCTTACAACACAACTCAAGGCGCTTGCCCAACCTGCAAAGGGACTGGCCGTATTTCCCTAGATGTTCAGTATCTACCTGATATTGACCAAGCCTGTCCAACTTGCCACGGTCTGCGCTATAATCCAGCAACATTAACTATAAAATGGCATGAGCTAACAATTGCCGACGTATTAGCCTTATCAGTCGATCAGGCAGTGCCACTTTTTGCGCGCTATAAGCGTTTGTATCATTTAGTGAGTGCCTTACAAGATATGGGTCTCGGTTACTCAAAATTAGGCGAGGCCACACCGCAATTATCTGGTGGCGAAGCACAACGGTTAAAGCTAGTCGCGGAAATGGGTCAAACACAAGCCGGAACATTATTTATTTTTGACGAGCCATCAGTCGGCCTACACCCACTGGATACACGCACACTCATTCATGTTTTTGATCAGTTGCTGGCTCAAGATGCCACGATCATCACCATTGAACACGATCTTGATATTGTCGCTAACGCCGACTATGTGGTTGACGTTGGCCCACGCGGCGGCGATGCCGGTGGTAAAATTGTTGCTAGCGGCACACCACAGGAAATTGCCACCAATACCAGCAGTATTACGGGTACCTATTTAGCACGTCACTTACAGCTTTTTCAAAATTAATTGGGCCTGTACCATTGACAAGTTTTCAATCAGTTTTACAATGGAAGCTAGACTATTGTTAAGTTATGGGTTTTAAATAAATTCAATGTAAATCTGGTTGAAAAGGCATGTTTTCCTGCTTAACTACGTAAATTTTCAAACTAAAACTGCCTTTTCACCTCACTATTTTGGGAAGGACCGATTAATTTTTTTATGAAACGAACTTATTTGTACGTTTTAATTTCAACTATTTTATTCAGTTCCATGGAAATTTCGCTGAAACTGGCTGGTAGTGCCTTCAACGGCATTCAACTTAATTTCTTACGTTTCTTAGTTGGTGGCGTGTTCCTCTTGCCGTTTGCCGTTAGTGCCTTGAAAAAACAGCACATCCATTTAGGCATCCATGATATTTTGTTGTTCATGCTCACTGGCCTGAGTTGCGTCCTGATCAGCATGACTTTCTATCAGCTAGCTGTTGAAGTTGATCAAGCTTCGACAGTCGCAGTTTTATTCAGCTGTAATCCGATTTTCGCCCTTATTTTCTCTTACTTAATTTTACGCGAGCGTTTAAGTCGAACCAACTTGATTGCCGTTGCGGTTTCACTGATCGGCTTGTTGATCATTGTTAACCCTGCTCACTTAACTAATCCATTAGGGCTGGCCTTATCAATTGCTTCAGCCATCACCTTCGGCCTTTACTCAATTATTTCTCGTTGGGGCTCAATGCGGCGTAAGTTCAACGGCTTAACAATGACCAGCTTGACCTTTTTAGCTGGTTCCGCTGAATTGGCAGTTCTAATGGGCTTGTCCCATGTTCCTGCCATTGCCGCTGGATTAAGTAGTGTCCCGGCGTTGAAAACATTCGCTGCAATTCCATTTGTTCAAGGTATCGCTTGGCAAAACATTTTATTGTTAGCCTACATTTGCATCGGCGTTACTGCTGGTGGCTTCGGCTTCTACTTTCTTGCGATGGAAACATCCGATGTTTCCACAGCATCACTGGTTTTCTTCATCAAACCTGCTTTAGCCCCAATCATGGCAATGTTCATGTTACATGAAAAAATCATTACGCCAACAATTATTGGTATTGTCGTCATTGTGCTCGGTTCGATCATCATGTTCTTAGGTAATCGTTTTGCCGAACAAGATGCCAGTATGCAATATCACGGTGTCTTCGCTAAGTTACTCCGGAAGCCTGGTACACCAACTGAATTACAAGAAAAGTTAACTGCTGAACGGCAGGAATTAGAACATAAAAAAATGGCCGCGAAGAACTTAACTAAATAATCAAATGACGCCGCGTCGATTTTTGACGGGACGTTTTTTTTCAAATAAATAACCCGACTCAGCCAGTTGTGGCCACGCCGGGTTATTTTAGTTTGTGCGTAAATTTCGAATCGTCATGAGTGTTAATAAACTAATCACGTACAGTAATGATAGGAACGCCATGACAATGATCAAATCGTATCGATCCATCAAGAAGCCAATCACCATTGATGAGAAACCCCCAACCGCCCGACCAACATTCATGATCGTATTATTGGCGGTGGCGCGAATTTCCACTGGATACAAGCGACTGATCACTGCACCATAGCCGCCATACATACCATTAGAGAAAAAGCCGATCAGTACTTCCGCTAATAATAAGGTCCAGCGATTATTAGCCAGCGTGATGGCAAACACTGCCACCGCTGAAATAATCAAGAAAGTGGCAAAAGCCTTTCGAGCGCCGAACTTGTCCATAATAGTGCCAAAAGTGAACATGCCTAAACTCATCCCAATGATCGTCGCAATCATCCATAATGATGAGCTGGCGGCACTAATGCCTAAGCGCTGCTGCATGATCGATGGTAACCAATTCATTAAACCGAAATAACCAGCAATTTGCACCATTACCATAATCATTAACGCCATCGTTTGCCACGCCAATTGACGGGTTTTAAATAAGGCTGCGATCGTTGCTTTTTGGTGCATCTTTTTATCCTGTTGCATGGCTGTAAAAGCAGGACTTTCTTTCAAATGCCGGCGCACAAAGAAAATTAAAATCACAGGTAAAACACCGCAAAGGAACAGACCATGCCAACCTAAGCGTGGTAAAATCAATGCGGCTAAAAGAGCCGCCAAGATGGCCCCAACTTGCCCACCAATTGCCGCCACTGAAGTCATTTTACCGACTTGCTGTTGCGGAAAACTTTCGGCAATCAAGGCAATGCCGCAACCATATTCACCACCAGCACCAATACCGGCGATAAAGCGGAATAAGTAGACTGTCCAAATATTATTGGCAAAATACATGGCCGCAGTGGCGATGGCAAAAATAAAGATCGTTTGCGAAAACACCTTAACGCGTCCGTAACGATCTGCTAATAAGCCAAAAATCACACCGCCAACCAGCATTCCTAAATTAGTCACCGAGGCAATTAGCCCTGCCTGCGTTCCAGAAACGTGTAACGTCGTAATAATCGACGACAAGGCAAAGGAGAGAAACATAACATCCATATTCTCTAACCCAAAACCTGCAGCGGATGACGTGATCACTTTCCGCTGATAAGTGCTAATTGTGGTACTGACATGATGCTTGTTGGTCAATTGCATATTCAATTCCTCCAAAATGGCTGCTCACAGACAGCCGTTTATTTTGTCCGTTCTTATTATTTCACGATTGCTTACACATAGCAAGGCCCATTAGGACGCATTCTGTCCCACTGAACTGGCCTGCTGAATGAACGCCTGAAATAAACGTTGGGCCGCTGGGTGTTGGGGATACATAATTTCTGGATGCCACTGTACCGAAAATAATTGCTGTTGCGGTGCCTCCAAGGCTTCAATGACCCCATCAGAACTACGCGCACTGACTATCAACCCCGGTGCCACCTTAGCAACAGCTTGATGATGAAATGAATTCACTGCATAAGCGCCTTGCAACAGACTAGCCAACCGCGTGCCACTAACCGCCTGAACCTTGTGCGTTGCCCCAGTTCCTGGAATTGGCCGCTGTTGATGCTTAATTTGTGCGCTAGTAATATCTTGAATCAGCGTCCCACCAAGTGCGACATTGATAATTTGTTGACCACGGCAAATACCAAAAATCGGCTTGTGCAACGCCAGCGCCTGCTTAACCAAGGCAATTTCAAACAAATCACGGGTACGGTCTAACTCACCAGTTGCCGGATCCAATTTTGCACCATACAGATCTGGTGAAACATCATGGCCACCACTTAACAACACTGCATCCACCGTTGCTAAAATTTCCGGCACCAAAGCCACATCAACCGGCGGTAACATTAATGGCAACCCACCACTAGCCGTGATCGCGTGGACATAGGTTTGCGGTGTCGCGGTTAATTGGCGCGTACCTTGCATTTCTTTTGTATTCGTAACTGCTATTCTAGGCCGCATTTGGCCACCTGCTTTCTCACTTAGTGTCCCTATTTTAACACGTGGCTCCGGCTAATAGGCCAATTTTATTCCCTGTTTTAGTTGACCCTTTGCTATACTAGATAATAACTAAACCTATTTCTGATTAATCAAAGCGAGGTCTATTCATGCAATTAAAAGTTAACGCCACTAATTGGCAGCGCGCTGCTGCTTTTGCTGTGCGGATGCAGGTTTTCGTTCGAGAACGCAGCATTGCCTTACAAGACGAATTTGATGACAACGATACTGACGGTACTACCTATGCCGTTATTTATGCTAACGATGAGCCAGTAGCAACAGGCCGTTTTCAGCAAATATCTGCTACTACAATGCGGCCAGGACGTATCGCCACCTTAGCTAGTCAGCGCGGTAACGGCCTTGGTGCGCAGATCATCGCTGCGCTGGAAGCGGTTGGCCGCCAACGTGGCTGTACTCATTCTGAAATTCACAGCGAATTGACCGCCCAAGGCTTTTACGCTAAGTTAGGTTATCAACCAGTTGGTGCGTCATTTATTGAGGATGGCGTCGCTTGTATTTTATTACAGAAATTGCTCTAAGTTTGACGTTACCAGTAGTTTCACGGTATATTGAGAAGACAGAATTTAACGGAGGTCACCTATGCAAAATATGATCGTTGATTTTATCGACCAATTTGGCTACCTTGGCGTTTTCCTACTGATTACTTTAGAAAATGTCTTTCCGCCAATTCCCTCAGAAATTGTCCTAACTTTCAGTGGCTTCATGACACTTCATTCCGCCATGTCGCTAACTGGTGTGATCGTTGTTGCGACAGCGGGTTCGGTTGCTGGCGCTATCATTCTCTACGCGGTTGGCCGCCTATTATCAGTGGAACGACTACAACGTTTGATCGACGGTAAGGTTGGTCGACTACTGCATTTCAAACGTAGTGACTTAACCAAAACAGAACGGTGGTTTACTAAACGCGGCAAAAGCACGCTTTTTTTCTGCCGTTTCATTCCTATTGTCCGCAGCCTGATTTCAATTCCAGCTGGCACCACTAAAATGCCATTCCTGCAGTTCCTCTTTTTAACCGCCGCCGGAACAGCTATTTGGAACGTGGTCTTAGTCACATTGGGTCAACACGCCGGTAAAGCGTGGACCCAAGTTGCCGGCTACATTGACACGTTTGCCCACATTACATTGATTATTCTAATTATTTTAGTCGTCGTTGGTGCCGCCGTTTTTGTGAAAAAGCGTTTCGGTGCCAAGGCCAAATAAAGAGGTTGGACCATAGTAAAATTATGGTCCAGCCTTTTTATTTTCCAGTCATAGCTATGCTCACGCTAAATCAGCGCCATTAGTCTGAATCACCTTTTGATACCAGTAAAAGGAATCCTTCCGTGACCGTGCTAAAGTCCCATTACCGTCATCGTCTTTGTCGACGTAAATGAAGCCATACCGCTTAGACATTTGGCCCGTACCGGCAGAAACTAAATCAATACAGCCCCACGGTGTGTAGCCCCAAAGATCAACACCGTCATCATTGACTGCCTTGATCATTTGTTCAATATGTGCGCGTAAATAAGCGCTCCGGTACGGATCATGGATACGCCCATCTGCTTCAACTTTATCACGAGCCCCAAGACCATTTTCCACGATCATTAGTGGCAAATGATAGCGATCCTGCAACCAATTCAGCGAATAACGCAAACCGATGGGATCAATAGGCCAATCCCATTCACTGGTCTCTAGCGTCGGATTGGCCACAATTTTAAAACCTTCACCGTCAACAGCAATAGTCATTGAATTGTAATAGCTAAAGCCGATGTAATCAACCGTGCCTTCCTGTAGCACAATACGATCTTCCGCCGTAATATCTGGGCGCAAATTATGTTGCTTGAAATAAGCTTCCATTCCACAAGGATAATGCCCCCACGCCTGTACGTCAGACCACCAATAACGCCGCTGCATCATTTTTTCCGCCACTAAAATATCTGCCGGCGCTGCAGAAGCCGGATAAAGTGGCGTAAAATTGACCATACTGCCGATTTCAAAATTTGGATTGATCTGATGGCCAATTTTAACGGCTAACGCACTAGCAACAACTTCGTAATGCGATGCTTGATACATCAGTGCTTCACGTGTAGCAGCATCCTCATTATGTCGAAAAACTAACCCAGAGTTAGTCGCAACGGTAAAATCGTTCATATACATCATTTGATTATTGATTTCGTTAAAAGTCATCCAGTATTTAACTGAATGCCGATAGCGTTTGAAGCAAACCTCGGCAAAATGCACGAAGAAATCAATCACGCGCCGATCACGCCAACCCCCATATTCGCTAACCAAATGGTAAGGAAGCTCAAAATGGGATAACGTGATCACTGGTTCAATGCCATATTTATGACATTCGGCAAATAAATCGTCGTAGAATTTCAACCCAGCTTCATTAGGTGCGCTTTCATCGCCATTCGGAAAGATCCGCGTCCAAGCAATCGAGGTTCGAAAACAATTAAAACCCATTTCAGCAAATAATTTGATGTCAGCCTTGTAATGGTGGTAAAAGTCGATTGCACTGTGATTCGGATAATTTTGTCCCGGCTGCACACCAGCAGTAATCTGCCGCGGCACGTTGTTTGCCCCCGCCGTCATCACGTCAGCAATGCTCACACCCTTGCCATCAGCTTGCCAAGCCCCTTCTAATTGATGTGCTGCCACCGCACCACCCCATAAAAAATCTGGCCGTAAACCACTTTTGGTTGTCATAAAGTTACCTCCTTATGAAAAAAGAGTCGCATTAACTGCCACCCTTTGTCATCGCTATTTATCTAAACGTTTATACAAATCAACAATTTCACCGGCTAAATCACGAAACGTAATGGCGTTCATAATGTGATCTTGTGAGTGCACTGTTAGTAGTGTGACCTTAGCATGCTCACCGTTAGCTTCTGCAGTTAGCATATCGGTTTGCGAATTATGTGCCTCAACTAAGAAATGATCGGCTTCCTTTAATTTAGCGTCAGCAGTTATAAAATCGCCTTCCTTAGCGGCATTGATTGCCTCAAATGCGGAACTTTTAGCATTCCCACCATTGACGATCAAACCCATAATTGTCTGTAGATCTTGCTCTTCTTCTGCCATGACTGATTAACTCCCTTTTAAAATTTCGTACACAAAATGGCAGCACCATCCACACTGCCATTTTTACGTTTTTATTTAGCGGCGTCGATTGAAGTCAACGCTTCATTCAATACCTTTTCGCCATTCATCATGCCATAATCTTGCATATTGATGACTTCAACTGGGATTTCAAGACTATCTTGAAAATTTTTCAACATGTAACGCACTTGCGGGCCTAACATTAAAATATCAGGATTTTTTTCGGATATTTTATTGTTTGCATCGGAAGAAGCGGTTGCAAAAATTTCTGCATCGACTCCTTTAGCCGCAGCGGCTTTCTCCATCTTAGAAACTAATAAACTAGTTGACATGCCTGCTGCACAAACTAACATAATGGTTTTTTCAGCCATTTAAATCGCCCCTTACATTTTTTAAAACCGTTTTCATTACGCTAAAAGTATAACTCGTAGGTACAAATTTTACAAGTCAATACGACTTGAATTAATTAATAGTTTTATAGCACTTAACCGCGCTACTTGGCCCCAATAAAGTGGTCTAGAACACCCTCTAACTTAACCAATTGATCTATTCACTTAGCACAAATACAAATTTAATCAAATTAAAAACGCCGCTGCAGGTATGCAACTAGCGTTTAACCTTCTGGCTATTGGATCATAATCAATAACCAATCTACCATTTAGCTTTTTTTACTTAATTGGTCCATATAATTGGTTCTTGTTGCTGTTGAGCTAACCACGCATCAATTTTTCTAAAGGTTTGTGAGCGATCAAAGGCTTTGACTTTACCTTTATGCAATGGGCGCCGCCGGGACATTTGACTAGGATGACTAGCACGAATGATCAGATGTTGCGGATTGTGTAAGTATTTTTCCAGCGTCAAGGCATCATTGCCCCATAAAACAAAAATAACGGGTTCCGTACGCTGATTCAGTGCTTGCAAAATTAAGCGCGTCAACAACGGCCAATTCAAAGTCCGATCAACCACTTGGGTATGCTGGTCAACGGCCGCATTACGATGATTCAAGCGTGTATTTAATAATAAGACGCCTTGTTGCGCCCAGCTAGTTAAATCACCGCTATTTAGCGTACCAGATTCGTTTCTTTCTACTAGATCCGCAATCGCCGCCAACGAATCGCGGCGCCAATTTTCATTTTGACCCACGGAAAACGCTAATCCAGTTGCTTTATTCGCGTCTGGATATGGATCTTGGCCTAAAATAACGACTTTTGTGGCCGCAAATGACGTTAATTCTAACGCGCGATATAGATTTGCTCGCGTTGGTGTCAATAATGCCCCGTTTTGCGCATAATACTCATCTGCCGCTGCTTTTAAAGCCAGTAGATTCGTCCATTCTAAGGGGGCCGCTGTTTGCTTAAGCGGTGCATCCCATCCTTCAGCAAAGACAACTTCTGTCATTTAATTCACACTCCAATTTTTACTCATCAATACATTGTAACCTGAAGCTAAGTAAACGCGAAATCTTTTTTGCGCCAAAACCAGCAACAACTGTGACCAATATGAAACTTGGGCCTTTTAGCGGCTAAAACTTAGTGACCTAGATTCGCTCTAGCGCCACTGGCCAAGTTATTTTTTCCAACTAACAAAACAGCACCGCATTAAGTCGTAATTCACTTAACCCGGCGCTGCAAGTAGTTGCTTCAATTATTATCTTTGTGAATGATTTTTGTACTGACCTTACGCATTAGCCGCAATAATTCCTGTGCTTCATCTTCGCCAAACAAGGCCACCCAACCATGAAAACGTTGATGAATTGCAGTGTTAATTGCCTGGGCAACTTTTTGGCCCTCCGGTGTCAGCCGCAAATAAAGCCGGCGCCGATCCGTTGCATCACGTTCCTGCTCAATATAATGATGCTCCAACATCACACGAATTTGGCGCGAAATTGCGGCTTTTGTCACACCACGTTCCATGGCAATGTCCGACATCGCTACTTGTTGACCGGCAGCAATATCGCGCATAATCAAATATTGCTCAAAAGATAAATTGAATTCCTTAGTTGGTTCTGACACTAGATCACTAATGTACTTAAATCCTGACATGTAAACATCAATATAAGCTTCCAACAACGCATCATGTGCCTGACTCATTTATAAACGGCTCGCTTTCTCATTCGTTTACATTGAGCGTACCACATTATTCATGATTTAGCGCACTTAATTGCCGTTTAAACATAAATGGTAAGCTAAAAATAATAATGAAAATAACTAAGATCATACTATTGATCACTGGGTTAGTCGCTAAGCCATTTAACGCATAATTCAGCCCATTCAATAAATAAGTGCCGGGTAAAATCGTGCTGATTCCTTGGTAAACGCTGGATAACATAGCATTAGGTAACAAACCACCAGAAACAATTAATTGGATAAATAAAATTGCTAACGTGGCCAAGACACCTAACGTTCCCCACCAACGATCAAAGTTGAAAATAATTAAAGTGAACGCGCTACTACCTAACAACAAAATACCTAACAACACGATTGGGTGCACCACACTGATGCCCATCAAGGTTGCCACTACTAAGACACCAACTGCTTGTAAAATGATTGCCGCAGCCAATAACGCAATTTTTTGCAAACGTGGTTGGGCTTGGAAACGTTGGCTATAACGATTAAAACCAAGTTCAGTTAGAACAGCGCCAATAAATAAGACCATGAAAATTACTAGTGGTGCCAGAACTGATAATAATGGTTTAGCTAAATTATCAGCTTGGGTCTGGTTGCTGACTGGGGTTACAAACTGATCAACATTAGCTGATGTGAAATTCAACTGACTGACTTTCTGACTACCAGCCGCTAATTTATTATTCAAGGTCAGCATGCCAGCATTTTCCTGTGCTAAGCCAGTTTCCAATTGACCAGCGCCGGTGTTCAACTGTGTTACCCCACTAACTAAAGTTGGTACTTGATCATTTAATTGACCTAAGCCACTGGTCAATTGGCTAGTGCCGCTAGTTAGCTGACCGTTATTAGCCGCTAACTGGTTGCTACCACTAGTCAATTGATTTACCCCTGTCGTTAACGTTGGCACTTGACCATTTAACTGGCTTAAGCCACTGGCTAATTGGGTTGAACCAGCGGTTAATTGACCGTTGTTGGCTACCAATTGATTGCTACCACTAACTAACTGACTAACCCCAGCGGTCAGCGTTGGTACCTGACCGTTTAGCTGATTTAAGCCACTGGCTAAAGCTGCAGAACCAGTTGTTAGCTGGCTATTATTAGCCACAAGCTGATTGCTGCCGGTAGCAGCCTGTTGGGCGCCAGCTGTATACGCTTGTACACCGGCGATCAAACCGTTGCTACCATTAAGGCCAGCACTGACCTTAACTAAGCCATCGTGAATCGCACCACTAGCTTGAACAGCCCCCATCGTACTAGCTGTATTGCCTTGTTGTTTCAAGCCGGTACTAACTTCCGTTAAACCAGCTTGTAACGTCGTAACTGCTTGTTTAGCCCCACTAACGGCTGCTGGTGCGCCGCTGTTTTGGTCAGCTAATTTAGCCACGCCGGCTTGCAAGGTTTTCAACTGTGTCTGCACATCGTTCATTGGTGTCTCGGTTTTAGCCAACGCCGTACCAGTATTGGTTAAATCAGTACCTAAACTCGTCGCGTTTGTGCCGGCGCTAGTTAACGCAGTGGCACCAGCCGTCATATTTTTGGTTAACGTGCCTTTTAATTCAGCTAACTTGATAGCCGACGCTGGATCGGCTTTAAAAATAGCCGCGGCGACCTTAGTATCCCCTAAAATAGCGGCGACCTGGGTAGCTGCATCCCCTGCCGTTGTGAAGCTAGTGCCTGCGGTGGTCAAATTAGTTTGCAATGACTGCATTGTTCCTTGCACATTGCCAAGTGATGCCTGCATGCTAGTTAGCGCGCCACCAACTGTTGTTAGATCATTGGTTAATTGAGCACTACCAGCACCATTGACATTACCATTTAAGGTACTGATACCTTGATTCAAGGCGTCTAATCCTTGATTTAATTGATCAATTTGTGGTTGACCAGCAGTTAATTGTTGATCAATTTTATCGGCCGCGGCGCTTAAAGAACTTTGCAACTGCTGGCTACCTGTGGTTAGTTGGGTCACCGCATCATTAACTTGCTGCGTCCCACTATTTAAAGCCGTATTATTTTTCACTAAGGTCGCTAAGCCACTGTTTAGCTGGCTTGTGCCGGCCGTATACGTCTTAACGCCGCTATCCAATTGACTACCACCAGTATTTAATTGCGTGACGCCAGAAGCCAGCGGTCCAGTGCCGGCTTGCAATTGATTTAGCCCTGTATTCACTTGACTAGCACCAGCAGTGTAACTTTCAACCCCACTATTCAACTGACTACCACCAGTATTAAGTTGGGTCACGCCTGTTGCCAGCGTTCCTGTACCAGCCTGTAGTTGATTCAAGCCGCTATTCAGCTGACCAACACCGGCAGTATAAGTTTTGACACCAGTATTCAAAGTCGCACTACCAGAAAATAGTTGCGCCACACCGGAGGCCAACGGTTGCGTTTTACTTTGTAACTGGCTGAGTCCGGAAGCTAATTGTTGGCTGCCGGAACTTAATTGCGTGGTGCCTGATTTTAATTTTTTAGTACCATCATGCGCCTGACTCACGCCACTGCCTAATTGCTTAATGGCAGTGAAAACATTCTGATCATACGCTTCTTGTACATTGGCAATCACTTCAGCACGTAATTTTTCCGCAACCTGCTGGGTGATCAAATGTGAAGCAAAGTTATTATGATCGGAAAGTGCTACCTTAATTTGACTCATTTTTGGTTTCGCATCTAATGCGGTCGTTGCGTTTTTTGAAAAGTCGTGTGGCAACGTGACTTTCATCAAATAAGTGCCGTCTTTTAACTTGGTATTAGCGACTTTGGCCGAAACAAAATGCCACGTCACTTGATGATTATGTAATAATTGCTTTTTGACGCCCGCCCCTAAAGCGACAGTTTTGCCCTGAAACTTGGCTGGCTGATCTTGATCAACCACAGCCACGTTGATTCGGCTGGTACTCGTTTGTTGCTCATATGCCACAAAATTCAATGCAATAAACAATAATAATAACGGGATAATAACAATTAAGCCCAATAATAATATCAATCGCGAATGCTTTTTTAAAGAATGCATGCGTTTGCCGCCACCTTTTTATGAATAAATAAATTGATTAACACGGTATATAGTATATGATGTTAACTATAAGAGTATCGCGCTATCGCCAAAATTTGTCAAATTGTGCTTATACAAAAACCACAGCCTAATTAATCGGCTGTGGTTGTCGTAGGTAACTGAACAATGAACTGGCCCTGCTTAGTGGTAACCAGTTCAGTATTGATCCGAAACACGTCCTGTAAGTGTGGTGGCGTGAGTACCGTTTCCGGTGTCCCACCAGCAACAATTCGCCCGTCAGCCAGCATAATGACGCGCTGACTAAAATGCAAGGCCTGATTTAAATCATGTAAAATCATCACGATCGTTAAGTGCAGTTCACGGTTTAATTTGGCCAATAATTCCATGAAACTAGCTTGAAAATGTAGATCTAAATACGTTGTCGGTTCATCTAGTAATAAATATTCAGGCTGCTGTGCTAACGCCATGGCTAACCAGACACGTTGCTGCTGCCCACCAGATAATTGATTCATACTTTGTTGTTGCAGCGCTGTTAGTTCCAGATAATCTAAAATGGGCTTGATTTGCGCATCATCTGGCTCCGCCAACAAGGAATGGTACGGCAACTGACCAAACCGAACGAGATCCAGCACAGAAATATCGTCATACAGTTGATTATGCTGATGAACTACCGCAACCTTACGCGCATATTCTTTAGCCGAAAAATGCGTAATTGGTTGTTGTTCCAATTCAATTGTGCCACTGTCAGGTTGTAATTCCCGCGCTAATAACTTGAACAAGGTCGATTTACCGGAACCATTAGGCCCAATGATCGCCGTCATCGTTCCTGGGTTAATGGCAAACGTTAGCTGGGTCACGCCACGATTCTGGTTTGGATAAGCATAAGTGAGTTGCTTAACTTGCATGCCGACGACCTCCTTGCCGTGCCAAAATAAAAATCAAAAACGGACCGCCAATGACCGCTAGAATCGTTGCCGCAGTAATTTCATTTGGCATCACGATCAAACGACCAATGGTATCCGATAATAGCAATAAAAAGGCCCCCGCTAATACGGAAAACGGCACCACTTGGCGGTAATCATGGCCGACAAAGTAGCGACTGACATGTGGCACAATAATCCCAATAAACGGTAAAATCCCAACACTAGCCGTAACGGTGCTCGTTAGGAATACGGCTAATAGCAATAGCGACCAGCGTACACCAGTTACCGACAACCCTAACGTTTTCAGCTGGGCATCACCAATTTTCAAATAATTGGCCCATGGTGCAATCACTAGCGCTAACATCAAGCCAATAATACCGAGCACAACTAAGAAGAGAACGGTTGACCACGTGCTGGTCGCAAATGATACTGCCGAACTACTACTAGTTGTCGGCGTAAAAATTTGTTGAATACCGCTAAACATGGCGTTCAGAGCCACCCCAATCAGGATCAAACGGTAGGGGTCCATTTTCTTCTGAAATAGAATCAATAATAAAAAGGCGACTAGGCCGCCTAGTAATGCAAAAATAAATTTGTTAAAGAGTAACGTTGGCAACAACAAACCGCCAATTAATTGAAACAAGCTGGCACCAGCTGAGATACCGAGAATACTAGGATCAGCAATGGCGTTGCGCAAGGCGGCTTGAAAAAAGTCACCTGCTACAGCCAACATTGCCCCACTGATCAAAGCAGCGATGATCCGCGGTAAACGAATGTTGAACAAGGTATTAAATTGTCCGGCATCCAATGCAGTCAGCGTTACTTTGGTCGCTCCTTGAGTCAGCGCTAGTGTGATCAACACCAGCAATGCCACTAATAAGCTGCTGTATGCCCAAACTGGGTGTTTTTTCACTTTGTTGCCCCCTCGTTGGTTGGATATAACCAGCGGCTGACTTGTTGCAAGGCGCTAGTCACATGCATATTTGCCGTGGCGTCAAACTTAGGTTGTTGCAGATCATACACCCGTTTTTGCTGAACCGCTGGCATTTGCGCCCACAATGAATTTTGCTTAAATTCCTGTTCAAATTGCGGCTTAACCACTTCTGGCATGGCGTGCTCTAAGCGTAGAATAACGTCAGGCCGCTGTTGCACTAACTTTTCATTGTCTGGTGTTAAATACGGTTGCGTTTTATCTGGATATAAATTTTCGCCACCAGCGAGCCGCACCAAGTCCCCAATATACGAGGTGTCCGTGGCAATCATGTAGCCTGCTCCCGGTAAACCCATTAAAATTAAAACTTTAGGCTTGCTACCATGTTGGCGCGCCTGTGCTTTTTTAGTTGCTTGCTTGATCAACTTAACTTGCTGCTGCGCTTGCTTTTGGCGTTGATAGCGCTGGCCTAAAGTCGTCAGCGTTTTTTCCAAGCTAGCTACCGTATCCAGATTCAGATACTGCGCGTGAAACTTTTGCTTTTTAAACGTTGCTTCATATTGTTCTTTTAAAACTGTAACTGAATAAACAGCTGTCGGTTTAAGTGCCGCAATTTTTTCGATATTTGGCGACATTGGGCTACCGACTTTGGTGACTTTCTGGTAACGCGCTGGTAATTGATTAGCACTGGTGGGAACGCCGACTAATGGTAAATCCAACTTAGCTGCCATTTCTGTTACCGCCATGGTGGTGGCTACGATGCGCGGTTGTTTTTGCGCTGGCTTAGCGGCTGGCCGCAGTTGCAGCCACGCCACCAAACCAAGCACAACGACTAAGACAACTGCTAATAATATAAAAACTAATTTTCGTGCTGACTTCATGAATTTCACCTAATCTATCTGTGCCACGTTATTTCCGTTTAGTGAAGAAGTAAGCCGCAACTGCTAAAATGACAACTGCTACGGAACCGCCAGTAACAATCGCGGTTTGCGTCTGCTTATTTTTACGATTCAATGCTGCAATTTGTGCATTCTGCTTTTTGGTCACTTTATCACTGGTCGTTTTGGCAGCTACTTTTTGACTGCTACTGCTAGCTACACTGTTACTAGCACTGCTGCTTTGACTACTCGAACTACTGGCAACGCTCTGACTGCTCGCACTACTTTGACTAGCAGAACTGGCCACAGCACTGGAACTACTAGCAGTAGTAGCGCTACTGGCAGTACTGTTCAGTGCCGGCAGATTGCTGGTATCAAATTTAAAACTAATATCGTGATTGGCCGTGTACACTTTCGGCACATCGATTGAAATCGAACTGCTGATCGTCTGACTCAAATCAGCCGTCTGAAACGCATACGAGTAATCGTAACCGCTAGCGCTTTTAGTCTTGCTCACATTAGCTGGGCCCTGACCGTTGATGCTTAGCACCGTTACCGGCCACTCGCCTAATTGCGTACTCGTATGGATCGTCATGGTAACCAAATATTGATCCCCATTAGCCGTAACATTTGCCGGCTTAACGTAGTAATTTGATGCCATCGAGGTTTGTTGGGTTCCATATTTTAAAGCTTGATAATTGATGGATTCAGCTGATACCTTAGCCGTCACCGCGAAGCTAGCCACCATGAACAGTAGCCCTAACACTAATTTACCAATTTTTCGTTTCATCTTTTACTCTCCTAGTGGAACCGTTTGAACACTGTGAAGCCAACAATGACTAACGCTAAGGCACCAAAACCGGCAATTTCAGCCATAAATGGATAATTTTGAATTTTAGCTGTCTTTTTTTGGTCAGCTTTTGTTGCTGCCGCCGCAAGTGTTGTCGCTTTTTTCGTTGGTTTAGTTTGAGTCGCTTTTTTAGCTAGTTTTGTCGCACTCGCTTTTTGAGCTGCTGGCGTTGTGGCCGTTGGTGTTACTTGACTAGTCGTTAATTGGTTGGCCAAAGCGATGGTCGTGGTTGGCAACCCTTGTGCTGCTGCCGTGGTTGCCGCTAAATAATCAGTGCCGCCACCTTGCGCTTTGCCAAAAGCTAACCAAATTTCAAAGTGCTGATTGCTAATGTTAGCAATGGGAACGGTCATATTGATCGTCGCCGGAATTGCTTGGTCTAAGCCGGTTGCACTAGTGATATGGAAGGCATAAGTCCACACATCGTTACCACCAGCACTGCTTTGACTCAGGTCAGAATAGCCACCATTATTGATCGTCAATGGTTGAAATTTAACGTAACCAGTTGGAGCTTGAACCGTTAAGTAAACCTTGTAACCACTAGCGTCTTTCACCACTTTAGCGGTGTGGGTGTAGTAATTATTGGCGGTGGACAACTTGCTACGTGTTTCATCCAAAACCTTATAAGGGACATATTGCACTTGCTTGTTCGCATCCAATAAGTTCTGGCCGCTAGCAACAGGTGCTAACGTTCCTGTGTCTTCCTTGAGTAAGCTAGACAATGGCTGATGGTTCAAATTAAAAACAACCACTGCGTCTTCTTCTAAATTACCGGCTGGTGTTGTCAGGCTAAAATGAATCTTACCCGTACCAGCTAAAATAGCTTTAGTCACTGGAAAAACAAAATCTGCTGTATTGCCCTTACGATTGATGATCTGCGCAGATTGTCCAGCCAACGTCATGCCCTTAATATATTGCAAACCATTAGTAACGTGGAAAACAACTTTTAAGGTACGCCCATTGTTGCTGACAACTAACTGCGCCGTTGGGCTGATAAATTGTTGTGCCGCTGAGGCTGTGGCTAAGTCAGTTTTCATAATGGGTGCATTTAGCGCGTAAGTACCATCCGTTAGCTGATTTAGATCTATATCTGAATTAGCGGATTTATTGGACGTTGTCGGTTTCTTCGATTCTGAATTTGATTTTGATGAACTGGATGAACTAGATGTGTCCGGCTTACCAGCGCCACTATATAAGGCCTTATCAAAAACCAGTTGGGCGTTTTCCGTCATGCCACTAGTTCCAGGCACCATAATTGTCATGGCCGCCAAAACTTGCTTGCTAGCAAAATAATTATCAACAGTAAAGGTTAAATCTTTTGTCTGTTTTTTGTCGTTTGTAACTTTCCCTGTTTTACCATCAATCGTGACCTCGCCAATCATGCCCGCACCTTGAGTAACGTGCAATGTTACGGTCACGGTTTTACCTTTAACGGTTACAGTGGCGTAATTGGCAAAATAATTAGCGGCTATTGAAACGGTTTTACCATCAGCAGCCTTAAAAATTTGCAATCCAACTTTATATTGACCGTCTTTCAAATGACTAGGATCAAATTCAGAAGCCGGTACCGCTGGCTTGCTGCTATCAGATGAAGCTGATGAACTAGAAGCACTGGACGAGCTTGATGAACTCGATGAGCTGGAAGAACTTGACGAACTTGATGAACTTGACGAGCT
>NZ_RHOF01000048.1 GCF_003946445.1 Loigolactobacillus jiayinensis | reverse complement strand
GACGAACTTGACGAACTTGACGAACTTGACGAACTTGACGAACTTGACGAACTTGACGAGCTAGGTGTATCTGGCTGGCTTGGCGTCGTATTATCTGTGTACAAGACTTGACCAAACTTCACCCGCGCCTGCTCAGTCAGTACAAATGTTGGTATGGTTGGGGCTGGCGTAATCTTCATCATTGCCGGCACAATGGCTGTGGCAAAATTATCATCGACAGTGAAAGTTAAATCACCAGTATCTGCTGTTGTATTACTAAGTTTAGCCGCTTGATCACCTAGACTAAATGCCGCAACAGTTGCCGCATTTTTGATTAAATGCAGCGTTACAGTCACTGTCTTGCCAGCAACTTTAACGGTTGCTGTTGGCGCAAAGAACCCTGCTGATACAGAAAGTGCATCACTATCAGCTTTTAAAATTGAAGCTGCTACTTCATACGTTCCATCGACTAAATGGTTGGGATTGAAGGTTGCCGTGTTGGTTGCCGCTGGCGGCGTCGTTGTTTCATTTCCTTGACTTGAATCCGTTGGTTTAGTCGTTGGTTGCTCATCAGTTGTACTGTCCGTTTTAGATGCTGCATACAAGGCAGTCCCAAACTTAATCTTAGCTGTTTCCGCCATTGGTTGCGGCATGCCAGGAACGGCAATCGTCATTGTTGCCGGTACGATAGCATTGGCAAACTGCTGATCAACGTCAAAGGTCAAATCCATACTGTCTGTTGTTTGGTTGCTGATTGTTGCTGACTGATTATTTAAACCAAATGCCGCGATCATTGAGGCCCCAGCAACGACATGTAACGTTACTTTAACTTTTTTATCAGTTACTGTTACAATCGCTGTTTTAGCAAAATAATCAGCTGAATGCGATGGCGTCACCCCGTCAGTCTTCAAAATTGAGACATCCGTTTGATAAGTGCCATCACTTAATTTATTTGGATCAAAAGTTGGTAAATTTGTAGCGCTGCTGTCAGTCGACTGCTGACCAGAACCAGTTGACGTTGACTCACTACTACTAGATGCTGCGCTACTGTCCTTAGATTCACTGCTCGAGCTACTTGATGCCTTACTACTTTCCTTGGATTCACTGTTCGAGCTGCTTGGTGCCTTGCTACTTTCCTTGGATTCACTACTTGAGTTGCTTGATGCCTTGCTGCTTTCCTTGGATTCACTGCTCGAGCTGCTTGATACTTTACTGCTTTCCTTGGATTCACTGCTCGAGCTACTTGCTGAGCTCTCATTTGTAGCTGGTTTATCAGTTGCAGGTGCGACGTACAAGGCTTGGCCAAATTTAACCCGCGCCTGTTGGGACATTGTCTTATTGATTGCCGTCACTGTGATCATCATAGCTGCAGGCACAATAGCTGTTTGGTAGTTACTATCAACGGTAAACGTCAAGTCGGCCGTGCCGCCATTCACGTTAGTCGCTGTCGCCAATTGATCGCCTAATTTAAAATCTGTAATCAGCGCAGCATTTTTAATAACATGTAAGGTGACTTTGATTTTGTCACCGGAAACAGTTACCGTTGCTATTGGAGCAAAGTAACTTGCTGCCGCGGAGGCTGCGTCAGAATCGGCTTTTAAAATAGCTACTGGCGTTTGGTAGGTTCCATCGGCTAAACGCGTTGGATCGAACGCTGGTAATTCTGATGTCGTATCAGTTGCGGTTGGTTCAGTAGTCGTTGGTGCAACATACAACGCCTGGCCAAATTTAATTCGTGCTGGCTCCTCCAGTGTAATTGCCGGCATAGTTGGCACTGGGGTGATCGTCATATTTGCCGCTACAGTTGCATCTTTAAAGGTGTCATCCACCGTAAATGTTAAATCAGCAGTAGCGGTTGTTCGATTGCTGATTTGTGCCGTCTGGTCACCTAAACTAAATGACGACACCGTAGCTGCATTTTTAATTAAATGTAACGTAACCGTCGCTTTTTTATCCGCTACAACAACTGTTGCAGTTGGGGCAAAGAAGCCGGCCGCAACTGACGCTGCATCTGTGTCTGCTTTTAATACAGACATTGCAACTTCATAAGTACCATCCGCTAAATGCGCTGGATCAAAAGTTGTTGTTGGCTCAGTTACAGTTGCTGGTTCAGTTGTTTTTTCTGATTCTGTCTTAGCGTCAGAACCACTCGTTGCTGTCTTCGATTCGCTTGTTGCCTTTGACTCACTTGCTACCACTGCTGATTCAGTCTTAGCTGATGATGTGGCCGCAGATTGTTGCGCCACGCTCGATTCAGCAGGACTGCTGGCAACGGTTGAGCTTGAGCTAGCGGCGGTACTCGTCTGCGTCGTCTGGCTACTGGCGGCGCTACTGCTAGTTGCCGCAGAACTAATAGCTGAGCTGCTTTCCGCCACCGCCGGCTGATCTAATTGAACGACTTTTAACGTGCTGGTATCAGGCTTGATATCCATTTTTTCCGCCATACCAGCCCCAACTTTAATATTCAATGATAAAGTTGTTGCCGCCGTTAAATTCGCCACTGTAAACGTTAAATCTTCCGTTGCAGCTGACTGATTGCTAACGGTCACCGGCTGATCATCGCTAACTGTTTTAATATCCGTCAACATGTTCGCGCTAGATTTAACATGTAGGGTTAATTGCATTTGGTGATTCTTTACGCTTAATTTAGCTGTCTTATCGATAAAAGTTTGGGCCATAGAAGCTGCTGTTGTGCCTGTCTTCAATGCTGGTGCATCGATGGTATATTCTCCATCAGCTAA
Organism: Loigolactobacillus jiayinensis; assembly: GCF_003946445.1. Classification (GTDB taxonomy): domain Bacteria; phylum Bacillota; class Bacilli; order Lactobacillales; family Lactobacillaceae; genus Loigolactobacillus; species Loigolactobacillus jiayinensis. Next base: position 361 of record NZ_RHOF01000048.1, on the reverse strand, counting down.
ATTACTTGGATCTAATGCTGTTGTACTGGTCTGTTCCGCAGCAGACACTGCTGTTGATGTCAATACACCAACGCTTGGCGCAATTGCACCAAAAAGTAATACACCAACGGATAAATATGTAAATAGGTGCCTTTTCATAGTCTGTTTCCCCCAACTAATTTTATACAAAAATGTAACCTTATCGCAATGTTAAGCTTATCTTAATAAAGTCAATTAAAGCATATTTTGTTACCGCATTCAATCGTTTCTCCAACTAAATATATATTTTTGTATATATTTTAGTGAACCAGTAAATTATATTTTATACCCAAATTGTCAAATCAAGTGCAACAGTATCGACCTATTCTTATAAATTGGTATA
>NZ_RHOF01000047.1 GCF_003946445.1 Loigolactobacillus jiayinensis | reverse complement strand
CGCGGGCAACACTGCATTGGGTCCGATCATCTTGAAGTTGCATAAAGATCTTCTGCCGCGTTGGTTTAGAAATACAGCAGTACTTATCGACCAGCGCCGTCTTAGCCATCACCGAAGCACCGCAGTCTTTACAGATCAGCCGTTCTTTGTGTAATTCTAAATAGACTGGTTCACTGGCGTTAGCGGCTGGATATAAAACGCGTGATTTATAGTGACCGTTATGACTGAGATGATCAAAGCCACACTGGGGACACCGTTCACAGGTCACTTTCACATTGGCCCGATAGACT
>NZ_RHOF01000046.1 GCF_003946445.1 Loigolactobacillus jiayinensis | reverse complement strand
TGGTCGATAGAGTTCATTGGTCTTCATATCCTTTCAAATGACGCTGTAGTGGGTGAAATTTGTGTATGGGGCCAGTGAGCTTTTTTATTTTACACAAAAATCCCGCTAATAGATTACCACTTTGAGCAATCTATCAACAGGATAAAGTATAGAGCCGCAAATTTTTGTGGTTTCATGCATATGCGTGCGATTGTACCCAACAATGTATAATGTGATCAATACGATTGTTATTAGAGTTGCCATAAATTCACTTCCTTGCATATGGCGCCCTGCAACTAAATATGCATACTAGAATACCATATTGCCAGAAATTTACAACTTTTTTACTCGGCAATGGCCTACCAGTATTTACAAGTGACGAAAAGCATGAAATAATAGATAACATGGCCCCTTAGCTCAGCAGGATAGAGCAATCGCCTCCTAAGCGATAGGTCACCGGTTCGATTCCAGTAGGGGTCATAAGTAGGTTCTATAAGTTGGCATAAGTCTTGGGATAACAGGACTTATGCCAACTTTTTTGTAGCGTTGCTGAAGCAAAAAAAGCCCCGCTGACTACTAAGGTAGCCGGGGACTAAGTGGTTGTCACTAGCGATGATACAAGGGACCACCGTTTAGCTTACGTTCATTGATTTCTTCCAGTGCCAACGGAATCTTTGTTGATCTAGGCCGCTGAATACTGTCAGCGAAGGTCTTTGACCAATACAATAAGCGCTGGCTAAATTTAGGCGTTGCTGCTCTTGAATTATCCATGTTGGTGACCTCCTTTTGCTGGCAGCTAATTAATCAACGGTTATGGTCGAATTTGCCGTTAGTTTTATCCAGTTTTTTACCGGTTTTTTCAGAGACTTTATCTTTGGCATCGGCTACTTTATCCTTAGCTTTGCCCAGTAGATCTTGGGCTTTACCTTTATTTTCACGTTTTTTATCGCCGGTTGCTTTACCAACAGCTTCATTGAATTTACCTTTTGCTTGCGTTTTAGCACTGTCTAAATGATCTTGTTTACTCATAAGTTAGCCTCCTAGTATGTCATTGATTAAAGTTTAATCTAAGCAGATATGTTGATTGAAGCGTGACGCTCTAATTGGGTGACTTAAATTACTTCTGCTGCTTGCTGTTTGAAAGGACTACTATGATTCTTATATTGATTGCTTATCATTAGTATAACTAGAAACGGCAATGGAAGGCAAAATAAATGCAGTGCGGAATCCGCGCTGCATTGGCTATTAGTTTAAGAATTCAGGGACCCAGTTACCATTGCGAAACAGTGGTACTAATCGGCCGGTACTGGTTATTGGCTACAGATTTTAATGAAAGCTTGTTCGACATTAATTTGAAGTAGTAGCGTTTGCCCCGGTTGAACATTGGCACCAACCGTGATAATCAGGTCAGCATACTGTTGTAATTGGCGTTGAAAATCGGCCATGAAGCACCTCTCCTTAATTTTATGAGCAAAATTATTGTCAAACCTAACGATAAACCGTAACCATAATTGCAGAAACGGGTATGATTAGATTTTTTCAATGGAAAAATTCAAATCGTGTTCGCTAAAAATTCATAAGCTTTTGTTATCTTAAATATAAATAAATTGGCTAAGGGGCGTACAAGATGGTTAGAAAAAAAGAAATTACGCGAGAAAGAATTCTGACAACGGCTTATGAGTTAGTCGTGACTCAGGGCTTTGCTAACTTTACGGCCCGCAGCGTGGCGCACGCCATTAATTGTTCAACACAACCGTTGTATCAAGAATTTAGGCCAATGGCCAACTTGAAACACGCTATTTTACTGAAGTTACAGTTATATCTGAGCAATGATGTTTTCAAGCAAGTTATCACCGAAGATAAAATGATCGATATGGCCTTGAATTATATTAATTTTGCTGAAAAGAATCCACAATTATACCGCGCTGTTTTCATGGAAGACCATTTTGGCGTGAACACGATGCATGATTTTACATATAATTATGGCCGGCAAATCATGGCTGAATATGCGCCTGCGCAGCAGCTTTCAACTGCTGCTAGTGAAAATGTTATTACTGGCATGTGGGTTATCGCGCAGGGAATTGCATCGTTAGTTTCATCCGGCTTCATTACGATCAGCGAAAAGCAGACTATCAACCTACTGCAAGCTGCTTTATATGATTTTATTCATAATGATCGACTGGAAGATGGCACCATCACCGTGAATTCGTTACATACGCTTGATCAGTTGACTAAAATATAAAAAAGAGAGTGCGCCATAAGTGAAATTATGGCGCACTCTCTTTAAATTACATGTTTTCGGTTTTCTCAACTAAACTTTTGGCGAAGGCTTCCAAATGTTCAATATCATCTTCTTCGGCTTCTAGATCAACCTTAACGATGTCGGCACCCTTAGTCGCGCCAGTCTTTTCAAACGCTTTGGCAAAATCATCAACTGATTTACCAAAACTATCATCATAAAAAGTATCACCGGAACCACAAACGCCATAAACTTTACCGCTTAAATCTTCGTCTTGTAGATCTTCATAGAAATCAACGGCTTCATCGGGAAGTTCACCGTCACCATATGTATAAGTGGCTACAATGCAGATATCGACATCAGTAAAATCTTCAGTGTCTGCTTGTGAAATTTCGCTGACGTCAACGTCGACGCCTAAATTTTCCAAAGCTTCAGAAACAATATCAGCAATTTCTTCGTTATTACCGGTCATACTTGCATAAATAATTTTTGCGCTAGCCATCTAATCGCTCCTTAAACTCGTTATTTTTCTAACAAAAATATGGCGAGCACCTGTTGCCTGAACTGGTTCGTCTATTGATTTGTTTAATTCGATTCAAATTGATTATAGCAAAGATTACCGGCGATGAAAATGTTCACCGCAAAATTGTTCTGTTAGGAACCAGCTTATATTCGTGTTAAAATGGGAAGGACGCTGTTTTATAGCACAATTTTTAAGCGTATTTGTACGAAAAGTTTTAGTGAAGGTAGGGCTAAGATTGGCTAATAAAAAGTCACAGCAAGCGATTCCGATGAGTCGGCGTAAACGAAGACGGCGCTTCCTCTATCTGTTGATTGCACAGTTAAAGACCTCAGGAATCAATGATGCGGCGGTGGTCGTCGCTTTTTGGGAATTGTTATCGATTTTTCCCTTGATCATTTTTGCTGGTAACGTGGTGCCACTATTACATATTGATGGACAAAATATTATTGATTACGCGGTGACCGCGATTCCGGCAACGATTGCTAAACAAATTCTACCGATTGCGGAACATTTCATGCCCAAAGGTGGTAGCAACAACAGTTTGTTGTCGATTGGGGCAATTGGGACTTTGTGGGCCGGCAGTCGTGGGGTCAACGCCTTGAAGCGGATGATGGATCGAACCTATGGTGTACTCGGTCAGCAAAATCCAATTTTATTGCGGATGATTTCGTTATTTATGACTGTCTTGCTAGCGATTGCGCTAGTTGCTATCGTGATCATTTTTAGTTTTGGCCAGCAAGTTCTTGATTGGATCACGCCATTATTAAATATTCCGGGAAGTTTATCGCACTTGTTCAGTACTTTGAAATGGCCAGTCACGGCGACAGTGGTATTCTTGATGTTACTACTGATCTACTATTTACTGCCTAATGTAAAATTACGGTTACGCAGTGTGCTACCAGGGGCACTGCTGACAACAGTCGGTTGGTTGTTATTGTCGCAACTATTCTCGCTGTATGTGCGCTACTTTGCCCAAACGGTGCTAAGTTATGGAACTATTGGCTTTTTTATCGTCATGTTGTTATGGCTAGATTTTTCGGCTTGGATCATGATGTTTGGTGCTATGATCAATGTAGTGGTGCAGTATACTTATTTTGGCGAAGTTGAGCGCAATAATGGCCGGATGCAACATATCCATGCGCTTAGAAAGTCTAAGGCTGCCAGTGAGCGTGAAAATACGGTACAATAAGTTTAATTAATATTTATTGAGGAGGAGCAATTTCACAATGAAAGTTCGTAAAGCAATTATTCCTGCAGCAGGATTAGGGACTCGTTTGTTGCCAGCGACTAAAGCAATGGCAAAGGAAATGTTACCAATCGTCGATGTACCAACGATTCAGTTCTTGGTTGAAGAAGCTAAGGCAGCTGGTATTGAAGATATCTTGATCATTACCGGTAAAGGTAAACGGCCAATTGAAGATCACTTTGATTCCGTTCCTGAACTAGAAATGGTTTTGAAAAAGCGGCATAAAGATAAATTGTTGAAATTAGTAGAAAGCACTACTGATATTGGGGTCCGGCTATTTTTCATTCGGCAATCTTACCCTAAAGGCTTGGGTGATGCGGTACGTTTGGCGCAAGACTTCGTGGCTGATGAACCTTTCGTGGTCATGCTCGGTGATGATATCACGCAATCAAAGGTGCCGTTAACGAAGCAACTGATGAACGATTATGCTAAAACACATGCGTCAACGTTGGCTGTTGTTAAAGTTCCGCATGATGAAGTTTCTAAGTATGGGGTCATTAAGCCAGTTGCTGAGACGGAAAAGGGCTTGTACAGTGTGCAGAGTTTTGTTGAAAAGCCAAAACCAGAGCAAGCACCAAGCGATTTGGCCATCATTGGTCGTTACTTATTCACACCGGAGATTTTTGATAGCTTGAATATTCAAAAACCGGATGCTGGTGGCGAAATTCAATTAACTGACGCCATTGATCATATGAACAAAACTCAGCGTGTCTTTGCTCGTGAATTTACCGGTAAACGGTATGATACGGGGAACAAACTAGGCTATCTGACCACTAATATTGAATTTGGACTGCAGCATCCTGAAATTAAGGATGAATTGCGCGATTACATTATTGAGTTAGGGCATAAACTGAGTCAAAAATAAAGCGGCACAAAATAGGTGTTATGAACGCTAATGACAACTTTTTTTCAATTGTGATTATAAAAAACTCATCAGGCAATTAATTGCTTGATGAGTTTTTTGCATCGTGGTAAATGACCTGCATGTTATCTGAATTTAACGGCCGTTCCATACGCAGCAATGGTTTCCATACCATCGAGAATCGAATCAGAATCAAAGCGCATCATGACAACGGCATCGGCACCTAATGCGACTGCGTTATCCCGCAAACGCTGAATGGCAATATCGCGTGCTTCGGCTAATAACTTTGTATAGTCTTTGATTTCACCGCCAACGATACTTTTTAAGCCAGCGCCAATATTCTTAGCAATGTTTTTCGATTGCGTCGTTAGGCCAAATACTTCACCAATGATTTCGTATTCTTGGCCGGGAATATGTTCAGTTGTGGTGACTAGAATTTTGTCTGTCATGAAAACATCTCCTCGTATTATTAAAGCTCTAATGCCATTTTACCATTGTAAGCGGTTTAACGATAGATATTCTTCTTTTCCAGCCGAACAACGGCCTCAACGCGGGCAGTTTGGGGGAACATATCGATCGATTGGATATAGTCGACGCTATAAACATCGCTGAGCTTGACCAAATCACGAGCTAATGTTGAGGGGTTACAGCTGATATAAACAAATTTTTGCGGACGACTATCAAGGATTGCGTTTAATAAGGCTTGATCTAAACCAAGCCGTGGTGGATCAACCACTAAGGCATCAGGCTCAAAGCCGTCTTTTAGCCATTGGGGCAATAATTCTTCAGCTTTGCCGACTTCGTATTTAGCGTTGGTGATCTGATTTAATGCGGCGTTTTCCTGAGCGTCCGCGATTGCTGCAGGTATAATGTCCATGCCGCGAACTTCGCTGGCCGTGTCTGCCAAAGACAAGCCGATCGTACCTACACCGCAATAAGCATCAACGACGCTTTCGTGAGGTGCTAATTGTAAAGCGTCGCGTACTAATGCATACAACTTAATTGTTTGTGCAGGATTTAGTTGGAAAAAGGCCTGCGCTGATAGTTTAAACGTTAAACCAGCCAGCGTTTCGGTAATATAATTATCGCCTGCTAAATTAAACGTTTCGTCACCCCAAATTAATGAAGTGTGGTTTTGATTTAAATTTTGCATAACCGACGTCACTTGAGGCAGGTCAGTCTGTAAGCGACTAAGGATTTCCCGTTTGTGCGGTAATTTGCGTGAATTGGTCACAAAGGTTAATTGTAAGTGGCCGGTACTAAAAGATTCGCGCACAACCAACGTTTTGACGATGCCAGAGTTTTGTTCTTCATTATAAATTGGGACCGCCAGTTCTTCTAGCAAATTGGTAACATAGCGAATGACATGCATCGTCGCTGGCCGCTGTGTGCTGAAGGTTTTTAAATCAACTAATTGATGGCTATGTTCGTGGTATAAACCAGCTGCCACGTGACCGTCAATCTCGCGTACTTGGAATTGGGCCTTGTTGCGGTAGCCATGGGGATCAGCCATACCAATCGTTGGGCGCAAATCATAGCCTTGATAACCACGGGGTTTGAACTTTTCCAACGACTGGCGGATCACGTCGACCTTAAAGGCCAATTGACCAGGATAACTTAAATGTTCCAACTCGATACCACCAACGTGACCATAATAGTCTGCATCACGTGGTTCAACGCGTTGAGTACTTTTTTGGCGGATGGTGTGGATCTTGGCATTAACAAATTTTGGTGCAATGGCGGTGACTTCGGCAACGATCACTTCTTCAGGTAATGCACCTGTAACAAAGACGATCGTCCGTTTATAATAGCCGATGCCTTCACCATTGATACCAAGACGTTTAATGGTTAAGGGAAAACGCTGGCCAACTTGGATATCGTGAAAATAAGTAACTTCTGACATATTTTTCTTCCTTACTTTAGTTATTGGATTACCACAATTGGGGTAAATGACGGTCATCAATTTGGCGTCATACTGGATAATTGTCGTTGTCAGTATAGCATAACTCGGTAGTGCGCAAGTAATACGAACAGACATTTGCATCTACGGTTGGGCTTGCTATAATGGAAATATCTGAGCAAAAAGGGGAGTGCAAGTTGCCAACCATTACAAAAATCACCACCCAAAAACGCAAAGGCCGTTATAACATTTTTCTTGATGATGAGTACGCTTTTCCAGTTAGTGAGAGTGTGTTGATCGATTTTCGCTTAGCTAAGGGCATGGAAATTCCGGCTGAATTACGTGCAGAAATCGATACTGCTGAGGCGCACGCGCAAGCTTATACCCTAGCGCTTAATTATTTATCCTATCAATTGCGTACAGAAATGGAAATGCGCATTTATTTGAAGCAACATGATATTCCATTAGCCGTACGCCAACAGATCATTGCCCGACTATATGATTTGAATTTACTCGATGATGACAGTTATGCGGCTAGTTATGTCCGCACGATGATGCGTACTAGTGACAAGGGACCACAAGTGATTCGAACTAAATTACGTGAAAAAGGGCTGAAACCAGAGCAGATCACCAACGCTTTAGATCAATTTACTGCGCCTGATCTACTTGCCAACGGTCAGAAGCTAGCCGAAAAATTAGCGCATCGGTATCGCCAACAAAGTTTTCAAAATCAGCAACAAAAAATTCGCTTAGGTTTACGTCAAAAAGGTTTTGATGGCGATACAACTAATCAAATTATGAGCCGACTGGAATTGGTTAAAGATGACGATGCGGAATGGGCTGCTTTGGTTGAACAAGGCGAAAAAGCTTGGCGTAAAACTGCTCGGTATAGCGGCTACGAGCGCAAACAAAAGGCAAAGCAACAACTATATCGTAAGGGCTTTGCACTGGATCAAATTGAGCGCTTCTTAACCGAAAAGCAAGCAGAAGAAGAATAAGTGTAACTATTTACTGAAAATATAGGAATAAAATTTCGTCATTTGCAGTAAACTTTGATATAATGTTCATGATAATTCGGTGTTATCAACTTCAACGTAATAAACGTCAGAAAGTAGGTCAGCGCATGCGTATCCCGAAAGAAGGGGAATCGGTTGCGATCCAAAGTTTTAAACATGACGGAAGTTTACACCGGACGTGGCGTGACACGATGATTTTAAAAACATCGGAGAACGAGATAATCGGTTGTAATGATCATACTTTAGTAACTGAATCAGATGGACGGCGTTGGTTAACGCGCGAGCCAGCAATTATTTTTTTTCACCGACATTACTGGTTTAATGTAATTGCTATGATCCGTGATAACGGGGTTTCGTATTATTGTAATCTCGCTTCACCGTTTGTACTGGATCGGGAAGCACTGAAGTATATTGATTATGATTTAGATGTCAAAGTTTTTCCGGATGGCGAAAGAAAATTATTGGATGTCGATGAATATGAAGCCAATAGTAAACGTTGGCATTACTCCAATGCGACAGACAAGATTTTGAAGGCTAATGTCAATATCTTGGTCGATTGGTCTGATCATCACAAGGGACCTTTCTCGCAAGAATATATTGATATTTGGTATCAACGTTACCTGGAACTTGCCCACCGGTAAGCGGAAGTCAATTGGATCAATGTACGACTAAAAAACGATCAAGACATTGTCTTGGTCGTTTTTTGGATTTAACCGTTAATTTTTGTTGTGCACTAAGCTAATTCTTTACGCATTTCATGGTGGGGGATGCCAGCATCTAAAAAGCCAGGCCGGTCAGTTTTATGGTAACCAAGTTGTTCATAGAAACCAAGTGCATGATCTTGACCACCTAACGTTAAGGTTAAACGTTTTTGTTGGCGAGCGTAGTCTTCCAATGCAGTCAGTAATTCGTGTCCATAGTTATGGCCGCGGTATTCTTTTAGCGTAGCGACACGTTGGACATGGTAGCCGCCAGTTTCAGGTAAAAGCCGTGCGGTTGTGACTGGTTGGTTATCAACGTAGCCGACAAAGTGGATTGTTTTATCCTCGTCTTCGATTTCTAAATCAAGTGCTACTTGTTGTTCTTCAACAAAAACAGTTTTGCGGATATTAAGTGCATCCTTGTAAATTGGGTTATTTAAATCAGTTGTGTGACGGACCTTCATAGCAGAGTTCCTTTCTTTAAATACATTCTAGGTGATACTATTGCCGGTAAATCAATTGTTGGTGCTGTTGGTTGGTACTTGAATTTGGTAGAATAAGTATAACATTATCTGGACATACCGATTAAGGGGAATGTTGATTAGTCAATCAGTAACTTGAAATGGTTTTTACAGCTCAATAATAGTGTTAGCCTAGGTCATCAAGACTGGGTAGGACACACTAAAAAGAAAGTAGTGGTGCTGATGTTTGAACAAATCCGTCGTTCACGATTAATGTTCTGGTCGTTGGAGCTATTGATCGTAGCGAGCCTGATTTATATGTGTACCAAAATTAGCTTTGTTTTTTCGCCAATTGGAACGTTTGTGGCAACTTTATTTGTGCCAATTCTGATTTCGGGGTTTTTATTTTATTTATTCAACCCTTTGATCAAATTACTAGGACACCTTAAAATTTCGCGTAATTGGGCAATTTTAATTGTTTTTGTTATCTTTTTTGGTGGCTTGGCGCTGATTATTTCAGCGGTGATTCCCAACTTGATCAATCAAATCACCCAGTTACTGATTAATTTGCCAACGGTGGCCAATGATATGGGCAAGCTGGCCAAGAGTTTAATGAAAAATCGACTCTTTCAGCAGATCGATATCGAAAAGGCTATTACTGATATGAATCTATCATTTAGTAGTATTATGCAATCTTTATTGAAGTATTTTACAAGTAGTATTGGCTCTGTGGTCGGGACAGTAACAAGTGTGGCGGTGACGGCAATCACTATTCCGGTAATGCTGTTCTACATGTTAAAGGATGGCCACCGCTTAATTCCTAACGTGCAGCGGTTATTGCCCAGTAAATATCGCAGTGAAGCGACTGATTTATTGGTGAAAATGGGTAATACGATTTCATCTTACATCGCCGGCCAACTGATCGAGTGTTTATTTGTGGGGACGTTCACCTTTCTCGGCTATCTATTGATCAGTATGCCTTACGGGTTCCTGCTGGGCTTTATTGCGGGGCTCTGCAACATCATGCCGTACGTTGGTCCTTATATTGGGATTGCGCCGGCGTTGATCATCGCTGTGACTGTTTCACCGATGATGGTGGTGTTGGTGATCGTAGTCGTGGTGGTTGTTCAACAGATCGATGGTAATTTTGTTTATCCCAACGTTATTGGCCGTACGTTGTCGATTCATCCGCTGACGATCATCATTTTATTATTGGTGGCCGGCAATATTTCTGGGCTATTAGGCATGATTTTAGCGATTCCGGCGTACGCAATCGTCAAAACGGTAGTTCAATATTTCTGGGGTATTTATCAATTGCGTGAACAAACTAAAATCGCCGCAGTCACCGATAAGGATGATCAGTCGTTGTGATGGCGTAAAGGTTGGTTGCAAACTAATATTGTTATTGGAAGACATTAGGTCAATGCTTAAAATTTAGTTGCTTTTTCAAATACGCTTTGAAATAACAGAGCAAAAATTGAAAAATACGGCTTTTCATGCTAAGATTTGACAAGTAAATGAAGTGATCGGAGTGGATGTGTCGATGAGTTCTGACCCGGATAGTCATATATGGGGACAGTTGATCGTTTTAGTGGTTTGTTTAGTTTTAAGTTTGTTATTTGCCACGTTAGCCTTTTTAATGACTAACGTTTCGACTCAGCGTTTGGACGAGGATGCTAAGGCTGGGGATAACAAGGCAACACGAGTATTGAAGTTACTACAGCGTCAGGCATCGGTATTAGTGGCTTTACGGACCTTTACGTTGAGCGCTGAGCTGGTAGCCGGACTAATGGTGTTCAATTTAATCCAAGTTTGGTTGCCTTTAAATGGTATCGGCACGCTGATTGTGTGGCTCGTGGTGTTTGTTATCACAGTGTTATTCTTGCAAATATTTGCCAATTTATTGCCGCAACAATTGGCCTTGAATCATCCCGAACAGCAGGCTAAGCGCTATAGTGGCTTAATTCTTAGCTTACAACGGTTGTTACAGCCGTGGTCATGGCTACTGTTGCTACTGACGCGTGGTTGGGCGCATTTATTTGGACTACCATTCCATAATGAAGTTAAGCGTGAGTTAAGCCGTGAAGAAATGATTGAAATGATCGAGCATGGTCAGAAGTCCGGCGCCATCGAAGCGGACGAGTTTCAAATGTTTGAAGGTATTATCGATATGCAGGATAAAATGGCTCGCGAAGTAATGGTGCCGCGGACCGATGCCTTCATGCTTAATATTGAAGATGATGATGCCACTAATATTAAATTGATTCTTGAGCAGAATTATTCGCGGATTCCGATTTACCGTAGTGATAAGGATAAAGTGATTGGTGTCGTTCACATCAAAAATTTACTGCAGCGAGCGCACCAAGTTGGTTTTGAACATGTGAAAATCATCGATGTGATGCAGGAGCCGCTATTTGTTCCGGAAACGATCATGATCGACCGCTTACTTTATGAATTTAAGAAAACACAAAACCAGTTAAGCATTTTACTGGATGAATACGGTGGTTTAGTCGGCCTTGTTTCTATCGAAGATTTGTTAGAAGAAATCGTCGGTGAAATCGATGATGAGTCTGATGAGGCTGAAGTACTTTATCGCCAGTTAGATCCGCACCATTATGTGGTTAAAGGTAACATGCCGCTGGATGATTTTAACGAATTATTTGCCACCGACATTGATAGCCCAGATGTCGACACTATTGCTGGATATACCTTGGCAGAATTAGGCACGATTCCTGATCTCAGTGAGCAATTAACTTTGACACTAGCCAATGACCTAGAACTGCAGACAGGGGCAATGGAGGGCTCACGCTTACTTGAAGTGATCGTGACTTTGCCAGAAGATAAAAAAGTAACTACAGAAGATTAACTTAATTAATTTCAGCATAGGCCTAGTTTGAATAGGCTTAGCCACGCTCTTAAATTCGAGTCGCTGACTCGAATTTTTTACGGAAGGACACGATTATGGACAAAACAGAATTAGCAACTGCCGTTAACCGGCGGCGCACGTTTGCGATTATTTCCCATCCGGATGCTGGGAAAACCACCATCACCGAGCAACTATTGTTATTTGGTGGTGTTATCCGCAAAGCTGGTACGGTTAAGGGGAAAAAGTCTGGCCAGTTTGCGAAGTCAGATTGGATGGAAATTGAAAAACAGCGTGGTATCTCGGTTACAAGTTCCGTGATGCAGTTTGACTATCAGGGCAAACGAATCAATATTTTGGATACACCAGGGCATGAGGATTTCTCGGAAGATACTTACCGGACCTTGATGGCCGTGGACTCCGCCGTCATGGTAATCGATGCTGCTAAAGGGATCGAACCACAAACTAAGAAATTATTCAAAGTTTGTCGGATGCGCGGTATTCCAATTTTTACCTTTATGAATAAATTAGATCGTGATAGCCGTGAACCAATGGACTTGATTGCAGAATTGGAAGACTTATTGGATATTGAAGCTTATCCAATGAATTGGCCGATCGGTATGGGTAAAGGGCTGGAAGGTTTATACGATATCCATAATCAGCGCGTTGAATTGTATCATGAAGACGAGCAAGGCCAGCGGTATTTACCAGTTGATGCTGACGGTCAAATTATTGGTGATCATCGACTAAAGCAAGAATCAATTTACCAGCAGGCATTGGAAAATGTTCAATTGTTATTGGAAGCTGGCAATAAATTTGACGCAGATAAGATTGCTAAAGGTGAACAAACGCCAGTATTCTTTGGTTCAGCGTTGACCAATTTTGGTGTTAAAACATTCTTAGAAAGCTATCTAGACTATGCACCAGCACCAGCAGCGCATAAAACACAAGCTGACCAAGTCATTACGCCAACCGCTCAGGAATTCTCAGGGTTTGTATTCAAAATTCAAGCCAATATGAATCCGAATCATCGTGATCGGATTGCCTTCATCCGTATTTGTTCTGGTGAATTTGACCGCGGAATGGACGTCACTTTACAACGAACCCAGCGCAAGTTGCGCTTAGCTAATTCGACTGAATTCATGGCTGACAGCCGTGAAGTAGTTGAGACAGCTGTTGCAGGGGATATCGTTGGGTTGTATGATACAGGTAATTTCCAAATTGGCGATACTATTTACACAGGTAAGCAGAATATCCAATTTGAAAACTTGCCACAATTCACGCCAGAATTATTTGTGAAGGTGACTGCTAAAAACGTGATGAAGCAGAAATCTTTCCACAAAGGGATGGAACAGCTGGTTCAAGAAGGCGCGGTTCAGCTGTATCGCACTTATGTTACCAATGACTATGTATTGGGTGCAGTTGGTCAATTACAGTTTGAAGTCTTCCAATTCCGAATGAAAAACGAATATAATTCGGATGTGGTAATGGAACCAATGGGTGAGAAAATTGCCCGCTGGATCGATCCAGAACAGTTAGACGAAAAAATGTCCTCCTCGCGGAATCTGTTAGTTCGTGACCGCAATGGGGCACCGCTGTTCTTGTTTGAAAATCAATTTGCTGAGCGTTGGTTTAAGCAGAAGTATCCTGAAATTAAATTAACCGAAAAGCTTTCAACCGATTCTATTGGTGCGTAAAAATAGTGCGTAAAAAAATCGTAGCTGTAATGAGCTACGATTTTTTTAGTGCAATCGTTTAATTGGCGACGTAAAATCATGACCGGCGGAAAGTAACCGTACGTAATGTTCCTCTAACCAGGTATGATCTTCTAATTCATACCAGACACTGTTGTTCGATAGAATGACCCCATGGATAATATTGACAATTTGACCATGTTGTAAGTAATTAGCAGCATTGCCGTACGGTTGCGTCCAGGTTCGTAACGAATGCTGGGGAATAAAATCGACCACTGCCCGGCGTGAACCAGGGATAACTGCTGCTTGTTGAAATAACGGGGCGGCAAGTGCTTTTGGCTGTGGCTGCTGATAATAATCGACTACCCGTTCCGTATTTTCGGTAGGAATCCACTGGCCACCAAGATCATACCAAGTTTGTCGTTGTGTGGTTTGTACTTTTTGATATACGCGCCAAACCGTGTTAATGGGGAGCTGTTGTGCTAATGGTTCAGCATCTGGTGCGCGGTAGCTAGTCACATCTGTGGTCAAACGCACAAAGCCAGTTAGATAGCGATTAGCCCAACGAATTTGGCGTAACCGATAATCATAAGTGACGATTTGTGTTTGTTGACTAAAATGACCAATTTGATTCGTAGTCACATGCTGTACTTGATATTGGCGTGATTCAAGAAAATGGGTCTCGTAACGTTGCCCTAATTGGCCAACCAAATATTCTGGTTGGGCGAGTAGGTGATGCTGCTCGTCAAAATGGAAAACAATCACAGGGGCTGCCGGCTGCTGCGCATAGATCAATTGAATGATTGCCCGAGGATAAGCAAAGTAGCCATGATAGTTTTCAATTCGACTAACATAATAGTGTTCGAATTGATGAACGGTGAAGTTAAACGCTTGCCCCCGCACGCCGCTAACGATTTGTGGCTTGGCTAAACGATCACCAGTCTCCGTAAAATAAAAGACGATTACGAATGAATCCGGTTGGACCTGCGTGTTGAGCTGATTTGAACCCTGCAGCGCAGGCAAGTAAGCGCGTCGCGTGGGTGAAGGTAACAGAATCGGCCGCCGACGGGCAATTGGCTGATAATTTTCACCTAACGGCAGTTGAACAGTCGCCACTTGTTGTTGAGGGTTAAAGAAAGCTTTTAATCGTTTTAAGAAATTCACTTAGTATAACCCTCCTTTCATTGAAGGTACTCCGCTTAATGATTTAATGAGATCTCGGCAATCTTCTCGGAAGTGATCACGTTTAGACCAGTGCGTGTTCGGTGTGCTAATTGGTCTAAGGCAAAGTCGATTTCTGCTGGTGCAATATTACGCTGACGATTGGTCAAGAGAATTTCATCGTGGGTAGGGGCCTTACTAAAAATAACTAAGCTATCAGCAAGTGAAAAGATTTGAACATCAGTAGCATCAGTATTATTTAGCTGGCTAGTGACAAGGTTCTGATAATCGTTAGTAACATCTTGTAATTGCATAAGCGCACTTCCTCTATTTAATTTTAGCGCTGATCAACCGAATTAATGATGACACTTACATTATAGTGGAAATTCCACCAAAACAAAATAAAATTCACGATAAAAGCAGAAAATGTAAAACTAGTTATAAAAAAACGTGCTATGGCAGATTCTTTTGCCATAGCACGTTTAGCTATAAATCACTTATCCGCTGGCTTCTTGTCAGTGGTTGTTTTATCTGGTTCAGTCGGTTGGTAAGGGCCAATCACAATTTGATTGTCTTTTACGTTCGCCAACAACGCCTTAGAGTCAGCATGATCCAGATAATAATCTGCAATTCGATCTTCAAGTTGCTCTTGGATCACACGCCGTAACGGCCGTGCACCCATAGCTGGATTGTAGCCTAGATCAACTAATTTTTCCTTAGCTGGTTGAGTCACATGAATCGTTAAGCCTTGATCAATTGTCATTTGGTTAACGTCAGCTAGCATCAGATCGACAATCTGAATCAAGTCTTGTTTCTTCAAGGAATTGAATTCGATGATGTCGTCGAAACGATTCAGGAATTCAGGCTTGAAGTAGTTGGACAACTGATTCAAGATTGAATGCGTATTACCGGAAGCAGCGGCACTGAAGCCGACATTTGCTTCGGCGTCACCTTGACCTGCATTAGAAGTCATGATGATAATCGTATCTTTAAAGCTGACTGTCCGCCCTTGGGCATCAGTCAAACGACCATCATCCAAGATTTGCAAGAACATATGCATAACGTCAGGATGTGCCTTTTCAATTTCATCGAGTAAAATCAAGCTGTAAGGATTGCGCCGAACTTTTTCAGTCAGCTGGCCAGCTTCTTCGTAGCCAACGTAGCCAGGAGGCGAACCAATCAACTTAGACACTGAGAATTTTTCCATGTACTCACTCATATCAAAGCGAATCATCGAATCCTCAGAACCAAATAGTTCAAGCGCCAATTGCTTAGCGAGTTCTGTTTTACCGACACCAGTTGGTCCAACAAAGAGGAAGGAGCCAATTGGCCGACCAGACTTGTTAAAGCCGATCCGATTACGCCGAATTGCCCGTGCAACTTTATCAACGGCTTCAGTTTGACCGATAACATGGCTATCCAAGTCTTTGGCCAAAGTCTTCAATTGTTGATGTTCCTTACTACGCAACTCGCCGACCGGAATATTAGTCTTTTCTTCAACGATATGTTCCATGTCTTTAACACTAACGGACGGTGTTTCTTCAGTAACTGTATCGTCTTTTTGCATTTTTTCTAACTTGTTGACTTGATCACGGTAATAAGCCGCTTTTTCATAGTCTTCTTGTTTCAATGCTTGTTGCTTTTGTTGCTCTGCTTGGTCCATCTTTTCTTTGATCACTTTAGGATCGACCGTATCAATGGTCAAATTCTTCCGTGAACCAGCTTCATCGAGCAAATCGATGGCTTTATCTGGCAAAAAGCGATCCTGAATGTAACGGTTGGAAAGATTAGCAGCGGCTTCAATTGCAGCATCTGAATACTTGACGTGATGATAGTCTTCGTATTTTTGTTGCAATCCTTTTAAAATTTGAATTGTTTCTTCAACAGTAGGTTCATCAACCCGAACTGGTTGGAAACGCCGTTCAAGTGCCGAGTCTTTTTCAATTTTACGATATTCATTTAGTGTCGTAGCACCCATTAATTGGAAATCACCGCGGGCTAGAGCTGGTTTCAAAACGTTACCAGCATCCATACCACCTTCAGCGTTACCGGCACCCATAATTTCATGAATTTCATCAATAAATAAAATGACGTTAGTACTCTTACGGACTTCATCCATTAATTGTTGCATCCGCTGTTCAAATTGACCACGGATACCAGTGCCCTGAACTAAGGAAACAACGTCTAAACGAACGACTTCTTTACTTTGCAACTTTTGGGGAACTTGGCCGCTAACAATCTTTTGTGCTAAGCCTTCGACAACAGCTGTTTTACCAACCCCAGCTTCACCAATCAAGACCGGATTATTTTTCGTCCGCCGATTAAGAATTTCAATGACACGCGAAATTTCCTTATCCCGTCCGATAACTGGATCAACCTTGCCTTGTCGTGCAAGATTAGTTAAGTTAACACCAAATTGGGCTAATAAGCCGCCTTTACCGTTAGGACCACGGCCACCGCCATTATGGCCAGATTGGGTTTTAGGACCTTGTTCAAAGCCCATTTGCTGGTTTGAATCCATCCCACCTTGGCCCATCGACCGGAAAATATCATCTAAGTTACCAAAGCCAAACGGATCACTAGGCCCAGCGTTACGGGTTTGACCGTTTTGTTGCTGCTTTAGCTGTTGATAACAGTTCTGACAAAGATCGATTTGTTTACGTGCGCCATTTACATTGGTATATAAATGAATCGTTGCTTCGTTTTTGCGACAATTTTGACACAACATAGATCGCTTCACAACCTTTCATACGAGTTCTGTATCGTAGCTTTTTCAATTACATTTACGCAAAACTAATTGACTGTGTCAAGTAGTTTAGTTGTGCACCTCATTTTAAAAGATCAACAGCTGTTTGACCAACTTTGACCTTCAAACAGTATTATACATCCCGCCTTTTGAAATTCAAGTGTTTGGCTCACTTTTTTAGCAGTAAAACTTTTGAGTGCTAATTTTGTAGGCTGTTGCTGGGTTGAAACTTATGCCGCCACTTATTCAGCATACTCAGTTGCACTGCTGAAAAACTTCGCTTACAATGTCAGTTTAGTATAGGAAACGAAATGAGGCAAAAATTATGACCGATTATTTATCGCAAATTAAAGAACTTGCTGCAGGGGAACGTGAACAAATCGAGGTTAAGCAGGCTGACTTCTATTCATTTCGGACAGCATGGTTACAATTTCCACAGCGAAAAAGTATCGTTGGCGAAGCGCAGCGTGGTGGAAATGTGATCTATCATTTTGAAAAAGGGACACAACAGTAGCCCTGTATCAATTTTCATAGGATTTTACATGTAGAAAGCTAGATATCATGCCGGAAAACGAGCAAAAAAGGTTGTCGAACCGGTTGAAAAATGGTAGTCTTAAATGTTGAAAGGGCGACTTTGTTTGTACCCAAATAAAAGGAAAACCCTAACATAACTTTTTAAAAGCTAAAGGAGAATGATCAATCATGGAAAAACGCGATTTTCATATTATTGCAGAAACAGGTATCCACGCTCGCCCAGCTACTTTATTAGTACAATCTGCAAGCAAATTTAACTCAGATATTAACTTGGAATATAAAGGCAAGTCAGTTAACTTGAAATCCATTATGGGTGTCATGTCACTCGGTGTTGGTAAAGATGCTGACGTTACGATCTCAGCTGAAGGTGCCGACGAAGCCGATGCCCTTGCTGCTATTGCAGAAACAATGACGAAAGAAGGACTATCTGACTAATGACGGAAATGTTAAAAGGGATTGCTGCTAGTGACGGCATTGCACGTGCAAAGGCCTACTTGCTTGTTCAACCTGATTTATCATTTTCCAAAAAGTCGATCGATGATGTTGATAGTGAAGTTGCTCGTCTACAGGCGGCAGTGACAGCTTCAACTCAAGAGCTACAAAAGATTCGTGATATTGCCGCCAAAAGCTTAGGTGAAGAAGAAGCTCAAGTTTTTGATGCGCACATGATGATTTTAGCTGATCCAGAATTTGTTGGGGCAGTAGAAACCGGCATTAAAAATGATAAAACCAATGCGGAACAAGTATTGCACAATGTTTCAACACAATTTGTTGAAATGTTTGAAGCAATGACTGATAACCCATATATGCAAGAACGGGCAGCTGATATCCGCGACGTAACCAAGCGTGTGATGAGTCACTTGCTCGGTGTTACGCTACCAAATCCAGCTTTGATCGATGAAGAAGTTGTTATCATTGCTCACGATTTGACGCCAAGTGACACTGCCCAATTAAATCGTAAATATGTTAAAGGGTTTATTACTGACTTAGGTGGCCGGACTAGCCATTCAGCAATTATGGCGCGTTCATTAGAAATTCCAGCAATTGTTGGAACTGAAAAAGCTACTGAAACTGTTAACGAAAATCAAATGGTTATTGTTGACGGTAATACCGGTGATGCCTTGCTTGACCCATCTGCTGATGATATCGCTAAATACGATCAAGAAGCCAAAGATTTTGCAGCTCAAAAAGCTGAATGGGAAAAGCTAAAGAATGAACAAACCGTCACTAAAGATGGCAAAAACTACGTTACAGCTGCTAATATTGGTACACCAGATGACGTTGTTGGTGCAACCGATAACGGTGCTGAAGCGGTAGGTTTATTCCGTTCTGAATTCTTGTACATGGATTCAGCTGAATTACCAACTGAAGATGAACAATTTGAGGCTTACAAAAAAGCGCTTGAAGGGATGAATGGCAAACAAGTCGTTGTTCGGACAATGGACATCGGTGGCGACAAACATTTATCTTATTTACCATTACCAGAAGAAATGAACCCATTCTTAGGTTATCGTGCAATTCGGATCAGTCTTGATCGCCAAGACATTTTCCGGACTCAGTTACGTGCTTTGTTGCGTGCTTCTAACTACGGCAACTTAGCAATTATGTTCCCAATGATTGCTACAGTTAACGAGTTCAAACAAGCTCGCGCAGTTTATGATGAAGAACGTGCTAAGTTAGTACAAGCTGGGGTAGCGGTTGCGGACAAGATTGAAATCGGTATGATGATGGAGATCCCTGCTGCAGCAATTATTGCAGACAAATTAGCTAAGTACGCTGATTTCTTCAGTATTGGCACTAACGACCTGATTCAATACTCAATGGCCGCTGATCGCGGTAACGAGCATGTTTCTTACTTATACCAACCTTATAACCCATCAATTTTACGCTTGATCAAGCGGACCATTGATGCAGCACATGCTGAGGGTAAGTGGGCTGGTATGTGTGGTGAAGCTGCTGGTGATACGATTATGGTACCGTTGTTATTAGGTATGGGCTTAGATGAATACTCAATGAGTGCAACTTCAATTTTGAAGGTTCGCAGCTTGATGAGCAAGCTGGACACTAAGGATATGAAGAAACTCGCTGATAAAGCATTGAATGATGCTGAAACCAATGATGATGTCATTGCCTTGGTCAAAGCAGTAACACAAGCTTAATTAACGTTATTTTAAGAGCGTCGAGTAGTCTCGACGCTCTTTTTTATACCATATTTTAGTCTGAGCGGGTTCATGTAAAACGCACACACTAAATTACTGAGAGAAAAATCAGACTTTCGTGTGATTATTTTTTAGCTCAGCTCGCTTATAATAGGTGTTAATGATTGAGGAAATATGTACGGGGGTGTTATTTGCGCTTTACGACTATTCCCACTATAATTAACCCATTAAACTGGTTTTAGAAAGAAGGCAAATTGCGCGTGAATATCGGTATATTTACAGATACATACTTTCCACAGGTGAGCGGCGTAGCAACGTCGATCAAAACTCTGCGTGATGAACTTGAGCGGGAAGGCCATTCCGTTTATATTTTTACGACGACTGATCCCCATGTGGATAAGGACGAATTTGAACCTAATATTTTCCGGTTTGCGAGTGTTCCCTTTGTTTCTTTTACGGATCGGCGAATCGCGGTGCGCGGATTATTTCACGCGTATCAGGTTGCCCGCGATCTTGACCTGGATATTGTTCACAATCAAACTGAATTTTCTATGGGTTATATCGGCAAGTTTGTGGCCAAAAATTTAAAGATTCCGTGCATTCACACTTACCATACGATGTATCAGGACTATTTACATTACATTTTGAACGGTAAATTATTGCGGCCTTACCACGTTAAGCAGGCAATGCGTGCTTATTTTCATCATATGCATGGTGTGATCGCGCCTAGTGAGCGTGTTGTGGCAACGCTACAGAGTTATGGTGTTAAAGCACCGATGCGGATTATTCCTACTGGGATTGATATTTCACAATACGAAGCACCGGTGCCGGCTGATTGTCGAAAAAAATTGAATATTGGGCCAACAACGCCGGTACTATTATCATTGAGCCGCGTTGCGTATGAAAAAAATATTCACGAAATCATTGCAGCGTTACCGCAAATTTTAGCTAAGCAGCCAACGGTTCAGTTAGTGATCGTAGGTGACGGCCCAGCACGGGATGACTTAACGCAGCAGGCGCAAAAATTAGGGATCAGTGATCATGTTATTTTCACTGGTGAAGTTCCTAATGATCACGTGTCAGCCTACTACCATATGGCCGATTTATTTGTTTCGGCGTCGCATTCTGAATCACAAGGGCTAACCTACGTTGAGGCGATGGCCAGTGGCTTGAAATCTGTGGCTGCGGCTAGTCCCTATACAGAAGAGTTGTTAGATGATCCGGCTATTGGCACGACTTTTGAAAGTCAAACAGAGATGGTGCATCAGATACTAAATTATCTAGCACATCCGCAAAGTTACTCCGATCCAGCACCACGGGCGCAGAAGTTATATTCGATTTCGGCTGAGCATTTTGCTGAACAAGTCGTGCGCTTTTACCGGGATACACAAGTTTACTACGCTGAGCAACATCGTGATTCTGCCGATGTTAGCGAATAACAGCAATCTTTTATAATTGGAGACACAACCACCATGTTAGATATACACATGTTTTCTAGCGCTACTAAGGTTAAGGGGCAAGGCGTTGGCAGTGCCTATATGGAATTGGTTCGGTTGCTAAAGAGCCATTTTAAAAATGAGTTTAAGATAAGCGTCAATCAATTTGGTCGGGCAGATATTAGCCATTATCACACGATTGATCCCCGCTTTTTTCTATCTACCTTTTCGCGGCGGCGTGGTCGTAAAATCGGCTATGTCCACTTTCTACCAGAAACGTTAGAGGGTAGTTTGACTATCCCACAGCCATTTAAAAGTATTTTCTACCACTATGTGATTGCTTTTTATCGGCGGATGGACCATTTAGTCGTTGTTAATCCAAGTTTTATTCCGAAATTAATTGCTTATCAGATACCGGCTAATAAGATCACCTATATCCCCAATTTTGTTTCGCGCAAGGAATTTTATCAAAAAACGCCAGAAGAGATCGCGGCATTGCGCCAACATTACCAGATTGCAGCGGATAAATTTGTCATTCTTGGTGCAGGGCAAATTCAGGAACGTAAAGGCGTTGATGATTTTGTTGAATTAGCACGGCGCAATCCTGATATTCAATTTATTTGGGCAGGCGGATTTTCCTTTGGCAAAATGACTGAGGGCTATCAACGTTATAAAAAAATTGTTGATGCACCACCAGCTAATTTGCGCTTCACCGGGATCGTTGAGCGTTCTGAGTTAGTGAACTTTTACAATATCAGCGACTTGTTCTTGCTACCGTCCTATAACGAATTATTTCCGATGTCGGTATTGGAGAGCTTTGCTTGCGGCACGCCGGTCTTGTTACGTGATCTATCGTTATATCGTTCGATTATTGCTGGCTATTATGTGGGTGCAACCGATGTAGATGCGATGAACCAGCAAATTGCTGATTTACGGCAAAAGCCGGCTGCATTATCCTATATGCAACAACAAGCACGAGCAGCAGCAGATTATTACTCCGAAGAGCGATTAGCTGAAATTTGGCATCGTTTCTATGTGGACCAAGCTAGAGAGGGCTAGCCATGAGCCGAAAAAATATTGCCGTGTTGATCGGTATGCTACTGCTAGGCGGCGGCATTTTTGCGTATGAGTTACGCACCGTACGTTTGGCGCAATTATTGCATGAAGTGGCGCATATGAATTGGTGGTGGCTATTGGTTGCTGCTGGTTGTATGGGCCTGTATTGGTTAATGGAGGCCTTTGTTGTCAAACTCCTACTAAAGGGTCGGGTCGAGCATTTTTCATTTAAAAATGCGCTACGGATTCCGTTAGTGGAACAGCTTTTTAATTCACTGACGCCATTTTCTTCTGGTGGCCAACCAGCGCAATTAGTCGCATTAATGCAGTCAGGCGTTGATGGTGGTCGTGCGAGTTCGTTATTATTGATGAAATTTATTGTTTTTCAAGCGATGGTGCTGATCAATTTTATATTGACGCTAGTTTTTGGCTTTAAATTAGTGGTGGCTAAATTTACTTATCTTGCGTGGCTAGTTGTGTTTGGCTTTATCATTCATTTAACGGTGATCACGGCGCTATTATTGATCATGTATTGGTATAGCTTCACTAAGACACTGGTACGTTTGCTAATACAGCCGCTACATTGGTTCATGGCACCACCACGCGTGGCAAGATTAGAAACAACACTAAACAGTAAAATTGATAACTTCCATCGTGAAAGTTTGCGGATCAAAAATCAAACTGGGATGCTGATCAAAGCCAGCGCACTGACCTTTATCCAATTGATCTTTTATTATAGTGTGCCTTACTTTGTCCTATTGGCATTGGGTTTAAAGCCAAACTTTGTCGAAGTGTTGGTCATGCATATTATGATCGTCATGATTATTTCGTTATTTCCAATCCCTGGCGGCTCTGGTGGCGCGGAGATCAGTTTTCGCGCCTTATTTGCAACATTTGTGACGGTGAATAGTAAATTAGTACTGGCGATGATCCTTTGGCGGGTTATGACTTACTACTTGGGTATGTTCATTGGGATTTTTGCTTTAGTAGTTAAGCCAGATAAAGTGAAGGAAATTGACTGATTTTACATTAGAATTTCATGAAAAAGTAAAGCTAAAAGCTGTTTTAACAGCAATCTGCTAAAATAAATACAATCTTTTTGAAATAACTAACGCTGAAGTGCTCACTTAGGCCGATTTTCTGGTATCATTATTGGGTAAAGATCGAATGAAGGGAGTCACGTCATGAAAAGCTCACAGCTAGTTGCGATCATCAGTCGTTTGGAAGCCATGCAGCAAGGTTCTACGGATGATGAAGTCCGGACTCGCCGCTTTGAAAAAAATGGTGCCGAGCGTGGTCTAGTCAGTTTTGACCCACAAACAGAAACTTACGAGTTAGAAGAATTAACCAATCATCAGAAATTTGAGTTCGATGATATTGATTTAATTGCGATGGAAATCTATGATCTGCTTGATGACTAATCAGTCTTCAACCGAATAAAACGAATCAACAGTCGTCAGCAAACTTGTTTGAAATGGGTTTGTTGGCGATTGTTTGTTATTAGCAAACCTAAATATTTTGTGAAGCTTGTGACTAGTAATTGTTTTTCACAAGAAAATCCAGTATGATTTAGGAGACTTTAAATCGTATTTTATGTGACGGAGGTAAGTATCATTATGGGGCAAGCTTTAAAGAAAGTGCGGTCGGGACTTAATACGCGACTAGGCTTCTTTATCCTCGCAGTCTTACTGTTTAGTATCAAATCGTATTTTGCTTACAAAACAAAATTCAGCTTAGGCGTCAGCAGTGGTATGCAGGAGCTACTGCTGGCATTTAATCCAATTCCTTTTGCTGTTTTATTACTAGGACTAGCGTTATACATGCGTGGCCGTAAATCATATTGGTTTATGCTACTGATCGATGCCATTATGGCGACTTGGCTATTTGCCAATATTTTATATTATCGTGAATTCTCTGATTTTATAACATTTAACTTGATAAAAAGTTCTGGCGCGGTTACCAACAATTTAAGTCAGAGTATTTTTGGAATTGTCCGCCCAACCGACTTTTTAGTTTTTACGGACGTTATTTTCTTGATTATTGTACTAGCCTTTAAAGGTATCAAAATGGATACTAAGGCATTTAAGTTGCGTTATGCGGCGCTGGTATCCAGTTTAGCGGTTCTGTTATTTGGGGCTAACTTAAGCTTAGCCGAAACTGATCGCTCAGGGCTATTGACGCGGACGTTTGATAATAACTATATTGTTAAATATCTCGGCTTAGAAGCTTATACTGTCTATGACGGGGTTAAAACAACTCAGAACAATGCCACCAAGGCCAATGCGAATAGTTCTGATTTGACCAGCGTTCAGAACTTCTTGGCTAAAAACCGAATTTCACCGAATGTTGAGTACTCAGGCGTGGCAAAAGGTAAGAATGTTTTCATTATTCATTTGGAAAGTCTGCAACAGTTTATGATCGACTATAAGTGGGATAATCAAGAGGTTATGCCGAACATCGATAAGCTCTACCATTCTTCAGATACATTGAGCTTTGACAATTTTTATAACCAAGTCGGTCAAGGCAAAACGGCAGATGCAGAAATGATGTTGGAAAATAGTTTATATGGTTTACCTGAAGGATCAGCGATGGTTACGGATGGTACAACTAATACGTACCAGGCGGCCCCAGCTATTTTAGGCCAAAATGGGTATACGACTGCGGCTTTCCATGGTGATGTGCCTAGTTTCTGGAACCGCGATAATACGTACAAGTCCTGGGGTTATGATTATTTCTTTAGTAAATCCTATTTCGCAAATAGTAGCAAAGCCAGTTATAATTTAGGCTATGGGATGAAGGACAAGATCTTTTTAAAGGATTCTGCCCAGTATGTCCAGCAGCTACCACAACCGTTCTACGCGAAATTGATCACAGTAACAAATCATTATCCATATACTATTGATTCACAGAATACATCGATCAAGCCATTTGATACAGGGGACTCAACGGTCGATTCGTATGTGCAAACTGCGCGTTATCTGGATGAGTCAGTTGGCGAGTTCATGAGTTGGTTGAAGAAGACTGGTTTGGAAAAGAATAGTATGGTGGTATTGTATGGTGATCATTATGGTATTTCAAATAACCATAAGCCAGCAATTGCTAAGCTATTAGGTAAGAAGAAAGTAACTAATTATGATTTAGCTAATTTCCAGAAAGTGCCATTTATGATCCATATGCCAGGGTTAAAGGGTGGCATTAAGCACACGTATGGTGGCGAAATTGATGTATTACCAACACTGCTTAATTTACTAGGCATCAAGGATTCTGATACGATCCAATTCGGGTCCGATCTACTGGCGACTAACCGTAAACAAACGGTTGCTTTCCGCAATGGTGATTTCACGTCACCAACTTATACAAAATACAATGGTGTTTACTATGACAGTAACGGCAAACAGTTGAAAAAGTTAACAACAACAGAGAAAACGTCAATCGATGACATGCAAAACTATGTCACCAATACGTTATCCGCTTCAGACAAAGTAATTAATGGCGATTTATTACGCTTCTATGAACCAGAAGGCTTTAAAAAGGTCGTTAAGGGTGCCTACAACTATAAAAAGTCGGCAGCTTTAAAACAGTTGAAAAAGGCAAATAAGAAGGAATCAACCAGTTTAGTCGATCAAAATGGTGGTAAATCAACCATGAGTGAGTACGAAACTGATGCGCCAGAATTAAAAAAATAAATTTAAACCGATAAATCAGTGATGATTTATCGGTTTTTTTATTGTTTTAACAACCATTTTATATGATGGAGTCGCAATAAGACGATAAATGCGATTTTTAAAACGAAATCAGTCGTTAAAGTTCGTATATAGCGATTCTTACAACGTTTGGTTGATTCTTGACGCTATGGTAAAAAGTTGATATAGTATTTGTTGTTGTCAGTTACGACTGATGGCGTTGGAAAAAAGTTTT
>NZ_RHOF01000045.1 GCF_003946445.1 Loigolactobacillus jiayinensis | reverse complement strand
ACCGAAGTGAATGTGCCGTTCAAAATCTCCACCAATACGATTTGACAGAGACCCCTTCTACTTAAGGTTACTTATTTAGCTGCTTGCCAAGCCGCGACTGCTTTAGCAGCCAGAGCTAAGCTAAGAACAGCATCTTTAGCTAACGTTTTTTGTGTTTGTTCGTGATCTAAATTATCAGTTGCGCCGACGACTTCTAAGCCGTAAGTGAGCAGGTGCAAGTCAGTTTGAACATCGTAGCCGGCACTATAAGCATCTTCATGGGCGTAACTGTAGCGTAGATCGCCATTGCTAAGTTCACCATCGGTATGAGTAACGATGATTCGATCCTTTAACTCACCTAAAGGCGCTTTACCTTTTTGCAGGGTCAGGAGATGATCAGATTCATGCTCATAATAATCGTCTTCACTGATTGTAAAGTAATCTTGAACGGGCTTAGCCAAAACAGCTAATTGATCAAGTGCGGCATAAATTAATTGAGGGTCAAATTTTTCGTCACCGATCTTAATTTTGTCGTTGTGTGCCTCTAAGTAATCTGCTAATTGGCTTAATGTTTGTGTTGCCATTGGATAACCTCATTTTCTACTGAATGTGAACTACTCGTCACCAAAGTAACGAATTTCTAGGAACACGGCTGACTGATATTAATTACTGATCGTCGTTAATATCAGGCGCCGTTAATTAACTAAGGCTCGTTTCAAGCCCAGTCTAACTGGCGTCAAAACGCTGACTCAGCGTGGCGTTGAAAAGCTGAGTTTTAACAACTGACGTTGCGTATAGAGTAATTTTACCTGATTTGTGGCCAATTGTTAAATTTAAATCGAAAAAACAGTGCTGGCGGCATTTGAATAACCACAAGCACTGCTATTTTTTAGTCGTCAACGACAACATAAGTGACGTCTAACGGACCGTGAACGCCGGTAACAAGCTGCATTTCAATATCACCGGAATTTGATGGGCCAGTGATAAAGTGAATGGCAGAACTGTCCAAACAACCAGCAGCCTGTTCCTTTTCGTACCAAGCTACTGCCTGAGTTGAGCGGGCAACGATTCGTGACCGTGGGACAATACTCAAGTAATGAATTGGTAGAAAATGTAGCGCGCGACCTTGACCTGGATTGGTACTGACGGTAACGGTACCTGATTCGGCCAGCAAGAAGTCAGCAAAGCTAATACCAATATTGGCAATTTCGGCAGCTTTTAGATTAGTTGCGCGGTCGGCATCAGGTAGCCAGTAATTAACGGTTTGGTCTGCAGCGATACTTTTTTGCCAATCGGTTAATTGATAATCAGCGAAGTGGCTGGTAGTGGGCAATAGAAGTGGACCGCCGCCCTTATCAGTCACATAGTCGGTCAATAGTTGTGGTAATTCAACTGGGGCAACTTCGTAAAAGGTGACCGGCAACGCTTCACTATTTTTCCGTGCTAAAGCTAATAATTCCGCTGGGGTCTTATCGCTTAATGTTTGTTGCGGTAAGTCATTTAATTGCTGATAAGGATGCGTCGCTAATTGATGCCGCGGCTGGCCTAAACGCTCAGCTAAATGATCTAAAAATTTATCGCGATTTTGAATAGTCATTTGGCGTCACCACCTTGCTTTTTATGATGTTTGAACCAGACACGGAAATCATCACGGTGTTTTGGTGGCACCGGTAAATCACGAACGTCGGTCCAACCACCTACCATGCCAGGGCCCTTAGTGATCATCGAATTATTATATTCAAAGAAGTTCGTCGCTGTAACTGGTTTCTGATGTGTCCATGGTGATAAGCCAAAATGTTTGAAGCGTAGGGCCATTTTGAACATAAATGGTGAGCTCGTACCTTTACCAACAACTTTCATTTGGAAATCAGTGAAGCCGTGCATCATGTTTAAGCGATCGGTTTCGACTTCACGATGTTTGATCAATAAATTGTGTAGCGGAATCAACACTGGACAAGTTTCGGTACAAGCCGCACAAAGGCTAGAGGCAAAAGGCAATTCGCCAAATTGCTCATAGCCACCGAGAATTGGTGATAAAACGGCGCCAACTGGTCCGGGGTACAAGGAGCCATAACCATGGCCGCCAATTTGCCGATAAACAGGGCAAACGTTAAGGCAGGCACCACAACGGATACATTGTAGAATTTCTTGGAACTCTGTGCCTAATGCTTTTGATCGATTATTATCCAAAACAACAACGTAGAAGTTTTCTGGTCCATCAGTTTCACCAGGTGTTTGTTGGCCTTCAAAAGTGACGTAAGTCGTCAATTTTTGGCCAACGGCAGAACGTGCCAGCATGTTGTCCATGATTTCGGCTTCTTTCATGCTGGGAACCAGACGCTCCATCCCCATAACAACAATCTGGGCCTTCGGAATTGAATCGGCTAAATCAGCGTTACCTTCATTAGTATCTAAGTTAATAATGCCAGAGTCAGCGATGGCAAAGTTACAGCCGGTAATACCAACGTCCGCTTCTAAAAAGCGTTCACGCATGTATTTGCGGGCAAAACGTGCCATATGTTCCGGATCATTATCACCTTCGTAACCCAATTTTTTAAAGATTGTATGCACTTGGTTACGATCTTTATGGATTGCTGGAAAAACGATATGTGACGGTTCATCCCAATCGTCTTCTTGTAAAATAAATTCCGCTAAGTCAGTTTCGAGGATCGAAACGTCAGGCAAAGCTTGAAGTTTTTTATCTAAGTCTAATTCTGCTGTAACCATTGATTTTGATTTAACAACGTGGTGACCTTGCTGTTGCTTGATCACATTAAGAATAAAATCATTTGCTTCATCCGTTGTTTGAGCGAAGAAGACATTGCCACCGCGTTTTTCAACGTTATCACTAAATTCTTCAAGATAGTCAGGTAGGTATT
This sequence comes from Loigolactobacillus jiayinensis, assembly GCF_003946445.1. Taxonomy (GTDB): domain Bacteria; phylum Bacillota; class Bacilli; order Lactobacillales; family Lactobacillaceae; genus Loigolactobacillus; species Loigolactobacillus jiayinensis. The sequence continues at coordinate 28,515 of NZ_RHOF01000045.1, read as the reverse complement.
GAATAACGTGTTGACGAATCGATTGACCTAACTTACGCCAATCTTGCCAGTTGCCTAATTCAGCACGGGCATTTTCACGTTTAGTGTATTGCGTGTCTTGTGCTTTAGCGATCGAAGCGTGGGCGAATTTGTCCTTGGCTGCTGCGGCAATGCGTTCTTTAAATGGTAAGGTGCTGGTACTTAATCCCATAGTATTGACCTCCTTCCAGGTTATGGAAATGGTGCTGGTGCTGGCGTTGCAACTTCGCTGATCTTTTTGATCCGACTTTCATCAACGTTGTGATTCAGCACTTCAGCAATGTGCATAATTTTCATTGGTTTGCCTAGTCGGTTAAAACGACCACCAATATTCATCAAGCAACCAGGGTCGCAGGAAATTAGCGTTTCTGCACCAGTTTTTTCGATATTTTCTACTTTAGAAGTTACCATTAATTCAGAGATTTCGTGTTCCTTAACCGAGAAGGTGCCGCCAAATCCGCAACAATATTGAATGCCGTCTAATTGGCGCATTTCTAGACCTTTTACGTTTTCCAATAACCAGAATGGGGTTTCCCGTTCACCAAGCAAGCGGGTCATATGGCAAGAACGATGATAGGTGGCAACTGTATCCAATTCGGCACCACAATCGGCAATACCGAGCACACGCCAAATAAATTGTGAAAATTCATATGTTTTAGCAGATAAAATTTTTGCACGCGCCATATAATCACCAGTGGGGTCGTTGGGATCATCTACTAATAATTCAGGATATTCTTTTAGAATTGCGGTACAAGAACCAGCTGGACAAACAATATAGTCACAATCGATTGCTGATAAGGCATCGATCTGATTGTGCATTACAGGCCAACTTGCTTCAACATAGCCTGAATTAAAGGTTGGCTGACCACAACAGATTTGATCGTCAGGAACATCAACCGTGCAACCCAAGCGTTCTAAGACTTCAACCATATTTTTACCGACGTGCGGGAACATTAAATCCATCATGCAAGTCGTGAATATGCTGACTTTCATAAAAAAGCCCTCCTTAGCTAAATGATAACGATTATCATTTAATAACTTTATCGATCTACAGCCTTAGTATAGGCCATCTGAACTAAAAAGGAAAAGGCTTTCTATTCTTAATTGAGTTGTTCACTAACTTGACTTAGGATGCTATAAACACTGATATAAACAGCTTTTTGGCCAAAAAAAAGACAAAAAGTTAACCTTTTTGTCTAAGTAGAATTAGGGATTGCCCTAGTTAATGTGAAAAAATTATATCTCTTCTTGAACTGGCGCGTGAGTCACTTCGGGAGTGGCGACCGTAAAGTTCATGTTTTTCGTTAAATTAGAAATATAACGTAGACCACGTTGGCGAATATTGGTCGCTGCTGCTTGATCGTCGTTACTTTCAAAACCGCAATTTAAGCATTTAAACGTATGCAATTCTTTTTGGCGGTTACCAGAACTAGTGAAGCCACACACTGGGCAAATAATCGAAGTTTCGTTATTTGGAACTTGGATGATGGCTGAATTGTGGCCAACCAGTTCAAACAAGATCGTGAATAATGCTTTGTAGAAATAGTCAGGGCTTAAAATAATATTTGGTGTCTTGTTAACGTCTAAGCTGGGATGCAATTCGGTAACGTAAATGACGTCGTCACCGTAATGCGCAATTAGCTGGTTAACAATTTTGCGACAAGATTTAAGCACGTAACGTTTTAACATATAGGATAGGCGCGTCAGCTCGACATCGTCATCTAGCGTCTGAGTCTGGCGCTGCATTTGGCGAATTTCGTGTTGGTAGTCTAATATATGCTTGGAAATAATTGAGCCAGGAACTTGTAATGTATTGTCGTCACCATCTGTAGCGGTGATCATGTTGATTTTGCCATAATCTAAGCCAACGACGCGATAACGCCGGCCAGATTCAACTAGATTTTTGATCAGTTCATCGGCTTCGCGCGGACCAGGTAATGGTTTCGTAGCGGCTGCCGAAGTAGCAACGTGGTTGACTTGACTGGTCACAGCAGCATTAGAGGTAGTGAGGTGCGCTTGACTAGTTGTGTTACTGGTAAATGAATTTGTTGCCGTGGCCTGACTAGCTTTCGCTGGTGCGTGACTACTAGGTGTCTGGCTAATTGGATTACTGGTCGCATGGCTGCTGGTCGTATTTCTAATCGAATACTTAGCCGTACTACTTTCTGCAGCCTTGGTGGCTGAATCAATAGCATTACTTGTCACTTTAGTTGAGTTTGAGCTGCTATTGTCGGTTACTTTGGTGCTGTGTTTAGCAGCGCTACTAGTTGTTGCTTTAGTGCTACGTTTAGCATGACTACTATCTGTCGTTTTAGCGACATGCTTAGTGGTGCTACTAGTTGCTGCTTTGGGGGTACGCTTAGCCGTACTGCTACTTGTCGCCTTTACAGAGTGTTGATTAGTACTACTCTCAGCTGTCTTTGCCGCATGGTTGCTGGCGTTACTTTCAGTTGGCGCCGCACTTTTAGCAACGTGTGCGTTGGCACTGGTTCGTGCTGGCTGGTTCGTGTTGGCAGTAGGGGTCACTTCGGCCTCACTGGCTTCGGGTAGAACTAATTGAATACCTTGATTGGGATTTTGTCCCGGTAACATGAGGATCCAACCGTCATCGCGCAAAGTCATTAACCAACCACGTTTCGGGGTACTGAAGATTTTTTCACTGGACTGTTTCGGCGCTAAAAATAATGTATAAGAGTCGAGTTTGTTCAGTTGCAACAGTAGTTCCTGCGGTTCGCCGTCGTGTACGTTTAAAGTGGTTCGTGCGAAGACGACGAAACTGTTTTCGGGGATGGTCGTGATATGCTCGTTGCGGAAGATATCCATCATGACGTTAATAGTCGCTTGCGACATTTGTCGTTTGATACCAACACGTTGATTCAATTTTTGGTACAAGTTACCTTTATCCGTGCCACGATTGATCATGGCAACGGCTCGTTTTTGAATCAAATTCTGTCGATTGATCAAGCGGCGAATCTCGTTGCTATTCTGAAATTTTTTAAATGCCAAATAATTTGGCTCCTTTCGTTGTTCGATTTACATGTAAACGTTACGAACCATCACTATCATACCGCATTTTAGTAAAGTTGAATAGCAAGATTCCTCTAGAGTGCGTTATGATAAAGACAAATTTAAAAAATGCGAGGTTAAACACGATGAAATTTACAACACAGGATCAAGTAATGCTAGATTATACTGATCAAGGCCAGGGGCAACCGGTAGTGATTTTAACTGGTTTAGGCGGCGTTAAAGAAATTTGGCGTCAACAGATCAGTGCGTTATTAGCAGCTGGCTACCGCGTAGTTAATATAGATTGCCGTAACCAAGGCCAGTCAGCGCACACGACAAAAGGATTACGTATTTCGCGGCATGCGCAAGACTTAGCAGAATTAATAGCGGCATTACAATTAGAACATGTGATTTTACTGGGTAACTCTATGGGCGCGGCAACAATTTTTGCTTACGTTTCACTATATGGCACTGGTAATGTGGCTAAAATCATTGACGTTGATCAATCGCCACAAATGGTTAATACGCCAGAATGGTCATATGGGTTTAAGCAATTAAACTGGGCCAATTTCTACGATTATTTACAGCAACCAATGGGCCGTTCCACTTTTAAGCATATTAATGATGGCACTTATCAGCTAATTCGACCCTTGCAGCAACAATTTCCGTACGATGCAGCGTTAAATCTACCATTTCTAGTTGACCACGCTAGTCAAAATTGGCGTGATATAGTGGCAAATTTACAGTGCCCGATTTTATTTATCGCTGGCGGGCAGAGTCCGTATTTTAATCCTGAATTTGCGACAACAGCAGCTGCAGCAGCACCGTTTGGTCAGGCTAAAGTGATTGCTAATAGTGGCCATATCGTGATGGCTGAACAGTCAGTGGCGTTTAATCAGGTGCTGCTGGGGTTCCTGGGTTGATTTTTTTGGAGTAACAGATTAGGAAATAAAAAATCTGCCACAAAATTAATTGTGGCAGATTTTGTTGGCCTATTTTTCCGCATCCACCAATAATTGGCGTAGTGGAATCAATCCTTGAGCCTGATATTCTTTTACAAAAGCATCGACCGCTGCAGGATCTTGTGTTTCTGGGTCGAGTACCAATTGTTCAACAGGTAATGGGCGGTCATTGGCGATCTTAACGTCGATCACAACTGGGCCAGTGACATTCTTAGCCTGAGCAAAGGCATCTTTTAGTTCGGTGAGGTTAGTGACCTTGTAGCCGATAGCGCCTAGATCTTCGGCAACACCGGCCCAGTCAGCGTCAATCAGATCAACACCAGAATGGGGTTGTTGGCTGTCATCTTGTTCAGCTTCGATAAAGCCAAGCGATTGATTGCTGAGCACAACGTTAATAATTGCAAGGTGCTCTTTGACCTGAGTCAGTAAATCTTGCATGACCATGGTCCAACCACCGTCACCAGAAATTGAGAAGACTTGGCGTGTTGGAAAGGCGGACTTGGCACCAATTGCTGCTGGGAGCGCGTAACCCATAGTCGCGTACCAAGCAGAGGTGGTGAATTGTTCTTGGCGATTCATTCGCAAGAAGCGCATCCCGTCGATAGTAACGTTACCAACGTCGACTTGGAAAATTGCGTTAGGGTCAGCCATTGCGTTGATCTGTTTGAAAACTGGTTCCACGCGCATTGGTGTTTGGTCAGTTTCTTCAAAGCTGTCGATCCATTGCCGCCAATTGGCCTTATTAGCCAAGGCTGCCTTGTAGAATGGTTTTGGTGTCACCGGTGCGCCACTGCGTTCAACCAATGCATGGAACGTTTTAACGGCATCAGCGAGAATTGATATTTCAACGGGATGCCGTTTGCCTAATTTAGCTGAATCAGTGTCGACCTGGATAAACTTTGCATCTGGTTTGAAGAAGTAAGGTGTGAATGGGAAATCAGTACCGACAAATAAAACAGTATCGGCAGCGCGTGGAGTTTCTACCCCTGGTTTACTGGCAACACGGCCGGCGGAGCCCATGTAGGCTTTGTAGTCGTCGGGAATAATGCCCTTAGCTGGCGCTGTTGATACGATCGGAATGCCTAATTTTTCGGACAAAGTAATAATATCGTCGGTTGCACCATGTGCCCCTTGACCAATATAGATCAGCGGTTTGTCAGCGGCTTTCAATAAGGCAATTGCAGCATCAATTTTTTCAGGAGCGGGTGCAATTGTATCGCTAGTTGTAGCTGCTGAGGCTGTTGAAACAAAATCATCATCAATTTCAGTCCAGCCAAGATCTTTAGGAATCGTGACGACCGCTACACCGCGGTGCTTATAAGCTTGGCGAATTGCTTCGTCGACCACATGGGGGAGACCAGCAGCAGTAGTGGCGGTACGATTATAAACGGCCACATCAGCGAACATTGGATTTTCGTTCATTTCTTGGAAATAGTCAGTGTTCATCACGCTAGTTGGTACTTGGCCGACTAAAGCTAGCACAGGAACATGATCGTATTGGGCATCATACAGACCATTTAATAAATGGACAGCGCCGGGACCGGCGGAGCCAAATGTAACGCCAAGTTTACCAGTAACTTTAGCCTCACCGCTGGCGGCTAAGGCACCAACTTCTTCGTGCCGAACCTGGACGTAATGAATAGTATTACGCCGATTGTGCAGCGCGTTCATTGTCGAGTCAAATGAGCCCCCCGGCAAACCATAAATATTTTTAACTCCCCAATCTTCTAAAACCTTGAGCATTGCATCAGCTGCATTAATTTTTTTGACCATGATGAATATCCTCCCTTGGTTATTTACTTACTATAAAAATAGGTACGACTTTAGAATATGGTTTACTAATTTTGTAACCCTTTCCCTTAATTTAGTAGCTAATCAAGTCGTTGGCAAGAAAAATGCCTTATTCGGCAATTATTTATTGATATTGTTGATAATATTCAGTATAGTATTTGAATCAATACATGTGATTTACGTCGCAATCATGGAAAGGAGCTTTATTATGACGAAGATTTTTGTTGTGAAATACGTAGGAGCAACGCCGCAGATAAAATAAATCCCAGCGCTGTCGATGGCTGCGCTGCGGAGCAAAGGAGTTCTACGCATGCAACAACATTGGCAAAAACAAGGTTATCTATTTTTAGCAAGTCAAAATATTTCATTATTTGGCACCATGGTAACAGGATATGCAATCACGTGGTACATCAGTCTGGCGACTAATTCTGGCTTATGGTTGGCGCTAGCAACGGTTAGTACATTACGGCCACAGATTTTAATCAGTCTGGTTGGTGGCGCTTGGGCTGATCGTTATTCACGTAAATGGTTGATTATGGGTGCTGACGGCGGAATTGCCTTATTAACGTTGGGCTTGGCACTTTTATGGGCAGCTGGAATTCGAGAAATGTGGCTGTTACTGGTGTTTGCTGGTTTACGTTCGGTTGGCCAAGGTATTCAGCAGCCAGCAGTTAGCTCAGCTTACCCGCAATTGGTGCCCGAGGCTGAATTAACGCGCATCAATGGTTTGAACCAAACATTCATGGCGCTGACGACGTTATTATCGCCAGTTCTTGGCGGGTTGATTCTCGCTAATTTTAATTTATATTGGGCATTTATGATCGATATTGTCACTGCAGTAATTGAGTTACTGTGTATGACTAAAATTAAGTTGCAGGCAGTTGTAGCAGCAAGTGATGAGCAAAACGAAGCGACTTTAGCTGCTGGCTTGAAGTATTTATTCAATAATACTGTGTTGCGCCGCTTATTTACCATTAATGCTGCTGCTTATTTACTGATGACGCCAGCCACAATACTTAGTCTATTGCTGATTCAGCGGAAATTTGGCGCCAGCGTGACTAATTTAACGTTACAAGAGATTCTTTGGGCTAGTGGATCGATCATCAGCGGGTTACTAGTAGCCAAGCACAAGCAATTTAAAAATAACCCGCGGGTCTTCGCCTTAGCAGTTGGTGGCTTTGCCATAGCGATGATTTTAATGGGCGAGATGCCTAATTTGGTGCTGTATCTACTGACCATGTTCTTGGCTGGTTGGAGCGCACCGTTCATGATGACAGCCCAGGCAGTCATTATTCAAACAACGGCAGCACCAGATTTTATGGGCCGTACGTTTGCGGCGTACCAAATGGGTAGTAATTTGATGTTACTGATTGGCAGTTTACTGCTAGGGCCATTGGCAGATGTGGTGCCACTGGCGCTAATTTTTGCCAGTTGCGGGGCGCTATTACTTGCCACTGCAGTCTGGTATTTTCAAACCGATAAATGAAGAAGCGAGCTGCTTAGCTAATCTGCTAGGTGGCTCGCCTTTTTTTGTATTCTGCGTTAATTTTTAAAAATATTTTAGCGCTAGACAACGCCACCACTATATGATAGCGTTATCATTAGATGACGTGATAATTTGTGAAAAATGGGTGGCGTGAGTTTAGTTTAGAAGGGAGCAACAGCATGAACGCACAAGCAATTTTGCAGGATCCATTACGCAACAAAGGGACGGCTTTTACGGTGGCAGAACGGCGTGAGCTAGGGTTAACTGGTTTATTGCCACCACAAGTACAGACACTAGAGGAGCAAGTGGCGCAAGTTTATGAGCAATTGCAACACCGTTCGAGTGCGTTAGATAAGCATTTATTTTTGATGCAAATTTTCAATCAAAATCGGGTACTGTTTTATCGGCTATTGCGGCAGTATTTAGTTGAATTGTTGCCGTTAGTGTACACACCGACGATTGGCGATGCAGTGGAACAATACGGGCAACACTTTATCGAACCTGGTGGTGCTGTATATTTGAGTATTAATGATCCCGATAGCATGGCGGCTAGTTTAAAAGCTGCTGCAGCAGGCCGCGAGATCAAAATGGTTGTGGTTACTGATGGTGAAGGTGTATTAGGAATCGGCGATTGGGGTGTAAATGGCGTCGATATCTCTATCGGTAAATTAATGGTTTATACAGCCGCCGCTGGTATTGATCCACGGCAAGTTTTACCGATTGTGTTGGATGTGGGCACGAATAATCAGCAATTATTGGCTGATCCACAGTATTTAGGTAATCGGCAGCAACGGGTTCGTGGCAAAGCCTATCATGAATTTATTGATCGTTTTGCTACAGTGGTTGAAGCTACTTTTCCACATGTTTTCCTGCATTGGGAAGACTTTGGCCGCGAAAATGCTGCAGCAATTTTAAATCAATATCAAGACCAAATTACGACGTTTAATGATGACATTCAAGGAACTGGTATCGTTGTCCTAGCCGGTATTTTAGGGGCATTGAGTATCTCTGGTGAACGATTAACTGATCAGCGTTACCTCTGCTTTGGTGCCGGAACAGCCGGCACTGGGGTGGCGCGGCGTATTTTCTTGGAAATGCAAGCACAAGGGTTATCAGCAGCTGAAGCACGTCAACATTTCTATTTAGTTGACCGCCAAGGACTGTTATTCGACGATATGACAGATTTAACGCCGGAACAGCAGCCATTTGCACGGCAGCGAAGTGAATTCAGTAATGCTGCGGCGTTAACCAATTTGACGGCGGTGGTGGCAGCCGTTCAACCAACTATTTTAGTGGGTACTTCAGGTCAACCAGGTAGCTTTACGGAAGAAATTGTGACGACCATGGCGGCACATACACCGCGGCCAATCATTTTTGCCATGTCCAATCCAACTAAATTGTCAGAAGCTAAGGCAGTTGATTTAATCAATTGGTCGGCTGGGCAAGCGTTGGTAGCGACTGGGGTACCGCAAGATCCGGTAACTTACAAAGGTGTGACGTATGAGATTGGCCAAGCCAACAATGCGTTAGTTTATCCCGGCTTAGGCCTCGGCGTGATTGCCGCGCAGGCCACACGTTTAAATGATGAAATGATTTCCCAAGCAGCCCATTCATTAGGCGGTATTGTTGACACTAGCCAACCAGGTGCGGCAGTGTTACCGCCAGTTGCTAAGGTCACCGAGTATCAAAAGACGATTGCAATCGCCGTAGTGCAAAGTGCGTTAGAGCAGAACTTAGCTGGTCGTGAAATTACTGATGTAGCTGCAGTTGTGGCAGAAAATCAGTGGTTGCCGGAATATTAATGCTTTGATATATTAGAATTTGAGCCAGTGCTGGTTAAGATTAATCAGTGCTGGCTTATTTTAATTTGTGTCACCGCCGGCAAGTCTGCTAAAGTGGGTGACAAGGTAACCGACATAATTTGTTTGGACGTTCTGGAAAGTGGGTAAAAGTGAATGGCAAAAGTTTGGCTGGTGACAGGCACATCGCGTGGGTTAGGCAAGGCGTTAGTTGAAACATTGTTACAGCAAGGTGAAAAAGTGGTCGCAACCGCGCGGCAAGTTACGACGATTGCGGCGTGGGCCAAGCAATATCCGCAACAAGTACTGACCTTGGCATTAGATGTCACTGATAAAGCACAAATTGAAACGGTGATTGCGCAGGCAGTGGCTCACTTCGGCCAAATCGATGTTTTAGTCAATAATGCGGGTTATGGTTATTTTGGTGCGGTTGAAGAAAGTGACGAAGCAGCAGTGCGTGCAATGTTTGAAACGAATTTTTGGGGCTTGGCGGCAGTGATGCAAACCTCGTTACCGCAATTACGGGCACAGCGGCAGGGGCTGATCATTAATATTTCTTCAGATTGTGGATTGACGACTTATCCAGCATTGGGCTATTATCAAGCCAGTAAGTTTGCTGTTGAAGGTTTGAGCCAAACGTTAGCGCAAGAGGCTGCACCTTTAGGCATTAAATTAATGTTAGTCGAGCCAGGCACCTTTCGGACGGATTGGGCTGGACGCTCAGCCGGCGTGCATCAGCGGATAATTGCCGATTATGCGGCAACGGCTGGTGCAGCACAAGCTCATTCACAGGCAACATTGGCAACAAAATTGGGCAGTCCAGTGTTAGCAGCACAAGCAATTATTTATGCTGCTAACACTGAGCAACCACCGCTACATTTAGTTTTAGGCGCCGATGCGTTAGCTGCTGTACGGCAACAATTGCATGCGGTGGATCAGGATTTGGAGAAGTGGGCGGACGTTTCAAGCCATACCGCATTCGGTGATGAGCGCTATTGGAAATAAATATGCTATGATAAGGGCATTAACTGAAATATTAGGAGAAATTTGTATGGCAGATTTAGTTTATCAACGCATTATCAAAGATTTGACCCGGCGAATTTTTGCTGGTGAGTTTGCGGCGGAAATGAAATTGCCGGATGAGCGTCACTTGAGTACCGAGTACCAAGTCAGTCGGAGCTCAATCAAGCGAGCACTGGCGCTGTTGGCTAATGATGGCATCGTTTTCAAAAAGCGCGGTTCGGGAACTTTCATCAATCCGCTGTATTTAGAAAATCAATCGCTTTTTAATTACGAAGGCAGTAACTTGGGCATTACCGATAATCTGCAAATGGCTGGTAAAAAGCCCGGTATTAAATTGCTAGAATTTGCGGTGATTCCAGCCACAAAAACGTTGCAACGAGATTTATTTTTACAAAGTGGCGAGTTTGTTTATCAAATTAAGCGTCTACGTTTGTTGGATGATCAGCCATTTATGATCGAGGAAAGTTTTATTCCAATCAAGGTGGTACCTGAGCTGAATCAAGAAATTGCTGGGCATTCGATTTTTAATTATTTACAGGCAACCAAAAAGCAAGCAGTAACTAAGTCGTTTTTGACTATCGGTGCGGCGCCGGCAACGGCGGAAGATCAAAAACTGCTACAATTGAAAGCCAACGAACCAGTTGGCACGATGGCGGGGATCTTCTTTTTAGATGATGGGACGCCAATCGAATATTCGTTTATGCGCATGCATTATCAGTATTTGAAATTTAATTCGTTTGTCGCTATCGAACCTTAGCTAGTGGGACTAACGTTTTTTATTTTTAAGTATTTTTTAATTGGTACGACCCAATTAACTAAAAGGTTGACTTTTTTAATTAAATTGGTTATCTTATTAAGTGAAGTGTGGCAGTAGAACTAAACCTTAAATATGAAAAGCAGCCTGTCCAACTAGTTACGGGTTATACAACGTAGCGAGGAGGGACATCCGTACTTGAAGATGAAGGTTTCGGTAACGAAACTAAACATTAAAACATGAAAAGGGGAATCAATCATGGCGGAAACACAAACCGTAGATTATTCATCACCAGACTATTTTAAAAAATTAGACGCTTACTGGCGTGCAGCCAATTATTTATCTGTTGGTCAACTTTATTTAAAAGACAATCCATTATTACGGCGGCCTTTAAAAGCCAGCGATGTTAAAGTTTATCCCATTGGTCATTGGGGCACAATTGCTGGGCAAAACTTCTTGTACGCCCATTTAAACCGAGTAATCAACAAGTATAATTTGAATATGTTCTATATTGAAGGTCCCGGTCATGGTGGCCAAGTCATGGTTTCTAACTCTTATTTGGATGGGTCATACAGCGATATTTACCCAGAAGTTAGCCAAGACGAACAAGGGATGCAAAAGCTATTCAAGCAATTCTCTTTCCCAGGCGGTGTGGCTTCACATGCGGCCGCTGAAACACCTGGTTCGATCCACGAAGGTGGCGAACTTGGTTATACGTTGTCTCACGCAACGGGTTCAATCTTAGATAACCCTGACGTGATTGCTGCTGCTGTAACCGGTGATGGTGAAACTGAAACTGGCCCATTGGCTGCATCATGGTTCTCTAATACGTTTATCAACCCAATTCATGATGGTGCGATTTTACCAATCGTCAACATGAACGGTTTCAAAATTTCTAACCCAACTATTTTGGCACGTAAATCTGATGAAGATTTACGCAAGTATTTTGAAGGTATGGGTTGGGCACCAATTTTTGTTGAAGGTGACGATCCTAAAGTGATGCATCCGGCTTTAGCTAAAGCAATGGATGAAGCAATTGAATCAATCAAAGCAATCCAGAAGCACGCTCGTGAAAATAATGATCCAACTCAGCCAACTTGGCCAGTGATCATTTTCCGCGCACCTAAAGGCTGGACTGGTCCTAAAACTTGGGACAATAAACCAATTGAAGGGTCATTCCGTGCTCATCAGATTCCAATTCCTGTTACGCAAAAGGATATGACACACGCTGATGCCTTGGTTGATTGGTTAGAATCTTACAAGCCAGAAGAACTATTTGATGAAAATGGGACCTTGATTCCTGAATTACGTGCCTTGGCCCCTAAAGGCGAGCAACGGATGTCAACTAACCCAATTACTAATGGTGGGATCGATCCAAAAGATTTGAACTTACCTGACTATCGTGATTATGCGTTAGATAACACGAAGCATGGTCAACAAGTTAAGCAGGATATGATCGTTTGGTCTGACTACTTGCGTGATTTGATCAAGAAAAATCCTGATAATTTCCGGATCTTTGGCCCAGATGAAACAATGTCTAATCGCTTGTACGGTTTATTTGAAACAACTAGCCGTCAATGGTTGGAACCAATCAAAGAACCACAAGATGAATTCATGTCACCATCTGGTCGAATCATTGATTCTCAATTGTCTGAACATCAGGCTGAAGGTTTCACTGAAGGCTATACGTTAACTGGCCGGCACGGCTTGTTTACCAGCTATGAAGCTTTCTTACGGGTTGTTGATTCTATGTTGACACAGCACTTCAAGTGGATCCGTAAAGCTGATGAATTAGATTGGCGTAAAAAGTACCCATCATTGAACGTGGTTTCAACGTCAACTAGCTTCCAACAAGATCATAACGGTTATACCCATCAAGATCCTGGTATCTTAACGCATATGGCAGAAAAGAAGCCAGAATATATCCGTGAATACTTGCCAGCCGACGCCAATTCTTTGTTAGCAGTTAGCCCATTATTATTCAAGAGCAAACAAACGGTTAATATTTTGATCACGTCGAAGCAACCACGGCCACAGTACTACAGTATTGAAGAAGCCACTAAATTGGCTAATAACGGCTTAGGTATCATTGATTGGGCATCAACTGATCAAGGTAGCAAGCCTGATATCGTCATCGCTGCAGCTGGGACTGAACCAAATATGGAAAGCTTAGCCGCAATCAATATTTTGCACGACAACTTCCCTGACTTGAAGATTCGCTTTATCAACGTCATCGATCTATTGAAGTTGCGCAGCCCAGAACGTGATCCTCGTGGTTTGTCGGATGCTGAATTCGATCATTACTTTACTAAGGATACGCCAGTCTTGTTCGCTTATCATGGTTTCGAAGACTTGCCACGTGACATCTTCTTCGACCGCCATAACCGTAACATTATGTTCCACGGTTATCGTGAAGAAGGCGATATCACCACGTCATTTGATATGCGTGTGGTTAACGAGTTGGATCGTTTCCATTTGGCTAAAGACGTCATCATGCACTTACCAGAATTTGCTGATAAAGGTGCCGCTTTTGTCCAAAAAATGGATGACAAATTACAATATCATCACGATTATATTCGTGAAAATGGGGAAGACATTCCAGAAGTACTTGACTGGACATGGCAACCATTGAAATAGTAACGATTAAAAATCGTCTCTGCGGAGGCGATTTTTTTGTTCTGCGTAGCTACTAGCATATTTCTAGAGTTTATGATAACTTCTGATATAAAATAATGGGATAGATAAACTATCGCTTATATGAAACGGAGGCTAAGCTTGTGGATGATTTTGGTAAGAGTATTTTAAATATCGACAATGGTAACTTTGAACAAATTTTTACTTGGGGACTAGAGGTGGAGCGGCATCGAATCGGCGTCGATGGTTATTTGAGTGCGGCACCTTATCCCGCAATGCTTGGCCAGCAAAGTGCGAACCCATACATTAAAAATGATTATTTTAATACGCAAAGTGAAGTGATCACACCAATTGCACATTCGATTGGTGAGGTGACCCATAATTTGGCGGCACTAGATCATACGTTACGAGCAGCATTAGCGCCAAATGAGTATTTATGGCCATTTTCTGTACCGCCACGGTTAACGGCTGACCAACGTGAATTAACGTTAGCTGATGTTGATGACGAAAAACTAGCCTATTATCAAGAGTTAAGTCGACGCTATGGACTGGCAGAAGGCCTACCATCAGGAATTCACGTTAATTTGGCACCGACGACAGCTTGGATCACTGCGGTAGCACGCGGTTTGCGGCAAGATACGCGCCAAGTACGCAATGAATTATTGTTGAAGCAGGCGGTTGGCTTCATGCATTATCGCTGGTTATTAACCTATTTAACTGGTGCTAGTCCGATTGCCGAGGCCAATTATCTAGCTGAATTACCAGCGGCACCAGTGCGTTCTTTGCGTAATTCGCGCTTATATGGCTATGGGTTTGCTAGCCATTTTAAAGGTGATTACACATCAGTGGCCGCCTATGCGACGGGAATACAAGACGCTATTGCTACCGATGACTTAATCGCGGAAGCGGCTTTTCATGAAGCTGTTCGCTTACGAAATCCGGCTGGTTTGTCGGCACTGGCCAACCAAGGGGCCAAACATATTGAATTACGGATGCTGGATCTTGACCCCACAGCGGCTACCGGTATTCGGAGCGAAACCTTATTATTGTTGCAATTAATGGCAGTGTATTTTATGGTAACGCCGAAGTTAGATGCTACTGATTTGAACTACGCCGCGGCTAAAAATGATCGTGTGGCCCTAGAACATCCCCACCAAATCAGCTGTCAGCAGCAAAATGCCTTTGATCTATTAAGTGAATTACAGAAATTAGTAGTGGCTGCTAATTTACCGCCAGTTTTTGCTTCTGTTGTGACCCGTGCCGCAGAAAAGATTGGCCAACCACAATTGACGTTATCGGGTCAATTATTACCGCGAATTCAACAGGGTTCGCTGGTTAACTATGGCCTGCAACAAGCGCGCAATTTTCAATTACACGCGCAACTTAATCCATCACCAGTCTATCGTGGCTTTCCGAAAAATCCACACCCAGCAATAGCAGTCATTCAACGCGAGCTATTTGATCAGTACCGTGAATTGCCACGCTTGAATCTTCAAAGCCAATCAGTGGTCAGTTAAGGGCTTATTTGATTAATAATTACTGCAGGATATAGCGAAAAAAATTTTTAAAAAAATGTCGAAACTTGATTTAGATCAATTGCAATTGCAATCTCTGGCGGTAAACTAGAGCCATAAAGTTGATACAAATAAATGGAGGTCATCATTATGGAAAAAGCAATTATGCAATTAGATAACTTAACTTGCCCGTCATGTATGCAAAAAATCGAAGGCGCCTTAAAGCAACAAGTTGGCGTCAGCGAAATCAAGGTGCTATTTAACGCCGCTAAGGTCAAAGTCGATTTTGATCCTGCTCAAACATCCGCTGAAAAATTAGCTGATGTAGTGGATCGCTTAGGCTACCCAGTTAAAAAAATGAAAGTTAAAGAACTAAGCTAGAGTGCGCTGAATAAGCGTTTTGATTTTGAGCACTAGCCTAGCTGGGCAATAAGTAACACGCAGTGGCACGTTTGACAGGCGTAGCTAGGCGCAGAAATCAGCTTATTTAGCCACGTTTAGCTAGAGTGCGCTAAATAAGCGCCTTGATTTTGAGCACTAGTTTATCCAAGCCTACCGCTAAATTAGTTGCAACAATTAACTTAGCGATAAATTCTAAATATAGTCATGCTATAAAGACAGTCCAGTTGTTGGGCTGTTTTTTTGTAGTTAAAGGGCAGTAGAACAGTTGAATTAAATGAAAAGAAGTGCTCAAATACTTACTAATCCAGATTCTAGCCGGAAATATTTTTGTGGGATAAGTTGACTACCATCAAGGTTAGGTACCATTAGTAGCCTTATACTAGGTCAAAAGGTTGGGGGTGAGCGTTATGCAAACAGCAGTGGTGATTGGCTTGATCGTATTGGCACATCCATTATTTTTCATGCTATTGGGTAAAAAGACAGCTAAGGCTAAAAAGGAGAACTAGGGATAATGACAAAATTAATTGCGTATTTTAAGGAAATGGTCAACGAGGATTATGTGAAGGAACTATTTTTTAAATTACAGGCAATTACCGGCGTTGATAGTGTCTGGCCAGATATTGGGAGTCGCTCAATGACGATTTGTGTCCAAGCACAGCAGGTTGCAAGTGTCCAACAAGCATTTCCAGTTGTTAGTTTTAAACAAGTTCGGGCTTAAGCTGAATTCTAAGTTCACGAGTTATATGGTTGAGCAAGCTGATTTGTTTTTTAATTTTTGAGCCTAGTGCTGAAATGTGATTGTAACGCACATAATTAGGCTTATTTTTTTACGTTGAATTTGGTGGAATGAGTGCCAAAAATTAAAGGGTCAAAAACGACAACTGTACTGTCAAAAGTGGCGCCTTGTTTTTAGCGGCCGCCAACGTGATTGCAGGAATGTTCAATTAACGGGTCGAGAAAAATAATTTGCGAAAATTAAAAATCAATGAGACAATTTAATCCTTAGACTAGAAAACTGAAATTATCTATTTTGATGCTGATCAGTGGGAGATTAATTTATGCAAAAACAACCTAAAATTGGACTATTTTCGTTAGTTATGCTGGCGCTGAGCTCGATTATTGGCTCAGGCTGGTTATTTGGTTCTGGCGAAGCGGCAATGGTGGCTGGACCAGCAGCAATTGTTGCTTGGATCGTTGGTGCAATCGTCATCATGGCGATTGCCTTTAATTACGTCGAGCTAGGCGCGATGTTTCCGGAAAGTGGCGGGATGAGTCGCTATGCGCAATACAGTCATGGCCCTCTGCTGGGCTTTATTGCCGCGTGGGCTAATTGGGTCTCGCTGGTGACAATCATTCCTATTGAAGCGGTGGCGGCGGTGCAGTACATGAGTTCCTGGCCGTGGGCGTGGGCTAATTGGACACGCCAATTCGTTGCCCATGGTAATGTGACCACAATGGGGTTATTGATCGTCTTTTTATTTATGCTTGTGTTCACGCTTTTAAACTTCTGGTCGATCAGTTTATTGACGCGCTTTACCAGTTTAATTGCGGTTTTTAAAATGGTCATACCGGCGTTAACGATTATTTTATTAATGGCTTCGGGTTTCCATTCGGCTAACTTTGGTCACAGTTGGCAAACATTTGCACCTAATGGTAGTGCGGCTATTTTTCAGGCCACCACGGCGTCTGGTATTATTTTTTCCTATAATGCCTTTCAAACGGTGATCAATATGGGCAGTGAAATTAAGGATTCGCGGCATAATGTTGCCCGCGGTATCGCAATTTCGCTGTTGATCAGTGCGGTGATCTATACGTTGTTACAAGTTACATTTATTGGTAGTGTGCCGCCACATCTATTAGCACAAGGCGGTTGGCATGGTTTGAATTTTGCTTCACCATTCGCTGACCTAGCAATCCTACTAGGCTTGCAATGGTGGTCGATTTTACTGTATCTAGATGCCTTTGTTTCGCCGTTTGGCACAGGGGTCACTTTTGTCGCGGTTACTAGCCGAACGTTGTGGGCGATGGCTAAAAATCAGCATATGCCGCAGTGGCTGGGTCGTTTAAATCACCATTACGGAATTCCGCGTTTGGCGATGGCGGCCAATTTGATCATCAGCTTGTTGATGGTGAGCATCTTTCGTAATTGGAGTGTGTTGGCCAGTGTGATTTCCACCTCGACATTGATTGCTTACTTAACCGGACCAGTAACGGTGATTGCACTGCGTAAATTACGGCCTGATTTCAAGCGGCCAGTTGCGTCAAAATGGTTACGCTTTGTGGCGCCGGTTGCGTTTATTTTAGCTAGTTTAGCAACTTACTGGGCAATGTGGCCGACCACCATTCAAGTTATCTTGGTTATCTTACTTGGTCTACCATTTTATGTTTATTATGAATGGCGTCGTGGCTTTCCTGATTTTCGCCAGCAGTTAAAAGGAAGCTTGTGGTTGATCGTGTATTTGGTCTTTCTTTCTGTGGTTTCCTATCTGGGTAGTCGGCCGTTTGGCGGAACAGGCTGGCTCCATTATCCATGGGATTTTGTGCTGATCAGCGTTGTTGCTTATGGTTTCTACCGGTGGGGCGTGGCTAGTCGAATCGAAAGTAGCGAGCTTGCCGCTGCTGCAAAAGTTAATGAACAAGTTGAAGTTGACGATAAATAGTCAGCATTGGAAGTGGTTAAATGACTAAAAAATATTTTTTCTTCGATATTGACGGGACGCTAACTGACCGCCAAACCAATCAAATCGTGCCCAGTGCGCAGGTGGCGCTGGATAACTTGCAAGCTAATGGTCATTTTGTGGCGATTGCAACAGGCCGCGCGCATTATAAAGCTAGCCCGTTTATGCAGCAAGTTGGGTTACGCAACATGGTTTGTTCCGGTGGTGGTGGCTTGGTGCTGGATCAGCAATTGATTCAGAACAAACCGCTGGAGCTCGCTAAAGCAAAGGCGGTGATCCGTCAGGCTGAGACGCTTGGTTATGGTGTCTTGGTCATGCGCGATGATTCGCTTCGTGTTTGGGGCAATAACGACTTATTCCGGCAACAAGTTGGTGAACGCCAAGAAGCCACTGAATATGTCATTGATCCACAGTTAGATTTTCAAAGCTTGCCGGTGATCTATAAAATTTACGTCGCCATTCCGGCTGCCACGGAAGCACAACTAACATTGAAGGTAACATTAGGCCACTTACGCTTTGTTCCCGAGTATTTAATGTTCCAATATGATGATAAATATCGCGGCATCGTAGAAATGATGCAGCGGCTTAATGCACCGTTAAAGGACGTTGTCGTTTTTGGCGATGGTCTAAACGATATGGATATGTTTCGGTCGCAATGGACGAGTATTGCTATGGGTAACGGTGCAGCGGAATTAAAGGCGAAGGCTGATTACGTCACTACAGCTAACGTAGCTGACGGTATCTATCAGGCTTGTGTGCATTTTGGCTGGCTATAAATAGTTGTTCGTGTATAAAAAGCTTGTTTTGAAATTAATTTAATTTCAGAACAAGCTTTTTTGGTGCCACTAGAGGCGAAAATGGCTAGGTTAATGAATACTATCTATTCTCAATTGAATATTACAAATAGATTACAAATGATTTTTATTTTCAATTGCCATTGCTTAAAAAAACGTTTTCTTGCTATAATTAAAGCTGTTTACAGACTGCTTTCACAAAATTTGCATTTTATATTAATTGATTTAGAATTAACTTAATCAATTTTAATCTTTTTTTAATCTTAGTAAATTAATCAGTAGTCATTTATAGATAGTGCCAGAATTCATTTTGTGAATAGCTTAACGAAAGGCGGGTGTATTTTGAAGGCTTTAGCTGAATTAGGAAACCAGGGTAAATATATTATTGTTCAAGTACTTGGTGAAACACGATTGGTAAAGCATTTAGCCGAAATTGGGATGATTCCTGGCCGTGAGATCACAGTTATTTCAGTTGCGTCAGATACTTCTGGGATGATGATTTATTTTCAAGGCCAACGACTAGCTATTAGTAGTGATATTGCTCAACGAATCGTTGTACGTGGTGTTAACGACGCCGCAACAGCTAAGTTGACGCCACTCGCTAATTTAACAGTCGGTAAGTCAGGCATCATTCGTAAAATGTTAGGTGATCGAGCGCTACGCCGGCGGTTAATGGATATGGGCTTAACCAACAATACCATGATCAAAGTGAATCAGGTCGCGCCATTAGGTGATCCAATCGAACTACTTGTACGTGGTTATAAGTTAAGTTTACGCAAACAAGACGCAACCTGTATTTTATTAGAGGAGGCTGATTAAGATGGATATGACGACAACTGCATGGTCCTTAGCGGGTAATCCTAATAGCGGGAAAACCACGTTATTTAATGTTTTAACTGGCTCCAATCAACATATCGGCAACTGGCCCGGCGTGACGATTGAGCGTAAAAGTGGGAAGTTAAAGCATAATAGCCAAGTTGAAATTCAAGATTTACCCGGGATTTATTCGTTATCACCTTATAGCTCTGAAGAAATTATCACGCGTAATTATATCTTAAATGGCCAAACCGACCGTGTCTTAGATGTGGTGGATGCCACTAATCTTGAACGTAATCTCTATTTAACGCTCCAGTTAATGGAGACTGGGGTGCCGATCATTATTGGCCTAAACATGATGGATCGCTTGAAAAAAGAGGGCAACCGCAGAATCAATTTAAAGAAACTCGCGTATTCCTTAAATTTATCAGTTGTCAGTATTAGCGCGCTAAAAAATCAAAACGTTGATCAATTGGTAGCGAAGATGCAAGACTCCGACCTACAGCCGTATACATATCCTGAATATGATGATCGCCTAGAATCAGCAATCGAAATTATTAGTACCACGATCCAAGCTTTAGTGCCGGCCAAACAGTTGCGCTGGTACGCAATAAAACTTTTTGAACGGGACGAGGAAGTCAGCGCTGAACTCAAATTAACCGCTGCGCAAAAACGAGAAATTGAAGCAACGATTAAAACGACCGAAGCCGTATTTGATGATGTCAGTGATAGCATTGTGGTTAATGCGCGTTACGATTATATTACGCGCATTATGAATATGTGCGTCATTGACACCGAAGATTTTTCCATGTCGTGGAGCGATCGTGTTGACCGCATCGTTACTAATCGTTTTCTAGCGTTGCCGATTTTTGTTTTCGTTATGTGGGTGGTTTATTATCTGTCGATTCAAACGATTGGTACGATTGGCAGTGACTGGATGAATGATGTCCTGTTCGGTAAATTAGTGCCTAACTTTACGACGAGCATCCTAACACAATGGCAAATTCAGCCTTGGTTAACTAGTTTAGTCGTTGATGGTATCATCAGCGGGATTGGTTCGGTGCTAGGCTTCTTACCGCAAATCATGATGCTATTCTTGTGTTTGAGTATTTTAGAAGATTGTGGCTACATGGCGCGTATTGCTTTTGTCATGGATCGTATTTTTCACCGCTTTAATCTTTCCGGCAAGTCATTTATCCCGATGCTGATCTCCACAGGTTGTGGGGTACCGGGCATCATGGCAACACGGACGATTGAAAACGAAAAGGATCGGCGCATGACGATTATGTTAACGACGTTCATGCCGTGTTCAGCTAAATTAACGGTGATCGCCTTGATCAGTGGGACATTTTTCCCTGGCAATTCGTGGGTGGCACCGTCGGCTTATTTCTTAGGTATCTTAGCAGTGGTCGGTTCAGGGGTTTTCCTGAAAAAGACACGGATCTTTAGTGGCGCGCCAGCACCATTTGTTATGGAACTACCGGCTTACCATTTACCACGTTTTGGTAATATGGTGCAAAGTGTCTGGTTACGTGCCAAGTCCTTCATCATTAAAGCAGGGACAATTATTTTCCTCTCCTGCGTGGTTATCTGGTTCTTATCTAGCTTTAATTTCCGCCTACAAATGGTTGACCAGAACCATAGTATTTTACGGGCCTTAGGTGCATTATTAGCTCCTGTGTTTGCGCCATTAGGCTTTGGCGACTGGCACGCAACTGTGGCCGTTATCGCCGGTTTGATTGCTAAGGAAAACTGCGTTGGAACATTGCACATTACCTTTGGTGCTGGTACCAGCCACACGTCCTTTGTTTCCGCCTTACAGTCCGTTTACTCACCAATGGCCGGTTATGCCTTCTTGGTTTTCAACTTGCTCTGTGCGCCTTGTTTCGCATCAATTGGTACGATGTACAAGGAGTTCGGTGATACTGGCTGGACCTTGCGTGCAGTCGGTTATCAAACTTTAGTGGCTTACATGGTGGCGGTTGTGATCTATCAAGGATCACAAGTCGCAACGGCGCATTTTTCGCCGCTAAGCTTGATCATCGCATTAGCCGCATTAGCCTTGATGATCTACGGTATTTTTGTTAAACGTGAAAAATCAGATTCAGTCCTTAGTTTAAATAGCAAAATTGCTTAAAATTTTAGATTGAAAGGGGTCTTCATAATGTCAACAGTTATCTTAGCGGCAGTTTTATTGATTGCAATAATTGCGATCGTCTATTTACGCTTTTTCAAGAAGGGTGCTAATTCTAGCTGTCATGATTGTTCTGACGTAGGCTGTCCCTTAGCTGATCAGGCCAACATCATGCGTAATAATAATCAAAAACACGCTTAGAGTGCGTTTTAAAAGCGTTTAGATTTGGAACAGTCATTTTAATGGAGTCCCCGACATAAGAAAATTGATGCTGGGGGCTCTTTTTGTGCGGCCATGGTCACGTAGCAGATACTCTTTTTCTGATTTAGCGGCATGGTATAATAGCGCCATAGGGAAGGAAGTCATTTGGGTGCGGGCAAAACAATTACAAGGTATTTTACTAGCGTCGATTGGAGCGATTTTATGGGGTGTTTCGGGGCCCATTGCGCAATGGTTGTTTACAACCCGCCATATGAGTTTGATCTGGCTGATTGAATCGAAGATGTTGTTATCGGGGCTTATTTTATTGTTAGTTGCGGCATTATTGCCAAAGGAACGCCGGCGCTTATTTGCTTTATGGCATTCATGGCGCAGTATTTTGGCGCTGGTAGTGTTCACCGTTTGCGGGATGGGTGCAATGCAGTTCGTTTACTATAAGGCGGTGGCAGTAGGCAATGCCGCAACGGCCACAATTCTGCAATTCTTATCGCCGGTTTTCATTGTGCTGTATACCATGTTGCGTGAACGAACTGCTCCGCGGCGAGCTGATTTGATTGCCGTTATTGTGGCGCTATTGGGGACATTTTTGTTAGTGACTGGTGGTCAGCCAACTCATTTGGCAATTTCACCAGCAGCATTTTTCTGGGGTGTGGCAACTGGGATGGCAGCGGCGGCTTACGTGTTGTTGCCGATTCATCTATTGGCACAATATGGTGCGATTGCTATTTCTGGTTGGGCGATGACATTAGGTGGCATTTTATTCAATCTGATCCGGCCCGGTTGGCACCAGATTCCGCAACTCGATCCACTGGGCAATCTGGGTTATTGGTTCATTGTTATTCCGGGTACAGTGATTGCGTATTCGCTATACTTAGCTAGTTTGGATTACATATCCGCCACTGCCGTTGGTTTATTGGACGCCTTTGAACCACTGGCGGCGACGATTTTATCGGTTCTGTACCTCAATGTACACTTTGGCTGGGTCGAGTTAATTGGGACGTTACTGATTTTAAGTACCGTTTTTATTTTGGCGTTGGCCCGACCACAGTCAGTAGCATCGTCGGTATAATTGCTTATTGAAGGGAATAAATTAGTTTGAAACGAGTGATCATATTAATTAGTATCTGCTTGGGCTTATTTAGCGGTGCTCAACCGGTGCAGGCAGCCACTAAAACGAATCCACAACAGGTGGCGCAAGCTCTAAAAGCTAAGCATTTTACCGGAACTGTGCTGATCATTCGGCACGGAAAAACAATTTTACGCCGCAGTTATGGCTACGCTAATTTTGCCCATTTGCAACGTAATACGCCGGCGACTGTCTATCAATTAGCCTCAGTGCAGAAAGTTTTGACTGCGGTGTTATTGATGCAACTCGTTCAAGCAAACAAAGTGCAGCTAAATGAACCATTAAGCCACTATTATCCGCAGATCGCGCATAGCAAACAAATTACATTACGGCAAATGTTAGATATGAACTCTGGTCTGTACAGCACCACAGATCCACAAAAAATGTTGTCGGATCGGCAAATTGTTGACTTTGCGGCTAAGCACGTTAAGGTTGGCCAGATTGGCGCCCATAACTATGAGCCCGTTAACTATACGTTGTTAACAGGCATCATTGAACGCTTGACGCAGCAAAGCTATCACCAGCTAGTGCAACAGAAAATTCTGCAGCCACTGAAATTACGCCATACCGGGTTCATGCTCGATGATTTTACACAATAAAAACACCAAAGCGTGGCTTACAAGGACGTTAGTGAGCTATTACCTTACTTAGTGCGGCAGCGTGAGTCGCCAGTAGCGTTGAGACGTAAGCTCGGTACCGGAAATATGTATAGCACGGTGGATGACCTTTTCCAGCTAGAACAAGCCATTCAACAATCCCGCTTGTTAAAACCAGCAACGACAGCCGCTTTATTCAATGCCACAGATGGCAGTTATCGCGGTGGTCTGTATAATTATCGCCACTTTGTGAGCAGTCATGGGGTGGAAAGCGGCTACGAATCTGGGTTAGCGCTTAGCCGTGATGGCAAGTCAGGCGTGATTTTATTGAGTAATCGGCACACAACACTATCATTGTCTAAACAAGCACGTAAGCTTTACCGACAGCTAAATCTATAAATTTTCATCAACGATTGGGGCATTATGCAGGTCTTGAATTTGTTGGACAAAGTGAGCGAATAATTCTAATTGATTGGGCTGATAGTTGGCCAGTAGTTGTTGCATTTGCTGATCCAATTGTTGGTGTAATTGTTGATGAGCATAGTTTAATTGCTGGCCTTTTTCCGTTAGGGAATAGTAAACTTCTTTGCGGTTATCGGTGCGCTTGAATTTATCAACTAACTCAAATTTGATCAACTTGGTGACTGTTTTAGAAATAGCCCCTTTTGAGACTTGTAGGTGGGCAGTTAATTCGGTACCGTTAACTGGTTGGTTTTTGCCAATATCGGCCAAGGTATGTAATGACAGTAACGGTAAATTATTCAAGACTTTCTGCCACTCCGGCGTGGTGTTCAAACGTTTTAACAGCCATTCTTGCTCGAAAGAACTGTTACTTGCAGTAGTGGTAGCCACCTGTAGCAAGGTTGGTTCAATCACTTGTTTAAAATAATTAATTTTGTCCATGGTCGTTTAGCCCCTTTTTTATTTACAAATCCGCGCACCACTAAATAGTTTCCGGTCAAAAGGTTAGGTGTTAACTACTGATTTGCGGTAAACTTAGTTTCAGTGTAAACCATAGCATAAATGTTGTGAATCAAGCAATGGTTGCTTATGTGCGGCGCGAGGACTTAAATTAGCTCATTAAGAAAGTAGGTAAGCTTTATGACAACTTTTATTGTTGGGGCTCATGGCAAAATTGGCCAATTAGTGACAAAAAAATTAGCGGCAACCGGTGAAACGGTTTTAGCAGGTATTCGTGATCAAAAACAAGCAGCAACATTAAGCGCGCTTGGTGGGCAACCGCGGGACTTCGATTTAACTGCCTTGCCACAAGAACAGGCGGCAGCGTTTAAAGACGTGGACAATGTGGTCTTCACAGCTGGTTCTGGTGGCACTACAGGGTATGATGGTACGTTGGAAATTGACTTAGATGGTGCGGTCAAAACGATGATTGCCGCTGAACAAGCGGGTGTTAAGCGTTACGTGATCGTCAGCGCGCTTTATACTGATCAGCGGGCTAAATGGGCGCAAACTGGAATTGAACCTTATTATGTGGCAAAGTATTACGCTGATGAATGGCTACAGCATCGGACACAGCTGAATTATACGATTTTAAGACCAGGCGCACTAACTGATGACGCTGGTACTGGTGAAATCACATTACAGCCAGGCAACGGCAGTAAGCAAATTCCACGTGCGGATGTTGCCGCGGCCATTGTGGCTGTATTAAGTAAGCCACAGGCGTCAGGCCAAATTTACGATTTAGTCAGTGGGACGACACCAATTTCCCAAGCATTTTAAAATTTAATAACTAACTTCAAGTTATTTTTAGTGTTCAGTCTAGAACTGAGCACTTTTTTTCTGGTAGGAATGCGGATCCTAGGTTATACTAGACGGGTAAATGACGGCGTAAGTATACCGTTATATTGAAGCGGAGGTTTTTACCGAATGGAAATGCAAAGCCAAGAATTTATCGCGGCGATCCGTGACGAAAAGTATACGACGACTGCAGTTAAGCTAACGGCCACCGATATTAAGAATGCGGATTTAAAGAAAGTGGCAGCAGCGTATAAAGCATTAGAACAGCAACTAGCCGCAAATGAAATTGCGCAGATCAAAATTGAATTACCTTTTGAAACACCAGCAACCATTGAGCTGCAAGCGGGTATTATTAATTTACCATATGAGTTAGATAATAAAATTGCGTTGCTAACTGAGGCTGAAGAAGTACGGCCATTAAATCTTTATTTGATCACGACGGCGGAGAATTTAAATGTCTCTGGGATGCGTATTGATCAAATGGCTAGTGTAGCAGCCTTCTTACAGGATCCCGCTACGATCATTGCGCAAATCGATGCGGCAATCAAGCAGAAATTAACTGAATTACAAGCGGCTGCTGACGCGCCAGCAGATGCACCGGCGGAAAAATAGTTAAGCGCGCTTAATTTGTTACCAAAGTGAAATTGAAGCACGGCGTAATTAATGCTATTCTTATAGTAGCTAATTTTTAATTTGATCTGAAGTAATTAAGCTTTAAAATTTGCGTGCCCTTTGCGGCTCGCTCAATGTATATTTGAAACGAAAAGGAGCCTCCGTCCATGAATCGATTGTCACAGCTAAAAATGAATACACATCTTTTTGCGACGGACCTTGGGGATTTAGGTGCCGGTGAATTTTTCTGTCCTAATTGTGGTGCACCAATCATGACTAGCGATAAGCAATGCCCTAATTGTGGGTACGATCTGATTGCTTATCGTGAGGGGCGGCAACAACCAGCAACCACGTCAACCAGTAATTCCCAAGCGTCATCTGCGACTGTAAGTCAAACACCTGCAAGTGAAGCTAATTCAGCAGCTTCTGCGGTTGTATCGGGTGCTAATAGCGCTGCAACCACTAGTCAGGTCGTTGAATCAGTTGTGGCTTCGGCTCCTAGCGCGCCAGATAGCGCGCTGTCTGATGTTGAAGAACGTGTGATTGAAAGTGCCGCTTCGGCAGCGGCTATTTTGTCATCGATTCAAGCAGATGAAAACCCAGAAGAAATCATCGCTAAATTAAAGGCGGCCACACAGCAGCTAATTCCAGACGATTTAGGTGTGCCAGCTAGTGCCCAGCCGCAATCAAGCGCCTCACTTTCTAGCCGGCGTGAAGCACATATTGCTGATAAGACTAAGGATATCAGCGATATTGTTGATCAAGTGCGTGCAGCCACTAATGGGACACAACCACAAGAGCACTTACAGCCGGATGATTTGACAATAGAATCTGCGGCGACTTCTGCTAATACATCTCAACCAGCAACACGGATGGCACGGCATGAAAAAATAACTGAAGCGGACACTTCAGGTGCTGCTTACCAATCACAACGTGCGGTAACGCCAGAAGAACGTGCAGCAGCTTCTATGAAGCAAGCTGACGTCACTGAGGAACAAGTTGAAGCTGCTTCTGCTGAAAAAGAACCGGAACAAGCAGCTAAGACGGTTACTGAAAAGAACGAAACGAAGCCAAAAGAACAAGGCCGTTCACATAAAAGCAAACGTAAATGGTGGTTTATTGGTATCATCGTCGTTATCATTTTATTAGGAGCTTTTTTCTTTGGCCAACACTATTTTAGCCGTAGCGCTCAGTTAGATCGTGCTTTCACTGTGTTGGCCACCAATAACCCTAGTCGTGTTAGTCAAATCATGGCTAGTAACGATGCTGATCTTCGCTTGACACCGGGTAATAGTCGGCCATTTGTTCGCTTTACTAAGGCCAACCCGCAATATCTAAAAACGAGTAAGGCACAGTTGAAAAAAGCAAGCTCAACTAAAGATGGGACCCTTGGCTTTATTAAGGAAGGGCGTCATTTTATTTTTACTGCCTATCAATTGACGATCACACCGACTTATCGGACGATCACAACTGATTTACCGGAGCCATCAATTTATTTAGATGGTCAAAACGTGACGGCGAAGAAACCAACTGCCACTCAAAAAATTGGTCCCTTTATTCCGGGGACTTATACGCTAAAAGTTTCTGCACAAACCGATGATAAAACTTTATCACGGACGGTACATGCGACTTTTCTAGCAGCCGACGCACAAACGATCGATTTGACGTTAAAGCCCGTGACGCCGGTGGTACACAGTAATGTGGCCAATGCAACAGTATTCGTCAATGGTCAAAATAAGGGCACGTTGCAAAATGGGCAGTTAACACTTCCAGCCTTAAATTGGGAAGCTAATTTGAAATTACATTTAGAAACTAAGTTAGCGGGTAAAACCGTTAAAACTAAGGCGGTCACGTTAACAAAGGCAGCCGAACAGAATGTGCAGGCTGATTTCACCACGCTTCCAACGACGGCACAAGCACAAGCTTTGCTGACACGACTTTACCAAACCGCCGGGAATGCTACCAATGCAGCTAACGCTAATAATACGGCGACATTGGCCGCCTTCTTCAAAAATGGTACGGATGCCGCGGCGTATAAAAAACTAGCTACATTTATTACGCAGGCTCGTGACGCCAATAGTAATATTGATCATACTGATTTCAAGGTCGATGTGACCCAAGTGCTGACGAAAAACAATCAAACAACTTTTGACTTTTCTGTGACGTATACGACTAGTTACGTTGCCACTTCAGGTTTACAGACACGAGTTCAGACGTATCAATATACGAATGCGCATTTAACAGACGACACAAATAATCTGCAAGTTATCGATTTTGGTGATAATGAGCAGAAGACAGCCGATAATAATGCTAATTAAGTGTACAAAAATAAGTTGCCCTTGTACTAGGCCCTGTCAAGTTGACAATTGAAATAATATAAACTTTTATCTGTT
>NZ_RHOF01000044.1 GCF_003946445.1 Loigolactobacillus jiayinensis | reverse complement strand
GCTTAACTTCCAATTCTGCCTAAAATTAGCTATCAACAGGATTTGACAAAGAGCCAAATTTGCAAGCACCGCGAAACACACCCGATGATCAAGCTTTAACGTAAAAATCCGTCTTCAGTTGAAGGCGGATTTTTTGTATACTTTTAATAAGATTTTTCGATTTGCTGGAACATCTTACGGAAATTATGCCGCCGTAAGCCACCAAGTAATGAATTGCTAACAAAATCAAGGAAGCGCTGCTGCCAAGCACGTGCGATTACTTTTTCTTCATAAACGATCTTACTTTTATCAGTTTCTACTGGCAACATATCGTATTTAACTTCATAGCGATTAAAGTCAGTGACCGTTTGGTAATGATAGCTACGATTAAGCACATTCTTAGTAATCGTAACTTGCGCGCGCGTCGCATCATCTAGTTGCTTTTGATAAGTAAAGCCCTCCAGTTGTGCTGCAGTCAACTGGCGGCCGGTGTGTGCATGGATTTCAAAAAGTTCCGCATCAATGATTTGATGGTAGAGAAATGCTGCAGGCACATTCAGTAACTGTTCAACTTTCATTTGCGGTCACCTCCATAAGCAATGTCATTTACGTTAAATTTTACTAGAGAATATAGCAAAACCACTTTACGATACGCTCTAGTATACGCTATCCAAATTTAAATTAAAATCATTCAGCTGCATTTTTTGCTAAAAGACCAGCAATTTTTTGATATAGCGTAATTAACTCACTGACCGCATCACGATAGGTAACCGTACTCATCAAATGATCTTGTGCATGAATCAATAATAACGTCATCGGCACTGTTTGCCCACGTGCTTCACGCGTCAATAAGGTCGTCTGCGCATTATGGGCATCCGTCAATGCCGTGTCGGCAGCTTGCAGCTGTTGCTGTGCAAGAACAAAATCATCTATTTTTGCGGCAGCCAGGGCTTGTTCTAATAAGTCGTGCGCCTGAGTACTACTAGTCATGATTGTCATTACTTCAGCCACATTATGTTCAATCATTCTTGTCGCCCTCGTTCGTTTTTCTCCGTTTACCTTTGTTCAAGCGATTGCGCTGCCGTTGCTTCTTCTTTTTCGGCTTAACTGGCGTTGCAACCTGCTTAGCTGCTGTTGGCGTTGGCTTTTTTCTTGGATGAACGTCGTGCTCAGGCTGAGTTGTGGTCAAGCTACCTTCGTGTAAATAACCACGCTCAACTTGATAGCGACTACGAACTAATTGCTTCAAATCACGGAATTGCCGTTCATTGCCTAAAGTGATCACCGAACCCGCTTGGCCCATTCGCCCTGTACGGCCAGCACGGTGAATATAGGTGATCAAATCAAGCGGTAAATCATAATTGATGACTGCTGGTAATGCCGGAATATCCAAGCCTCGCCCAGAAACATCAGTGGTCAATAATAATTTAATTTGCCGTTTACGCAAACCAGTCAAGGCTTTTTCCCGTTCCGTTTGCCGTAGATCACTGTCCAAAATTGCTAATGGTACGTGTTGATGCTGTAAGACTTTAGCGACTTTTTCCAGCTCCGCTAAAGTGGCAAAAAAGACCAAGCCATAAAAATCATCAATATGACTTAAACGCCGCAATAAATCAACCCGCTTACGAATTGGTGCCTCCAAAAAGAGGTGTTGTACTTCACCAGCACTATTATCTTCAGCACGAACATCAAAGGTTGTTACCGGTACACCAAACCATTTTGGCAGCTCGTCTAAAATTGGAATTTTAGTCGCCGAAAAGAACGCCAGCTGCGTTTCACCTGGTGCGCGGCGTACAACATCGCGCGTTCGTTCTCGACTTTCATCAGTTAGTAGCTTATCTGCTTCATCGATGACGATAGTCTGTACCGTGTGCATTTTAACTTTACGTTGGTCGATCAATTCCAGTAAACGTCCTGGTGTTGCCACTAAAACTTCTGGTTTTTGCTTCAAACGTTCGATTTGGCGCCGAATATTTGCGCCACCAGCTACAGCCTGAATCGTTAATCCAGCCGCCTTAGCAAATGGCTGAATTGCAGTCCGTTCCTGCATAGCTAATTCTTGAGCCGGCGCTAAAATCAATAGTTGCAGACCGTCACCAGGGACAAGTTTTTCAAGCAGCGGTAACGCAAAAGCTAATGTTTTACCTGAGCCAGTTGGCGCTAAGCCCAGTACTGAGTCGTCAGTTTTTAGCGGTTGATAGACTGCCGCTTGAATTGCGGTTGGTTCATTAAAGCCGAGTTCTTGCCAAATTGATTCAAAAATCTTACTGACCATTTCTATTTTTGCTCCTCTATGTCCGCAGCAAATACAATCCCTGCTGAGCGGCGTAAATCATATAATACTTGGTTGACCTGACGGCTAAGCTGACCTGCTGCTGCAGCGGCATCCCGGTCGTTTTCGGTGATAATGCGGTAATAATCAGCTGCTTCTGGAATCATTGGGTTGTCCAGCGGTGGTGTACTTAGAACCGTTGTCTTGTCCCCTTGATGCAACGTCACCGTCTGCAAATCAGCAGCATTATCGTCTAGTGATAACGTTTCGTGCAAACCATAAATCTCTGACGGCAAATACGACGTTGCGTTTTTACCAATGATCAACGTAACATCAAAATCTGCATACCGTAAAATGGCAGTTCCACGACCGTCAACGCCATTTGGTAATAAGCTGGCGTAATAATTCAACGCTTTAGGCACCCCAAACCACGACACGGCATCATAAACCACGTAAACCCCGAGATCCTGTAACGCGCCTCCAGAAAAGCGTGGCGAGAAAATGTTTGGTTCTTTGCCAGCTAAAAATTGATCATAACGCGATGAATATTTCATATACGTTAATACAGCGCCTTGCACCTTATCCAGCTGCTGAATGGCGGTTTGAACGGCTTTAAAATTCGGTTCGTGAACATGACGCGCAGCCTCAAATAAGAATAAATTAGGCTTATTTGACAGCAACGCCGTAATGTTCGCCATTTCTGTTGGGTTAGAAAAAGCTGGCTTTTCAACGATCACATGCTTGTCTGCAGCAATCGCCAACTTAGCCTGTTGAAAATGTAAACTATTTGGCGAGGCAATATAGACCACTTCAAATTGACCTTCCGCAAAGAAGCGGTCGATTTCTGTAAACGTTTCACTAGCTTGATATTTGTCCGCCAAGGCTTGCGCTTTTTCCTGATGCCGCGAATAAACGGTTGTCAGTTCATAGTTGCCGGTGGCTAATGCAGCTTGAATGAATTGTTCTGTGATCCAATTTGTACCAATAATGCCAAGTTTTAACATAACTTCACCTTTTCCCTTTCGCGTAACGTGTCAAGAAGTCGCTTAAGTTTTGAAATATAGTCTACGTTTGGGCCATGTTCGTTCAGATCATTTACAAAATACACACTTGTTCTAAGCTTAATTTTACCTTAATTCAGCATAAAAAGCGATAATCCTGCGTTCACGCCACAAGTTTCATAAATCATTTCAGCCACCGCAAAATAACGGCAAAATATTAGACTAGTTTGCGGTCATTATTAGGTAAACGTGTTATTATGAGACTATCCAGAATAATGCACAGATAAACGTCTTGGTCGCCGCCGGAAAGCGGTTTGAAATTATCGGTTGGCAACTATTTTACACCGCATGCGGTTTTTACCAACCACTGAGAAGGTGCTCAGTCTAATGTTTAAAAAAGTCGTTGATCATAGTCAGATTTGGCTTCAAAGAATTCAACATTTTAATTTGAAGTGGCCAACTAAGGCGGCACCACAAAACAATTTAGCGGCGATTTATATCGGCACTTGGCCTTTTTTTGACGCGCAACAAAAGCGGCTACACCAGCTGAAAATATCGCCGCAACTGGCAATTAGCATCGATGGGCATTCCTTAGCTGGCAAGGTAACCGCCTTAACCGCACATCAGTTACTTTTTCTCGATCAGTATGGTTTTGAATTGCAGATCACCGCTGCTTACGAGCAGCCCTTTGAAATCTACGATGAGGCCGACCACCGCACTTATTCGATTCAACAACAATAGCCTTAATTCTAAAAGTCGTCTCACTTTCTGGTGACGACTTTTTTATTTGTCGCGCCGTGTACTGCCGATCACTTGACGAATCTGCTCAAATGTTGCTTGGGTTGCTTTAGGCAAGGCAAGACTCACCAGCAAAAATAAGGTATCGATAATGCTACTTTGCGCCAACATTGACGATAACGCTTCAGAACGATATTTTGATTCGTCGGCTAACGACACAAAAGTTACCGCGCTATATTGGGCTAGCGGCGCCTTGCCGAAACTGGTCACCACTACAATCGGAACTTGATTAGCCTGTAATTGTTTGACTAGTTGTAAAACTTGCTCATCCCGACCAGTATGCGAAATCACGACCGCACAATCAGTTGCCTGTAGTCGTGCAGCCTGCATTAATTGTAAATGAAAATCCGCGTTAAAACTCACCGTTAGCGGCGTGCGCATGAATTTATGGTAGGCGTCAGCGGCCACAATATTGGAACCACCCAAGCCGAAGAAACCAACTTGGCGTGCTGCCGTCAATAAATTGACGGCCTGCTCTAAGTCAGCTTGGCGTAACAAAGCTAGCGTACTGCTTAATGAGTGCTGGTTGGCTGCAAATACTTTATGTGCCACCGTCAACGCATCATCAGTCGCCTCGACTTCCTGAAATAATGGCTTTTGTTGCTGCGCTTCACTGGTCAAAGCCACCCGCAATGCGGCAAAGTTAGCGTAGCCTAAGCTTTTAGCAAAGCGCGAAACCGTCGCCGGTGAAACCTGACTAGCTTGTGCCAAACTACCAATCGTTAAATTATCCGGCAAATTTTGCGGTTGCTGTAAAAAGACGGCCAATTTTTGCTCAGCACTAGATAATTCTGCAGTAAATTGTTGTATCCGCTGTGTGATTTCATTCATTCCATTCACCTACTTTTATTAGATTTAGTATACCATAAATGAAACTGTATGAAATATATTTTCATTTAATATAGCTTGATTTAGGAAACTTTTTTTCGTATACTGCAACTACTAGCAAACGAAAGAAGGCCCTTTTCAATGAAATTAGGTATGATTGGTTTAGGTAAGATGGGATTAAATTTAGTCACTAATTTGCAACAGCATGAGCAACAAGTTGTGGCTTATGACTTAAACAAAGCTGCCCGCGACCAAGCGACTGCAGTTGGCGCCCAAGCAGCTCCCGATACGACGACCTTGATCGCGCAGTTACCAACGCCGCGGCTTATTTGGGTCATGGTACCTGCAGGTCAAATCACCCAAGACGTTATCACTGAATTAAGTCAAAAACTAAGTGCTGGTGATATGGTGATCGATGGCGGCAACTCATTTTACCGTGATTCGCTGGCGCACAATGCGCTACTAGCTGAACAAGGGATTCATTTCTTTGATGTCGGTACTTCTGGTGGTATGGCCGGCGCTTTAAATGGCGGCAACTTCATGATTGGCGGCGATCAAGCCCAGTTTGCCACGATTGAGCCTTTATTTAAAGCAATTGCGGCACCAGGTGGCTACCTTTATACCGGCGCTGTAGGTAGCGGTCATTATTTAAAAATGATCCACAATGGTATCGAGTATGGCATGATGCAGGCGATTGCGGAAGGTTTTGACGTGCTAGAACATAGTGAATTCGACTATGATCACGCTGCTGTGGCTGCTATGTGGAACCACGGCTCAGTTATCCGCAGTTGGCTTATGGAACTCGCCGCTGATGCTTTCAAGGAAGATCCTGGCTTAAAACATTTGCAAGGTAAAATGTACTCCTCTGGTGAAGGTAAGTGGACACTTGAAGAAGCACTGCGGCTGCAAGTCCCCACACCAGTGATCGCCGCCAGCTTAATGAATCGCTATCGCTCCATGGAAGATGACACCTACACTGGTAAGGTTGTTGCCGCGTTGCGTAATCAATTTGGCGGCCATGCGGTTGATAAAAAATAAAGCTATTTTAACGAAATTTTCAGAAAGCCATGCTATACTCCGCTTATTCTATTTTAGTGAGGATTAGATATTATGGAACAAAACGGCTTAAAACGTGAAATGGGCTTACCGGCGGCACTAGCTACAGTTATGGGGACGGTGATCGGCGGTGGCGTGTTCTTTAAAGTCGCCAGTGTCACCACCGCAGCCGGTACCGCTAACCTGACCTTATTTGTTTGGTTGCTCGGCGGTATTTTGACGATTTGTGCCGGCTTGACGGTTGCTGAATTAGCCACTGCGATTCCCCAAACTGGCGGCGCCATCAAATACGTCGAATACACGTACGGTAAACCCTGGGCCTTTTTACTGGGTTGGGCACAAATGCTGATTTATTTTCCAGCTAATGTGGCGGCGTTATCGATTATTTTCAGCACTCAGCTGATCAATTTATTTCACTTGGCTAATGGCCTGCTCCTGCCCTTGGCCATTCTGTGTGGCACAAGTATTACCCTGATTAATTTTCTTGGTGCCCGCGTTGGTGGTGCACTACAGGTAATCACGCTAATTTTCAAATTGATTCCGATCGTCTTGATCGTGATTTTCGGCTTATTAACACCAGCACCAGTCCATTTTGCCTTATTACCGCTAACGGCTGGCCCGCAGCAAGGTCTTTGGACTGCCATTGGCGGCGGCTTACTGGCGACAATGTTCGCCTATGATGGCTGGTTGAACGTGGGCAGTATTGCTGGTGAGTTGCGTCGACCGCAACGTGACCTCCCCTTGGCCATCGTTCTTGGGCTAGCGCTGATCACCTTGATTTATGTCGTCATCAATTTTGTCTTTTTACGAACGCTACCGTTAAATGCGCTCCAAGGCAATCTCAACGCAGCGGCTGATGCTGCCTTTCAAATTTTTGGTGTCGCCGGCGGCAAATTAGTCACCATTGGTATTTTGATCTCCGTTTATGGGGCAATCAATGGCTATACCTTGACTGGGATGCGGATCCCGTTTGCCCTTGCTTATAATGATCAATTACCATTCAGCCAGTATTTTCGTCGTTTAACTCCACACACCAAAGTGCCTTATATCGCTGGCTTATTCGAATTAGCTGTCGCAATCGTGATGATGTTATTTGGCAGTTTTGACTTATTAACCGACATGTTAGTCTTCGTTATTTGGGGCTTTAGTTGTCTGATTTTCGTGGCTGTATTTATTCTTCGCCGCCGTGAACCAGAATTAGAGCGGCCGTATAAAGTCCCTGGCTATCCACTGATTCCGTTGTTAGCCCTAGTCGGTGGCCTATTCATCTTAATTGAAACGCTGATCACCCAACCAGGTTTGGCTTTGACCGGCATTGGCTTAACCATTATCGGGTTGCCACTATATTATTGGCATCAGCATAGCCACGTATAATATAAGTTATGCCCTCTATTGTCTGGTTACAAAAAGGCTCATCCAGAAATCAATTTTGATTAATTCTGGATAAGCCTTTTTGTGTATTTCTCTTTTTAAACATCGTTCATGCTGAATGCTTAGAGTTGAAGCCAAAGCTCGTGCTGTAAATATTGCGCCACGACCACAGGTGCCACCGTTGCACCTAAACCAGGTGTCGGCGCCAGTTGTAGGCAGCCGTTTTGTAATACCAAGGGTTGCGCCAACACATCTTGTTGAAAATAGCGCGCGCTGGCGGAAATGTCACCAGGCAAAACAAATTCAGCGCGACTGGCCAGCGCCAAATCAAACGCCCGACTGACCCCGCTGGCCAACATACCACCGCACCACACCATTAAATTCTGTTGCCGACAGTAAGCAACAATTGCCAGAGCAGCAGTTAAGCCACCCACGCGCGTGATTTTTAGATTAATGGCGCGGCAACTTTTTAGCGCGACTGCCGTTTGTACATCAGCTAAGCTTAAAATATTTTCATCCAAACACAGTGGCGTTTTTAATTGTCGCTGTAACCACGCATGTTCCACAAAGTCATCCGCAGC
Source organism: Loigolactobacillus jiayinensis (assembly GCF_003946445.1). Classification (GTDB taxonomy): domain Bacteria; phylum Bacillota; class Bacilli; order Lactobacillales; family Lactobacillaceae; genus Loigolactobacillus; species Loigolactobacillus jiayinensis. The sequence continues at coordinate 24,114 of NZ_RHOF01000044.1, read as the reverse complement.
TAAGGGTTGTTCAATCAAAGCTAAATTCAATTGATCTAACTGTTGCAACGTTGGTAGGTCAGTAGTCGTAAACGCTGAATTAGCATCCACCATCAAGGCTAAATGCGGGTACAACCTACGTACAGCCTGCACCTGCGCCACATCAGCCGGCCCAGTTAACTTTAATTTCACCCGCTGATAACCAGCGGCCACGCCGGCAGCGACTTGAGCCAACAACGCTTTGGTACTATCAAAATGGCCTAAACTGATGCCCACGGGAACTGGCTTAACTTGGCCACCAATTAACTCAGCTAGCGGATGCTGCTGCATTTGCGCGTATGCTGCCCAGACAGCTGTTTCTACCGCCGCTTGCGCCAATTGATTGCCGCGCAAGTGCTGCTGCAAGTACGCCGCTAATTCCGTGGGCATTGCAAATGTGAAATCACGCAACAATGGCGCAATTTCTTGTTGTAGCACAGTCCATGCGCTAGCTTGCGTTTCCGGTAAATAGCCGCTGTCAGTGAAGGCGGTCAATTCACCCACTCCCTGATAGCCGTTATCTAAATAGACTGTCACCAGCGTGGTAATGCGCACAGTCGTCGTGCCGTGAGCAGTAACAAAGGGGGTTTGCAACGGTAGGCCGACTTGTTGTAAATGTAACTGGGTAATTCGCATGCTAATCTCCTTTTAGCGCTGCCGCAAACTGTGCTGGCGCTTCAAAATGAGTATTGTGGCCCACACCGGCAAGCAGCAATAGTCGTGAATTCACTAGTTGCGTCTGCAACTGCTGCCCCAGATGACAAAACTTTGCATCTTGTGCGCCTACAATAATTGTCGTTGCAACTGTCAATTGTGGTAACCTAGGCCAAAAATTAGGCTGACTGCCGGTACCCATTTGTTCCAAGGAAGCCGCTAAATTCTGCGGATTTTGCGCTAACCGTTGCTGGCGCATTTGTTGCTGTTGTTTTGCCGGTAAAGCGCGTTGACTGGCAAACAGCGGCAATTGTTCCCACACGGCGACAAAAGCCGGTAAGCCAGCACCGCGAATCTGTTCCGCTAATTCATGATCATGCTGCTGCCGTTGCTGGCGCTGGGCGGCATTAGCCAGACCAGCGGTGCTACTTTCCAAATACAAATGCGTGACTAACTGCGGTTGTGTTAATGCAAAGCCTAACGCTAACCGGCCGCCCATTGAATAGCCGACTAGCTTAACTTGCGTCACACCCAAGGCTGCCAACAGTAGGGTTAGATCTTCAACCTGTGCTGCCATCGTCAAACGCGTAGCCGGCACGGTTGCGGCTTGTGGCCCAAAACCGAGTAAGTCTAAGCTGATCCGATACCCTGGCATTACTGCCGCAATCGGCGCAAAGTCAACACTGCTACCCATAAAACCATGCAAAAATAACCAGGCCTCAGCTTGCGGCTGCCCCCAAGTTGTGAAGCGATAAAGTTGCTCGCGTACAACTACTGTTCGCTTAATCATGAGCTAACAGCACCTGCAAATCGCTGATCAATTGCCGATGTAGCTGCACATTTTTCCCACGTTGCGTTTCAACTTCAATAAATTGAACCTGATTGGTCAAGGCCTGTTCCAATGCAGTGATCGTCGTCACTTTTTGGTATGTGCGCGCATATAACCTTGCTACTTGCGCTAAATCTAATTCTTGCGGCGTCCCAAATAAATCTTCAAAATAGTCAGTCGCCGCGGCTTGAGGCAGAAATGAGAAAATACCACCGCCGTTGTTGTTGATCACAATGATCGTTAAATTCAGCTGGTAGCGGCGTAGCATCATTAGACCGTTCATATCATGAAACAGCGCCAAATCACCAATCAACAGATAATTGGCCCCACCTGCAGTTGCCATCCCTGCCGCTGTCGATACCACACCATCGATGCCGTTAGCGCCGCGATTGCAGTAAAGCTCACGCACTTGTTGGCCTTGATAAAAATCTTCTACATCACGAATGGGCATGCTATTACTAATGAACAAGCGACTGTTAGCCGGCAACTGCTGATCCAACGTTTGAACCGTCGTAATTTCATTTAAGTCAGCAGTTGTTGGTAAACTAGCTTGCAGCCGCTGACTATACGTCCGCCAGCTTGCCCAATAAGCTGTTCTTTGCGCTGGTAACACCGCCACCAATTCCTCGATGAACAACTGCTCATCTACGGCCAAAACGTGGCTAGTAGCCAAACTATAATCAGCTAATTGCTGCTGATCACCAATCAGATATTGCGGCACCGTTTGTTGACTAAGCCATTGCATTAAGGGCGCTGAAACTGGTGTCCCACCAAAGCGCAGAATCACGTCTGGTTGTAAGTCCTCTGGCAAATCGCTTTCAGCTTGAAATAAAAGATCAAAATTGCTGATCACAGGGCCATGACCGCGTAAATTAGCTAAATTATCGGCTAACAGCGGCCACTGACACTTTTCACTTAGCGTCAATAACGCCGTCCGGTAAGTCATTACTTCCTCTGGTCCAGCAATCAAAAGCACCTTTTTACCTTGTAACTGCTGCTCAATCACGGTTAAATCAGTCGGTGTTAAGGCTGCAGTCGTTGGTAAAGCCGCTAACGCTTTAATTGCGGGTGGTGTGACCCGAAGATCGGGTAATAAGGGCTTGCGCAATGGCAAATTAAATTGTACCGGGCCTTTAGGTGCAGTTAAAGCAGCCAAAACACTGCGCTGCGTTTGAAAAGCAATGAAGTCAGCATTGGTTTGCCCGTCATCTTGTAACACTAGCCGTTGTGACTGCTTAACCTGGCTACCATACAAATTAGTTTGATCGATGGCCTGTGGTGCCCCGATATTGGTTAATTCTAACGGCCGATCAGTGGTCAAGACAATTAATGGTATATGGCTTAAATGCGCTTCTGCCAACGCCGGTAAATACTCTGCTGCGGCTGTGCCTGAGGTACAAAGTAACACCACTGGTACCTGACCTGTTTTAGCGATACCCAGCGCAAAAAAAGCCGCTGAGCGTTCATCAACGTCCACATATAAGGCTAAATTTGCCGCAGCCTTAACGCGCTCGGCGATCAAGATAGCAACCGGCGTCGAGCGTGAACCCGGCGAAATCACAAAATGTCGCACCCCTTGGGCCACCAAGCCGCTAATTAAGCGATGCGTATTTAATGTTAATGTTTCATTTTTCACAACAAATGCTCCTCTGCACCACAACTAAAATAAACGCGTGGTCTGTTAATTTACACCAAACACTCACATTTCAATAATCAATTTACCCCACAGCTAACCCCACTCACTTTAGCAGTTGTAGCATTGGTTCAAACTTTAAGGCGGTTTCTCGAACCTCCACAGCTGGTTGTGAGGCAGCAACGATTCCAGCGCCGGCAAATAACAACGCCGTTTTTTGCTGGACTAACATTGACCGAATCGCCACAGCAAACTCGCCATCACCAGCCAACGTTGCATAGCCAAATGGTGCACCAAATAACCCACGATATTGTGGCTCTAATCGTTGAATCAGTGGCAACGCTAAAGCCGCCGGTTGCCCACCTAGTGCTGGCGTCGGATGTAACGCTGCCACCACACCAAATAGATCTACGCTAGCTTGCAAGGTTGCAGTAATTGGCGTATACAAATGCTGTACTTGTTGGCTTTTCAGCAAGCGGGGCGGTGTTGGCACACTTAAGGTCGTTGTGATGTTTTGGAGCTGCTGCCGAATTGCGGTGACAACAATCTGCTGTTCACGCCGATTTTTTGCATCCCTTAATAACGCAGCCCCCAGCGCTTCATCAGCAACTGGATCACTTGCACGCGGCGCAGTACCTGCCACTGCCGCCGTGGCCAATTGGCGACCCTTTAAGGCCACCAATCGTTCTGGTGTCGCACTGATAAACACTTGATCAGCGACTTTCAATACCAAATGATAAACCGCCGCGTGTGTCTGCCGCAACGTTGTTAATAATTGACTGACCACAAATGGTTGCTGGCTGCTAACCTGCAAAGTTCGTGCCAACACCACTTTTTCTAACTGTGGATCAGTTTGCAGTTGCTGCACGACCTCAGTTACCGCCTGTTGCCATTGGGTTGCTTGCTCGGTTTGCACCAATGCACGAGCTACTGGGTTTTCACTAGCAAGCGGAGGCAAGAACGCCTCAAAATCAGCCAGACTATCAGCTGTGGCAAACTCAGCTTGCGTTAACTCGATCAATACCGTTTGTGCCGCTGTCTTTTTCACCAAAAAACGTGGTAAAACAAAGTAGCCATTAGCTAACGCGCCCCAAGCATCCTGTTGCTGTGCGCCCTTAGCGGTAAAAGAAAAGCCACCTAAAATGGCAATATCCTGGGGTGCCACCACACTTGTTAGCTCAGCTTGTAACTGAGTCAGCCACGCCGCGACTTCAGTAAAAGCATTGGCGGCAGTTGGCGTATAAGTGGCCACCGCACCAAAACCAATCCAGCCTAAACTACCAGCAGCATTTTCAAACACAGCATAATTATCTAATTGCAGACCGCGTTGTTCATAATCATGCCACTGGGTTGCCGACCACGTTAGGATCGTTTTCCTTGCTTGTAACACATTTCCACTCTTTTCACTATATTCTTGTCCTATTATTATGCGCTATCATACGGCAATTGACCACTATCTTTTTACCTGTAAAAAGCTGGCAAAAAATCCCCATCACGTCAGCTAACTTGCTGAGTCACGGAGACCTTGATATTGCAGAATAGTCGCGCAATTTTTCAACCACACTACCCTAATTTAGTTTGTCGTACCTGCTGAACTAGTGATTGTTTGGTGTCTTTGCGTGCCCGTAGTGCCAATAAAATAGTGATCGTATCGACAGCTTCTTGGAGCAAAGCACCGACTAAGGCCGGAATGACACCAGTGGCGGCAATCAACATTAGCACCACTAAAATAACGATTCCTGTCAGCACATCACTTTTAGCGATCCGCATTGTGTCCTTAGCGATAGCAACAGCACGGGCAACGCGCCCTAGATCATCCTTTAGAATCACAACATCAGCTGATTCGCTGGCTGCAGTTGCACCATGTGCCCCCATTGCGATACCAACATCCGCAGCCGTCAGTGAAGGCGCATCATTGACCCCATCACCAACCATAATCACCGGTTGCTGCGCAGGCGCCACCGCCTTGAGCAATTGAATCTTGTCTTGTGGCAAGCAGCCAGCGTGGTATTCGTCAACATCAGCCTCAGTGGCAATGGTTGCGGCAATCGCTGCTTGGTCACCGGTCAACATCATTACGTGTTCTAAGCCTAGCTGGCGTAATGCTGTGATCGTTGCTGCTGCTTCCGGTCGGACTTGATCACTAAACTCGATGTACCCCTCATATTCATCATCCACCGCCACATGAATCGCAGTCTGTTGGGTCGGCGAACTTGTGCGTTTTGGTGCGACATAGTTGAGTTTACCAACTTTGACATGCTGTGCCGCGACATCAGCGCTTACCCCAGCCCCAGTCACTTCATTTAGATGACTCAGTGGCAGTAATTGCGTGACGCCGACGTACTGCACCAAAGAGCGCGCTAAAATGTGACTCGATTGTTGTTCGGCACTAGCAGCAAGTTGCAACAGTTTAGCTGCATCAAGTTGCGCCAATGGGACTACCTTGGTCACGTTTAGCTGTCCTTGGGTGATCGTGCCCGTTTTATCAAACGCAATAGTCCGCGCACGGGCTAATTTTTCAATGGTCGTGCCTGTTTTGACGATAATACCATTTCGGCTGGCACGGCTCATTCCGGCAACTAACGCAATTGGTGCGGCCAAAATCAATGGGCACGGTGAAGCTACCACTAAGACCTCAGCAAAACGGACGGGGTCGCCGGAAATCGCCCACGCTAGCCCAGCAATCAGTAAGGCAATTGCGGTAAAGGGAACGGCATAACGATCAGCCATACGAACAAAATGAGCGGGCTGAGCTTCAGATTCTTTAACCAACTTAATGATTGCTTGGTATTGACTATTTGCAGCCGTTTGCTCCGCCAGCATCGTTACTGACACATCACCATTCAATGCGCCGGATAATAATTCAGCGCCCACTGGTTTTTCAATTGGTCGTGCTTCGCCGGTCAAGGAAGCTTCATTAAAGCTGGAAACGCCACGTAGAACACGCCCATCAACGGGCACCATTTCCCCTGGCTTAACCACAACTTGGTCGCCAACTTGGACGGCGCTCACCGGAATATCAGTCAATTGATCGCCCTGCAAACGGTGCGCAACTTGCGGCGAATTATCCAGCAAGGCCTTTAGCTCGGTTCCCGCACGCGCTGCAGCGTAGTCTTCCAAGGAATCGCCACCAGTTAACATCACCAGCACCAATAAACTAGCCCAATATTCACCCACCGCCAGCGTTGCTACGATTGCCATGATCGCTAATAAATCGATCCCATATTTTCCAGAGTGAAGTGTTTTGATCATTTCTATTAACATCGACAAGGCCATTAATGCACCTAAAATAGTCACCAAAGTTTGAGCAGCTAGTGCTTGGCTAAAGACAAATTGTAGTAGCAAGGCCACAATCCCGATCACTAGCGTTGCACCTAATTTATAACTATGCTTCATGACAGCGCCCCCTTCTTTAAACTTTACTATAACACTAACAATACTGAGGGGAAATATTTTGGCTAATCGTAACTATTAAAATAACTAAAAAACCAGTTAGCGCAACGAGTTTAGTGGTTCAATCACATGATAATGATTCTAAACTAGTTGATAACTGGTCTCACTGGTCTGGATTTAATTAAGCGTTCATTTTCAATAAGCTTCATATAAAGATTTACCGTCAGCAAGCTCCGCCTTAAACCGCTTAAATTCCTGTTGCTGCTCGAAACTTAAATCTATGCGCGGCGCTAGTTGGCGAATCTGCTTGATGAACACATGCTGAATACTATAGCGCTGATTTTGCAACAACGCGCGTACCGTAAATTTGATGACTAATTGATCACCGGCATATAGCCGAAAACTAGAGGCGGTATGCTCGAATAACCGTCGCGGATGTGTCTGTTGCCATTCATACTGTTGCCCTTTACGATCACGAAACAATAAATAATATTCTCCTGACTGTCGTTGCCATGGTTCAACGACAGTTAATGTCAACTCATCACGTGCGCCATTTCGATAACCCATGATTACCACTCTCCTTATTGACCTCATAAGTATTATACCAAAAAGTAAGCGGTTAAATCAATAGGATAATGTCATAAATAGCAATTTTTTCTTATAATATTCAAAAAGCAGCACAAATTAACCCTAAATTTGAAAAAATTTATAAAAATAAATAGCTAGTCCTCATTCAGTGACTAGCTACCCATTGGTGAAACTTATTAGGAGTGTAGCTTAAGCATAACTGATTAAGCACGCACCAGCAATAAATATGCTAGCGCTGCTGCCGTAATTTAGTCAACAATTTTTGCGCAGTAGCTAGGTCTAGTGTCGGCGCTTGTTGCAGTGCAACAATCAGTGGCGCTACTTCAGCGGTTTGAGCGCCGGCGGTCACCGCCAAGCTTTTAGCTTGTAAACGCATGTGGCCTTGCTGGATGCCCGTGGTCACCAACGCTTTTAAAGCCGCTAAATTTTGTGCCAAGCCTAGTGCACAGATAACCTGCATTAATTCTTGTGCCGATTCAACTGTAGCTAAGCGCTGATTTGGTTGCACCGCTGGCAACAATCTAGTGGCACCACCGACAAAGCCCAGCGGTAAAGGTAAGGTTAATTCGCCGTGCAACTGATCGGCAACAACTTGCCATTGACTAAGACCACGGTACTGACCATCACGGGCAGCATAGGCATGCGCGCCACTTTCAATAACCCGACAGTCGTTACCAAAGGCTAATACCGCCGCATCAACGCCATTCATGATCCCTTTGTTATGCGTCACAGCCCGATACGGATCGATTTGCGCAATATGACTAGCAGCAGCAATCTTTTTCGCAACACTTATACCCGTAAACTGTGGCGTCGCTAAAACCGTGATCGGTATGTCAACGGTGGCCGTCACTGTACTTTCAGTCGCATAATTCGACAAAATACTCATTAATATTGGCATAGTCCATTTAGCTTGTAAAGTGGTTGCTACGGCTTCCAGCATGGTATTTAACATATTGGCGCCCATTGCTTGTTGGACATCAACAGCCAGATCTAACGATAACTCCCGCTCACTTAATTGTCGCACCCGTAGCCACCGTGCACCGCCACCACGTTGCTGTAGCGAAGGATGTGCTGCGTTGGCTACTTGCAGCAACTCAGCTTCATGGGCTGTAATCATTGCAGTCGTTGCCGCCACATCGACAATGTCAGTTAAAATAATCTGGCCTAACAATAAACGCTGGGGCTGACTAGTTCTAAAGCCGCCACCAGTAGCTGCCAAACGCGCACCGTTGCTGGCTGCAGCAATCACTGAAGGTTCTTCAGTGACCATTGGTACTTGATGTAGCTTGCCGTTAACCAGTAAATTACGGGCAAGGCCCTCCGGTAAGGCAAAGGTGGTGAGTTGATTTTCGACTAATTGGTTGGCACGCTCTTGAGTCAAGCCAGTATTATTGGCAAAAAAATGAGCATCAGTCACTGATAATAATTTATGTGCTAATAACGTTGCAATTCGCTGTAGGCGCGTCAGTTGGTAGAATTTTTTTGGCATTTGTGACTCCTTTTTAGCAATCAGGTTTACTATTATTTTAGCACGTTACGCCAGATTGCTATTAGGTTTTTATATAGTTAGCAGTCCGTCAATAAAATTAAACAACTTAGTTAAAAAATCGGCTGAATTGTTATATACTTATGTTTGTTGACAATTTGTAAGTTAACAAATACTAATTAAGGTGGATTTTAGATATGAAAAAGCTTTTGGGACTACTTGGGGCAACAGCAGCAGTCTTCTTATTAGCAGTTGGTCCGACTTTTACGCCTAGCCACGCCGCTAGTAAGGCCGTCACCGCTGAATTAAATAAAAAAGGCACATTGCAAATCGGTTTAGAAGGTACTTACCAGCCTTATGGCTACCATGAAGATGGTAAATTAGTCGGTTATGAAGTCGAGATTGGTAAAGCAGTTGCTAAGAAATTGAATTTAAAACCCGTTTTTGTTGAAACCCAATTTGACTCATTAATTGCCGGCTTGAACGGTAATAAATATGATTTGGTACTAAATGACATGGCTGCCACTAAAGAACGTAAGGCTAAGTATCTTTTCACCTCGCCTTACATTTATAGTAAGTCACAACTAGCCGTGAAAAAAGGTAACAAGCAGATCAAGAAAATCACCGACATCAAGGGTAAAAAGATGGCGCAAACTACGTCCAGTAACAACGCCGCTGATGCACAACGTTTAGGTGCGACTATTGTTTCTAGTTCTGGTTTTGCCCAGTCAATCGCGTTGGTTCAACAAGGTCGCGCGGATGGTACGATCAATTCCATTGATGCGTTGGGTGCTTACATGAAACAAAAGCCAAACGCCAACATTAAGTTAATTTCAACTGGTTCCAGCGTTAAGACACAAAAAATTGGCGGTATGCTGAACAAGAAGGATACTGACCTAAGAAAATCAGTTAACAAGGCGTTGAAGAGTTTGAAACAAGATGGCACATTGAAGAACTTATCACAGAAATACTTTGGTACTGACGTTACCAAGAAGTAAAAACTGTATTTTTACTAAATTCATTAAAAAAGTTAGCTAAAATAGCTTTGAAGCCACATACTAAAGAGTGAGCCAACTGGTCATACGTCATCCAATTATCGATGACCACGCACATGCGCGACCAGTTGTGTCACTCTTTTTACATATTACCTTGTAGAGAAAGGATGTTCATTATGTCGAGTAGCACTTGGGAAATTGTGACCTCCTCCTTGCCACAGATCATTACTGCGGCTGTCAAATATACTATCCCGCTAACGCTGATCTCATTTGTGTTAGGTCTCATTTTAGCGCTGATTACTGCTATGGTTCGCTTATCACTGATGCGTGGCCCGTTTCAGATTGTCCGCGGCCTGTTTTGGGGTTACGTTTGGCTATTTCGGAGTACGCCGTTATTAGTTCAATTATTTATCGTCTTTTTCGGCTTACCTAATCTAGGCATCGAATTCAGTCCCTGGATCGCCGCCATTATTACCTTCACGTTAAACGTGGGTGCTTACAGCTCAGAAACAATTCGGGCGGCAATCTTATCCATTCCTAACGGCCAATGGGAAGCTGCCTTAACGCTTGGTATGACGCGGCGCCAAGTTTTATTCCGCATTATTTTACCGCAAGCGGTCCGCGTTTCGTTGCCACCATTGTCTAACTCATTTATTGGCTTAGTCAAGGACACATCCCTTGCGTCTAGCATCACAATTGTCGAAATGTTCACGGTTGGTCAGCAGATCTCAGCTAAAACTTATGAACCACTACTGCTATACTCACTGGTTGCACTAGTTTACCTCGTGATCTGTACTGTACTAACCATTCTGCAAAGCTATCTGGAAAAATGGACTTCGCGGTATGTACCGACACAACACTAGCATTGTTACCACTTAAGTCAGTTATTCAAATAAAATGAAAGGAGCCATCACATTGCTAAAACTAGAACATGTGAATAAAATTTATGGTGAACGTCATGCCTTAAACGACGTGAATATCACTTTTCCTGAGCATAAAACTACTGTTATCGTCGGCCCGTCTGGCTCTGGTAAGTCGACATTATTACGCTCATTAAATTTATTGGAACGACCGGAAAACGGACTATATCACTTTGATGATTTAACGTTGGACTTTAGCCAACCAATTTCTGAAAAGAATGTGCTTCAATTGCGCCGACAAACAGGAATGGTCTTTCAAAGCTTCAATTTGTTTCCACACTTAACTGTTTTAAAAAACGTAACCGAAGCACCAATTCACGTTTTGAAACAAGCACCAGCTATTGCAACCTCCACAGCCAAGGCGTTGTTAGCCCAAGTTGGTTTAGCGGATAAGGCTGACCAATTTCCCACAGCCTTATCTGGCGGTCAACAACAGCGTGTTGCCATTGCTCGAGCTCTAGCGATGAAGCCAAAATACATGTTCTTTGATGAACCCACCTCGGCACTAGATCCCGAACTAGAAGCCGATGTCTTGCGGGTACTACTTAAGTTAGCACAGGAACATAACTCAATGATCGTTGTCACGCATAATATGGAATTTGCTAAAGGCGTCGCCGATCAAATTATTTTCCTTGAGGAAGGCGAGATCCTCTACAGCGGTGATCCGCAAACCTTCTTCACCGAACCAACTGAACGAATCCACGACTTCTTGTCAGCAATGAATTTTATGATTAAATGAAAACGAGCCATTAACTAGTGTAAATGCATTAGTTAATGGCTCGTTTATTTATTGCACCGTACCTTGTTCTTGTAACTGACTGATATGCTCATGTAAGATACCCTCGCGAACACCATTTTGCGAGAATACCACCCGATCAGAATCAAGAAAACGTAGAATTGTAACGATAGGCGTCATGCCGCCCGCAATAATATCAGCCCGATCCTTGGCCAAGCCAGGGATTTTTTTACGTCCAGCTAGATCCTTGCTGATGACCTTGGCGTAGACGTCGTTAACCTCATTGACCGTCATCCGAAATCCGTGAATATCTTCGAAGTTAAGCACATTTTTACCTTTACGTTGGATTTTAGCCAGCGTCCGGTTACTGCCACCAAGGGCAACGATTGGCAAATTTTGGCCGCGCCGTAACCACCAAACACCGTTGAATAGTCGATTAACAAAGGTCGTTTCCCAGAATAAGTCCTCCGTTTTCAACTGATCAACGCCATTTTTATAAAACGTTTCGGTTAAATTAACCGCACCAATCGGCAGACTGATCAAGTTTTGTGCTTTCCCGTTTTGAACCAGCACCAGCTCACAACTAGCGCCGCCGGTATCCATGATCACACAGTTCGTTACAGGTAGCGTATTGACCACCCCTAAATAATCATAGTAAGCTTCCATCGTACCGGGAATAACTTCAATTTTTAAGCCGGCGACTTCATCGGCCACTCGCTTAATAAACTTTTTCTGATTCTTAGCGCTACGTACTGCCGCCGTCGCTACTGCCCGCAACGTGACATTAGGTAGTTGTTGATAAATAGTCGCAAATTGTTGTAACACAGCAATCGTTCGTTTAATCGCCGGTTCACGCAAAATTTTCTCATCACCCATATCTTCCGATAGACGAACCATTTCCTTATGCTGCTGAACGGCACGAAAACTACCGTCATCATCGATTTCTGTAATCGACATGCGAACCGAGTTAGAGCCAAGATCGATCACTACAAAATTTTCCATTATCGACGCTTCCTTATTAAGTGAATTAAACGAGTAAAGTGAATTTGGACCAGCTGCTAATCGTCATCTACCGGCGACCAAGGCTTTTGCATCGGAACAAAATGATCCAGCGGCTTTTCAGTTATGGCTGGCTTTTTTTGCGCAGCGGTAGCACTAGCAACAAAATGGGCTTGCGCATCCAGCGGCGTTAATCCCCGCCGGTCGACTTTTTGATAACTGCCATCTGCTTGCAAAACCCGTGTTTTTAAGTTATCTTGCCACATTAACTTATAGATCTGGACAATTTGCGCCTTGATATCTGGTTGTAAAATTGGAAATAGCAATTCAACGCGCCGACTGATATTGCGATTCATTAAATCGGCAGAGGATAGATACAACTTTTCTTCACCACCAGCATAAAAGTAGTAGATCCGGCTATGTTCTAGAAAACGACCCACAATTGAATGAACGGTGACATTTTCACTGATACCTGGCATCCCCACCTTCAGACAACAAATACCACGAATGATCAAATCAATTTTAACCCCTGCAGCTGCGGCCGCGTAGATTTTTTCAATCATTTGTTTATCCGACAGCGAATTCATTTTCATGCGGATATGTGCTGGCTTACCGGCTTGCGCGTTAGTAATCTCGTCGTCAAAACGATCATTTAAAAACTTACGTAGCGTCAGTGGTGCGATATTCAGCTCGGAAAAATGATCGGGCTCGGAAAAGCCGGATAACATATTGAAAATATTTGAAGCATCAACCCCTATTTTAGGATCAGCGGTGAATAAACCCATATCAGTGTACAAACGTGCAGTAACGTCGTTGTAATTACCAGTTGCCATGTGCATATAGCGCCGAATACCATCACTTTCGCGCCGCACGATCAGCAGTAATTTACAGTGAGTTTTCAAGCCGACTAAGCCATAGATCACGTGGCAGCCCTTTTTCTCTAATTCAGTTGCCCAGTGGACGTTGTTCTCTTCGTCAAAACGTGCTTTCAATTCGACTAAAACCGTAACTTGCTTGCCATTTTGTGCGGCAACACCTAGATACTGAATAATTGGCGAGTCACTGGATACACGGTACAAGGTCATTTTGATTGCTAAGGTATCTGGATCATTGGCAGCTTGTTTGATCAACTGTACCACTGGATCGAAACTATCATAAGGATGATGTAAGAATAAATCCTGTTGGCGGATGGCCGCAAATAGATCCGGCTGTTGCAACGCTGGCTGTGTGTAGGCCTTAAATGGTTTATAAAGTAGTTCAGTGTGATTTTTCACTGCCTTAACTAATTTACTTAAAACCGTTAAATCAATTGGCCCTTTGATATCGTATACGTCAGCTTCGTGAACCGCTAATGCCTTAACCAAACGTTTGCGCAGCGTTTTACTCGTCTCCGCGGCTAGCTCCAAACGCATTACCTTGGTGTGCTCACGCATCGCTAACTGGTGGACGATCTCCTTCATTAAATCAGAAGCATCTTCCTCAGCAACATCAAAATCCATATCACGGATCACGCGGAAAGCCTGTACCTCTTTGACCTTAAAACCCGTAAATAATTCATCAATAAATGGCTTGATCACATCTTCCAGCAAAATAAATTGATTCTCACCTGGCAAGGTCACCACCCGTGGAAAAACGTTGGGCACTTGCACCATAGCAAAACGGCGATCCTTTTTTTCTGTCGTATCAGCCTTAACTAGGCGTAATGCTAAATTCAAGGTATTGTTACCAATAAACGGAAATGGCCGCGATGCATCAACCGCTAGTGGCGTCAATACAGGGTACAACACCTGATGAAAATATTGTCCGCAAAAACTAAGTTGCTTCTTCGATAACTGCGCATAATCAAGTAAGTTGATTCCTGCTTTTTCCAGTTGTGGTAATAAGGAGCGCGTCCAAGTCGAGTATTGTTTTTCAACCAATGGATGAATTTTGGCGCTTAATGCCGCTAATTGTTCCGTCGGCGGCAGCCCTGCCGCATCCGGTTTGGAATAAGCCACTGCCTGCATTTTACGTAGTGAAGCTACACGTACCATGAAAAATTCATCTAAATTACTTTGCGTGATCCCGAGAAAACGAACGCGTTCCAGCAATGGATTACTTTTATCCCGCGCTTCTTCTAACACACGATCATCAAAATCGACCCAACTTAATTCACGATTAACAAAATATTCTGGCTTAGCAAAATTCATCCCAAATGCCCCTTCCGTTGTAAAATTGGTTGCAACCCATAAACGTTCGTGAAGAAGCCGGCTTTCTGAGCAAAAGTCCACTTTTCCAGTTCAATATCACTAGTCGCTGTTGCCGTGATCGTCACTGTCGTTTGGCGAATACTAACGCTGATGGCACTGATCTTGGCTTGGTGGCTATCATCCAGTGCATCAGCAAGGCGTAAAATAGCCGCTAACTTGGCGATAATCAAGCGCTGCTCTAATGGTAACTGGCTAAAATGACTGAGGTCAGCTGACGGTGCTGCCGAGCTATGATAGCGTGCAACTGCAGCTACAATCAGTTGTTCAATATGATCTAGACCCAGAATTTCACTGGCACGAATAATATATTCAGAATGAAAGGCGTGCTGATTGGCGTCCAAATATAGCCCAGTATCCTGTAAAATTGCCGCTAATTGTAACAACAGCCGTTCACGCCGCCCTAGACCATGTATCTTGCGCAAACGATCAAATAGTTGTACGGCAAACTGCAAAACTTGCTTTTGGTGGCTCCGGTCAATATTGTAACGTGCTGCCACATGTTGTGTCGCGGAAATCACCGCAGCATCAAAGTTCCACGCACCGTATTTACCATTGTGGCTCCCTAAATGGACCACAAAACCATCGAGTAATTTAATATTTGATAGCCAAATGGTTTCCGTGTGTAGCGCATCAAAAATCTCGTCCAACAACAAAAATGTTGGCGCCACCTCATTGGCTTCATTTTCCGTCAGTTGCTCCTCATTTTCCAGTTCTTGGGTCGATAAGGTCATGACTTCGTGATAGCGCTGGTTAAACCGCTCATGACTAATTGCTAAGCTCCGCTGTCCTTGGGGAATCATATTTTCTAACAACGTTAATTTTGACCCCATCAGAATAACTTGGGTAAAGGCTTGCTGGGGTAAAAAGCGCAAAATATCCAATAATTTCGAGTGAATGTAATCAGCCAAAACATCTTCGTAGGCCGTTGCACGGTGCTCCAATTCGGCCATACGCTGTGCGACTTGCATAGGGCCAAGTTGCAGTTCGCGCGTCATTGTCAGTTCGCCGTGTTGAAACACCATTAACGTGATTGAACTAGCACCCAATTGGAGTAAAACTGTGTTTTGCTGTGATAAGGTCTTAAAATTCGGCAAGTAAACTGCGGCGGCCTCGTAACGAAATAATAGTTCTTCGCTAACCGTGGTGAAATGAACGGTCAAGCCCGTTTTGGTGTAAATTTGGTCGCGTACAAAATTAATATTTTCTGCCGATGTGATCGTATGACTAGCGACTACTCGTTCATCAGTTACGCCGTAATCTTTCATTAGCTGCTGAAAGCCACGCAATGCCGTAATTGCTGCGTTAACCGCATCGAAATCAATCCCCCCGTCGGAAAATAAACGCTCACCTAACGCCACTGGTGCACTAACCCGCTCGACAACTTCTAGCGTTCGTAGATTGACGATACTCAGATCTAGACTCTGCGCACTCATCACGATTGCGCCAAATAATTTTGACTTCACCATTATTACACCACTCCTTTTTAAACCGGTTACTTTACTTCATTTTACCAAAAAATCCGCCGCTTGCACGTCGGATCCCCTTGTTTCTATTCAAATATTGCTCATGCCGCACCGCTTTACTGCAATTTAGCAACAACTTGTTGGTAAACACGCTGGCACCGAATCGCATTATCATTAACTAAAGCTGCAGCCGTTGCGTTAAGTGCCGCGGCCTGCTGTCGATCAGCCATCAATTTCGTATTCACATAAACGTTAAGCACCGCACCTTCTAGTGCACTACGACAAGCAACTGCTGCCACGCCAACATCACTTTGCATGATCTGACTGCCTTTGGTCAGTAACGCTTCAATCAGTGGCACCAAACCGTCTAACTGCCGCAAAACTGCTAATGGAACGCGCGTAGCCTCAACCAACGCTGCCTCCAGTACCGGCGCACGTTGTGGATCAGTTTTGGGCATACGGTAAGCTTCGGTTAGTGGCGCAAAGCCTTGAGCATCCGCTGGAATTTGAGCTAATAGCTCAGGAATTAAGTGTTGCGTTGCGGTAAGAATTGCCTGTAGTTCCGCGGTATAAGCGGCATATTTCTTTTTACCTTGGGTCAAGTTGACCACCATACTAGCTAGAGCCGCAGCCGTAGCGCCGCTTAAAGCACTGGCACCGCCACCACCTGGTGTTGGCGCACCGGATGCTAAATCGTGCATGAATTGCTCAAGTTCCATATCGTCACCTAGTTTCATCATTGTGTAAAATTAGCTTACATGGTACGTTTTAAAAAAACAACTCAAAATCAGTTTAATCGAAATAATTAATCCCAATTGCCGCCCGTACTTCGGCCAAAGTTTGATTTGCAACTTCATTGGCTTTAGCACTGCCCTTAGCTAAGATAGCATAAACTGCAGCTGGATCTTTAGCGTATTCTTCACGCCGCTGCCGAATTGGCGCTAACGCGGCCTGCAAAACATCATTTAAGTAACGCTTTAATTTAACGTCGCCTAAACCGCCAGCTTGGTACTGCGCCTTGAGTGCTGCCACTTGCGCCTGATCTTCAGCAAACACATCGAGGTAAGTGAAGACCACGTTACCTTCGACTTGACCTGGATCTTCCACGTGAATATGTTTAGGATCGGTGTACATCGACATCACTTTTTTCTGGATCTCATCTGCTGAATCGGCCAAATAAATTGCGTTATTCAGCGATTTACTCATTTTGGCATTACCATCTAGACCTGGTAAGCGACCCTGCCCTTTAGGTGGAAATACACCTTCTGGTTCCACCAAAACATCACGCTGATAGATACTATTGAAGCTGCGTACAATTTCACGGGTCTGTTCCAACATAGGTTCCTGATCATCGCCAACCGGAACCACACTGGCCTTAAATGCCGTAATATCAGCAGCTTGACTAACTGGGTAGATTAAAAAGCCAGCGGGAATACTTAGACCGAAGCCTTTTTGCTGAATTTCACTTTTAACGGTTGGATTACGATTTAACCGTGAAACGTTGACGATATTTAAATAATGCATCGTTAGCTCATTCAATGCTGGAATTTGTGACTGTACTAAAATAGTTGATTTTGCTGGATCGATGCCGACCGCCAAATAATCTAAGGCAACTTGTAATAAACTATGCCGAATCTTTTCTGGATCCCGCGCGTTATCAGTCAACGCCTGCATATCAGCAATCATAATATATGGATCGTAATCACCAGAGTCTTGCATCGCCACCCGTGTTTTTAGCGAGCCAATATAATGGCCAATGTGCAGCTTACCAGTTGGCCGATCGCCAGTTAGAATTACTTTTTTTGTCATGTTCAGTTCCTTCTTTCCTTAAATGTGTTTCATCAAAGACGGATCGATTTGGGTCTTTTACGACATGTTTACGTTGTTACGATAGCCGACAACACTTAATAAAAAAGCCCTATTGATTTAAAAATCAATAGGACGCTCAAAGTCGTGGTACCACCTAAATTGTGCCGTCTACACGACACCACTATTGCTTAAGGCGCAAACACCGTTGACGCTACTTAGTTCACGCCAGCACTCAGAGGCCCATTCACCGTTAATGATCGTCATTTTCCACCACCCAATGACTCGCTGCAGATCCGTTAACGGCTACTTTTCCTCTTCAACATATTAGTTCCATTGTACCGATTTCACGACGGAGTGTCAAAAGTAAAAACGGCAACAAAAAAACTGATAACCACAACGTTATCAGCTTTTACTTATCTTAAGCCGCTTGCCGGATTCGAACCGGCGACCTCATCCTTACCATGGATGCGCTCTACCTGCTGAGCTAAAGCGGCATAAATATACAATTTAGTGCATTAGTATGTCGACCGCATCCTCGACTAGCGATGCGCGCGATATAGCAATGCTCAGCGTTCGCATAAGAACACTGCCTAAATAGTATATTATATATTTTACTTGAATGCAAGGCCTTTAATCAGCTTAATTCATTCCCCGCCGCAACGGTCTCACGCGCTAACATAGCCGGCGGTAACGCGGCCATAAATTCACAGGGTTCGCCCGTGCTAACCAGCACAAGTTCGTGCATTGCCCGTGAAGCAATGGTGTATAAAATATCACGATCACCAGCTGCATTAAAATGCACCGCGGATACATCGTAGGCAATCACGGCATCAAACTCTAAGCCTTTTGCTAAATAAATCGGTAGAATCAGTACGCCTTTAGGTAGTGCCCGGTCAGCATCAGTCATCAGCGTCGTCTCAGTATCTAATTTTAGGCGAGCATATAGGCGATTGCTGGTGGCGCGATCTTTGGTTAAAATCGCCACCGTTTCGTGCTTCAGTAATAAGCGCTGGCATTGTCGCGTGATCTGCTGAACACTAGCCGCGGTGGAATCTGTTGTCAACAGCAATGGCGGATTGCCATCACGCGTAAAGGCCTGAATCTCGTTACCTTGGGGTAATAATGCCGCCGCAAACGTCGTGATCGGGTAGGTCGAGCGGTAGCTTTTATTTAGCGTGATCAAGTTGATACTGTGCGTTTTGAACACAGTTGTCAATTCATCGATGAAGTCTTGTTGCCGATAATGTGCAGTAAATAGATCCTGCGCACGATCACCTAACAGCGTCAATTTAGCATTGGGAAAAGCGTACTTGATATAGGCTAACTGTGCCATCGTGTAATCCTGCATTTCATCGATGAACAGGTGCTGCATCGCATGATTTTGGCCGCTACCCGTCAGTCGGTCGCGTAAATATAGTAGCGGTGCAGCGTCGGCTAAGCGTAACCGGTGTCGCTCTAACTGGTCACGATAACTCGCAATCATCGTCTGCCAGACATCTGGCGCAATATCGGTTGATCCCGCCTGGGTCATAAAATCAGCGTACTGCTCGTACATATCAATGAAATAATCATTATATAGCGCATCATACACAATGGCTAAGCGGTCACGAACAATTTTTTCAGCGATAAATCGGAATTCATCATCACCGCTGACAAAACGCTGGGTGCCCACAATACTGCGATAATTATCTTCACTCAACATGTCGACCTCAGTAGCCACCCAATCAGCCTTTGCTTCTTCGCGGATGCGCCGTTTTAGTCGTTTGATCAATGTATTTTTCGTTTTCAAAAATTTATCCGCCGCTAACATTTTCACCGGTAACGCCGCATAAATTGCCGCGATTTCAGCCTTATTGAAGAAAATTCGGCCATCAAAATAAACATCGGTAAACGCCAATTGCGCTGGCTGCGTTTGCTTCAAATAGCGCTCTACCGCCTGCAAATAGGCGTAACTTTCCTTATAGCGCCGAATCTTCTGTGCGGTCACTGGAAAACTAGTCTGATCTTGCTCATAACGCTCAAATAGTGTTTCCACTTGTAAGCCAGAAAAACGCTGGCCCAAAAATTCAGCTAAAGTCACCTGCCGCATATTTTTTTCACCTAAACTCGGCAGTACCTCAGAAATATAATGACTGAACAACCGATTCGGGGAAAATAAAATCATCTGCTCAGAATTCAAAGATTCACGACTATGATACAGTAGAAAAGCGATTCGCTGCAGGATTGCCGATGTTTTGCCTGAACCAGCCACACCTTGGACGATTAGAATATCGTGCTTAGTATCCCGAATAATATCGTTTTGTTCCTGCTGGATCGTGGCCACAATATTGCGCATATACTCGTCACTATCAGCACCGAGCACATGCTGCAACATACTATCACCAACCGTTTCGTTGGTATCAAATAAGTTCTTAATTTCACCGTGTTCAATCAAAAATTGCCGCTTTTTCAGTAATTCAGCCTGCACTGGCCCATTTGGCGTATCATAACTAACTTGGCCCAGTGTCCCATTATAGTAGATCCCTGAAATCGGTGCCCGCCAATCGTAAACCAAAAAATTCTGTTTAGCGTCAATAAACGAGGCCGTCCCGATATATAAAGTATCGCGCTCACCATCTTCAGCTATATCAATACGGCCAAAATACGGTGACTGCTGTAAATCTTTTAACTGTGTAATCTGTTGTTGTAAAATTGATTCATTTTCCACTGTTCGCGCAACTAACTGCTTCTGTTGTTGCACGGCAGCATTGGTTTCAATCCGATCATCAACCTCGGTAATATTGACCCGTGTATTGTCCCCGTAATTACGTTCAATCGAAGTCGTCTCTTGTTGTGCCTGTTCCAATTGTTGATTTTTATCATCTATGCGCTGGTCGATTTTTGCGACCACTGCTGTGACCCGCGCTTGTTCTTGCTGTTTGGTTGCTCTATCCAAAAAAATGACCTCCGTCCGTTGGTTGCCATTAACTTTAAATGACTAGCGGTGAACTATTTTAGCACATTTTACGCACTAAGTGTTATCAATTGCTTATTGCTTTACACTAAAAAGCGGCCAAGACAATTATCGTCTTGACCGCCAACCTATCTATTCGCTTTTTGATTGGTTCTTTTTATCTTGTTGCGCTTGCCATTCATCCTTAGTCAGCATATCATCAACTGTCATTTTAAAACTTTCGAGTTTGACATCGGTCATCCGTTTGACCTCAGCTTGAACTTTGTTTACTGCTTCATCGAAAATTTTAGGTGCATTACGGCCATATTCTAATGTAGCACTAAGTTCCACTGTTGCCACTTGTTTGTCGTCATCCAGATCAACTTTAACGCCTTTGGTTGGGTCATCGTTATCGCGAAAACGATCAGTTAAATTTTCGATCACGTTGCCTTCGACTGTTAACACACCCGAAATCGTAGTCATCGTGCGCCCAACTATTTTGGCAATCACGTCTTCGTTGTACTTCAATTCACTTTCGATACCAGCTGGGCCTGGTTTTACCATTTTTTCATCCATATTATTAAGTCATCCCTTTCAGCTTTGCGTATTAAGTCCTATTTTTAAATTAAGGTGCCGTTATTTATTACCAGTGTGGCCAAAAACACGGTTCCATTTACCTACTAGTTGACCCGATCTTTAGTTTCTTTCTTGCCTTCGTTTGTTTGATTAGCCCACTCACGTTTGGTCATGATGTCAGTGATATTTAGATTTAATTCAATCAATTCCAAGCCAGTCATCTGCTTCAATGATCGATAGACTTGATCACATAATTGATCAAAAATAAGTTGTGCGTCGGCGCCATACTCTAAAGTTGCCTCCATATCCAGCGCAACTTGTTTTTGGCCAACTTCAGCGTCGATTCCTTTGGTTGGATCAGTATCATTCCGGAAACGGTCAGCAATATTACTCATAAAGCCACCGTTCATCGACAGAATACCCTCAATATCACTCGCCACATTACCAGCAATTTTTTTAATAACGGTATCTTCAAATATTAATTTACGTTTTTGCACACCTTGTTGTTGCACAAGCATCCTCCTCACATCATTATATTTAGCGATCTAACACTTGACGTAACCAACTTTTTAACATCGGTAGACGGTCACTATAGCGACCAATCAAGTAGCCTAACGCACTGAGTAAAAGAATCAAAACCAAGCTACCAAAGCCCAGCACGATCCAAACCAAGCCACAGATCAAGCCAAATAGTGCGCCTTTCATTTCGCGTTGCATCTACTCACCTCCAAAAAGGTCAAATCACGTCAGCTACTGGCCGTTTGCGCTGATCGGCAGTTAATAAATGAACGTTAACTTTCTTTACAGGCACACCCAAGCGCGTTGCTAATTCATTTTTAGCCGTTACTTCGATAGCCTTACTAGTGCCGACCATATCAGTTTTTTTCTGCAATACTGTCGCAGCGACTTGCGCGGTTGCTGCAGCGTTCTTACGCAGCTGGACCTTGACCTGTACGTCCGTGACTGAATGCTGCTGTTGTACTGCGTATTTGACTGATTTTTCAATCGCACTGCGACTAAGATTCAATTGACCACGATCAGTTGATACACTTAATTGACTGGTTGTTGAACGTTTAAAAACGGCCAATAACAATAGTGCTAGAAAAACGACACCAGCAAGTACCGCCAAGCCAACACCAAACCACGCTACCCCAGGTTGCATTTGCTGCCACTGCCATAATTGGCCCGCCCAACGGCCAGTTGGTTCAACTAATAGACTGAACCACACTGCCTGCAACAAACCAAATATTGCCAAAATTGCGAGACCAACTTTTAAAATAGGTCGCATATCATTCCTCCTTCCTAACTGGCTTTTAAAATGAAAGTTTAGTCAGGGCTAATGTCTGGCTGTACTAACGCTTGCGTTTGCGCATACCACCGACAATGAAGGAAACAATCAATACCAGAATGATCGCACCAATAATGGATGGGAAGATCGCCATGCCGGCAATATTTGGTCCCCAACTGCCAAGAATCATTTCACCAAGCCAAGAGCCGACCAGACCAGCGATAATATTACCGATCCAACCTAGTGGCATATCACGACTCGTAATCGCCCCAGCAATAGCACCGATAACCGCACCAATAATTAAAACCCAAAGTGCATGAAGCATATCAATCAGTCCTTTCTTTTTAGATGTAGGTTCTTTGCTACAATTCCAGATTAACATCAAAAGTGGATCAGATTCAATTTAGACGCATACGCCGGTTTAGCAATGTTTATGCATAAATGTTGTCAAAATCGGCCGTCAGTATGTATAGTTAAACTAATCTAATCGATAACTTTGCTGTAATATGACAGGGGGACTTACGCATGCCTAGTATCGCCATTGTTTCAACAAGTAATCCTGATTTTGTCACACCATTAGTGACACTTTATCGTTCAATTTTAATTAATAATTTAACGAATACCTTTAATTTTTACGTTTTTACCGATCATTTAACCACTGAAAATCAACTACAGTTAAAACGGCTCGAATTAGAGTATGTAAATTGCGCAAAAATTAATTTTCTCACCGTTGATGAAGCACTGTTTAAGGGTGTTGTAACGGATGATCGCATTATTAAGTCTGCATATTATCGGATTTATGCCGCTAACCTACTACCCAAGTTAGACCGGATTCTTTACTTAGACTGTGATTTAATCTGTACTAGTAGTCTAGAAGCATTATGGAACACACCACTGAACGGAAAAATCATTGCTGCAGTGGAAGACGCCGGCTACGTCGATCGTTTAGCAGAAATGGGCGTTAAAGCACAACATAATTTTTATTTCAATTCTGGTGTGATGCTGATCGACCTTAAACGTTGGCGCGAAAATAACATGACTGAAAAAGTGATGACCTTCATTAAGCGGCATCCGGAAAAATTACAATATCATGATCAAGATGCTTTAAATGCTGTTCTAGCTGATAAATGGTATTACTTGCACCCTAAATACAATATGCAATCGCGCTTGATTCGCCGTGAACAAGTTCATCCACTACCACCAGCTGAACTATTAGCAGAAGAAGCCCGTCAAGCGCCAATACTGATTCACTATTCCGGTCGTAGCAAACCATGGCTAGAATTTGGTGTTCGACCGCACCCATTGCGTAATGAATACTGGAAATATGCCCCGAAAATGTTACGCCTAACTTCTAACCAACATTCTAACCAACAAATCAGCTAATACCAGCTGGACTATTAAAAACACCGTCAATAAATGGGCATGTGCCCCATTATTTGACGGTGTTTTATTTTGCAATACCCACTATAAACTTAAGCTCTAGGTTAGTACGGTAAGCACCTAATAACAGACCGGATATGAATCGGCCAATAATCGCGGTATCATA
>NZ_RHOF01000043.1 GCF_003946445.1 Loigolactobacillus jiayinensis | reverse complement strand
TGGCCCTTTTGGTCTAGTTTTATTTATGTTGCACTTCTATTTTAAATCCGGCAGTAAAAAAATTCTGAATTTGTTTACTAACGCGAGTTGACACTGTGAAAATAGCATGTTATTCTAACAAAGGTGCTTTTTGTCGAACAGTTTTCCATTTAATTATGGCGTGCTGACTGTGAGCGACTGCACATTGATTTCTGGATGTGTTATCACTCTTTTTTATTGCGCGTAATTGACTACATTTAAAAAAGAGACACCTGGAAGTGTGGACTTATATTTTTGATTTAATAGAGAAGGGAGAATTATTAGATGCCTACGATTAACCAATTAGTACGTAAAGGTCGTAAATCTAGAACTACCAAATCTGATGCACCTGCTTTAAACTTCGGGTACAACAGTATGAAAAAAATCCAAACAAACAATCCTGCACCACAAAAACGCGGGGTAGCTACTCGTGTCGGCACTATGACACCAAAGAAGCCTAACTCAGCATTGCGTAAATACGCACGTGTTCGTTTGTCAAACTTAATTGAAGTTACTGCTTATATCCCTGGTATTGGCCATAACTTGCAAGAACATAGTGTTGTTTTGATCCGTGGCGGTCGTGTTAAGGATTTACCTGGTGTACGTTACCATATCGTTCGTGGTGCTTTAGATACAGCCGGTGTTACTGACCGTATGCAAAGCCGTTCTAAGTACGGTACAAAACGTCCTAAGAAATAAAACACTTAAATAACGCTAAAAACAATAATATGTTAGCAAGCTCGACTTGCTGATTCAGGAGGTTACGTAATATGCCAAGAAAAGGCGCTGCAGCAAAACGTGACGTGTTACCAGATCCAATTTATAATTCTAAATTGGTTACTCGCTTGATCAACCGTTTGATGGTTGATGGCAAACGTGGTACTGCGTCAACAATTCTTTACAAATCATTTGATAATATCAAATCAACAACTGGTAATGACCCATTGGATGTTTTCGAACAAGCAATGAAGAACATTATGCCAGTTCTTGAAGTTAAGGCTCGTCGTGTCGGCGGTTCTAACTATCAAGTACCTATCGAAGTACGTCCTGATCGTCGTACAACATTAGGTTTACGTTGGTTGGTTCAATATTCACGTCAACGTGGCGAACATACAATGGATGAACGCTTAGCACGTGAAATTATGGATGCTGCTAACAACACTGGTGCAGCAGTTAAAAAGCGTGAAGATACGCACAAAATGGCTGACGCTAACCGTGCATTTGCACATTATCGTTGGTAATCTAACTTATCGGTTAAAGTGGGGCTATTATATGTGTTTCCATATAGTAGCCCCTTTTGCTGAAAAAAGTGTGCTTTTAAAACGCGGATAAACTAAAAATATTCAAGTTACTATTAACTAAAGCCGCTTAAACGGCTTTTTGATGAGAGGAGAAACATTCTTACAATGGCAAACACTCGTGAATTTCCATTAGAAAGAACACGTAATATCGGGATCGTTGCCCATATTGATGCTGGTAAAACAACGGCAACTGAGCGTATCTTGTATTACACTGGTAAAATCCATAAAATTGGTGAAACCCATGAAGGTGCTTCACAAATGGACTGGATGGAACAAGAACAAGAACGTGGTATTACAATTACTTCCGCAGCAACAACTGCTCAATGGAAGAACCATCGAATCAACATTATCGATACTCCAGGACACGTTGACTTCACAATTGAAGTTGAACGTTCTCTGCGTGTCTTAGATGGTGCCGTCGTTGTTTTGGATGCCCAAGCTGGTGTTGAACCACAAACTGAAAATGTTTGGCGTCAATCGACCACTTATGGTGTTCCCCGGATCGTGTTCGCTAACAAGATGGATAAGATCGGTGCAAACTTCGATTATTCTGTTTCTACTATTAAAGATCGCTTGCAAGCTAATGCCTTGCCAATCCAAATGCCAATCGGCGCTGAAGATGAATTCGAAGGCGTTATTGACTTAGTTGAAATGAAAGCTGATCTTTATGACGAAGACGAATTAGGAACTAAATGGGATACTGTTGACATTCCTGACGATTACAAAGAAGAAGCAGCAAAACGTCGTACTCAATTGGTTGAACAATTAGCTGACGTTGATGATGGCATTATGGAAAAATATCTTGATGGTCAAGATATTCCAGTTGATGAAATCAAAGCTGCAATTCGTAAAGCAACTTTGAACTTGGAAGCTTACCCAGTTTTAGCTGGTTCAGCCTTCAAGAACAAAGGTATCCAAATGATGTTGGATGCAGTCAATGATTACTTACCATCACCACTTGATGTTAAACCTTACCCAGCAAAAGACCCTGATACAGGTGAAAATGTTGAATTGGTTGCCGGCGATGACAAGAACTTCGCTGCCTTGGCTTTCAAAATTGCAACGGATCCATTCGTTGGTCGTTTAACCTTTATTCGTGTGTACTCCGGTACTTTGGAATCAGGGTCATACGTCTTAAATGCAACTAAGGATACTCGTGAACGTGTTGGTCGTTTGCTACAAATGCATTCTAACCATCGTACTGAAATTCCTGAAGTCTTTTCTGGTGATATTGCTGCGGCAATTGGCTTGAAGAACACAACAACTGGTGATTCATTAACGGATACGAAACACCCATTGATTCTTGAATCAATGGAATTCCCTGATCCAGTTATCCAAGTTTCTATCGAACCTAAGACCAAAGCTGATCAAGATAAGATGGATATTGCATTACAAAAGTTGGCTGAAGAAGATCCAAGTTTCAAGGCAGAAACTAACCCTGAAACTGGTGAAACTTTGATCGCCGGCATGGGTGAATTGCATTTGGACATTATCGTTGATCGTATGCGTCGTGAATTTAACGTTGAAGCAACAGTTGGTGCACCACAAGTTGCTTACCGTGAAACCTTCACGAAACAAGCTTCCGCACAAGGTAAGTTTGTTCGCCAGTCTGGTGGTAAAGGTCAATATGGTGATGTTTGGGTTGAATTTACACCTAACGAAGAAGGCGCTGGCTTCGAATTCGAAGACAACATCGTCGGTGGTGTCGTTCCACGTGAATTTATTCCAGCCGTTGAACAAGGTTTGAAAGAATCTATGGCTAACGGTGTCTTAGCCGGCTATCCATTAGTTGACGTTAAGGCTCGCTTGTACGATGGTTCTTATCATGATGTCGATTCTAGTGAAGCTGCATTTAAGGTTGCCGCTTCAATGTCACTTCGTGCTGCTTCTAAAAAAGCTGGCGCAGTGATCCTAGAACCAATCATGAAGGTCGAAATCGTTGCACCTGAAGATAATTTAGGCGACGTTATGGGCCATGTAACGGCTCGTCGTGGCCAAGTTGAAGGTATGGAAGCTCGCGGTAATACGCAAATGGTTAACGCCATGGTTCCTTTATCTGAAATGTTTGGTTATGCAACAACGTTACGTTCAGCAACACAGGGTCGTGGTACGTTCACAATGACATTTGATCATTATGCAGCTGTACCTAAGTCTGTCCAAGCTGAAATCATTAAGAAAAATGGCGGCACACCTGCTGCAGATTAATTTCTGCGAACGTGCATTAAAAAATCCGTTCTCACGCTACTTCGTGATGAACGGATTTTTTGTTTTAATCAGCGATTTCAGCGCCGAGAGCAGTGGCAAAATGGTTCAGCGCCCATTCCTGCCCAGCAGGTGTAAACGTTGCGACAGCGCTTCTGTGGATGACTAAGTGGTAATTTAGGTTATAAGCATCAACCGCAGTGTGTAATACACAAATGTCGGTACAGACGCCAGTTAAGTGTAGCGTCTTAATTTGCCGTTCACGTAAGCGCAGATCAAGATCAGTACCAGCAAATGCACTATAGCGTGTCTTAGCAAATTGTGTGACTTGTGGCTGGTGCTGATTTTGCTGGTACCATGGTGCTAATTGCCCATATAATTCGCGGCCCCAACTACCGGCTACATTGTGCGCGGGAAATAATTTACTTTCTGGATGGTAGGGGTCACCCGGCGTATGGACATCAGTTGGTAAATAGACCCAAGCGTTGGCTGCGACAAACTGTTGTGCCAGCGTGACGATATTTGGTGCGATGTCTTGAGCAGGTTTGCAGGCGGTTAAGGCACCAGCATCAGCAACAAAATCATTTGTGTAGTCAATGATTAGTAAAGCAGTGTTAGTCAATTAAGATTACCTCCATATTATTGATTGAGCTAAGTTTAAGTTTTACTAGGTGTCTTGTCAACCAAAGTAAAAAGAATTGCATCTGAACCATGATTTGCTGTATGATAGGCAACGTTGATTTACATGGATACGCGCTAAAAAAAGTTACTGTATAGCTTTTTTCAAAAAGAGCTTGCAGTAATAAGAGCTTTCTCGTATAATAGACAAGGTGCTGATTTCAGAGATGGAACAGCCCCTAGGGAAACCTAGAATTAGCATTGATGTGGAAGGTTGCGACACACCCGGCCGCTTTGCCATGGCAGAGTGTATTGGGAATTTTCACGGAGCTAGTTTATTTTTAAAATGAACGAAGGAGGGAAAAACATGGCAAAACAAAAGATTCGTATTCGCCTAAAGGCTTATGAACATCGCATCTTAGATCAATCTGCTGAAAAGATTGTTGAAACAGCAAAACGGACAGGGGCTACGATCTCTGGTCCAATTCCGTTGCCAACTGACCGTACATTGTACACAGTTATTCGCGCAACACATAAGTTTAAAGACTCACGTGAACAATTTGAAATGCGCACACACAAACGTTTGATCGACATCATCAACCCAACACCTAAAACTGTTGACGCTTTGATGAAGTTAGACTTACCAAGTGGTGTGGATATCGAAATTAAATTATAGTTCAAATACAATTAAATTGGAGGTGTACTCATGACCAGAAAAGGAATCTTAGGAACAAAAGTAGGTATGACGCAAGTCTTCACCGAGAGCGGCGAATTAATCCCAGTTACTGTTATCCAAGCAACACCTAACGTGGTATTGCAATTAAAGACACCAGAAACTGACGGTTACGATGCTGTCCAAGTCGGTTTTCAAGACAAGCGCGAAGTTTTATCAAACAAACCTGCTAAGGGTCATGTTGCAAAAGCAAATACGACTCCTAAGCGCTTCATTCGAGAATTTCGCGATGTAGACTTAGGAGATATCAAGGTTGGCGATGAAATCAAAGTTGATACATTCGAGGCTGGCGAAATCGTCGACGTCACGGGTACAACAAAGGGTCATGGTTTCCAAGGTGTTATCAAAAAGAACAACCAACATCGTGGACCTATGGCGCATGGTTCTCGTTACCATCGTCGTCCTGGTTCATTGGGTGCCATTATTAACCGGGTATTCCCAGGCAAACAATTACCAGGCCGGATGGGTAACAACACCGTTACTATCCAAAACTTAGAAGTCGTTCGTGTTGATACAGACCGTAATGTGATCTTGATCAAGGGTAACGTCCCTGGTGCCAAGAAATCACTTATTACAATTAAAAACGCTGTTAAGGCAGCTAAATAATCAGGAAGGGAGGATTACAAATGCCAAATGTAGCATTATACAAACAAGATGGCAGCCAAAACGGCGACGTTCAATTGAACGATGACATTTTTGGTATTGCCCCTAACGATAACGTTGTCTTTGATGCAATCATCATGCAACGTGCATCATTACGTTCTGGTACACATGCGGTTAAAAACCGTAGTGCCGTTCGTGGTGGTGGCCGTAAACCATGGCGTCAAAAAGGTACTGGTCGTGCGCGTCAAGGTTCTATCCGTTCACCTCAATGGCGTGGCGGTGGTATTGTCTTTGGCCCTACACCACGTTCATATAGCTATAAATTACCGAAGAAGGTACGTCGCTTAGCAATTAAGTCCGTTCTTTCCCAAAAAGTGATTGATGGTGACATCATCGTTGTTGATGCATTCAGCTTCGAACAACCTAAAACAAAACTTTTTGCAGAAAGCCTTAAGAGCTTAGATGTACAAACTAAAGCATTAGTAGTTCTTGAAGATGGTAACGATCAAGCTGCACTTGCTGCACGTAACTTGCCTAATGTTTCTGTGGTTTCCGCAGATGGTATTAACGTGCTTGATGTCGTAGCTAACGATAAATTAATCCTGACTCAAGCTGCTCTTTCTCAAGTAGAGGAGGCTCTTGCATAATGGAAGCACGCGAAATTATTTTACGCCCATGGATCACTGAACAATCAATGAGTTTGATGGACAACAAAAAATATACGTTCGAAGTAGACGTTCGCGCAAACAAGACACAAGTCAAGTATGCGATTGAAGAAATCTTCGACGTTAAAGTTAAAAACGTTAATATCGCTAACGTACGTGGTAAGTTAAAGCGCCAAGGTCGTTATGCCGGTATGACTAAGAAACGTCGTAAAGCAGTTGTTGCTTTAACTGACGATTCAAAAGAAATTACAATTTTCGAAAAATAAATCAATTTTAAATTGATACTAGGAGGGGAAACGCGTGGCGATTAGAAAATACAAACCGACTACAAACGGTCGGCGGAACATGACTGGTTCTGATTTTGCTGAAATCACAAAAACAAAACCTGAAAAGTCATTAACCGAATATATGACAAAAACTGCGGGCCGTAATGCTCATGGCCATATCACAGTTCGTCATCGCGCCGGCGGTCACAAGCGTCAATACCGTGTGATCGACTTCAAGCGCCAAAAAGATAATGTACCTGCAATCGTTAAAGCTATTGAATACGATCCAAATCGTTCAGCTAACATTGCGTTACTACAATATACAGATGGTATTAAAACTTATATCATTGCACCAAAAGGATTAGAAGTTGGCATGCAAGTTCAATCTGGCCCAACTGCCGATATCAAGGTTGGTAATGCATTAGCACTTTCTGATATTCCTGTTGGTACAATCATCCATAATATCGAATTGAAACCTGGTCATGGCGCACAATTAGTTCGCTCTGCTGGTGCTTCAGCTCAGATTTTGGGTAAAGAGGGTAAGTACGCATTGGTTCGCTTAGGTTCAGGCGAAGTTCGCATGATCTTACAAGTTAACCGTGCAACGATCGGTGCTGTTGGTAACGAACAACATGAATTGATCAACATCGGTAAAGCTGGTCGTAAACGTTGGATGGGTATCCGTCCTACAGTCCGTGGTTCTGTAATGAACCCTAACGACCATCCACACGGTGGTGGTGAAGGTAAGGCACCAATCGGCCGTCCATCACCATTATCACCATGGGGTAAGAAAACCCTTGGTAAAAAGACTCGTAATACACGCAAACAATCATCTAAATTCATTGTTCGTGGTCGTAAACGAGGCAAACATTAATTCTAAATTAAACAAGTTACACCAGAGCCCTTCTATTTATTATAGGAGGACATCTGCATTTGCAAGTCAGACCGTGTCACTTTTCGAAGTTGACCTGACTTATGAAAAGGAGGTTTCATAATGAGCCGAAGCTTAAAAAAAGGACCATTCGCTGATGACCATTTATTGAAAAAAATCGCTGCACAAGCCGATTCAGACAAAAAGACCGTTATTAAAACTTGGTCTCGTCGTTCGACAATTTTCCCAAGTTTTATTGGTTATACTATTGCCGTATATGACGGAAGGAAACACGTCCCAGTTTATGTTCAAGACGACATGGTCGGTCATAAATTAGGCGAATTCGTTCCAACACGGACATTCCATGGTCACGGAACCGATGACCGCAAAACTAAAGTAGCGAAATAAGCGAGAGGAGGAACATTAAATGTCAGAACAAATTACATCAGCTCGTGCCGTTGCTAAAACAGTACGGATTGCTGCTCGGAAAGCTCGCTTAGTGATGGATTTAATCCGCGGCAAGAACGTTGCTGAAGCAATTGCAATTCTTAAGTTCACGCCCAACGGTGCTGCACCAATCATTGCTAAAGTCTTGAATTCAGCAATTGCGAACGCTGAAAACAACTTTGACTTAGATGCTGAAAACTTGGTAGTTAGCGAAGCTTTTGTTAACGAAGGACCAACTCTGAAACGTTTCCGTCCTCGTGCCAAAGGCTCTGCTTCACCAATCAACAAGCGTACCAGCCACATTACAGTGGTTGTATCTGAAAAATAAGGAGGGATAACGCGTGGGTCAAAAAATTAATCCAATCGGTTTACGAGTTGGTATTTCCCGTGATTGGGAAGCCAAATGGTATGCTGAAAAAGATTTCGGTAAACTTTTAAACGAAGATTTAAAAGTACGTAGTTTTATCGAAAAACGTTTAGCAGATGCTTCCGTATCAAAAGTAGAGATTGAACGCGCTGCAAACCGTGTCAACGTTTCAATTCATACTGCAAAACCAGGTATGGTTATCGGTAAAGGCGGCTCTGAAGTTGAAAACTTGCGTAAGCAATTGAACAACTTAACCGGCAAACGTGTCCACATCAATATCGTTGAAATCAAACAACCAGATCTTGATGCAGAATTAGTTGGCGAAAGTATCGCACAACAACTTGAAGCACGTGTCGCATTCCGTCGTGCCATGAAACAAGCTATCCAACGCACAATGCGTGCTGGCGCTCATGGTATCAAGACAATGGTTTCTGGTCGTCTAAATGGTGCTGATATTGCACGTAAAGAAATGTATTCTGATGGTACAGTGCCATTGCATACATTACGTGCTGATATTGACTATTCATGGGACGAAGCCGTTACCACTTATGGTAAATTAGGCGTTAAAACTTGGATCTATCGCGGTGACATCTTACCAGGTGCTACACATGGTGATTCAATCCGAGATAATATTCCAACACAAAACAACCGCAATAGTCGCGGACGTGGCGGCAATCGTGGCAGCAACAGTAACCGCGGTGGAAGCCGTCCTAACAATCGCAATAATGGAGCGAAAGGAGGAAACTAAACATGTTAGTACCAAAACGTGTAAAGCATCGTCGCGAATTTCGTGGCAAGATGCGTGGTGAAGCCAAAGGCGGTAAAAACGTCGATTTTGGCGAATATGGTTTGAAGGCTTTAGATTCTTCTTGGATCTCTAACCGTCAAATTGAAGCAGCTCGTGTTGCAATCACGCGTTATATGAAACGTGGTGGGAAAGTATGGATTCGTATCTTCCCACATAAATCATATACTGAAAAAGGTATCGGTACTCGTATGGGTTCCGGTAAAGGTGCACCAGCAGGCTGGGTAGCCGTTGTTAAACGTCAGAAAGTGATGTTTGAAGTAGCCGGTGTTCCAGAAGAAGTTGCACGTGAAGCTTTACGCTTAGCTGCGAACAAATTACCAGTTCGGACTAAGATCGTAGCACGTGAGGAAGTAGGTGGCGAATCAAATGAAGGCTAAAGAAATTAAAGACTTAACCACTGCTGAAATGCTTGACCGCGAAAAAGAATATAAAGAAGAACTATTTAATCTTCGTTTCCAATTGGCTACTGGTCAGTTAGAAAATACTGCGCGTTTAAAACAAGTACGTAAAAATATTGCTCGCATCAAGACAGTATTACGTCAACAAGAATTAAACCAAGGTTAAAGCAGATCATAGATTAAAGGAGGTCAAACATTTTGAGCGAAAAAGAAACACGTAACGCACGTAAAGTCATCCAAGGCCGTGTCGTATCCGATAAAATGGAAAAAACGATTACTGTTGCAGTTGAAACAACTAAGCAACACAGTACTTACGGCAAGCGGATTCGTTATACAAAGAAATACTACGCTCACGACGAAAACAACGAAGCACAAACTGGCGATATTGTCCAAATTATGGAAACTCGTCCGTTGTCTGCAAAGAAACGTTTCCGTCTGCTCAAAGTCGTAGAAAAGGCAGTTATTCTATAAACTGAATTATTAACGAGAGGAGGGCTTTTCCGTGATCCAACAAGAAAGTCGTTTAAAAGTCGCTGATAATTCTGGTGCACGTGAGATTTTAACCATCAAAATTTTAGGCGGTTCACGTGTAAAAACAGCAAATATCGGTGACACAATTGTTGCAACGGTCAAACAAGCAACACCAGGTGGCGTTGTCAAAAAAGGTGACGTTGTTAAAGCAGTTATCGTTCGTACAAAGTCAGGTGCACATCGCACAGACGGTTCTTATATCAAATTTGATGAAAATGCAGCTGTAATCATCAACGCTGACAAGAGCCCAAGAGGAACACGTATCTTTGGACCTGTTGCCCGTGAATTACGTGACAACAACTTCATGAAGATTGTTTCTTTGGCACCAGAAGTATTGTAAGCAAACAATCTGCAAAGGAGGTTCAACAATGTTCGTAAAAACTGGCGATAAAGTTCGTGTCATCAGCGGTAAGGACAAAGGTAAAGAAGGCACGGTTACAAAAGCAATGCCTAAAACTGACCAAGTCATCGTTGAAGGCGTACATGCGATCAAAAAACATCAAAAAGCAACTAACACTAACCCACAAGGCGGTATTGTTGACGCAAATGCACCGATCCACATCTCTAACGTTATGTTGATCGATCCATCTACTAACGAACCAACTCGTATCGGTTATAAAGTTGTCGATGGTAAAAAAGTACGTGTCTCCAAAAAATCCGGAGAAGTTATCGATAAATAATTAATTGAAAGGAGGAAAATCGTTCAATGGCTAATCGTTTAAAAGAAAGATTCGCAAAAGAAATTACACCAGCAATGATGGAAAAATTCAATTACACATCCGTAATGCAAACACCAAAGGTTGATAAGATCGTGTTGAATATGGGTGTTGGTGATGCAGTTGCAAATGCTAAAAACTTAGATAATGCAGTTGCCGAATTAAAACTAATTTCTGGTCAACAACCAATCATCACAAAAGCTAAAAAGTCAATTGCCGGCTTCCGTTTGCGTGAAGGTATGGCAATTGGTACTAAAGTTACCTTGCGTGGCGAACGCATGTATGACTTTTTAGATAAATTGATCAATGTTTCTTTACCACGTGTCCGTGATTTTCATGGTGTTAGCACTAAGTCTTTCGACGGTCGTGGTAACTATACATTAGGTATTCGGGAACAATTGATTTTCCCAGAAATCGATTATGATCAGGTTGATAAAGTTCGCGGTATGGATATCGTCATTGTTACAACAGCTAATTCTGACGAAGAATCACGTGAATTACTGACTCAAATCGGAATGCCATTCACAAAATAATAGGGAGGTAATATATCTTGGCTAAGAAATCAATGGTCGCTAAGCAGCAACGTCCTGCTAAATTTTCATCACAAGCTTATACTCGTTGTGAGCGTTGTGGTCGTCCACATTCAGTTTATCGTAAATTCCATTTATGCCGGATCTGCCTTCGTGAATTAGCGCATGCTGGTCAAATTCCTGGCTTGAAGAAAGCTAGCTGGTAAATCTAACTTAAAGGGAGGTTAAACTAAATGGTCATGACTGATCCAATCGCAGACTACTTGACTCGTATTCGTAACGCCAACATGGTGCGCCACGAGTCATTAGAAGTACCTGCATCTAATATGCTCCGCAGTATTTCAGAAATCTTGAAGCGTGAAGGTTTTATCCGCGACTTCGAATCCGTAGAAGATGACAAACAAGGCATCATCCGCGTATTCTTAAAGTACGGTAAAGATAACGAACGTGTTATTTCCGGTCTTAAACGCATTTCAAAACCAGGTTTACGTGCATACGTCAAAGCTGATGCCGTACCTAAGGTCTTAAACGGCTTAGGTATCGCAATCTTATCCACTTCTGAAGGTATTCTTACCGATAAAGAAGCTCGTGCTAAGAATATCGGTGGCGAAGTTCTCGCCTACATCTGGTAATTATTCTAAACAATAGGGAGGTGTAACACGTGAGTCGTATCGGTTACAAAGTAATTAACGTACCTGAAAAGGTAACAGTAACTAAAACTGGTGACAGCGTCACAGTTAAAGGTCCTAAAGGTGAATTAACTCGCCAATTCAATCCGTTGATCACAATCACACAAGAAAATAATGTGATTAGTTTTGAACGTGTTGATCATGGTAAACAAAGCCGCGAGTTGCATGGTACCGCCCGGGCTAACTTGGCCAATATGGTCGAAGGTGTCTCCAATGGCTTCGTTAAGAAGTTACAATTGGTTGGTGTCGGTTATCGTGCCCAATTACAAAGCAAAAAATTAATCTTAAACGTTGGTTATTCAAACCCAGTTGAAATGGAAATTCCAGAAGGCATTAGCCTTGAAGTTCCTTCTAACACGGAAATCAATGTTTCAGGTATCAGTAAACAAGAAGTCGGCCAATTTGCCGCAGTTATCCGCAGCGTCCGCTCACCTGAACCTTATAAAGGTAAAGGTATTCGCTACGTTGACGAATATGTTCGTCGTAAGGAAGGTAAGACAGGTAAATAATTTTACCCAGTCAACCAAATTTTTAAAAAATAATTCGCGGTTAAACGCCGCATAAACTAATATCAGAGGTGAACATTGTGATTTCGAAACCAGATAAAAATAAGACACGCCAACAGCGTCATCTACGTGTCCGTGGTAAGATCTCTGGTACTGCTGAGCGCCCACGCTTGAACGTTTTCCGTTCTAATAAGAACATCTACGCGCAATTA
Organism: Loigolactobacillus jiayinensis; assembly: GCF_003946445.1. Classification (GTDB taxonomy): domain Bacteria; phylum Bacillota; class Bacilli; order Lactobacillales; family Lactobacillaceae; genus Loigolactobacillus; species Loigolactobacillus jiayinensis. The sequence continues at coordinate 20,521 of NZ_RHOF01000043.1, read as the reverse complement.
ATTGATGACGTAGCGGGTGTAACGCTAGCAAGTGCCTCTACATTGGACAAAGAAGTTGAAGCAAGTTCAAAGACTGAACAAGCAAAAGCTGTTGGCGAATTAGTCGCTAAACGCGCTGTTGCTGCTGGTCATAAGAATGTTGTCTTCGATCGTGGCGGCTACTTATACCATGGCCGTGTCCAAGCTTTAGCTGAAGCTGCACGCGAAAACGGATTAGATTTTTAGGAAAAGGAGGAAAACCCATTTATGGCTAAAGCGTTTATTGATCCAAACAAGTTAGACTTGGAAGACAATGTTGTATCCATCAACCGTGTCACAAAAGTTGTCAAAGGTGGCCGTCGTCTGCGTTTTGCTGCGATCGTTATCGTTGGTGATCGTAACGGACACGTTGGCTTTGGTACCGGTAAAGCTCAAGAAGTTCCAGAAGCTATCCGTAAAGCCGTTGAAGACGCAAAAAAGAATTTGATTGAAGTACCAATTGTCGGCACAACTGTACCGCATGAAGTCCTTGGTCGTTTCGGTGGTGGCCGTGTCCTCATCAAACCTGCTATTGCTGGTTCTGGTGTCGCAGCCGGTGGCGCTGTTCGTTCAATCATGGAACTTGCTGGTGTCCAAGATGTCACAAGTAAATTCTTAGGTTCTCATACGCCAATCAACGTCGTTCGTGCGACTATCGAGGGTCTTAAAACCTTACGTCGTGCTGAAAAAGTGGCTGAACTTCGCGGCATTCCAGTCGATCAATTAGAAAACTAGGAGGGCGAAATTCATGGCACAATTAAAAATCACGTTAAAGCGTAGCGCTGCACATCGTATTCCCAATCATCGTGCAATTGTTAAATCAATGGGCCTGTCTAAAGTTAATAGTTCAGTCACATTGCCAGACAATGAAGCCGTACGTGGCCAATTATTTAAAATTGGTTACTTGGTTAACGTTGAAGAAGTTAAATAATAATCATTTGATTAAGGAGGTGCTCTGACTCAATGAAATTACACGAATTACAAGCAAGCGAAGGTTCACGTGGCGTCCGCAACCGTGTTGGCCGTGGGACTTCATCTGGTAATGGTAAAACATCCGGACGTGGTCAAAAAGGTCAAAAGGCTCGTGGTAAGGTACGTTTGGGCTTTGAAGGTGGCCAAATGCCATTATTCCGTCGTATGCCAAAACGTGGTTTCTCGAACATTAATCGCAAAGAATATGCTATTGTCAGTTTGAACGACTTAAATCGTTTTGATGAAGGTACAGATATTACACCAGCATTATTGGTTGAATCTGGCTTAGTTAAAAATGAAAAAGCCGGTATCAAATTATTAGCAAACGGCGAAATCACTAAAAAAGTCACAGTTACTGTTAGCAAAGCTTCGGCTGCTGCTAAAAAAGCTGTTGAAGCTGCTGGCGGTAAAATTGAGGTGATTTAATGCTGTCGACCATCAGAAATGCTTGGCACATTAAGGATATTCGTAATCGGATGTTTTTCACGCTAGGCGTTTTGTTAATTTTCCGTTTAGGGACGTTTATAACCGTTCCCGGTGTTGATGCGAAAGCACTGACATCGATTGCTTCTTCCGGATTAGTTAGCATGCTTAATATGTTCGGTGGTGGTGGGCTAACCAATTATTCCATCTTCGCGATGGGGATTTCGCCCTACATTACCGCACAAATTGTCATCCAACTTTTACAGATGGATATTGTGCCCAAATTTGTTGAGTGGAGCAAACAAGGGGAAGTTGGTCGACGTAAGTTAAATCAAGTGACACGTTATCTGACGATTGTACTAGCATTTTTGCAATCAATCGGTATTACTGCTGGTTTTAATGCTTTAAGCGGTCTTGGCTTAGTTAAAAACCCAAATTGGCAAACATTTGTAATGATCGGGATCATCTTAACTGGTGGTACGATGTTAGTCACCTGGATGGGTGAACAAATTACTGATAAAGGCCTTGGTAATGGGATCTCAATGATCATCTTTGCAGGGATCATTGCTCGTTTACCAGAAGGTATCACTCAGGTTTACCAACAGTGGTTTGCAACTAGTCCAAGTACAAGCCAGTTCTGGATGTATATCTTATATTCAGTATTACTGGTGATCGCAGTTTTTGCTGTCGTTGTCTTCGTTACTTATGTGCAACAAGCGGAGCGGAGAATTCCAATTCGTTATACACGACGAGTAACTGATGCTGGCGATAACAGTTACCTACCATTAAAAGTCAATGTAGCAGGTGTTATTCCTGTTATCTTTGCTAGTTCATTCATTGCAACACCGGGCACGATTTTGCAATATTTCAATAGTACGCATTCTGAAGATCAGTGGTTTAAGATCATGACTGATTTGTTCAGTATGACGACCGTTCCAGGTTCGATTCTGTACACAGTATTGATTATTATCTTCACGTTCTTTTATGCGTTCGTTCAGGTCAATCCTGAAAAAGTTTCTGAAAATTTGCAAAAGCAAGGTAGTTACATTCCAAGTGTTTGGCCAGGAAAATCAACACAGAAATATATTTCCGGCACGTTGATGCGTTTATCGACAGTCGGTTCTGTCTTTCTAGGTTTGGTGGCATTGCTACCAATCGTAGCACAAAATATTTGGAGTTTACCTGAATCAATTGGACTAGGTGGTACTAGTTTACTGATCGTGGTCGGGGTTGCACTAGAAGCAGCTCGTCAGATCGAAGGATTGATGATGAAGCGGCATTATGTTGGTTTCATCCGCTAGAAACGTGTTGAAGCACTAGCTTTAGCACGTTTCTTATCAATATGATGAGAAAAGGAGCGCGTTTTTGATGAATTTGATTTTAATGGGTTTACCAGGAGCTGGTAAAGGGACGCAAGCAGAACAAATTGTTGATACTTACAATGTTCCGCACATCTCAACTGGTGATATGTTCCGTGCAGCAATGAAAGATGAAACTGAATTAGGTGTCAAGGCCAAATTCTTTATGGATAAAGGCGAACTTGTACCTGATGAAGTTACAAATGGCATCGTTAAGGATCGTTTAGCAGAAGATGATACAAAAGTCGGTTATTTGTTAGATGGTTTTCCACGGAATTTAAGCCAAGCAGAAGCTTTAGAACAAATCACAGCAGATTTGAATAAGCCACTTGATGGTGTAATCAATATTCAAGTTGATCCAGCATCATTGATGGAACGACTTACCGGCCGCTTCATCTGTAAGACTTGTGGGGCAACTTACCATAAGCTTTACAATCCAACAAAAGTTGCTGGCACTTGCGATCGTTGCGGCGGACATGATTTCTTCCAACGTGATGACGATAAGCCAGAGACTGTCAAGAATCGTTTGGCAGTGAACGAGAAGATGAATACACCGTTACTTGATTTTTATGGGAAAAAGAATCTGTTGTTCAACGTTAATGGTGATCAAGATATTAAGGATGTCTTCGTTGATATCAAGAAAATCTTAGATCCTTTGGCGAAAAAGTAAACGTCCGACACGGATGCTTGCGTGAATAACGACCTTTTGCTATAATTAGCAAGGTTATCTTTTCAATTTGGCTAGATTATGGTATAATCAGCCAGTTAAAATTCGAAAAGGTGAGTGCAACGTGCTCTCACCATTTTTATATGGATTGGGCACTTGTCAGATCGTTTAAACTGAGCTTTATTGTTTAGCCGATACAGGATTTAAGCAGGTATGGCTCAAGTTTGGTTCAATTTTTTGGTAGTTGAAGCATGGCGGTTCGTTAACGAATCAGCTGTAATCAGTTAAGGAGGTACTTCTGCGTGGCGAAAGATGATGTCATTGAGGTCGAAGGAAAAGTCACTGATACATTGCCAAATGCAATGTTCAAGGTAGAACTTGAAAATGGGGCAACAATTCTAGCGACTGTTTCTGGTAAGATCAGAATGCACTATATTCGAATCCTGCCGGGTGATCGAGTTACCGTTGAGTTGTCGCCGTATGACTTAACACGTGGCCGCATTACCTATCGCTTTAAATAGCATTTTGCATAGGACCGGAAGTTTAGCCTTTTATCTTAGGAGGTAAAGTCATGAAAGTAAGACCATCAGTAAAACGGATGTGTGAACATTGTCGCGTTATCAAACGTAAGGGCCGTGTTATGATCATTTGTTCTGCTAATCCAAAGCATAAACAACGCCAAGGATAACAACTAATTCAATTTAATGGAGGTGTCATTTAAATGGCTCGTTTTGAAGGTATTGATTTACCCCGTGGCAAGCAGATTGTCATTGCGTTAACTTACATTTATGGTGTTGGTAATACCACAGCTAAGAAAGTTTTAGCAAATGCTGGCGTTGCCGAGAACATTCGTCAAGATGATCTCACACCAGAACAAGAAGATAAAATCCGTATTGAACTTGATAAAGTCAAGGTCGAAGGTGACTTACGTCGTGAAGTCAATATGAATATCAAACGTCTTCAAGAAATCGGCTCATATCGTGGTATGCGTCATCGTCGTGGCTTGCCAGTTCGTGGTCAAAATACCAAGAACAACGCACGCACACGTAAAGGCAAAAAAGCTTCGATCGCTGGTAAGAAAAAATAATTAGATAAAGGAGGTAAGTAATTAATGGCAAATAGAAAAACAACACGTCGTCGTCGGGTAAAGAAGAATATTGAATCTGGCGTGGCACATATCCATTCTACTTTTAACAATACCTTGATCATGATCACTGATCCCCAAGGAAATGCAATCGCATGGGCTTCAGCTGGTGCTTTAGGTTTTAAAGGTAGTCGTAAATCTACACCGTTTGCTGCACAAATGGCAGCTGAAACAGCTGCTAAGGCTTCAATGGAATATGGTATGAAGTCTGTAGAAGTTGCAGTTAAAGGTCCTGGTTCAGGTCGTGAAGCAGCAATTCGTTCATTGCAAGCAACTGGTTTGGAAATTACCGCAATTCGCGATGTAACGCCAGTTCCTCATAATGGGTCTCGTCCTCCGAAGCGCCGTCGTGTTTAGTGAGTACGCTTCATTTTGAGTTTAAAACTGAAACGTACAACATCAAAGACACTTCTCGTTTTGAAAGGGGTAAGAAACTAAATGATCGAATTTGAAAAACCAAATATTGCCAAGGTTGATGAAAGCACAAACTACGGTAAGTTTGTCATTGAGCCGTTAGAACGCGGTTATGGGACAACTTTAGGTAATTCATTGCGGCGGATTCTGCTGGCTTCATTACCAGGCGCAGCCGTAACGAGTGTTCAAATCGATGGTGTTTTACACGAATTTTCGACCATTGATGGTGTAACCGAAGACGTTACGCAAATCATCTTAAACATCAAAAAACTCGCTTTGAAGTTGGATTCCGATGATGATAAGACACTGGAAATCGACGTCAAAGGTCCAGCAACAGTCACTGCTGGTGACATTGAGGCTGATGGGGACGTTGAAATCTTAAATCCTGACCTATATCTGTGTACAGTTGCTGAAGGTGGTCGTTTCCACATTCGCATGACTGCACGTAAAGGTCGTGGCTACGTTGCCGCTGATGGTAATAAGGTTGATGACATGCCAATCGGTGTTTTGCCAATCGATTCGATTTATACCCCAATCAGTCGTGTTAATTATCAAGTTGAAAGCACCCGTGTTGGACGCCGAAATGACTTTGATAAGTTAACCTTGGATGTTTGGACGAATGGTTCTATTAGTCCACGAGAAGCAATTAGTTTAGCTGCTAAAATCTTGACTGAGCATTTGGATATCTTCGTTAACTTAACTGATGAAGCTAAAAACGCTGAAATCATGGTAGAAAAAGAAGAAACCCATAAAGAAAAAATGCTTGAAATGACAATTGAAGAACTTGATTTATCTGTACGTTCATACAACTGTTTGAAACGTGCCGGTATTAACACAGTTCAAGAATTGACTAACAAGACGGAAGCTGACATGATGAAAGTCCGCAACCTTGGACGTAAGTCTTTGGAAGAAGTTAAAACAAAATTAACTGATTTAGGCCTTTCATTACGTAAAGAAGATTAATCATCTAAATCCATCAAGGGAGGGAACACATTAATGAGTTACCGCAAATTAGGTCGCACAAGTTCACAACGTAAAGCTTTGTTACGCGATTTGACGACTGATTTAATCATGAACGAAAAAATCACGACTACTGAAGCTCGCGCTAAAGAAGTACGGTCAACAACTGAAAAAATGATCACATTAGGTAAAAAAGGCACATTAACTGCCCGTCGGCAAGCTGCCGCATTTATCCGTGATGAAATTGCTGACGTACGTGAAGAAGACGAAAAGGTCGTTGTTCAAACAGTTTTACAAAAATTGTTTAGCGATGTTGCCCCACGTTATGCTGAACGTAACGGTGGCTACACTCGTATTTACAAGACAATGCCTCGTCGTGGCGATGGCGCACCAATGGTTGTTTTACAGTTTGTTGACTAAGCGTCAATAATCAACCAGGATAAAAACGGATCACTTCTAAAATGTTTGACTAGAGTGTTATGATGTTGGTTAGTTGTTTTTCCAAGTCTAGCTCGATGGTTGGCGAATCTCTGGATTCGATCACATTTTAGAATGTGATTTTTTTTTACGCAAAATTTCAGTCTTCACGGAAAAACGCACACGAAAAGCGCTTAATATGCTATTATGGAAACATTGAGAAAAAGTAAATTGGACGGCAAAGGTGACTGATGTGACAAAAATAATTGAGGTCGAACATTTAAATTTCCGTTATCCGCAAACGGAAGGGCGCCCAGCGTTAAACGATGTGAACTTAACCATTGAGCAAGGTGAATGGGTAGCTATAATTGGCCATAATGGTAGTGGTAAATCAACACTAGCTAAGTCGTTGGATGGTTTGTTACCATTAACGCCAGATAGTGGTACGATTCGTGTGGCTGGTATTACCTTAAGTGAAGATAATGTTTGGAATATTCGGCGTCAAATTGGCATGGTTTTTCAGAACCCAGATAATCAGTTTGTTGGCGCGACAGTTGAAGATGATGTGGCGTTTGGATTAGAAAACATTGGCTTACCCCGAGAAGAAATGCTAACGCGGGTTCATGCTGCACTTAAGCGAGTGCGCATGCTTGAATTTGCTGATCGTGAACCGGCGCGGTTATCTGGTGGTCAAAAACAACGCGTGGCCATTGCTGGTATTATTGCCTTACAGCCACAGATCATCATTTTAGATGAGTCAACTAGTATGCTTGATCCTACTGGTCGTATTGAAGTTTTGGAAACGGTGCGTGAGTTAAAGGAACAAGCTAATTTGACGGTTATTTCGATTACACATGATATTGATGAAGCGGCTAACGCAAATCGGATCATCATTTTAGATGATGGTGAGATCAAGGAATCAGGTACGCCTGCAGAAATCTTTCAGTATGGTGAGCGATTGATTGAATTGGGTCTTGATGTGCCGTATGCGGAGCGTTTAAAGGCAGCTTTGCGGCGACAAAACTTAGTTGTCCCGCAGCAATATTTAACTGAGGAAGGGTTGGTGGATTGGCTGTGGACATTACATTCAAAGATGTAGATTACACCTATCAAGCGGGTACACCATTTGAAAGTCAGGCACTGCATGACATTAATTTAACCATTGCTGACCATAGTTTTACCGCCATTATCGGCCATACAGGTAGTGGTAAATCGACCTTAGTACAGCATTTGAACGCTTTGTTAAAGCCAACTAGCGGAACGGTAACTATTGGTGAACGGAAAATTACGCCAGAAACTAATAATAAGCATTTAAAGCCGTTACGCCAGAAGGTGGGCATGGTATTTCAGTTTCCTGAAAGCCAATTATTTGAAGAAACAGTTGCCAAGGATATTGCTTTCGGTCCAATGAACTTTGGTATGAGCGCAGAAGATGCTGCTAAAAAAGCTGCGGAAATGCTCAATTTAGTGGGCTTACCAGCTGATTTATTAGAACGCTCACCCTTTGACCTGTCTGGTGGTCAAATGCGCCGTGTGGCTATTGCAGGCGTTTTGGCGATGACACCTGAAGTCTTAGTGCTCGATGAACCGACGGCGGGCCTAGATCCGGCGGGGCGGCGTGAAATTATGGGTATGGTGACGCAATTACATGAAAAGCAGCATTTGACGGTTATTTTAATTACCCATCATATGGAGGATGTCGCCAGTTACGCTGATCATGTGGTCGTTATGGAGCACGGTACAATAGCTAAGGTTGGTAAGCCTAGTGATGTCTTTCAGGATGTTGCTTGGCTGCAGGAACGCCAGCTAGGGGTACCTGAAACAACTGAGTTTGCTGCCCGGCTACAGAAGCAAGGTTTTCATTTTGACCGCTTACCGTTAACCGAAGTTGAATTAGCGGCTGCTTTGTTGCCGCAATTGCCACGAGAGGCGGTGCAGCCGCATGATGAATAAGTTATTATTAGGCCGTTTTATTCCGGGACATTCGCTGGTTCACCGTTTGGATCCACGAAGTAAGTTGTTATTGAGCTTCTATTATATTGGTATTATTTTTCTGGCTAATAATTGGCAGACTTATCTTGTTTTATTCCTGTTCACAATTTTAGCAGTACGCCTATCTGAAATTAAAATGAGTTTCTTCATTCGTGGCGTGCGACCGTTGATTTGGTTGATCCTGTTCACTGTATTGCTACAAGTTTTTTTCACGCGTGGTGGTACCACCTATTGGTCATGGGGGCCAATCGTGTTATCTCAATTTGGGATCGTAAACGGGATCTATATTTTCATGCGCTTTGTGTTGATTATTTTCATGTCGACACTTTTGACGTTAACGACACCGCCGTTATCGTTGGCGGATGCAATTGAAGCAATTTTAAAGCCGTTACGAGTCGTTCATTTTCCAGTTTATGAAGTGGCCTTGATGTTGTCGATTGCTTTACGTTTTGTACCAACATTAATGGATGAAACTGAAAAGATTATGAATGCGCAGCGAGCACGGGGCGTTGATTTTGGCGAAGGTAATCTTTTTCAACAAATGCGTGCCGTGGTACCGTTATTGATTCCGTTGTTTGTCAGCTCATTTAATCGCGCTGAAGATTTAGCTACTGCTATGGAAGCACGTGGTTATCAAGGCGGTGAAGGGCGCAGTAAGTATCGCGTTCTTGTCTGGCATGCAATCGATAGTTGGTCCGTAGTTGGCTTTGCAATATTAACCGTTATTCTAATTTGGTTACGCGCATAAATAAGCAGTGGGCTAGAGGGCTACCTTTAGACCCACTTTTTGTTTGAGAAAGGAGCGCCACAATTTGTTAAGATATAAAGTCACTATTGCGTATGATGGGACCCAGTTTGCGGGTTTTCAGTTACAAACAAAGCAGCGTACCGTTCAGAGCGTTCTGGAAAAAGCCGTCAAAACGATTGCTAAATCAGCAACGCGAATCGTGGTCAATGGGTCTGGGCGGACTGATGCTGGGGTGCACGCGCTTGGTCAAGTCGTTCATTTTGATTTTCCGTTTGAATTGCCGGCACCAGCAATGTTAAAAGCGCTGAACAGCATGTTGCCCTTGGATGTCGTGGTCAAAGATTGCCAGATTGCGTCACCAGATTTTCACGCACGCTATGGGACTACTGGTAAACGCTACGTTTATCGAGTCAATCGCGGTTACTATACGAATCCATTTCGGCGCTTTTATACTGGCCATTGGAAGTACAGCTTAGATGTTGCTAAAATTAAAGCGGCGTTACCTGATTTTGTGGGGACACACGATTTTAGCAGTTTTGCCGCGTCTGGTGGTAGTGTTAAAAATAAAGTACGGACAATTTTTGCGGCGACAGTAACTGAGGACCCAAGCAATGATGAATTAGTTTTTGAATTTTATGGTAACGGCTTTTTGTACAACATGGTCCGAATCATGGTGGGCGTGGCGTTGGAAATTGGTAATGAACGTCGCCCAGTGCACGATATTTTACGTTTATACGAGGTCAAGGATCGCACCCAAGCACGATACACAGCACCAGCTAGTGGCTTATATTTAAAAAAGGTTTATTATGGTGATGGTCCAGCAGATTTACCTGCTATTAATGATAAATAATTACGAAAATGATTGACAGTTTGCGTGAAAATAGTTAAGATTATAGCTGGTACTGTTTACCCCACGATAAGCCCCGGAAACTTACTGGTGTTTAAACAGACACAGAAAAATGGAGGAATAACACGTGCGCTCAACATATTTAGCAAAACCTAGCGAAGTAGAACACAAATGGTACGTTGTCGATGCAACTGATATTGCATTAGGCCGTTTATCCACAGTTGTGGCATCTATCTTACGCGGTAAAAACAAACCAACATTTACACCAAACGTTGATACTGGTGATCATGTCATCATCATCAATGCTGAAAAGATACTCTTAACTGGTCGTAAAGCAACCAATAAAATTTACTACCATCATACCCTTCATCCAGGTGGTTTGAAACAGATTTCTGCAGGCGAACTACGTGAAAAGAGCCCAATTCGTTTATTGGAATTATCCATCAAAGGGATGCTTCCTAAGAACACTTTGGGTCATGCTCAATTTATGAAATTGCATGTTTACGCAGGTCCTGAACACAAGAATTCTGCACAACAACCAGAAACTTTGGATATTACAAACCTAATTTAAGGAGGGAACTGAATTGGCAGAAAAAGTTCAATATATTGGTACAGGTCGTCGTAAGAACTCAGTTGCCCGTGTACGTTTAGTACCTGGTACTGGTAAAATTACGATCAACGGCAAAGACCAAACAGATTATGTTCCATTTGCAAATCTTCGTGAAGATATGGTACAACCATTTGGCATCACTGATACAGCTGACAGCTATGACGTTTTAGTTAACGTCAATGGTGGTGGCTTCTCAGGCCAAGCTGGTGCAATTCGTCATGGTATCTCACGTGCGTTATTAAACGTTGACCCTGATTTCCGTGGCCCATTAAAGCGTGCCGGCATGTTAACTCGTGACCCACGTATGAAGGAACGTAAGAAGCCAGGTCTTAAGAAAGCTCGTAAAGCTAGTCAATTTTCAAAGCGTTAATATCGTTGGGATATCAACGTTTCAAGCACATTACCGTTGGTACGGTGGTGTGTTTTTTTGTGCCGTTTTTAGCAATTGGTACGACGGTTGGTACGAAGCCTTCCGTTGTTTCGTGTGCGAAGCCTTTTTTGAGGACTTCTTTTTATCGAGAAAAACGGTTTAAATTGACTATTATTTTGTCCGTTATTTTGACTGCTATTTGGCTGTTGTTTGGTTAAAAAGCGATTATTTGATGGATCGTTTTTTCTCTTGATTTAACCGATTTACGAACATTCTGTGGTTCTCTAAATCAATAACATCTGGTGAATTAACATAGATTCTAGTTGTTTTAATATCGGAATGCGTTAATTGTTCCGATATTTTTTCAATTGAAGCACCACCTTCATGGGCGAGTGTACTAAATGTATGCCGCAATTTGTGTGGATGTAGATGAGCTAACTCTGGATGGCGGTGCTGAATTGAATTGATTCGGTAATTTAAATAGTCACTGTGCAGTGGTTGATTAAGACCACCACGGAAGTTAGTGTACGTGAAAACCAGTTGTTCTTCATCTTGCTCAACACCGATATCTGCTAGCTCTTCTTTCTGAAGTGCTTTCCATTCACGCAGCATGGAGAGAATGTCAGCAGGTAATTCCATTTTACTGAGCTTGTGACCCTTGGTATCTTTTTCTTCACCATACTTATCCAGCGCACGGATTAAGAAGAGGTAGCCTTCATCAAAATCAATATATTTCCATTTCAACGCGTAGGATTCACTTTTACGATCACCCATGTTCAAAGTTAACAGAAATAAGAGATAATCTTGTAGAATTAACTTACCACGCTCATAATCGGCTTTAGCTGCCGCTAACCAATCCAGTAATTCACCAGCGGTCAATGATTCGCCCGCTCGCTGACGTTTTCTTTTGAGGCGGTCTTTCTTGGGTGCATTGATTAAACGAAGGGGCTTTTCAAGTCGACTATATTCGATATAATCCATCACTTCAGCTAATTCAAACATTTGGCGGACATAACTTTTTAGTGTACGAACATTCGCATACTTTTCTGACAACAAAAGCATCTCATTAATGACGATACTCTTGTCTTCATTTAGCTCGTTGATGGAATAGTCACCAAACTTTGGTAATAAATGCTTCTTGAACAAGCTAGCAGTGTTATCGATGGTTGCTTTAGTTGGAATAACGTGAGTTCGTCCAGTTGAACCGGCAATATACATTGGCCAGAAGACTTGTACATAAAAATCATGAAAACTAATGTCGCCATTCATTCTTTTTACCGGGGCTTCTTTAGTACTCTTGGCTTCATCGATCACCATATTAACTTGGCGTTCTTTACGTCTTGCTTCTTTCAATGAATCAAACGTTTTTCGATAACGTGCAGTTTTAACACCCAATACTTTACGTACACTTTGGGGATAGAACACCTCCACTCGATAGTTACCTGCTGCTGTTTTCGTAATTGCCATAATTATTTACTCCTTTGAAGTTTCCAGTAATAACTAAGTGGAAGCCCAAGTAAAGTAAACGTAAGACTACAACTTGATTCTACCATCTTGGGCCACCTTAGTCATCCATTGATCTAAAGCAATGCGATCGTAGCGAACAGAACCGCCAACACTGATTTGTGGTAGTCCGAAAGCAATCCACTTGTCCAACGTATTATTAGAAACACGGAGATAATCGCACGCTTCTTTCTTCTTCAGGTAGCGTATAGTTAATTCGGCTTCATGCTTTACTTTGCTAACTTCTTCCAAAAGAAGTGAGTAGAGTTGGGAACGCAAATTTTCAAGCTGTTTATCACTGATATTGATTGTTAATTCATTATTAATAGGAATTCACCCCTTATTGTTAAAGTTGCTTAGAAAGCATAAATTTACGTTTTAGCATAGGTAGCTAATTTTATTTATTGAACTGACTACTAAAGGTCTGTTACCAGCAGACGCATAGGAATCTCACCTCTCCTCGTTACGTGGGAGCCTCGTGGAAGTATCATTATCCATCGCTAAGATTAATGCCGTACTTGGTAGGGGGTACATTTACTGGAATAGGGGGCGCTCGCTTAAAATAAGGTTATGGCGTCTGTTACAGTCATGCTAACTTAGGGATGTTTGTCTTTAGTAGTCATTATGTAGTTGTCAAAGAGCAAGAGGAGCGTATTATTTATGTCCTCACTATATAAAGATGAAAAAAACAGTAAATTTACAACCCAGAAATGAAAAAAGATTAGGTTCCTCACCTAATCTTTTACATTGACTGGATTATTGCTATTTATTTAGGTGCTGATCAACATTGAATTTATATATGACAACAATCAGGTGCTCCTTTAAGTCCTGATAATAGTCCTCGTTGAAGTAGCCATGACCATATTTGGCCTGCCTAATACAAAGGTAGTCAAATCGCATTAGTAAGTCTGCCATGGCAAATCTGTCACCATTCTGGGCGGCGCGAATAATTGGCACTAAATTGTCTTCTTTCAAAGTTATCCTCCAAGGTTAGTTATAAATTGACTGAGCAAGGTGTGTAATAATCTGATTTCGTTGCTTATTGACTGCCTGTTGACTGATACCAAGTAATTCTCCAATTTGAGCGTCCGATGCATCTTCAACATATTTCCAATATAAAATAAATTTTTGTCTACTTAAAAGTTCTGAAACAGCAAGTGCCAGGGCATCATTTTCTATGAAGTCTTCCATTTGCCAAACATCATTGAAAGACATTTTTTCAAGCATCTGTGGGGATTCAGCTTTTAAAAGATTTTCAATGATGAAATTCTCGTAAGGAATTACGGGAACTTTTTTCTTATCTATACGGTATAGCTCAAATGATTTACGCATGACTGATTGACGGATATAGTGGATAAAGATCTTAGTGACTTCAATTTCTGATTTCAATTTGGACCTCCCAAAATTATATGATAATTGCTAGAAACTCGTCCTACACTATATAAAGATGAAAAAAGTTCATAGAATACAACTAAGATTCAAACTTTATTAATTAAGTCATTTAAAATGCAACTCATTTGTTTGCTGCTCTCTCTAAAATCATGGTTTGACCAGATAACTAGAATTTCGGTAATGCCACCAGATAGAAATGAAACTCTAAAATCGTGTGATACATTTGTTTCCAAAATTATACGTTCTCTCATCAAATGCGTGATGTATGAGTATAAGTGCTCACGTAAGAAGTTTTCCATGTTATTTTTGATTAAGTGGTCAATTAATTCAGAGTGCCAATGCAGATAGTTGAAGAAATACTCATATAAATCTATTTGAGATTGCTTTTTTACTTTTTGTAGATGGCGAACCAAAACAAGAAATTGGCTGTTAAAATATTTTCTTAGCATATCTTCTTTTGACTCGAAGTTCCAATAAAAGGAAGATCGAGAAACTCCAGCTGATTTACACAGTTCCACAATACTAATTTGTCTAATTGGCTTCTCATTCAATAATTTAACGAGAGCAGCAAATAAAAAGTTTCTAGCAATTTCATTACCATTATTAACAGGAAATGTAAATTTAAGAGTATCCATTGTACATTCACCCCTCGAATGACCAATCAATATTAATCATGTAATAAATTAGTTACAGATCATTGTGAATAATATTAGCTGAAACCCAAGCAGTTTTAAAAAAAGTTATATAAAAAGCATTCTCAATTATTTGAAATAAATTTCACCGATTTTTGGTATTACAGACAATAACCTTTTTTATAGTTGATAAATGATGCTATAAATAATCTTAACCTTCGTTATCTTTTTTAGACCAACGTTGAGCAAATTAGGGTCTGTGAAAACAACCTAAATTAGCTTTTTTTTAAAATAAACATATAAATAACCAATAAAAAGCAGGATGCGGCTTTTTATCGGTAAGCAGTAAATAACTGAACGGCTTCAAAAATAATTTAATTCAAGTTATGATTGCCTCATCAAATAATTGGTGGGCGATTTTTATTGGATAAACCGGATATTGTTCAAATTAAAATGGATCCTTCTGGTTCTCAATCGCGATCTACTATGGCAACAAAAGCCCGGCAAATTAGGATTGACACTAATAAATCGGTCGTAGTTTACAATCAGATTAACAACTATATTTTGGAGGCAGTTTTAAAGGCGGTGTTCGCTGGTGATAATTGATCAACGACAGAATCAACAAGTCTTTTTAGTTTGTGGAAAAATTGATTTACGTCGGGGAATCGGTGGTCTAGTTAGCGTTATCTAGGGTCAATTTGATTTGGATCCATACAATTGCGTTTTATATTTATTCTGTGGAACCAGAAAAGACCGTTTTAAGTGCACTAGGCCCTGTCAAGTTGACAAATGAAATAATATAAAGTTGAATCTGTTTCTAAGCGGCTTCACTCCAGTATTCATCTGGGGTGAGGCCGTTTCTTTGTGCTGAGCGATTGTGGTGATTGAAATATTCGATTCCTTCCTCAACCAGTCTCACAAGCTCTTCGCAAGTCTTTGCTAGTGGATGGCGAGCCATCCACCGTAACTTGAATTCGTTCCACCAGCGCTCCATTGGTGCATTGTCGTATGGTGTTCCTGGTCGAGACATGCTACGTGTGACGTTGTAACGACCAAGAAAGTTGTTGAAGGCACCAGAGGTGTAGGCTGATCCTCGATCAGTGTGAACCAATGGGTGGACGTCACCAGAAGCCTCAAAGGCTCGTTGGAAAA
This sequence comes from Loigolactobacillus jiayinensis, assembly GCF_003946445.1. Taxonomy (GTDB): domain Bacteria; phylum Bacillota; class Bacilli; order Lactobacillales; family Lactobacillaceae; genus Loigolactobacillus; species Loigolactobacillus jiayinensis. The sequence goes on along the minus strand of NZ_RHOF01000043.1, from coordinate 4,902 downwards.
CCTCGATTTCTGCTGCTGATGTTTCAGTAGCGCTCAAATTGTAGGACAACAAACGTCGGCCGTAGAGATCAAGGACGCCACTCAAGCGCACCTTATACTTATTATTTACGCCGTAAGTCAGTTCCGTCGAATCGGATAACCAGACCTGATTAGGACTGTCGACGTCGAAGTTCTGATTGAGCACATTGTCTTGAATGTGCTGTTCGTTCTCCTTATGTCGACTGTGCTTCTTGACCCGAATTTGACATGTCAAGCCAAGCTCCCGCATCACACGACGTACCATCTTGAAAGTAACGGGGAAGTCAATTAGTTCATCATGTTGAAGATTCACTAAAAGATTCCCAGCACCGATACCTTGATGATGAAAATCAAACCAGTATTGTGTCCGTTCCTTGAGCTGACGATTACGGGTTTCCCAAGCAGTTTCTTCTCGATTTAACCCTTTGTAGTAAGCCTGCCGGCTTACACCGACAACGGCCAACAGCGTAGATACTGCACCGCGCTTGCCTTGACTGACCTCATTAATTGCGAAGTAAGACAGTCGATGTTGTTTACTCACCCCCTGCGCTGGAGTTCCAGCAATTTTTTTGCGAATGCCTCCACAAGCTCTTTGTCTGCGAGCTGTGCTTTGAGCTGCCTGATTTCAAGATTGGCTTTATCGAGTTCAGTCAGTTCAGCTTGTTCTTTGTGATGGCCACGGTTGTCCACGAGTGCCTCATAGCCGCCGTGTTCGGCCTTGATCACCCATGAACGTGCTTGTTGATAAGAGACTTGGAAGTGTTCAGCGGCCTCTGTGTATGAATGCTTCAGCTTGGTGACATACTCGACAATTTCAATGCGTTCTTCCAAGGTTGTTTTACGACTCATAGTGGGAACCTGCTTTCTGGACGGCGACGCCGTCAAAGGTTTATCCCCATTATACTTGTTCACCCAGTCTACGACTTGCTGCGATCCACGAAGTCCAAACTTATTTGCAAGTTCATCAAAGGTGCCTTCACCTATAAGATATGCGTGGACTACTTTAAGTTTGAGTTCTTTCGAATAGTGTTTGTTTTTCTTAGCCTCCTTTAGACCATTAATTCCATCACGGGAGTATCGATCTCGCCAACGTTCTAGCGTCTTGTGATCAATGCCATGACGATTGGCCACCGGCCGTAGTCCAGTTTTTGATTGGGTAAGTTCCTTTAAGATTGCTAATTTTTCGAGTACCGTATGTTTAGATCTGGGCATACAAAAATCCCTCCATAGTTGTTAGATGAATTATTGTATTTCATCTGACAACCATAAAGGGATTATCGCATAAGACCTTATTTTGGGACGGTTGGCTTTTTATTACTTTATAAGCGAATCGAAAACGGTCGACTTCAATGGCCGACTGATCAGAATGCACTCCGTAAATTAAATTCTAAACAGTTGGCACAATTGCTCAGTGGTTGGTCATTAGACACGACAACTCATCAAACGTGTCCGTATGGACATGAAAGAAGAAAAATAGCTACACCCAAATTAGTGTAAGACGTGGTAAACTCAATTCAACAAATACGGATTGAGTGGATAAAGATAATGACACCCGAAGAAGAAATTATGGCGCTACGTAAGCAAGTTGCGGAACTAACTGAAATGGTTGTATACTTGACTAAAAAAATTTACGGTCAGAAATCAGAACAAATTGATCCTAACCAACTGGCACTATTAGAAGGTAATGACGGTGTTTTTATCACGCCAGAGCAACCTGGTCAACAAAGTGACGCCAGATCAAGTACCGGCAAAGAAAAAGCGCAAAAAGACACGGCAAGAAACCCTAAGTCGTGATTTACCAGTAAGAGAAATGGTTATTGATCTACCGACGCAACAATGTGCCTATGGGCACGAGTTGATACCGTTGGGAAAAAGTTTGTTCGTGAAGAGGTGCATTTCATTCCGGCCAAACTTTATTGGGAACATATTTATATGTAAACCTATAAGTGTTCCGAGTGTGAGCTTGAAGATGGCGGCGCTCATTTGGTGCAGGCTCAGACGCCAGCCGCTTTAATTCCGCACAGTCTCACGTCAGCTTCATTGGTCGCGGAGATCATTCATAAAAAATTTTTATTGGCAACACCACTATACCGCCAGTTAGCAGATTGGCAGCGCTTGGGTATCGTGTTATCAGAGGCAACGATCTCAAATTGGATCATCAAAACGAGTCAGTTGGTCGAACCCATTTATAACTTATTACAGCAGCGGCTCAATAGCCAACGTTATTTACAGGGTGATGAAACACCGATGCAGGTGTTACGCGAGCCTGGTAAAACAGCGGCTGCCAAATCATATATGTGGGTGGCAAGGACGGTGAAACAAAGTCCGCAGCAAATCATTTTCTATGCTTATGGCAATACACGTTCAGGAACTTTTGCGCAAAAGTTATATCAGAACTTTACGGGAATCCTGCAGTGTGATGGTTATGGTGGCTATAATCTGCTAGAGAATAGCGTTACCCGGGTCGGTTGTTGGGCGCATGTACGTCGTAAATTTTACGATGCCGCTCAAGTTAATGGTGAGCTGATTAATAGTGTTCCCTTGAGGCTAATTGGCGAGATGTTCACCTTGGAACGTCAATGGCAACACTTTTCACCCCGGGTGCGTCAATTACTAAAGCGCTTCTGGAAGTGGATCAATTTAGCCGAAGTGTTGCCTAAATCACGTTTAGGTAAAGCCATTACTTATGCGATCGATCAACGATTTACTTTAGAGCGACTAATTAATATTGGCCAAATGGACTGGAGCAATAACGCGGCGGAGCGCAATATGAAGAGCCTGGTGATTGGTCGCAAGAATTGGCTTTTCAGTACCAGTCAAGCGGGTGCAAGATCAACGGCGATTTGGTTAACTTTAGTTGAAAGTGCCAAAGTTAACGGGCTCAATCCGCGAGCCTATGTCACCTATTTATTAAAAGCAATGCCGCAACACCCTAGTTTCGCCGATCTGGCTCCGCTAGAGGATTATTTACCATGGAATTATCCAAGGAACATGCCAGTAAGCTGAAAGCATAGCATCAACAAGTAAGTTAGAGCCAAAAATAGTTGTATAACATAAAAGGCAAACCGATTTCTCAAAATTGATAAGTCGGTTTGCCTTTCTTAAACGGTGTATTATTTACTGCTTACGATTAAGTGATACAGGAACAATTTTTTCTGTAAGCACCCAATAACAGACCGACTATAAATAGCGTATCGGCCGCGGTATGATAGCCTCATCATAAGAAATGGTGAGGTGTTTTCTACCATTAGTCAAGGGAAAGTTGATATAATCAGCTTTCTTTTTTCTTTACCCAGATCAAAGCGGCAATATTGGTAGTAGCCAATCTAAAAATAGTATTTTAGGGTATATTAAATTGATCCCAGGTATTTTACGTTTGTGGCGCTGGGATTATAATAGAGCTAAATGAGCAATGATTTACTGTTCTGGCGTGAACGTCGTTGAATCATATGCCTCATTGTTTAAGATCAGGTGGCGCATGAGCCGGTTGAACTGACTCATTGCTGCGATGGCAATCTTCTTAGTCGTTTTCTTTTTGGACTGAGCGGATTGCTTTTTTCGTTTGTAGGTAGTACTGATCCGGGTCGGATGATATTGGGCTACTGATACGATATTCATAATCGCCTTGTAGAGGATCTTCCGCGCATAGGCGTTTCCGCGCTTACGGATATGCATACCAGCCTGATACTGACCAGACTCATAGAGGATCAAGTCAATGCCGATATAGGCATTGATGGCATTAGCGCTATGGAAGCGCCGGACATCGCCGAGTTCCGCAATCAAACATAATGCCGTCTTCTCACCAATACCGGGAATCGTCATCAGTAATTTAACTTCAGATAGATTCTTAGCCACATTGGCCATCTCAGTAATCGTCTCGGCCTTCAGGCCGTCAATACGTTCAACGTCCTTGGCTAAGGCTGTGACCGCTTTAACCGCATAAGCGCTTTGTGTAACGGCAGGGGCTGCCTGCTGGGCCAGGTCAATTAAGTGCTGGGCTAGACGGATTGAACGCTTCTGACCCATGTTCTTCGGTGTTTCAGCTAGGATAATCTCAGCTAATTCATTGACATCGTACCCTAACACTAATTGTGGGTGTGGAAAGCGTTCAACGATGTGCCAATACAAGCTGCCATCAGTCTTGCTTAAGAATTGTTCGATTTCAGGAAAGGTCAATTGTAGTTCACGATGCAGCCGATTCTTGTTTTGCACGAGATCTTCATTATGCTGCTGATAGGTCCGTTCTAAGTCACGCAACTCAGTGTAGACTGGCTGCTCTTGAAATGTGGCCTTGTAGTGATTTTTGGCCATTGCACGCGCTAATCCGATTGCGTCTAATGCATCGGTTTTGTTATTCCGCAAGCTATCCATCGCTTTCTTTGCGGCCAGCGGATTGATCTCGGTATATTGCCAACCATCACGCTGGAGAAATGCACGCAATGGCCGCGAATATATTCCGGTAGCCTCAAAAATGATCAATGGCGATTTAAAGCTATTGAGTTCATCGCTAAGCGTTTGAAAACCGCCCCGATCAGTAGCCACTATAAACTGTTTAACAACACTGTCATCAACTAGGACCGCCACGTTAGCTGTTGCCTTACTGACATCAATTCCAAATATACATTCCAAACTAATGCACCACCTTTTGAAGTTGTTTCACCGATTCACTCAGCCCAATTTTCAATACACGGCGTCAAGCGTCAACGGACTTCGAACGAGTTTATTGGTGGATCAAGCGAAGTTGCCAGTTTTTATTACGACGTCAAAGCGCCAAAGACCACAACGACATGTCAACTTCGACACCACTTTACCAGAAAAAAGCAAAGTGGTGAACCACGATTCCGTCGAATCATGATTCACCACTAATGTTAGTCCGTTTTTATG
>NZ_RHOF01000042.1 GCF_003946445.1 Loigolactobacillus jiayinensis | reverse complement strand
CTTAACTTCCAGTTCTGTCCAAAATTAGCTATCAACAGGATTTGACAAAGAGCCACTTTTATTTGCTTTTGGCAGCGTTGGGTTTGGTCACATTGATCGACACGATGTCGGCGTATGAACCGTCTACTTGGCTGAGTTTGTGGGTCAGGTAGTTGAGCATCTGCTGCTTGGCTTCGCGCTTCGTGGCGTTGTGCATGATGCAACGTTCAGTTTTGCGCCCAGTCGCTGCGGTGTACACGCCAGTCACTTGGTAATCCATCGGTTTATTAAATAACAATAGTATGACCTCCAATCACTGTCTAAGTTTTGGGTTTTAGGGTTTGGGGCGCGAGCGGGAAATAAGCTGGATCGCGCTAGCCGAAATGGGGTTGGAAAAGCAACTGTCACTCGGATTTTTCAACTTGCTCTGGCCGAAACGTGGTTGAAAAAGCAGGTTATTGCGTATAGCTACGCTTAGCGAACGAGCCACTTCGTGTCTCTTATCGTTAAGCTGCCATGTTTCTTGCGGCACGGTTTTTGCCACAAGAATGGTCATCGTCCGTAGCATCAATGTTTATTAGCGTTCTTTGCTAATAAACTTCTCTGATTGCGGAGTAGTGGGCTATACTCCATAACCTAACCGCTTTTTCAACTCACTCTGTGTTATATCATCTTTTTCTCGAAAAAGCTATTACATTTTCATGAAATTTAGATGGCAACGGTAATAGTCAGGTTTTGCTTTTCAATAGTTGGCCTGGTGCGCTGACTAATTGGGCCAGCATGAAGCCGACTGCGATGGCGCCGGCGATCATCATGACTTGCACCATGAAGCCGATGCCTTGGGTGTAGTTGCCTAGCACGAAGGCGCGCACTGCGCGGTACGCTAGGCCGCCGGGGACTAGTGGGACTAGGGCTGGGATGTTGAAAATGATCACCGGAATTTTATTGCGGCGGGCAAAAAATAAGCTGACCATGGCGATCACGAAGGCGCCGACTAGGTTGGGCAACATGTGGCCCAGCTTAAATTGCACCAATCCCCAATAAACCAGCCAGCCGGCGACCCCGGTCAGTCCGCAGGCGTTTAGCGCGCGGTGGGGCACGTTGGTACAGATGCCAAACGCCACCGTCGCCAAATAACTAAATACGGCTTGCAATAAGATTTGCTGCCACATGCTGTCACCCCCTTTTGCTTATGAAAAGAACCGAAAAATCAGCGCGATGCCGATACCGATGGCGCTGACGCTGAATAGTGCTTCCATGCCGCGGGCGAGTCCCGATAGCAGGTGGCCGGCCAGCATGTCGCGCACCGCGTTGGTGATCGCTACGCCGGGAACCAGCGGCATGACTGCGCCGATAATGATCATATCCAGGCTTTGGCCCAGGTGCCAGTGAACCAGCGCCCATGCTAACAAGCCAATGGTGAAAGCCGCCATAAACTCGCTAAGAAAGCTGACGGCTAGGCGTTCGCGGATAAAATAAAACACCGCATAACCCACGGCGCCAACCAGCGCGCTGGGAATAAAATCGGCCCAAACGCCGCCATAAATGATCATTAACGTACAGCTGACGACCGCTGCCGCAACGATTTGCAGCCACAACGGAAAAAATGGCACATCGTGATCCAAAACTAATAGCCGCTGATGCAGCTGCGCCAGCGTGATCTTTTTTTCAGCAAATTGGCGCGATAAGGCGTTGACGCGGTCCACTTTTTCCAAATTGATCGTCCGCGTGGTCACCGGCTGGATCTGCACTGCATCCGCGTCTGGCAGTGCCATGAATAAGCCAGTCGGGGTGGAGAAAATGCTGCTGGTTTTGGCGCCAGCGTTGTGCGCGATCCGCTGCATCGTATCTTCGACGCGGTACATTTCCGAGCCACTTTCGATCATAATGCGGCCAGCCATTAAGCAAGTATCCAAAATTTCATTCTGTTGCGCCACGCACACCACCCCCGATTGCATTCAGTATAGCGGCAAACTAGCGCCGGCGCAATCGCTATTTTAGCAATTTATAAATGTGCAAGTTAAGCGCGCTAGAAAGCGCGCTTTTTACCGCGGGCGCGGCGTTTACCAACCGTACTTCGACGCGCTTATCCAGTGCCTGCGCGATATCAGTCAGCAATGAAAATGATGGTTCCATCGTCGCTGCTTCAATTCTGGCAATCGTTGAGCGTGATTTGTGCACTTTCTTGGCAAAATCAGTTTGATTTAACCCAGTCTGCGCACGTAACTCAAATAAAAGATCTGCTAAATCTAGCTTCGTTTGCTCATTGGTAAATGCTGTTTTAAATTCGGCGCTTTCTGCAAGACGTCGTTTGATTGCTGCACTATTTCTGCTCATGCTGATCCTCCTTAGGGTTTAAAAAGTAGTTGTTTTTAACTGATTCTGCTCGCCGTCGTTCACGCATTGGTGTTTTGTTTGTCTTCTTATATACTTTGTTTTTCCACTCGATCGATCAGTGCGCGGATTCGTGCTTCATCTTTACTGTTCAGAGTCGCTAGGCACTCATCAAACTGTGGTCCCCAGTCGAATTCTGGTTTAGCCATACTCTCCGCCAATTGTAGCATACTCGCTACGCTGTGTTGTCTTATATAAATAAACTTCGCCAAAAAATGAATTTAACTTTTTTTAAGCCATTTTATTTTTCAAGCGCGCTTTCTAGCGCGCTTAATTTTGGCCAAAACACGATAACCACCCATTTTATGGCAACAAAAAAGTCCCACCATCGTTTTAACGTGGTGGAACTAATTGGCCCTTCAAATCGTATTACCGGCGCCCTTAATCAGTGGTGGCATTCGCAATCTTCGCAAAGCCATTCTGCAGGGTTTGGTTCCGTGAGCTGGTGAAGTTATGGACGGTGCTGTCGCTATCTTGTGACACCAGCACGTCCGGTGATCCGTTATGGAAAACGTACAGGTACGCAATCACCTTGGCTTCACCGTCTTCGTCGTGGTTGTAAACCGCGGCGGCAACGACTTGGTACGCCGCGTCAGTATTGGCCTTTGTCGTCCATTTCAACGTAACATCGCTATCGTCAACGGTGACGTTACCTTTGTAGTCGCCGCTTCTGATGTCATCGGGGAAATTAACGCCGTCATCGTCCACACTTTGCGTATCGTAGGTGCCGACATAGGATTGATTCATCGTGTCCTGCCAATCTGACATGAACGACGATAAATCAACGGTTTTAGACGCTGACCAGCGCGCTGGTTCTGTCGCCGTTGATTCACTAGAAGCTTCACTGGACGACTGACTGGCAACGCTGCTTGACGCTTGGCTAGATGACGCCACCTGCCCGTCAGCTTTAGGCGTGGTGGCCTCCGTGGCGTCGCTGCTCGTTTGATTCTGCTGGTAAAAGTAGTAGCCGCCGCCAGCCGCAGCGAGCACCACGACCGCAATAATGATGCCAATGATAAGCTTGTTATGCGGCCCTTTTTCTGGTTTCTGGGCAGTTTGCGCGACTCGTGTCGTGACATTTGGTGTCGGTGGTAGTGGCGGTTGCGTTGCAGTTGGCGCTACGTTTGGCGCGCTGGCTGCTGCGTCGACCTCATTTAACCGCGCGCCACAATTTTCGCAAAAAACGGCATTTTTATCATTTTTCGTCCCACAATTTGGGCAAAACATAAGCTGACCTCCAATTTATACTTGTATCGTTTGCGCTACTTGGCGACGGCGTAAATTTGCTGCGCTAAGTCGGCGATTTGGGCATCGCTCCAGCCAGTCGTCATGATCGTTAAGGTAAATTCGTGCGGGCTTAAAACGATCGCGGTATCGTTGTTGGCCGCGCCGTTAATGCCAATTTTATGCGCAACGGTGACCGGCAACGCCCCAATCTTATCCTGCGCCCAATCCGTGTGTTCTAGCCAAGCGGACGCCTTTTGGTTCTGGCGCCACAGCTTGATGATGATCTGATTTGCCTGCAGCGCGCTCATGGTTTTACTGTACGTTTTAGTGCCGATCGCGCTTTGCAAATAGGTTTCAAAATCCTGCTCGTTCGCGCGGGCAACGTGGTAAAGCAGCTGATTACTGGCTTGATTATCGGACTGCTCGATCGCCCGTTGCGTCAGATCTTCGACCGTGTACGCCTTGCCCTGATGCGCCTCGTTTTGCAACGTGCCTGTGCCACCGCTGACCATGGCGTTGGGCAGTGCGTTGGCCGCGTCAGCGTAGGTAAAGCTTGTCGTCCAACTTATTTTGCCCGTCATAATTGCGTGCTGCACGTAAGCGACCACCGGCAACTTGGCCACGCTGGCGGCGTAAAATGCTTGCCCACCGTTGACCGCGGCCGTGTCGTTCGTCGCCAAATCAGTGTAGACAACGCCAACGTTTTGCTGCGTGCGGTATTGATCCAAAATCGCTTGCACCGCTTGGCTACGCTGATTGTGCTGACTGCTGCTTGCTTGCGCCTGACTGGATTCGGCCGCGCTGGTGGCAGAACTAGAAGACGCTACTGCCGCCGTCGAGGTCGTTTGCTGTGTCCTTTGCGCCGTGGTTTGCTGGTGCTGGTGATAGCCGCCGTATAGCGCCGCCGCAGCAAGCACCACCACCCCAATTATCGAAACTTTTTTCCAATTCATTGACTTATTACCATCCGATCAAAACAACATATTTTAACTAAAACAGCGATGAAAATTGACTAGCCAAGCTTTGACCAAAGGTAGCCAGCAGAATGAGTAAGATGATTTCAAGTGCAACCACGGCCGCAACGGTTAGGTAAACACTGTCGAAGCCTACCCGTGGTTTTGGAATAATAATCGATTGCATAAAACCGATCATAAAAATACTACCGCCAAGCGTGATCACGAAAACGGATAAGATCTGTATAAAACCGCCCATTAAGCTGAAGACTAGCGCGCAGAGCACTAAAATTAAGTTTAAATTACAGCGATGCATCAGGTCAGTGGCATATTCTAAGTAGCTGATTGTTTCTTTTTGCGCCCATTTGCGGAACAAAAAGCCGATCAGACCAAACGCCAGCATGCCAACCATTAACAGCAAGAAAAATTTGAAATAAACTATCATTGCATTATTCTGAACTGTGCCATTAATTGAATCAGCTGTACTACTAGCGCCAAATAAACCAAAAATCGAGCTAGTCGTGCTGGCTGCGCGATTAACCCCCGCTTGTGCTGCATTGCCGACCGCAATACTGCCCATTAACGCCCAAGCTGCCATTGAAATGAGCCCAAACCAGCGATTGAATTGCGCGCTGGTCACCAGCGACGGCATTTTCCATGAATCAACCAAATAGTTCCAGTAGCTGCGGCTAGATTGTTTGATTTGCGCCATTTGTTCAGCACGAATTTGCGCTTGGACTTGGCGCTGACGATCGACCTCAGCCTGTACCGCTGGGTCAACTTGTGGTTGGGCGGCAGATTGCGCAGGATTGGCCTGTGAATTAGCGGTTGCCTGACCCGGAAGTGGCTGGCCACAGGTCGTACAGAATTTGGCGGTGGCAGGATTGGTTGCCCCGCAATTTGGACAAGTTTGCATAAGTAAGTCTCCTCATAATTGATCATTAAGTTGATCGAATTTTGTGTTAGCGGACAGCAGTACGCGGTTGAATCAGTAGGCCGTGCGCGCTTCGTGTGAATCCCCAGTTAAAAACGCTGCCAATTATAAACTCAATTTTCCGATCAGATTCTGCCCCATACTGATGTCTCTGCTTACATTATACAAATTAGGTAGGTCATAATATGGCATTTAGCCGGGTTGAGCAAAAAAAGTTATAAAAACATTCGAAAAAAGGCTACAGCGTTAAAATTTGGTTCTTTCTAAAGTTTGGCTATCCTATTAGCTCGTAGGCAGAGTTAGTTTGGTTCCATTCCGGCGCTGGCGTATGGAACGCGTGCGACTTGAACTTGGCGGTCTTTGCCATAGTTCAATCGACAACGGGAAGCACGTTCTAGTTGGCGGCTAAGTGCTAGGTTGCTGATACTTGTCAAATTTAGTTGTTAAGAACAAGCGACAGTGGCACGTTGTCAAGCTAATTTTCTTTCCAATTAAAACCCAATCGGAAAAGAAAATGGATCTTGCCAGCCGCGCATGGTACTAGGCGACCACGGTCACCAAGTACCATCGACACAGCTGCGACTTGGACTTGCCGTACTTCGGCAATAGTCCAATCGACAACGGGAAGCACGTTCTAGTTGGCGAATAAGTGCTAAATTTAATACTTGCTAAACAGTGTTGGGAAGAACGAGCGACAGTGATAACGCCAGCGCCTCCATTTCACCTTGGCAGTGTTTGAGCATTATTTTGTGAATTAGATTGAACGTTTAGTTGGTTCAATTAGGGTTAACCGACAGTTACAGTGATTCGTAGTTTTAAAGTAGATTATATGCACATAAAAAAACACCGATAAAACAGTTTTCTGACTGTTTTATCGGTGTTCTGCGTTCTAATTACCACTAACTTTGCCACTTAAACAAATCAACACTTGAACGTTCAACTATTGCCTGCTGGAATGGAGTCGCCAGTGGGCCAGATGTGTCGATAGTTCTTAATGGTGGTCTGTGCCATTTAGAGCTATGCGTGGCTGGCGAGATCCATTTTTCCGTCCGCTTTTGCATTTATCTAGGGAAAATTAGCTCGCCAACGCGCCACTCGTTCCGTCCACTGGCGACGGAATGGAAGCTAGCTAGCTCAGCTTGCAGACAAAGTTCAGAAAGAATCAGAAATTTATGCTGCAGTCTTTACTTAATTAATAGGTCATCGCACGATAATTTTGCGAGGCCATTAGTTCCCACAAACGCTGGCTGCTAATACGGCGATCGGCCTTGCCAGTGTAGGGATCGTTATAGACAAATGTTTGGTTGGTGTAGCCAGTCAGTAAAATCGCGTGGGCGACGAAACCGTGCATGTGCACCCAAACAACGATCGGCTTGCCCGCCGCCAACTCTTGGCGGAACGTGCTCACTGGTTTTTGCGATAAATCAGTAAAGCTGCCGAGGTGCTTTTCAAAATAACTGCGCCACGCCGGTGGGTACATTGTGTAGCCGGTGTCGTTGAACGGATTGCCCCAAAAGCCAGTTTCTGGATCATCGGTATACGGAATCTCGTCGGCGATTTGCGTCAAACTTTGCGGCTTGTCGCGAAATTCCAGCAACATTGCCACGTCAGTGATCTCGCACCCAGTCGGTAAGGTCGGCCGCTGCGCTTTAATGGCGACTTGCAACTGCATTGCCTTAGGCTGCTGCTCGGTCAACTTGGCCCAACCATTTTCCAATGCCACCACTGGCGTTGTATTCGTAGGCACCGCGCGCCAGCCGACAACTAGCAACCCAGCTACCGCCACCGCGGCTACTGCAATCAATATTGAGATAATACGCCACTTTTTTTTAATTTGTACAGAGCTCCTTCATTCTGATTTACGGGAATTAAAAAGCAGCACGAAGACGCTCGCCTGCAGTTTATTAGTTTCATTGTATCAAATCGTATAACAAATAATACTAAAGGTAATGTTAATTTTCAGAGTGGTTGAAAAAGCGTTTAGAAGCTGGAACATAGCCTACTACTTCGCAATCAGAGAAGTTTATTAGCAAAGAACGCTAATAAACATTGATGCTACGGACGTTGCGACTTGGACTTGCCGTACTTCGGCTTAGTCCAATCGACAACGGGAGCAAGCTCTGTTTGGCGAATAAGTTCTAATCTTGCTACTTGTAAAAAGTGTTGTTAAGAACGAGTGACAGTGACCATTCTTGTGGCAAAAAGCTTGCCGCAAGAAACATGGCAGCTTGACGATAAGGGACACGCAGTGGCGCGTTCGCCAAGGTAGCTATGTGCAAGCTTTAGCTTTTTCAACCACGTTTCCCGCGCGCTCGCCTGCAAAAAATTGCGCGCCGCTTATGCTTCATCTGATGCCGGCGCTTCAATTAGCCCGAGTTTCGTCAAAAACTGGCGTAAAACTTGCTCGTACCTTGCGCGATTGACCAGATAGGCTTCAATGTGATCTGCTTGAGGCACGAAGTACGCCATTTTTGGCATGGTCGCTGCGTTGTAAAGGGTGTGAAAGGCCTGCGGGGGCACGTAACTGTCGGCGCCGCCATGGATGAATAGCGTGGGCGTTTTGCTGTGCAGCAGCTGCTTCAAAATGTCGCCTTGGTAGTAGGAATAGCCGGCTTGTTGCTTGGCAAACAGCGCGGTCATGGGGATGAAGAAGTGCGGGATGTTATAGCGCGTTTTGGCGCGGTAGCCGACTTCCTTGACCACTGAGCTGAAGCCGCTGTCCTCGATCACCGCTTTGACCGTTGTTGGTAAATTAGCTTCGCCGCTGGCGGCCATGACGGTGGCGGCGCCCATGCTGATGCCAAATAAGACCAGCGTGGCGCTACTGCCGAATTCTTGAGTCATTAATTGTGCCCACTGGACGTAATCTTTGCGGTCCAGCCAGCCGAAGCCGATCGTGTGGCCGTCGCTGTCGCCGTGACCGCGGGCATCTGGCACCAAAACGTTAAAGCCGAGGTCGAAAAATAGCTTGGCGTAAGGCGCCATTTGCTCCCACGAATGGTGATAGCCGTGGGCCAGCACCGCTACTTTAGTCGTGGCTTGCGGTTGGCGCAGCATGATCGCCTGCAGCGTTAAGCCGTCAGCCGTGGTGATCTGCCGCGGTTCGCGTGGTTGTGTTTGGTACCATTTTTTCTCCAGCGCCCAGGGATCAGTGCCATCAAAATCAATGTCGCGCTGCTTGCGGCTGGCTTTTTTATAATTCATCGTTGAGCCTTGGAAAGTTAGGTAGCTGCCGAGCAAAAAGCCGGCGCTGCCCACTAATGTCGTCGTTAATAGGCGGCGAGTTGCTTTGTTCACATTAGCGGCCCCCTTTTTTCCGGCGATATAGTTGATAGCTGAGGCCCAGTGTAACGGCCATCGCCACGTCAAATTGCCGATCGGACAATAAGCGGCGGCCGACCAGTGAGGCATGGCTGCCGAAACCGCCGGCGTAGCGCGTCCGCGGCCGTTTTGCCGTCACTGCGCGCGCCATTAAATCAGCGATCACCGTTGGCGCTGATCCCAGCGTTGCGAACAGGCTCAGTTGCGCGGTCATTTCCCGCACGACCTTGCCGTACGCGCCGTGGCCGGAAACTTGCCGTAACTTGTCGTTGGCGATGCCGGCCCACTCCGTCTTGGTTGGACCTGGCTCGATCAACACAACATCGATGCCAAATGGCTTCACCTCGGCCCGCAGCGTGTCGCTCATCCCTTCCAGCGCGTGCTTGGTGCCAACGTACCACGCTGACAGCGGCTGATAAATTTTGCCGGCGATCGAGCTGGTGTTGATAATGCGGCCGTAATGTTGCTGGCGCATGATCGGCAAAACCAACTGAATCAGGCGCATCACGCCAAAAACGTTGACTTCAAATTGGCGCCGCCCGTCAGCCAGTGGCACGTCTTCCACCGCGCCGTACTCGCCAAAACCAGCATTGTTGATCAACACGTCGATCCGCTGTTGCTGCGCCATCACCTGTTGCACTGCGTTTTGCAGCGACTCATCATCGGTGACATCCAGCGCGATCACGTGAATGCCCAAGCCAGTTAAATGTTGCATCCGTTCCACTCGCCGTGCGGCCGCGTAAACGATGAAACCGCGCTGCCGCAGTCGAATTGCCGTCGCCTCACCGATCCCCGACGATGCGCCAGTCAATAAAACAACTTGCTGTGTAAAAGGTCGCATGTGCTCACCCCGTTCTCAAAATTTTAATTCACGCCGCTAAAAAGCGCTCTCATCACTTCGAATATAGCGTATTTCCCCAGTAAGTCAAGCCGTGCTGTACTAATACTTTCGTGAAAAGTGTTATACTAAGTGTAACAGCTATCTTGGAAGAATTCATTTGGTATTCCTGAACTTATTTAGTCTAAGTAGCTAACCAGTTGCTTTTTAAACTCGTTCACGTCGGATCAATTTTCCAGTAGTCTCAAATCTAAGTGTGCTAAAAGTCGCCTCATGGCCATTTTAGCGCACTTCTCGTTTCAATCAATGAAAGAAGGATTAACGTGGCACAACCTAACAGCACAGTACCAGTTGAAAATGAACAAAGTCGCCGCTTTACTGCTGGTGATACCGTCAACGTCACTAAGGAAACAGGTATCCCCGATTGCACCGGCGTCATTAGCAAGAAATACGTTAACAGTGCCTTGGTCAAGTTTGAAGTTGGCGGCGAAATGACCCAGAAGATCATGGAAGAAATCAACGGCCGTTATGTCGTGAGTTACCGCAATTTAAAAAAACAAGAAGCTTAAGCGTTAACGTGCGTTGTCCTTTGTGGCAGGGCACGTTTTTTTGTTGCAGTTTTTTAGCAGCATGGTCAGTTCAAATAAGTTGCTAAAAACCGCTTTTTCGTGATTAAATATAGTTAAAGGTAATTAAGCCACCAAATAATTACCTTAAATAACGGTTTCTTGTTTTATTTCTGTAATTTAGTTTGCTGATTGCTATAATTAAATTAGCCTATTATTGCTTATTTTACTACTGCAACATTGAATGACTAGCTTACACCAAAGGAGGACGGCGCCATGTTAATTGACTTTTCCATTCAAAATTACGCATCGATCAAGGATGAAATGACACTATCGGCAGAAACTGGTGAACGCTTAAGTCGCTTAAAAGCTGCCAACACGATCGTTGAAAATGGTATCTCACTTTTGAAAAGTTTGGTGATTATTGGTCCCAACGGCTCTGGCAAATCTAATCTGATTGACGGGCTACATTTGATGCGCAGCATGGTACTAAATAATCCAACACGCATCACGGATCAATTGCATTATCGGCCTTTCGCGTTAGCCGAAGAATCACAAGACGACACAATTAACTTTCGGATAAAATTCAACTACGCTGCTGGTACTTATGAATATTCCTTTTCCTTCCGCCAAGATAAAATCGTCACTGAAGCATTAAAATTGGTCAAAAAAACAACAGTCGAAACTTATTTTGCTCGTCACGAACAAACTTACTCGGTGCTACCCCACGCGCTAAAACCGATTGCTGACACAACGAAACAAAACTCGCTGTTATTATATAATGCGCAACAAGCCAATGATCAACATGCGATCGCCGTGATGCGCTGGTTCCAAAATGAACTGATTTTTGTTGACGATACGCAAATTCCCGATCAGTTAGTTAATTTAATGAAACGGCCCGACATTAAAAGCGAATTCTTACGCTTTTTACGTTTTGCTGATTTTAATATTACTGATGTAACAGTTCGTGAAATTCCAACACCTACTTTTCCTGATGAATTAAAAAAAATACTTGATGTGATTAGCCCGAATGCAGCAATTCCCACCTCATCGCAACAATTAAGCGCAGTCCACAAAAAGTTCAATCAAACGGGTGACGTTATTGGGACACAAGAGATTCCGTTATCGCTGGAGTCACGTGGCACCCAAAAAGTTTTCCTAATTGCACTGTCGATCATCAATGCCCAACTAAATGGCAACGGCAAAACACTGTTATTTGATGAGTTTGACGATTCTCTGCACTTTGAACTCTCTAAGGCGCTGATTCAAATTTTTAATTCTAAGCAAAATAAGAACCAATTCATTTTAACAACGCATGAACTCCAGCTACTAGATGCCAACCTGCGTACGGATCAAATTTACTTGATGGATAAAGACTTTCAAGGTCGTAGCGATTTGAAGTCGATTTTTGATTTTAAGGACCCCAAAGAAAAGCGCCCAGATATTCGCTACATGAAGCGCTATATAGAAGGCCGCTTTGGCGCTTTACCCCAAATACAAGTTTCAGAAATGTTAAGCGCACTGAAAGCCTCCGAAACTGAGGTGAAATAACATGGTACGCCGCTCACGTAATCTGCGGATCAAGCCGCTTATTGCTATTTACTGTGAAGGTGATTCAGAAAAAGCCTATTTTGAAATGCTCAAACGCAAATATCACGGTGCCAATGTTAACACAGAGAAAATTAGTATTAATAAGATGGGCAAACAAGGGCTAGATCTGCTTGTAGCAGCAAGCGCCAAAATCAAGCAACTGCCTAGAACAAAGCAAATTGACCAGGCCTATGTTGTTTTTGACCGCGATGATCTGACAATTGCTGAACTGCAAAAATGTGCGCGTTTTGCTAAACAACACCACATTAAGATTATATTCTCCAGCATTAACATTGAAATCTGGATTCTGATGCACTTTCAAGCCATTACTCGTGCATTTACTAGACGCGAACTTAATCAGTTACTGTCGCGAGAAAAATACTTTAATACTGATTATGCAAAATTCAAAGGGCAACCGTACGACGACTTTCTAATCGACCGTGTCAAAACAGCCAAACTTAACGCAGATAAATTGCTTGAAGCATCAACCAAGCCGTGGTATAACCGTGATCCCTATACAAATATTAATACCTTCTTAAGTGAGATCTTTGACGTAACTGAATTTTAACCGGTCTTTAGCGCAAAGCGTGCGTTGCCCCCGCGGCGACGCGCTTTTTTTGGCGCGTTTTAATCAGCCTGAGGTCGGATACATTTACGCCGCTAAACGCGTATATTCTTCTAAGTACCCAAATATTAGCGTCACTTGGAGGGCTCACCTTGGCATTTCTCGAACTACATAACATTCACAAATCATACTTCCTCGGCAAAGAGGAATTTCCCGTACTCAAAGGTATCGACCTAGATTTTGAACTCGGCGAATTCGTGTCGATTTTAGGCGAATCCGGCGGCGGTAAGTCGACTTTGATGAACATCATTGGTGGGCTGGATCGTAATTTTGACGGCGCCGTCAACGTTGACGGCCAAGCGCTGGACCACAAAAAAGAAAAGCAGCTGGACGACTATCGGCGCGGCACTATCGGTTATATTTACCAATCCTATAATTTGATCAGCCACCTGAACATTGTCGATAACGTGTTGATGTCACTGAACATGACCAATTTAAATAGTCACGACAAAAAGGCGCGCGCCGTCGAGTTGCTCCAGCAAGTCGGCCTTGACGATCAGCTGAAAAAGCACCCGAACCAATTATCCGTTGGCCAAAAGCAGCGCGTAGCCATCGCCCGCGCGCTTGCCAGCAATCCACAAGTGATCATCGCCGACGAACCAACTGGTGCGCTAGATTCGCAGAACACTGCGGAAGTGTTAGAGATCCTAGCTAACATCGCTGCGGAAGGTAAATTAGTGATCACCGTCACCCATTCGCAAGAAGTGGCCAACTATGGTACCCGGATCGTCCGCCTCGCCGACGGTAAAATCGAAGACGACACGCGCTTGAAGCCGGCGTTTAAAACTACCACCGCGCAACCGGATATCCAGCCGAAAGTTTTATCAGCCGGTGCCAGCTACAAAAATGCGTTCCAGCACTTATCCTATAATTTTTGGCGTAACTCGCTGATCATGCTGGGCACCGCAATCGGCCTCTTCGCAGTGCTGCTATTTAGCGGTATTGGCAATGGCGTCAACGCCTTTATCCAGGATCAGATCAACTCGATGATCAACCCAAATTCGATCACCGTTATGAATAATCCCACAGGCAAAAAATTGAGCAACACGGCGTTTCAGCAGCAGTTAGCGCAATTTTCCAGTGATCCAACGAAGTTACTGATCGCCGAACAGCAGGTCAACCGGCTGGAAAAAGTGAAAGGTGTCGACCAAGTCGAAGCCGGCTACCAGCTGAATACCTACACGCTGTCATATCAGAATAAAAACCAAAACAGCACTGGCCTGCAATCGTGGACCAAGGCGTTTGCCAGCGACACGGTCAAAACTGGCCACGCACCGAAAAATAACCAAATTATCATTGATAAATCCCAAGCCGTGGCGTTGACCAGCGCGAAAACGTACAAGCAACTGCTCGGTAAAAAGATCCACGTTAGCCTGCCTTGGATCGATACACAAAATCATCCCGTTCAAGCCAGCGCTGACCTAACCGTCGTCGGCTTCACTAATGGCGGCCAAGCAGGGGCTGTTGCGGCGACAAATTACAGCACGATGCACAGCCTGTTGTCAGCCGCCAAAGCCGACACCCGTGCGAATTTTATTTCCGTTAACGTGAAGGATTCCAAGGATGTCAAGGCCGTTGCCACGCGCATCCGCGCCTTAAAGGATGACGGCAAATACAAATACGGCGCCATTACTGTCGGTGATATTCTCGATACGGTCAATCAATACGTGAGCATCGCGTCGATCGTACTAGCCGCAATCGCCGGTATCTCGCTGATCGTCTCCGCATTGATGATTATCGTGACCATGTACATGTCCGTTTCCGAACGCACCAAGGAAATCGGTATTCTGCGTGCCTTAGGCGAACGGAAAAAGGACATTCGCCGGTTGTTCACCGCCGAATCTGTGCTGATCGGCCTCTTCTCAGCGGCATTAGCCCTAGTTTTCGCCTACGCAGCCAGCCTCGGGCTGAATCACGTTCTGTACGGCATCGTCAAATTCAACATGGTGCAAATCACGCCAGGCAACGTGATCTTCACCGTGATCGCCGCCTTAGTGATCTCCTTTATTGCGGCCCTACTCCCCGCCCGCAAAGCCTCGCGCCTGAACCCAATCGACGCGCTGTCCGCGGATTAATTAACAACTGAAGCAAACTGTCCGCCAAGTAGTCGACTACTAAGTCTGCTGCTGGGCGGACTTTTTTTGGGTTGGGACTAGTTTGCCAAGCTAGTTTACCGGTCAGAATCGCTTAACTGACTGATTTTCGGCTAGTCAAACATATGTTCGTAATAACTAGTATACGCGCGCTGAACTGATTATTCAAGCAAAAAGTAAGCGCTTTTTAAAATTAAAAACTAACTTCTATAAACTGCTGTTTTATACTGATTTTAAAAATTTTGCGCTGAATGCCGTCTTCCTGAGTGGTGCCCGCCACCAGATTTAGTTGAAAGCGCGCTAGTTTAACCGCTGAACCTGATCAGGTCCGCATTTTAAAAAAACACCCACCGCAATTCGCTTTGCGGGGGTGTTTTCAGATCAATTAATGCCGGCGCAAATTTTTCTTATTGCCGACCAATCGTTTAATTTTAGCGGCAGTGATTTGCCGGCTATTCATGGTGGCGTACTCGGTTTCACGCAATAGTCGGCGATAGTCGATCAAGCGCTGTTCACTAAGCGCGCCCCGCTTGATTGCGGCTTGCACCGCGCAGCCTGGCTCTTGTTGATGTTGGCAATCATTGAAGCGGCATTGTTGCGCCAAGCTGGTGATTTCAGGAAAGCTTTGGCCGGTGGCTGCCGTTGTGCTGCTGGCCACGCCAACACCGCGAATTCCCGGTGAGTCGATCAAGGCCGCGCCATTGGCCAAATAGTATAAATGGCGCGCCGTGGTTGTGTGGCGGCCCTTGTCATCACCAGCGCGCACAGCTTTGGTGGCTTGCAGTTGCTGCGCTGCTAAAATATTCAGCAACGTCGACTTACCAACGCCAGATGAGCCTACAAAAATAGCGGTGGTCGTCGGCTGCAGGTAACCGTTTAGTTGCGTTTGAACGGTCACTGGATCAGTACTGGTTGTGGTAATAATGGGCACGCCAAACGCAATCGCAGCTAGTTCCAGCTGGCGCGCCGCCAATAAAGCCGGCTCTAAATCGGCCTTTGTCAGTACAATGACTGGCGTAGCGCCACTATCCCAAACCAAGGTTAAATAACGTTCCACGCGACTAGCGCTGAAATCGGCGTTTAAGGACATCGTGATGAAAACGGTCGTTACGTTAGCGGCAACGGCTTGTTCTTGGTAATTGCTGGCACGCGTTAACAGGGTCTGCCGCGGCAATAATTCAGTGATCAAGAATTTGTCGTGATCATAAAACTGCCCGCTGACAAAATCCCCGATCAACGGCAGCGTGTCAGCCAATTGTAGGCGCCCCGCTAATACCGCTTGATGCACACTGCGGTCAGCATAAATCACTTGATAGTGATCGTGACTTTGAAAAATAATTCGTGCGGTCGGTTGTTGGTGCGTTGGAAAATTAAGCATGTTTAGGCCTCCAATATTTTTATTCAGCGTATTGGAGGAGCCACTGTGACTATGCGCGCACAGCGTCCTCCCTAAACATAACTTCTTCTGGCTTTAACATAAGACGTGCCCACTTTCATATAAGATAAAGTTAGTATAACAAATTAACCGCCAAGCGCATATCGCTTTGTCCCGCAATTAAGTGACCATTAAAAGGCGCGCGGCAGATTAGCAGCCGGCCAGCTTCCGGAAACTAATTTAGCGCGAGACTGTCATCGTCCCAAGTTCCCGTGACTTGTTAAAGCAACCAATTGGCCACTTAAACGACTTAACTGTCACTCGCCTCGCCGCTTCAAATACAGTCGCATTAAATTTATTTAAATAATTGACGTATATCCTTTTACATCAAGTTTTATTTGGTGTATTATTGAATTCGGCTAGTGGATCCCCAAATCTACTAGCCAACCATAGAAAATCCTCCAAGTCTCCCAACTTGGGGGTATTTTTTTGGCTTTGGTGCGGCGTTGATCGGCTACTTGCTCAATTTAGGGAAATGCCTGCGCGTTTAGTAAACCGCCCCGGTGGCACCTGTTTTACTGTATGTGTCTTTGACTGAATTACACGTCGTAAACCACGGCCAAACCTACAACGCAATCCGTTACTAATATTATTTGGGCTTACCATACAAAGTTGTCCGTTAAGACACGTTCGTTGACCGGATACACCTATTTTGGTGATACCATAGCAGAAAAATCAGTGACTAAGTAAAAGCGCAAAAAAGCCATATTCCTAAAGAATATAGCTTTTTTGCGTTGCTACCTGTTATGAATAATTCAGTGGCTCATCTGATCTTGCTTACTTTTCTCCAGTTCTTGTAAAATCAAGAAATGGTAAGTATTGCGTCTCTAAATCAGTTTGCTCCGTTAATTGCGTAACAAAAGGCCTTATATACGACATTACTAGAGCAGGAGCGTTCACTTTCAGAAGTGACTTAAACTCTTCTTCACTGCTATTCGAATCTAAACGAAAATTTGCTGCCATACTAACGCGTAAAATATATGGCGTGTTGTCATCTAACCCAACACTCTCCCTGTTAGCAACTGTAACCAATACATTTGCAGTCCGATAACCATCAGCTAGTTGAACGTTGGTCTGCTTTGCAGTGATTTGAAAATTCTGAACACCCACATTTGCTAATGTTGATTCATATTTAGAATTCACTGTAAAAATTGCCTCTTTTAAAATCGGCTTACTAAATTGAAACTCACTTTTATTTTTACTTATCTCCATAATAAATTTACGCTGCAGAATCAATAACACCGCTGGTTATAAAATTCTGTCCCCCATTTTTATCGGTACTACCATCTAAATCAGTTGTTAAGTTCGTAGAATAATCATCAAACAAACCAAATTTATTTAAAGATTCTAAATTATGATCAAACATAGATGAATCCTCAAAACTACTAGTACTTGTAGTAGTATAAATACCAGAACCAGTATTTTCACCGTTTGTTGCCACTGTAAATGTCGTAAAGTCAGGACTAAAATTCATGTCAGGATTAAAATTTATAACTGGGATAAAGTCAGCTGACTCAGTAGAAGCTTCATCACTTTTGTACTGTGCCAATAATTGTTGTTTTTCTTTTTCTGTAAAAATATGCGTTGACTTTTCTATACTTTCCATATCAAATTTAAAACTCATATTGACACCCTCCTTTGGGTAAGCGAACGTTCATGAATGATATAAACATTGGCTAAACAGTAGCCCTTCATGCCGCACAGAATAAATTATCTTCAGTCTAGAAGTAGCGTGTGGTGACTTTCGCCCCTTATCGTAGGCTCGCTCATATGATTCAATCAAATTTTCTTCTTTGTTTCTACCATATACACCGGCTAACTTAACAACAGAAAAGGCTTTCTGTTGATCATCAATCAAAGCTTGATGTACAAAGTTTATAACTGCCCCTAACTTACAGAGGTCCACATCAAATCCTATTTTACTTTTATAGTGTACCGCAGCCCGATATAATGCTTTAGCACTGTCATCATCAGTCAAATCCAGTATTTCTGTCCCATAACATCTTAATGACGCTTGTGAAATTGTCACATCACGGTTTGAATGCTTCTTTTTCTTATTTTGCCAATATCTAGCATTAGATAAATTATCCCAAAAATACATTCCTCTTCCACACCAATTTCCATCTTCCCTAGATGAAAGTAAAACGTTATTATCAATGAAATTGGAATTATTTTCAGCAAAATCAGCGTGATAAATAGTTTGAACAAAATCATATTCTTCCATAGATGCAACCCTCAAGTATCTTTTTACAATGTTTAAACTAGCTATATAATAGCTAGCATTACATTTCTATCATAACTTAATTCAAGTATATTGTCACATTAATTGTCTAGCCAATTTGGCCGGCAGATCAGAACGTATGTTTGTATAATGATTATACGCTATTCAGTAATTTTTTACCAGTAAAAGTTGGCGCTTTCTTTTGCGCAGAAAATTGCCGAATAAACTTAACAAAAGTATGTTCTTCATTAGGAACCGTCTCTTTAAAAAGATAGTTAAATGGCGTCCTAGTATCACGACTAAAATTCTGTAATTGCTTGAAAGTGGGGTAGTCATGATCAGACTTAGGTGTCTTCCACGCCACTAAATCGTACTTTTTCGCCAATTGCGCGTTTCCCTTTTCCCCATGCGCAATTGCCCACTGAATAACCGACCACGTCACGGGAATTCTTATGGTTGCTGCCATTTTGCCCTCACTTCCTTTCGTTATTTTCTACGCACATTTTATCATATTGTATCGGGACGCCATAGAAGTCACTCAGTTGGCGGATTCTTGGTCAACACCAGCCGGCGCGCCTGCTTCCCAAGCTGACGAATAAGCTGCGTATACTGCTGCATCAAAGCAAACGTAAGTTCGTATTAATAGTATAACTTATTCCGCTTGAATATTCCAGTTAAAAGTAAGCGCTTTAAAAATAAAAATGACGCCCATTTTTATTGGGCGTCAAAAGTCAGTTTACTGCCTCATTTACCGTTCATCAGTCTGCTTGAAGAACTAGCTATGCTGCTTGCTTTTAGTTGTGAGCTCAGCCAATCTGACGGCTAAAATAGGTGGCCAACTTATTCTTTCTTGTTCTTTAATTTATTATTCATGATCATTTCCACGGTTTGATCCATTTTAGCCCGGTAATGATCGTCTTTTAGTAACATGGTGGTAATAATATCTAAAACGTAGGTCAACGCAAATTGCGAATTGACAAATCGACTATTGTCAACAAAGTTACTATTTTTAACGACCAATGCTAAGTCAGACTGCTCCAACAAGGGGCTGTGGCTAAAGCCGGTGATGGCAATAACTTGCGCGCCGTTCTTTTTAGCGGCCATGACGGCCTGATTGACTTCACTGGTATTCCCAGAAGTTGATAAGACCAAAATCACATCTCCTGGCTGCATAATGCCACTAGTGATATACATCATGTGACTATCAGTCATGGCAAATGCAGTAATCCCCATCCGAATCAAGCGTTGCGCCATTTCATTAGCGGTGTAACCGGAACTACCAAGTCCAAATAAATACAAACGCTGGCTTTGCCGTATCAATTGCACCACTGCGGTTAAAGTTTTGGGATCTAATAATTGCTGCGTTGCTTTGAGCACTTTTTGATAAAAGTTATAGACATCATCGGCAATCGTTCCTTTAGTGGGGACAGTTTGTTCTGGCACTGCACCCACCTTGGCTAACTGCAATTTAAATTCATAAAAGTTGCTACACTGCATTTTCTTAACGAAACGTGTGATCGTCGCGTTACTGACGCCAACACTTTCAGCTAGTCGATTGATACTTAGTTGTTGAATCTTTTCTGGTTCTTGTAACACTTTTAACGCGACCTTACGCTCCTGCCGCGAAAGTTCAGCATATTGTGACTCCACTAACTGTATAATGTTTTCATTCTTCATGGTCGCATCCCCTTGATCATTACCTAATCACGTTTTAATTAGTCCCACGTTGTTATACTGCTGACAAAAACAGTTTACCATATTCGCTCATTATTCGTGATGTCAGCGAAACAATATAAAAAGCACTACGATTATTAAGTTAACTCAATAATTATAGTGCTTACGCTAATTTTTATTGATCAAAGTGCTGCAATGAACCGACTAGCAATTTCCAGCGGCCGTGTGATCGCACCACCGACGACAACTGCTTGGCAACCAAGCTCTAAGCAACGCTTCATTTTTTCTGGTGTATCGATCTTGCCTTCAGCAACTACTGGATGCTTAACTTGTTTCAATAATTCTTTCAAATATTCAAAATCATTATCGGCAACGTTAGTCCCCTTAGAGTTAGCTGTGTAGCCGCGCATGGTGGTGCCAATGATATCAAAGCCGAGTTTATCCGCAACTAAAGCATTCTCTAATATATCAGTATCCGCCATCAACAACGTGTCCGGAAATTCTTGTCTGAACTGCGCCACGATGTCAGCTAATTTTTCACCATTTGGCCGGAGCTCACCGGTTACCTGACAAGCGACAACTTCCACACCAGTTGCAGCAACAGCGCGCATTTCCTTCATCGTTGGTGTGATATAAACTGGTGACTCAGGATAATCAGTTTTAGCGATACCGATCATTGGTAGGCCTGTTTCGTCTTGAATCGCCTGTATATCGACCACCGAATTAGCACGAATGCCGACTGCCCCTGCCTGCTTAGCTGCTCGGCCCATTCGCGCCATGATAAATGAACTATGCAATGGCTCGTTTGGTAAGGCCTGACAGGAAATAATTAATTTTCCTTTTACTGTATCTAAAAATGTATTTGTCATCATGACGGCTCTTTTCTGCTTGCTAAAATTCATTTCCAAATTATTTCGATCAGTATTTTTCAACTAATATCGTACCAAGATAGCTAAAAAGGCAGCTCATTCCAGCTTGATATACTAGCCGAATAGCTCTTGGCCTAGTGTTTTATGTGCTGACCGCCTTTTTAACACTCGCTATTATTTGATGTACTGTTCGTAGATTTTTTTAGCGCCGGCACGCATTTGTGCTGTTGGTTTGCTCATTGGTGCTTTGCTATAGCCAGCGTGAACACCCATTTCTTCAAAGACTAATTTGAGACTTGGGTAAATATCGTTGTCGATCAGTGCCAAGATGAACTTGTTACTTACATCTTGTAATTCAAAGACTTTCTTCATGTCGCCTGCTTCATAAGCAGCAATTTCTGCCTTAGCACGAGCAGCATTCAAGTTGAAAGTTGAGCCGATCGCACCATCAATGCCTAGTGGCAAAGCGGAAATCAGCATTTCATCAGTTCCGAAATAGATTTTCTTATCAGGAAAAGCAGAACGTAAGCGTTGTAGTAATAAGAAGTCATTATTAGTGTACTTAACACCGATGATCTTAGGATTTTCAAATAATTTAGCAAATTCAGTTAAGGAAAGTGTGACCCCAGATAAGGCGGGAATCGAATAGATAATTAATTGGACATCCAAGCCTTCAAGGATTTGATCGTAGTAATTTTTGATCTGATCAAAAGTAAAGTGATAGTAGAATGGTGGTACGGCGGAAATCGTCTTATAACCGAGTTCAACGGCGTATTTAGCTAATTCTTTGGCTTCTGTTAAATTCACTGAACCAACTTGAGCAATTAAATCAGCTTTGCCAGCGGTTTCATCATAAGCAATTTTATAAGCTTGTTTGCGTTCTTCAGTGCTTAACATGAAGCTTTCGCCTGTACTACCACCAACATACAACCCATCAATATGGTTGTGGTCAATGTTGTAGCGAACCATTTCACGGATACCACTTTCATTAATGGTATCGTCTTCATTAAACGCCGTCATTAGTGCTGAATACAATTTTTTCATAATCTAATAGCCTCATTTTTTTAAATTTTGTAATGAATCACTCAATTCATCCAACCGCTCACCAAGAAGAATACAATAAGATAAAAAATATTTCAACTGTACAAAACGATAACAATTACCAATAAGCTACACTAGCGCTTATATAACGGTGAAAATATAAATTATTATTTTTTTAATTTGAGAAAATAATTATTACATGCTACGATAAAAGCAACTCATCCAGTAAAAGCCGCATCTAATAGAAAATGAGATGATTTTATGACTAACTTATTTTTAGCTTTCGATATTGGTGGTACCACGATCAAGTACAGCTTGGTCAACGAGCAGCTACAACTCAGTGCTGGCGGTCGTTGTTCGACTGAACATAACCGCGCGGGCCATATTTTGCAGCAACTACAGGCAATTACGGCAACTTATCAGCAAAAATATGCTTTAACTGGCATTGGCATTAGCACAGCTGGTATTGTTGGTGCAGAAGGTCAAATTCAGTACGCCGGCCCCACTATCCCTGGCTACCAAGGAACACCATTAAAACAAACGCTTGAACAGCAAAGTGGTTTGCCTGTAGTGGTAGTTAACGATGTTGATGCCGCCTTATTAGGTGAACAATTAGCTGGCGCAGCACAAGAAAAAAATACCGTTTACTGTGTCGCGTTGGGCACTGGTATCGGTGGTGCTTACTTAGATCACGGCCAGTTACTCAATGGTGCCCATGCCACGGCTAACTCGCTCGGCTATACACTTTACGATCCACAAACAAAAACAAATTATGAACAACGCGCTTCGACGTTAACTTTGGAACATCAATTAGTTGATTACCAAACAAGTGTGCCAGTAGCTTTTGATAAAGCGCGTCAACAAGAAGAACCTTTTGTAACGCTTATTGATAATTGGGCAGCAGAAGTTGCAACTGGCCT
Organism: Loigolactobacillus jiayinensis; assembly: GCF_003946445.1. Lineage (GTDB taxonomy): Bacteria > Bacillota > Bacilli > Lactobacillales > Lactobacillaceae > Loigolactobacillus > Loigolactobacillus jiayinensis. The sequence continues at coordinate 13,147 of NZ_RHOF01000042.1, read as the reverse complement.
GGCAAATATTATCTTATTATTTGATCCCGAAATTCTCTTGATCGGTGGTGCGGTTTCGCAACAAGGTGATTTCTTGTTAACGCTACTCAATCAGGCATTAGAACCCCTATTACCACCTAATTTATGCCAGACAGAATTACGTGTTACCCAGCTTGCTGATCAAGCGCAATTATTTGGCGCCGTCGCTAATTTTTATAATTAAGCGTTTACAAAATAATTTTATTATGCTAAGGTAACGTTGTAAATGAATCGCTCATAAATTCAACCGCTAGTAATAACCTCGAGCCAACTCGAGGGCTATTACTAGCGGTTTTTTGCGCTGCTTAGGGCCTGTCCGCTCTAAGTTGGACCACACTGGTCTGCTTTATTGTGTGTAATAGAAAGGTGGCACAATCATGAAAGTTTCAATTAATACAGCAGTATTCCTAGATGAATTACAAGCACAGGTTTCACAATTAGCTTGTTTACAACAATTAACCAATGCAGCAATTGATGCGATCGAAGTTCGTGGCGAATTTTTCCAGTCAGCAACTAAAACAGCGGAATTGCAGAAAATCGATCAATTATGTCAGCAACAAAATTGGCAATTCTACTATTCAGTTCCTGAAGAACTTTTCCAAGGTACGCACATCAATCCTCAATTAGCTGCCTATCTAAAAATGGCGCAACAAAATCATATTAAATCACTTAAGTTCAGTTTGGGTGACTGTCAACAAATTTCCCCGGCAGCGCTTGCCGACTTACAGCAACAATTAAAGGCAACTGCTGTTCAAGTTACCATTGAAAATCAGCCTAATGAATATGGCACCTTGAGTAATATTGAAACGCGGCTCGCATGGCTCAAAACAGCGCAATCAAGTCTCGGTTACACATTTGACGCTGGTAATTGGTGTTGGGTCGATACGGTACCGTTACAGGCATTCACGAAAGTGCAAGCAGCGATTACCGTCTTCCATCTAAAGGCCATTAAAAATCAGGATACTGTACTATTGAAGAAATCTGCAGCTGATTGGCCGCAGATGTTGGCGCAGTTACAACCAACAGTGCCTGTCTTTCTGGAATACGCCATCCCAAAAGCGCAATTAGCAGAACAAATCGAGCTTGTTAACCAATCGCTACAACAACGGCAGGCCACATTATGACTTATTTAATGCAGTTAGTCATTATCTTGCTGCTGACCAAGCTCGGTGCACACGTCTCTAACTTACTTAAACTGCCTAGCGTGATCGGCGAGCTACTGATTGGCGTGTTAGCAGGGCCGGCAGTCTTTCATTTGCTAACACCAACAACCTTCATTCAATATTTTTCCGAGTTTGGCGTCATTATTTTAATGTTTATTGCTGGCTTGGAAGGCGACTTAAACCTATTGATGCGCTATTGGCGGCCTGCTTTAACTGTCGCCACATTAGGCGTTATCTTTCCTACCGCCAGTGCCGCAGCTTTGTGTATCTTCGTTTTCAATTTTCAATGGACAACTGCCATTTTTATTGGTTTAGTCCTGAGTGCAACTTCTGTCAGCATCTCCGTCCAAGTTTTAAAAGAAATGCATCGCTTGAATAGTCGTGAAGGTGCCATCATTCTTGGTGCTGCTGTGGCCGATGACATTATGTGTGTGATCTTATTAGGTATTTGCGTCGGTCTCTTTGGCAGTGGTTCAGCTGCTAGTAACCAATCATTACCATTAATGCTGATCACTAAGTTACTATTCTTCGTTGTTATGTTCGCTTTAGGAAAATGGTTCGTACCACGCTTCCTGCAATTTTTCAGCAAACTAACTGCAAGTGAAAACGAAACGACAGCCGCACTTATTTTATGCTTCGGCTTTGCCGCACTCGCTGTAGCGCTAGGTATGAGTGATGTCCTCGGCGCTTACTTTGCCGGCTTAGCCATTTCAGAAACTAATTTCAAAGAAAAGTTAGCTTTAAAAATCGAACCCATTGGCTACGCGGTTTTCATTCCCGTATTTTTCGTCAGTATCGGTTTGAATATTAGCTTTGCTGGGATGCAACATGATTTAATTTTCATCACGTCCTTGATCATTATTGCCGTTCTTGGTAAGCAAATTGGTGGTGCACTTGGTGCGCGCCTATTCCACTTAGATTGGTCGGCCGCAAACATTGTCGGTGCAGGTATGATTTCTCGTGGTGAAATGGCCCTAGTGGTCGCGAATGTTGCGTTAAGTACTCATCTGATCGATCAAAATCACTATACCGCAATGATTGTTGTGACCGTTGTGACCACCATCATTGCGCCATTCATTCTAAAGATATTTATTCAACAATCTGATAATCAACAAGTAAATTCTATGAAACTTAATGAGGTGAAACAATGAGTAAAGTTGGCTTTGGTACATTAAACTGGGTCGTACTTGTTTTATATTTATTGATCATGTTAGGCGTTGGTGCGTACTTCACACGTAAAGCTAGTAAAAATACGGATTCGTTTTTCAAAGCAGAAGGTAAAATTCCAGCTTGGGCAGCAGGTTTCAGTATTTATGCCACAACTTTGAGTGCCATTACTTTCATGTCGACACCAGAACAGTCTTTCTTACAAGATTGGTCGTATGCGATCGGCTCATTTTCTATTCTAATTATCCTGCCTTTATTAGTTAAATTCTATGTGCCGTTCTTTAGAAAACTACAAGTTACGACCGCTTATGAATATTTAGAAGAACGTTTTAGCCCAGTCATGCGCGCTATCAGTAGTATTTTATTTATGCTTTATCATATTGGCCGGATAGCGATCGTTATTTACTTACCGATCATCGCCATTACATCGGTTTCTAATATCAACCCAATTGTAATCGCTTTAGCAATTGGTGGCTTATGTATTGTCTATACCTTCCTAGGTGGTATTGAAGGCGTTATCTGGAGTGACGTTATCCAAGGCTTCCTCCTTTTAGCTGGTGCCTTCTTGGTTTGTATTTTAGGGATTGCCTATATTCATGGTGGCTTTGGTACCGTTGTTCAAGACGTTGCCACCCATCATAAATTCATTTCTGGCGCTGATTTTAACGTCCATGACATGTCTAAATTTGTCCCATTGATTTTAGCCGGTCAAATTTTCAACACTTTATATCAATATACCGGTAGCCAAGATGTCGTCCAGCGTTATCAAACAACTGGTTCCTTAAAAGAGGCCAAAAAATCACTGTACACTAATGGTTGGTTAGCCTTGATCACCATTCCATTATTCTTCGGTATGGGAACTATTCTATTCAGTTTTTATCAACATGCTGGCTCATTACCAAGCCACTTTAACACCAGTGCCATTGTTCCTTACTTTATTATCACAGAAATGCCTGCTGGGATCGCTGGTTTAGTTATTGCTGGGATTTTTGCGGCTGCACAATCAACTATTGCTTCAAGTTTAAATGCAATTTCATCTTGTGCCATTTCTGATTTCAAGCAACGTTTCTTTAATGATAAATTAAAAGGTGTTAAGGACGTTACCCTAGCACGAATCGTTATTATTATCGCTGGTTTGCTGGGCTTAAGTATTGCCATCTATCTATTATTGGGCAATGCTTCTGGTACTTGGAACTTATTCTTAACGGTTACAGGTATCTTCGGTGTCCCAATTGCTGGGATCTTTGCGGTCGGTATTTTCACCAAACGTGCCAACACGGTCGGCGTATTAACCGGCTTGATCATCAGTGTTATCCTATCCTTCTACGTTGATTCATTAAATATCTCCTCATTACTTGTCGCATGTGTCTCATTTATCTCATCATTTGTGATCAGCTACATTGTTAGTTTGTTAACACCAAGTCATAATAAAGACGTGACTGGCTTAACTGCTGCTACAATTAATGAAGACTACGTTAAGAAATAAGACTGGAGGCATTTCTATTGGAGTTTAAGCAAGTCAAGCTGCAAACACCACAAGGATTAAACTTTACGATCAAGGTTTACGTGCGCCAGCAATTCACTGCCTTTCCAGATACTCGCGCTTGGCCAATCGTGTTGCTCTTTCCTGGTGGCGGCTTTGCTGGTATTTCTGAACGTGAGGAGGAATTAGCGGCACTTCCATTCTTAGCTAAAGGCTATCAAGCGATCGTGGTGCGTTATAACCTGATCACCACTGGCCCCTTTTATCCGAACGCCGCATTGATTGGATTAACAACAATTAACTATGTTCGGCAGAATGCAGCTGCTTTACATGCTGATCCTAATAAAATTGTTACCGCTGGCTTTTCAGCTGGTGGTCATTTAGTTGCCGTTATGAACGCACTAGGCAACGAGCCAGCATTTTTAGCGGCACACCAATTTAAGGAAACGCGGATCCAGCCGGCTGCTCAGATTCTTAGTTATCCCGTGATCGATTTGACGATGGGCTTCCCGCAAGATCAAGCCGTGGCGCAACAAATCAGTTCCGATCAGCGCCTATGGCATGCACAAAAGTTAGTTACCGCGCAGACGCCGCCCACTTTCATTTGGCACACGGTTACCGATGAACTAGTGCCTGTCGCCAACACTGCCGCCTATCTGACAGCGCTGATTGCTAACAAAGTCCCATTTGAAAACCATATCTACGCTCAAGGTGTTCATGGCCTCGCCTTCAGTAACGTTGCAACATCCCGTTACACACATCCCGAAGACGTTGAGCCACAAGCTGCTAGCTGGTTTCCATTAGTTATCAATTGGCTGGCCGCGCGTTTTAAATCAGCAAATCAAACAGTCATCTAAGGAGCTGAGCATCATTGAAGTGTGGAACGATTGAATTAGAAACACCACTTAATTTTAAATTTACGCTAGACTATTTCTGGAAAGATCAGCTGGCAGAAGACAATGACCCACGAAAATGGCCAATTGTATTGATTTTTCCTGGGAGTGCCTTTATTCAAATGACTGAACGCGAAGGCGAACCAGTTGCGCTAGCACTCAATGCCCAAGGCTACCAAGCCGCAGTCGTCCAATATAATCTACTAGCGCAAGGCCCCATTTATCCTAACGCAATTGATATCGGTCTGACGGCGATCCAATACGTCAAAGCTCATGCAACCGCGATCAACGGCGATCCAGATAAAATAGTTACGCTGGGCCTTTCAGCTGGTGCGCATATTGTGACCACAATGAATGCACTAAGTAACGAGCCAGCCTATCTACACGCGCGGCAGTTTAACGTTGGCAACTTACAGCCGGCAGCGCAAATACTAGGCTATCCGGTGATTGATCTAGCTATGGGCTTTCCAAAAACCACGGCGGAAGCACTAGCAATCAGTCCTGAACGAAAGTTATGGTCAGCCCAAAAACTCGTCACCGCCGCAACACCCCCGACTTTTATTTGGAACACCTACGCCGATGCTGTCGTCCCAATGAAAAACAGTTTAGTTTATGCTGAAGCACTAGCCGATCATCATGTGCCGTTTGATTGTCACACGTTTACCAAGGGCAAGCATGGCTTAGTTCTCGGCACAATTGAAACGGCACGCTTTAATCATCCTGAAGATATCGAGCCGCGCGCCGCTAATTGGTTTAAATTGGCGACAAGCTGGTTAGACGAACAACTTGATTTAACGCATGTCGACTTCTAGCTGCCAGCAAAATTGCTCGTATAAAGCCCGCTAAAATAAGGGCGTGAACTATAACCACAAAACGTCGATCAATTAAATCACTCAATTTAGGGGTGACCTACTTGATCGGCGTTTTTGTTGTGCTTGCTTGTTAAAAATAGCCCCCTACTAAGTTGATACTAGCGGGGAGCTTGTTTGGGTTGGCTACTTATGACACGACTAAATTAGCTAATATAGATTCCCAATTATTCGGAAATCCAAAATAACCAATATCAACTAGTGGATAAGCGGCGAAATAGTGTTTGATACTTGCCACAGTATCGTCGAAGTAGCGGCGACTTTTACACATTTTCTTAGCCACAAACAATGCCGAAAATAAATTACCAAAGTTTAAATAATTTTCGGTTACTAAACGCTTTTCTTTACTATCGATCCGTGGCGCAACGTGAAATTGCCGCCTAAAAGTTCGCGAATTATGTGCACAATAATTACGTACCGCAACGATAAAGTGAATCCAACTTTTCACATATACATAGCTTTGCCCATATTGTCGTGCAAACGTTTTTTGATCGACAGTACTAATATCAGAAAATAGTTTAGATACATCGCCAAATGAAGCCATCTCTAGAACGACCCAAATCGGAAAGTCATTTTCATAATCCGTTTGATAATGCTTAACGTAGCTTTCGTTACGTTCTAAAGCGTTTTGTTGACCGTTCTGTGATCTAGCTTGCCAATTATTATACAATTCTTCATTACGAAATAAGGCTTTATTTTTATAACCCAGCGGCCCGTAATTCATTGCGATATAGTAACCTAACCTAGCCTTAAATTGAGTTTCAATCCGATTTGTTAGCCCTAAAAGTAATAAATGAAGCTTTTGATCTAACATATAAGATTGATAGATCTCATCAAAAGTGTATTTCTTGTTTTGTTGCGGATTTTTTAGCGCAAACTTATCTTTCTCGGAATAAAACGGAAAACAGTAGCCCTTAAACTTAAAATACCCGATATTCTCTAGACGATGAATCGTTTGATCATCAACAGTTATATCCAACCCACGACGAAATAATATATCAATTTGCTCATTTACTGTGGTGGCGGTACGCGTATAATGTGCCATATTATTCTCCCATATACAAAAAAAGTCCCCACTTGGGACACATTGTTAGGAGGTGGGTGGGGTGCAATTGGCTTCATTCTATCATGTCTAGTATTGCCGGTCAATCCTACAACATATAGTGGTAGTCGAACAATAGCTACTGATAGCATAAGCTTTTATTTAAAAAAGTCTATATATTGATCAATTTAGCCTTTAATTATTGTAAATAATTTTTTTGATATACTACTATTTTACACTTAGCACTTTTTCTGACCGCGTTTAGCTAGTTCACGGCCGGCATTGGTCATTGTTGCGCCACTAAAGATTACAAGTTAATATTGATATACTAGCGCTTTTTAAGGCAAAACTAACCATCACAAAATAAGATTAATGGATTTTGTTCAGGTGCCTGCCCAAAGTACTTTCACTGCTTAATTTTCTTGACGGTTTTTTCATAATGCGTCCATGCTGACCAAATTTTAACCGTTTTGGTGGCCTCATCAATCGTGTAAACAACACGATGCTGGCTATTAATACGCATTGAATAAGTTTTAGGCTTTTTATGGCGCGGTTCTAGTAATTCCATTTGGTGCTTATGCGCAAATGGATTTTCTGCTAATTGATCCAAAATAGTTTCATAACTTGTGAGCAAGTTACGCTGCGCTAATTTTACCCGCTGTTTTTCAATCACTTTATGCTCGAGAACAGTGTAATTGGCCATTAACCGCGTACCTGTTTGAAATCATCGGCTGTTTCGTGATCCATTAGTTCGTAAACCTCATCTAGTGTCCCTGTCGCCGCTAAATAATCTGTCTCAAGTTGTGCATTCGTTTTTTTTGTAACCGCAAAAGGTAGCCCATTATGTTGGATAATTTGTTTATAGAAAACGTTGATTGCCGCCGTGCGCGTAAGGCCAAGTTCTTTTAAGATTTTTTCTGCTTTATCTTTTGTTGCTTCATCAACTTTAGCTGCAACTAGCGAACTTTTATTTTTTTGTGGCATAGTTGATCCTTCTTTCTATATTTTACATACACAGTATAACATCGTTTAACTCTGTATACTAAATATAGTGATTTTGAATTAGCATAGAAAAAGACCTAACGCCCATCGTTAAGTCTTACTAATCCGTTATTCAAATTCGCTCACAACGTAGCAACATCAGAACTAAACTTTATCATTACGATCAACTCATTTGGCTAAAAAAGCTTCATTCCTGCTATATTGCAAATCTCTATAATGTCGCTAACTTCACCCGTAGCCCAAAAAAGTACCGCGACCGTCTACTAGTCGCGGTACCCTTTCACCCCACCGCGCGTGCGCCCATCAACCTTAAAACACCTGCCGCACTGCGCTGATTCAAGCACATGAATTGTAAAAATTGTAAAAACTCTGCGGCATCGCCTTGCCGATACCAAAATTCGCCTAAACAGTAAACGTCGCCCTGATCAGTTAATGGGCGGTCTAAAAAATCGCGTTTAGCCAGTTCACGGCTGGCGGGAATACCTAGATTTGTCATTGTGTGTCCTCCTTTTACTTGTGGAAACGTGTGCCTGTTCGCTGAACAGAACTTGCTTGCAGAAACGTGGTCAAAAAGGCAACTCCTTCCGTTCAGCTACGCTGGTCAAACGCATCGCTTTGCGTTGCTTATTGCCCAGCTATGCTAATGCTCAGGGGCTGACCGTCTTCTGGCCCACTCTGTCTATATATGTATTTCGTCGCCGATCAACGCCGCTAGTTCGCCGCGCCATTTATGTGCGGCTAGCAGCACCACGCAGTCGTCGGTGCGCATGTTGCGGATCACTAGCGCGCCGTCGTTGCGGTCTAGCTCGCGCACTAGGCGATTGAGGTGCATTTTCGCGTCACTTACCGTTACCGTATCGATCACAGAATCACCTCCTTCAAACGTTTATCGCGCTGACTGCCGCACTTCCGTGCCTTACCGCCAAATTTGCGCCCACGCTCTCTGCCGCAGTACCGCATCTTACCGCCAAATTTGCGTCCACGCTCTCTGCCGCACTTCCGCGCTTTACCACCAAATTTGCGCCCACGCTCTCTGCTGCACTGCCGCGCTTTACCGCCAAATTTACCGCCGCACGTCCGCCGGCACCACGTCTTGTTGCATCGGCACTGTGCCTGCGCCGGCGTTTACCGGCGTGTCCAGCACCAATTGCGGCGTGAAGCGCATTTGGCTTGGTGTGAACGTGAACGCTAGCTCGGCTAGGCAGCCGGAGCGATTTTTGCGGAAAATGAGGTTCAAGTGGCGCACTTGCTTGTGCTCCTCGCTATTGCTGACGGGGTAGAGGAAACTGACTGTGTTGGAGTCTTGCTCGATGCTGCCTGATTCGCGGAGGTCGGCCAGTTGTGGCGTGCGATCGACGCGTTTTTCCAGTTCACGATTTAATTGCGAGAATAAAATGATCGGAATGCCTAGCTCGTTGGTCAGTAGTTTCAGCTCGCGGGTGATCATTTCGATTTCTTGGCGGCGGTCGTTGCGCGCGGTTAGGCGGTCAAGGCTGATGATCTGCAGGTAATCGATCACCGCCACGTAGTCGCCTGGCGCGGCTTTGGCGGCGTGGGCGCGGATCACTTTGATGATCTGCGGCAGGATCAGTAGTTTATCGTGCAAATGTAGCTGCTGCGTATCTAGTTTTGCGATGCCGGCGCGGACTTGATCCTTTTCGGCGGTGCTCATTTGGTACGGATTGGTGAACTTGCCGGCGGCCACGCCGGTTTCGCAGGCGACGATGCGCTGGTAGTTGTCGGTGGCGGTCATTTCCAGCGAGAACAGATCGACGGTCAGCTGCGGTGCAAACTTGATCGCCTGCTCGATTAAATTCAGGGCAAACGCCGACTTGCCCACGCCGGGCCGCGCGCCAATCGTCCACAACATGCCGCCACGCAAGCCGCCATTGAACACGTGGTCAACGTTGGCGAACGTTTTGATGCCCACCGGCTGCGGCAGCGCCAACGCGGCGGTCAATTCGGCACCGTGCTCGCTGATCGGCTTGGTCGGTGACGGCGGTTCATTCAGCGCCATTAACTGCCGACTTTGCGCCTGCAACTCGACTAAGTTTTCCGCGCTAGGGGTGGCAAAATAGGCCTGCGCCGCCATTTGCGTGTTGCCTTGCACGTACCAAAAATGCTGCGCCTGCACGCTGTCCTCGAAAACTTTCACGTTATCATTCGGTTGTTCAAACTGCCGCCAGTCGCTGTCCTCAAACGCCAACGGATAGGCAGCCTGAAAACGCCGTTGTAACTCAACGAAATCGCGGTACGGCCCGGGATCACTGACCATAAATTCAATAAATTCGCGACAGCTTTTGCCACTAAACCACTCCGGCGCGATGCTCACCGTTTTGATCGCTGCTGGGTGCTGCAGCAAATAATGCACCACATTAGTATCCAAGCTCATGTCCAATTGCCTCCACTTCTGCTTTCGTTACCGTCACTGCCTCGTCCGCTGCCCGCAACAACACCATGTTCACGTCACCACAACTTAGCTGGTACAAGTCGCGTAAATACTGCTGCTTCGTGAGCCGCGCGGCGGGTTGCACGTGTGGCGGCGGTGGCGCCTCCAACAAATACTGCTTAAACTTCGGCCCAAACAACGTCTGCGGCCGCACAAACTTCCAATAATCGCCGCCATACCAGTCGTGGCACTTCCAATCGATCACCCGCTTAATTTGTTTGACCGTGACTTTTTGTTCAAACAACGCCGCCAATAAAACCTGCGTCGCCACCGTGTCCGTAAACGCCTTACCCGACTGCTGCTGCAGGTACGCCAAAATTCGGTGGCTCGACGCCGCTAACTTGGCGCGTTGCTCGGGGGTGTATTTCTGCAGGGCCAAGGGGGTGACGTTGGCTGGCAGTGGTACCGGCGGCTGCGGTGCTGGCTGGGCGGTCGGCGGCTTCTGCGGGTCGTAAAATCTGCTGGGCCTGCCGTGCGCGGTATCTTTGGCCACGAAAAAGCGTTCCCAGTGGCAAATGCGGTACTGGCCGTTGGCGGCTGGGGCGATCAGTTTACACGTGCACAGCAATTGCAACAGCGGTGGCACGCGCTCATCATGCTGGAAATCATTCCACCGAGCAATTGCTCTGATCGATAACGGTTTATCCGGTTCAACGAACAATAAGCCATCGTGCTGCAATTCAGCCGCTTTAAATAACAATTTGACCCAAAACGCTAGCAAAGTTGTATAGCGCCCCGCTTTGGTTAATTCGTGTAGCTTTGTAAATTCTGGTTGTTGAAAGATATTGATTGGGATGATCACATGAATTTCTGACTGAGTTGGCATTCAAACACTTCCTAGATATTTAAAATAGTTTAATAATAACGACCAGGTTTTTTCTTGGTTCTATTACTAGTAACGTTTGAGCGACCCGAAAACTGCCAAAATTTTAGCAACTTTTTTTGGCAAAAATAAAAAAACCGCCGTTAAGTCAATAACGATGCGGTTTACATAACTAATTTTCATTTAATTTTTTTGATCTAACCAGCCGGCCTGCGAGTATCTCGAAGCGACCTATATACCCAAATTGGGTATACTTTTTGCCAAAATGGGTATGCCCGTGTACCCATTTTGGGTATACTTTTTGCCAATTTGGGTGTGCGCGTGTACCCATTTTGGGTATACTTTCTGCCAATTTGGGTATGTCCGTGTACCCATTTTGGGTATACTTTCTGCCAATTTAGGTATGCGCGTGTACCCATTTTGGGTATACTTTTTGCCAATTTGGGTGCGCGCATGTACCCATTTTGGGTATACTTTCTGCCAATTTGGGTATGCCCGTGTACCCATTTTGGGTATACTTTCTGCCAATTTGGGTATGCGCATGTACCCATTTTGGGTATGCCCCTGCCCCCAAATTGGGTATACTTTCTGCCAAATTAGGACCTAGGCTGAGCGGCTTGGTTTTAATTCATTCTCCAGTACCGCCAAATACCGTTCCACATCGGCGGTACTGAGCTTCCCTTCAGCGACGGCTTGATCCAACGGCTGCCGCGCCACGTACATTTCCTCCAAAAAGCGAATCTTTTCAGCCGGCAAAATTGCGGGCTGTTCCGCCAACGGTAGCAGCGGTAAATTCAGCGCATGATAACATTTCATATTATCGATTGGATAATTAGTGATCTGCTTTTCGCGGATCAAACGTTGCGCCTGTTCAATCGCAAAGCGAATTAACCCTAATTCCCAACGCATTTTTGACGCTGTCATTTCAAAATTAACCGTCACCTGCTGTTGCTGCGCTTGATTGGCGAACGTAACCCAAGTTTGCCCATGACAAGTATGCATTTTGTAAAACCACCGACTACATATCCAAGTCCTACTATAGCCGCGGTAAGGATTTTTAGCCGCTACAAAAGAATACGCGCCGCCAAAGTACGGGAAACTCGTGTACCCATAATATTTGGCCAAACATTTCGAGAGCCGCAACCCGTAGAAATGACTTTGACTATACATTTTCATGATCCGATAGGTTGAATGCCGACAGTAAAGGAGCTTCCCGTTGATCCCCACTAATAACGTATGGTACTTTTTACCCGCTTTTTTTACCGCGGGCTTCAAGCAGGCCACCATCACCGTATCTTGATTGGGCATGAACGTCTCCCAGAAGCTAGCATTACTGCAGTTAACGTATCTTTGCGCGTGCCGCATATCAAATTGTTCTCCCGCGACCATAATTTTTTCCATTGACCTGACCTCCTCATATTTGCACACACTTACCTCTTTAGCGTGCCCCTTAATAATAACATGTATACCACGTATCGTGAAAGCGGATACAACAAATTCTAATAATTTCCTAAAGTTCGCTTGAGAAATCACACATTTAACACGCAAAAACCTGGTTTAATGCGAATACTGTTTTTTTAACACCTCAAATTTCCCGATTTTTGTGATTTGTCGCGCGTACCCAACCAGTCGTATATTAAAAACGTCCCAGGCCTGGGTCACAAAACTAACAAAGGTGTGTGACCCGAAATGTCATTTGTCCAAGCATTAGCAGATCGTAACTTAATTTATAGCGCCATGAACCGCGCCGGCATCACCCAAACCCACCCCGAATTTGAGGACTACTTTCACGAAGCCCTACTCATGTACGTCGAATTTGAACAACAGTTCGCCACCAACCCACCAAAAACGACGACCACCAAGAACTACATTTATTCCAAATTATATTGGCGCCTAACCGATATGCTCCGCCGCGACTGGCGCTACGAAGTGACCTACCAACAAGCCGGAGACCTCGACGAAAACGACCGCCAGCTACCCTATGAAGAAGAAATACAAACCCAATTATTCGACCTACTCGACGGCCTGAAACAACAATTAGGCCCAAACGAACGCCGCTTCCTTGACCTATATTACCTAGCTGACCACTCGCTGACAGAAACATGCACCACAATCAATATCAGCGAACGAACCGCCTACCGCATCAAACGCAAAATCCAAACCAAAGCCCAACACTTAGCCCACCAGTAATTGAGAACCATTTTCAATTAAATGAGAACCGTGACCAGCATGCCCGTT
>NZ_RHOF01000041.1 GCF_003946445.1 Loigolactobacillus jiayinensis | reverse complement strand
CCGCTAATAGATTACCACTTTGAGCAATCTATCAACAGGATAAAGTATAGAGCCTGCTTTTTTTGTGTTCTAGTGGCGGTTGCTACATAGCTGGTGCTGATATTTTTAGCAACAACGTGGTCGTGGCATTTTGTTTAGTCGGTTTTTTTGTTATAATAGTAATTAATTCAGTTTGCGCCTAAGTAGCGATAGCAACAAGAAAAGAGGCAAACGATGGCACAAAGACTAGCAGCTTTACGCGACAAGTTAGCCGCAATTGATCTCGATGGTATCATGATCACTGATGCGATGAATTTACGCTATTTAACCGGCTTTACCGGAACGACAGGGGCAGCGCTGATCACGCGGACAAGTGCCTTCTTCGTTACTGATTCACGGTACACCCAGCAAGCCTATCAACAAGTAGCACCACAAGGCTTTGCAATCGTTGAAAATAAAGGACCACTGTTCGTTGAAATTAGTCATTTATTAGAAAAGTTACAGTTGACCACTTTAGGCTTTGAAGCCGACCACATTTCATTTAATACTTACGATGATTTAGCCGATATTTTTGATGTTGGTTTGGTGCCAACTTCAGGGATGGTTGAAAAATTACGTGAAGTAAAGGATGCCGATGAGATTGGCTTGATTCGGGAGGCGGCAGCGATTGCTGACCAGGCCTACCAACATATTTTAAACACGATCCATCCGGGCATGACTGAGCGTCAAGTAGCGAATGAGCTTGATTTTTATATGCGCAAATTAGGTGCTAGCGGGGTTTCATTTGAAACAATCGTCGCTAGCGGCCCACGCTCAGCAATGCCGCATGGGGTTGCCACAAACAAGGCTATCGCACCCCACGAGCTAGTGACCCTAGATTTCGGCTGTTATTATCAAGGCTACGTCTCTGATATGACGCGCACCTTTGCCGTTGGGGAGCCAGATACCGAGTTAAAACACATTTATCAAGTCGTCTTAGCCGCACAAGAACAAGTAATCAAAAATGCGCGCGCCGGCTTAACCGGACAGCAAATTGATCATGTGGCGCGCCAAGTGATCACCACCGCCGGCTATGGCGATTATTTTGGCCATGGCACCGGTCATGGTATTGGCTTAGCGATTCATGAAGGACCAATGGCGACACCAAGCGCTGACGATGTGACCTTAGTTGACGGCAATATTATCACCGATGAACCAGGTATTTATTTGTTGGGGCTCGGTGGTGTGCGCATCGAAGACGATCTTTTGATCATGTCATCCGGCAATCAAATATTGAATACAGCACCAAAAAAAGAATTGATTATTGTATAAAAGCTTGCCAACGAGTTGACCAGCTTGCTATAGTTAGTTGATTAGTTGTACGATCTGCAACCGCTAAAATAAGTTGCAGGATCGAAGGAGGAAATTTAAGTCGTGATTTCAGTAAATGATTTTAAAACTGGTTTGACAATTGAAGTTGAAGGCGAATTATGGCGGGTTGTCGAATTTCAGCACGTTAAGCCAGGTAAAGGTAGCGCCTTTGTGCGTTCAAAGCTAAAGAATTTGCGTACTGGCGCGGTGCAAGAAAAAACCTTTGCCGCTGGTAAAAAAGTCGGTAAGGCGCAAATCGACAATAAAAAGATGCAGTATTTGTATCAAGATGGCGACAATTACGTCTTCATGGATAACACAACTTATGAACAATTATCGTTATCCACGGATCAAATCAAAGATGAATTGAACTATTTAAAAGAAAACATGACGGTAACGGTCGTTATGTATGGTAGCGAAACACTAGGGGTAGAATTGCCGAACACGGTTGAACTAGCGGTAGCTGACACTGAACCAGGTATTCGTGGTGCAACTCAATCCAGCAGCCCTAAACCAGCGACTATGGAAACTGGCTTAGTCGTTCAAGTCCCATTTTTCGTTAATAATGGTGACAAGTTGATTGTTAACACGCAAGACGGTTCATACATTTCACGGGCTTAATCAGTAGGAGGTAAAGCGGATGGCTGAAGATACAAATATTGTCTTAGATAGTAAAACAGAACCCACGTTGGGCCAAATTGAAATCGCACCTGAAGTAATTGAAATTATTTTAGGTATTGCGGCAAGTCAGGTCGACGGGGTTTATAAAATGCGCGGTACTTTATCTTCAAGTATCAGTCAATTACTTGGGCGTGAAGATCGCGGTAAAGGCGTTAAATTAACGGTCACTGAAGGCCGCATTCAAGCTGATATTTACGCTTATTTAAATTATGGCGTCTCGGTACCACAAGTGGCGTTGAAAATGCAAGATACGATCAAGGAACAGTTATTATTTATGACTGATCTTGATTTAGCTGAGGTCAACATCCATGTAGTAGGTGTGATTCCAGAAAAATTAGTTAATGCAGTGGATCCAAATAATTTATTTGCTGAAGATGGTGAAGACGATTGATTAACCGACATGAGATCCGTGAGTTTGCTTTTCAAACTTTATTTGCAATCAATGCTAATCCAGACGTTGATACTGAGGCGTTAATGGAGTCCTTAGCAACGACACCAGGGGCAGAGCCAGTTGAACTGCCAGACTACCTATTGGCGCTGGTGGGGGGTGTACGTGAGCACACGACCCAATTAGATGAAGCAATCAGTCAGCATTTAAGTGCTAACTGGTCGCTGAATCGCTTAGCTAAAACCGACCTGATTATTTTGCGCGTCGCCGTATATGAATTGTTAGAAGTTGCGGATGTTCCCGCTAAAGTAGCGGTTAACGAAGCATTGGAGCTAGCCAAGAAATACAGTGATGAACGCTCACGTAAATTTATTAATGGCGTTTTGTCAGCGATTGTTCGCCAAAATAATTTGGTGACGGACTAAGCACGTTGTTGAAACTAAGGCAGCATATGCGTGGTTGAAAAGGTAGATCAGTTATTGGCGAACAGCTTATCGTTAAGCTTGGCTAAAGTAATCTGAGCGCTTTTGCAACCGCGCTCTCAAAAAAGCAGGCTGGGCAACATGACTTAGGTTGTGGGTCCAGCTTTTTTAGAAAGTGAGCGTGTTGGGGTGGAAATTTTAGATGGAAAAGTAGCATCGCAGGCGTTGATTCCAGAATTACAGGCGCAAATCGCTGAATTAAAGGCGGTTGGCGTCACGCCAACGTTAGCGGCGGTGCTCGTCGGTGATGATCCGGCTAGTCAAGTTTATTTACACAGTAAGCAAAAGCGGGCGGCTAAATTTGGCTTACGGATGTTGACCACCACCTTGCCAGCAGCCACTACGACGGCTGAATTGGTGGCAGTGGTGCAACAGTTAAATCAGGATCCACAGGTGCATGCGATTATGTTGGAAATGCCATTACCAGCGCAAATCGATAGCCAGCAGGTTATCTTAGCACTGGATCCACGCAAGGATGTTGATGGTGTGCACCCACTGAATTTAGGTTATCTATTTGGTGGCCATCCCCAAGCAATTCCCAACACGCCCTACGGCATATTGAAGTTGTTGGATCATTATCAGCTTTCGGTGCAACATAAAAATGTGTTTGTGGTTGGCCGTAGTGTTGTAGTTGGCCGGCCATTAGCGGCGTTATTATTGAATCGTGACGCAACGATCACCATTGCGCATAGTTATACGCAAAACTTGGCCAAATTAACGCGGCAAGCGGATATTTTAATTGTGGCGGTTGGTCGCGCTAATTTTATTGATGCGACGGCAATTAAACCTGGCGCCGTTGTGATCGACGTTGGCATGAACCGGCTGGCTGATGGCAAGTTGGTCGGCGATGTTGATTATGCAAGTGCTGCATTACAAGCAGGCGCGATGACGCCAGTTCCCGGCGGCGTTGGGCCAATGACTAGCTTGATGTTACTTTACCAAACGGTTCAATTAGCAAGGAGTCAGACAAAGCATGGCTGAACAAAAGGATTATTTAACGGTCACCACGCTGACCAAATATTTAAAGGCTAAATTTGAGCGCGATCCTTATTTGGAGCGGGTTTATTTAACGGGTGAAATTTCTAATTTTCGTTTACGACCCAATGCCCATCAGTATTTTAGTTTAAAAGACGATCACGCTAAAATCAACGCTATCATGTTCCGTTCGGCGTTTAACAAAGTTAAATTCACCCCTGAAGAAGGGATGAAAGTGTTAGTGGTTGGTCGTATTTCACTATATGAGGCCACCGGTAATTACCAAATTTACGTTGAACGAATGGAGCCAGATGGTGTTGGCGCTTTTTACCAAGCCTATGAGCAGCTAAAAAAGAAGTTAGCCCAAGAAGGTTTATTTAATGCGCCAAAGCAGCCATTAGTGCGTTTTCCTAAACGAATTGCCGTGGTGACTAGCCCCAGTGGCGCGGTGATCCGCGATATTATTACGACCACGCGGCGGCGCTTTCCAATCGCCCAGTTGGTGCTGTTTCCAACCTTAGTGCAAGGTAATGAAGCGGCGGCGGATATTGTTGCCAAAATTGAACAAGTGAATCAGCTAAGTAATTTTGATACCTTGATTGTTGGTCGTGGTGGTGGCTCCATTGAAGATTTGTGGCCATTTAATGAAGAGAACGTGGCGCGGGCGATTTTTGCCAGTCAAGTGCCAGTGATTTCTTCGGTTGGACATGAAACGGATACAACGATTGCCGATTTAGTGGCTGATGTTCGGGCTGCGACCCCGACAGCAGCCGCGGAACTGGCAGTGCCAGTGTTAAGCGATGAAGTGGTTAAGTTGCAGCAGCAACAAGTCCGCTTATTGCAGGCAATGCAGAATCGAATTAATTTAGCTAAGAAACAAGTTGAACGCTTGCATCAATCCTATGTTTTTCGGCAGCCGCAACGCTTGTATGATGGCTATTTACAAAATGTTGATCAACTAAAGCGGCGGTTACAGATCAGCTTTAAACAAGTTGTGCAAAATAAGCAACAACAAGTTATGTTGGCCGAAAGTCATTTGCAACAGCATCAACTACAACCGCGGGTGCAACAAGGCCAACGGGATGTGGCGCGCTTGCAGCAGCAATTGACGACTGCCATGCAGCGCTATTTAAATCAACGCCAACAACTGGTGCAACAGCAAATTCAGTCATTGGATTATCTCAGCCCGCTGAAAATCATGGGTCGTGGGTACAGTTATGTAACCGATGAACACGATAATGTATTAAAACAAGCAACTGATTTTAAGCCAGCTGCTGAAGTTGCTTTGCACGTCACCGATGCGGTGATCACCACTAAAGTCATTGCGGTTACACCGCAAAAACAAGATAAATAAGAACGGAGGCCGTTTTAATGGCAGAAGCACAACCCACATTTGAAAAAAATTTGGAAGCATTGAATGCAATTGTGACTAATTTAGAGCAAGGCGATATTCCGCTGGAACAGGCGTTAACTGAATTTCAAAAAGGTGTTACTTTAAGCAAAACGTTACAAGATACGTTAACTAATGCGGAGAAAACTTTAACGAAAATGATGACTGAAGATGGTACTGAGGTGCCATTTGAAGCTGAAGGAACTGACGTCAATGATTAAATTAGCTGCTATGCGCGCCGAATTGGTGCCGGCCTTAGATAGTTTATTGGCGCTGAAACTTAGGCAAGATGTGCCAGCGGCTGATTTACAAGCAGCCATGACTTATTCGGTAATGGCGGGGGGCAAGCGGATTCGGCCACTGTTGTTATTAGCCGTTGTCCAAACTTTCCAAGCTGATTTAATTCCCCAAAGTTTACCGGCCGCTGCGGCGATTGAATTAATTCACACCTATTCGCTGATCCATGATGATCTGCCGGCGATGGATAATGATGACCTGCGCCGCGGCCACGCCACCAACCATAAAAAATTTGGTGAAGCTATGGCTATTTTAGCTGGCGACGGGCTGCAACCGTTGGCTTTTCAGTGGCTAAGTGACTGTCGGTTCAATGATACGATCAAAATTAAGCTAGTCCACGAACTTGCTTTTGGTGCTGGCCCCTTAAACATGGTGGCTGGTCAAGTTGCTGATATGCAAGGCGAACAGCGAACCTTAACGCTTGATGAGCTCAAAGCGTTGCACCAGCGTAAAACTGGTGCATTATTGAAGGCCAGTTTGTTAATGGGTGCTGTAATCAGCGGCATCGATGAAAAACGGACGACCGCCTTAAGCGACTTTGCCGATCATTTAGGCTTGGCTTTTCAGATCAAAGACGATATTTTAGATGTTACAAGCACGGCGGCACAACTAGGTAAGCCAGTCCATCAGGATCAAGCGGCTAACAAGAATACCTATCCTAGCTTACTTGGTTTAGACGGTGCGCGTAGTGCGTTGACAGCTGAATTGGATTCAGCACGGCACGCTTTAGATCCGTTAGTAGCGTCGACCGATATTAGTTTACTGGCTGAGTTTTTAACGGAATTAGCCAATTAGTGGAGGATGAAAACTGTTGAAAAAAGAACGGATCGACGTCTTGCTCCAGCAACAAGGCTATTTTGACTCACGGGAACAAGCCAAGCGTGCGGTAATGGCCGGTGAGGTTTATGACGCCAATAATCAACGTTACGATAAGCCAGGTAGTAAGATCCCGAATGATACGATTTTGCATTTAAAGGGTAAACACATGCCTTACGTCAGCCGTGGTGGCTTAAAACTAGCTAAAGCGCTGGACGTCTTTAAATTAGACGTTACTGATAAAACGGTGTTAGATATTGGCTCATCAACCGGTGGTTTTACGGATGTAATGCTACAAAATGGGGCTAAACGGAGTTACGCGCTGGATGTAGGCACCAATCAATTAGTGTGGAAATTACGTGAGGATCCCCGCGTCACTGTGATGGAACAAACCAACTTCCGTTACAGCAAGCTAGCCGATTTTACTGCAGGCCAGCCGAGTTTTGCCTCGATCGATGTGTCGTTTATCTCATTGCGCTTGATCTTACCTAATTTGGCAACCATTTTGCAACCGGGCGGCGATGTGGTGGCGTTGATCAAGCCGCAGTTTGAAGCTGGACCTAAAAACGTTGGTAAAGGCGGCATTGTACGTGATCCCAAAGTTCATGAAGCCGTACTACAGACTATTTTGGACTTTGCTGTAGCCAATCACTATGACGTGTTAAACCTTGATTTCTCACCGATCAAAGGTGGCGAGGGTAATATTGAATTTATCACCCACTTGCGCTTGAATTTAGACGCTGCTGGTCAAATGGCGCCGAATGTGTCGATTCCAGCAACGCTACAAGCGGCGTATCAATCCTTGAATGCTGCCAAGGCCTAGTTTTGTGAATCAGCGTATATTCTTTCAAAGTTTGTGCATATTCTAACAGATAACGCTTTAATTTTAGTGACGAATACGCTATTATGAAGTTAGAATGTGAAAGCAAGGTGACGGTATGCGAAAATCTGAGCGACAACGCTTGATCAAGCAATTGTTAAGTGAACATGATATCCAAAAACAAGAAGATTTCGTTGCGTTACTTGAAGGTGCGGACGTTAACGTCACACAAGCAACGATTTCGCGAGATATCAAAGATATGCAATTAATTAAGGTGCCGTCACCAAGTGGCGGTTACCGCTACAGTTTACCCGTTCAACAAACGGTCGATACTGAGAAAAAATTAAAGCGTATTTTATATGATGCCTATGTTTCGATGGCGATACAGGATTATTTTATCGTCTTAAAAGCGTTGCCAGGCAATGGAACGGCAATCGCCAGTCTAATTGATCAAATGGCCTTTCCGGATGTCTTTGGGACAATTGGTGGTGATGATACGGTTTTGATCATTGCTAAAACACCGACGGCAGCGCAGGACCTATATCAGTTATTAACGAACTTGCTTGAGCGTTAAGCAGGTTCTTTGTTTTACGGTGTTGTTGCAATAACGCAAGGGGGATTTTTGTGCTACAAGAATTGGATATTCGCGATTTTGCGATCATTGAAAAATTGAATATTGCTTTTCAATCAGGTATGACGGTTTTAACTGGGGAAACAGGGGCCGGCAAGTCAATCATTATTGATGCAGTGGGGGTATTAGCTGGTGGTCGTGGCTCACAAGAATTTATTCGCAAAGGCGCTAGTAAAATGCGCTTGCAAGGCTTATTTCATTTACCAGAAGATTCAGCGACTTTTGCTGTGTTAGACCATTATGGCATTGAACATGCTGATGCTGATATTTTATTGCAACGAGATCTATATCGCACTGGTCGTAACGTCTGTCGCATCAATGGCCAGTTGGTCAATACGACAACACTAAAGGAAATCGGTGAAACGATTGTTGACATTCATGGCCAAAATGAACATCAAGAATTAATGCACCCAGAAAAGCATTTAGCCTTGTTAGATGAGTTTTATAAAGTTAAAGTTACGCCGCAGCGGCAGAAATATGTGGCAGCCTACACCGAATTTACCCGTTTAAATAAGGCTTATCAGGAACGGATGGCTCATGCTAAGGAATGGGCCCAACGCTTGGATATGTTACGTTTTCAAGTTGATGAAATTGATAGTGCACAATTAAAGCCAGATGAAGAAAGTGCGTTGGAGACTGAGCGGGCGCGCTTAAGTAATTTTCAACGCATCACGACCGCCTTGCAAAATAGTTATGCGGCAATCTCAGGCGATGAAGCTGGCACCATGGATAACATTGGGTCGGCAATGAATGAACTGCAGCAGATCGCAACGTTGGATAGTACCTATCAAGACGTTGCTGATAGTGTGCAGACAGCGTATTATACCTTACAAGATGCTGCTTCAGAGTTGTTGCGCCAAACTGATTTAATGGAGTGGGATGAAGGTCGCTTAGATGAAATTGAAAAGCGCTTAGAAGTGATCCAGCAGCTTAAACGTAAATATGGTGACAGCATCAGTCAAATTCTTGCTTATTACGCTAAAATCAAGGCTGAATTGGGGCAAATGACGGCCACTGAAGATAATGAAGATCAGCTGGCTGAACAAGTTAAAACAGCCAGAGAGCAATTACTACAGCTTGGTCACCAATTGTCCAAGACTCGGCAACAAGGCGCCAAAAAACTGAGTCAAGCAATTCATGAGCAATTAGCAGCACTATATATGGAAAAAACCGTTTTTTCTGTGCATTTTAAAGCGTCGTCAACGGTACATTTTTACCCGACTGGTTTAGATGATGTTGAGTTTTATATTCAAACTAATCCAGGCGAGGCTGCAGGGCCACTGGCAAAAATTGCTTCTGGCGGTGAATTATCACGGATGATGTTGGCGTTAAAAACGATTTTCACCCGTAGTCAAGGCATTACTAGTATTATATTTGATGAAGTCGATACTGGGGTCAGCGGTCGAGTGGCCCAGGCAATTGCCGATAAGATCTCAGCAATTGCCCGTTTCTCACAAGTACTGTGTATCACTCATTTACCGCAAGTAGCAGCAATGAGTGACCAGCATTTCTTTATCCGTAAACAGATCATTGGTCAACGTACTAAGACGACCTTAACGCGTTTGGAACCGGCACAACGGATCGATGAGTTAGCGCGGATGCTATCGGGCACGACGGTCACCAAGTTAACGCGGGAACATGCTGAAGAGTTATTGCAATTGGCAGTAGTTGAGAAAAAGCGTTTACGTGAAGCGATTACAAAAGCGTAGAAAAAATGACGACGACAATCACTCAAGGTTGCCGCCGTCACTTTTTTATCAGGCAATGGCAGATGTCAGTGCGATATAGCGAATCGCATTGGCGGTGACTAAATGGATTAATTTTTGATTGGTTGCGCGGAAAATTAGGGTACCGCTGTGGCGTTGTTCAAAGCGGCCGTTGATAGTAGTTTGGCCACCATGATCAAAATCGTTAAATTGGACGGTGACACTTAATTGTTTAGTGAGGGCTTGTTCGAGAAATTGGGTGATTTGAAATTGTGGCATTTGCGGTAAGGCGGTTGTCGATAGGTTAGTTGCAGTGGGCACTTCAAAATCAACTATTTTTTGATAAGATGATTGTAAATGGGTGCCAAATTGTTTAATTGTTGCTTGATTAAATGCCATTTTGTTTTGCCTCCGAACGTTTGTTTGTAATTTCATTATACGAACAACCGTTCTCAATTGCAATACTTTTTTTACTTTAGTCGATAATTTATCGAGCTAAGCGCATAGGTATGCTAGAATAGATAGATAAAACCGCTGTGGTAGTTGAACGATTGTTGCAATATTACATGCTAGCACTTAGTTGCAACTTTGTCTGCGCTAATTGCTTGAAAATAATTTGGGAGGTAAGTAAATGGCGACACCACTACAATTTACGATTGAAGAAACTGTTGGCGTGTTAAGCACCAGCAAAAGTGGCTGGACCCGAGAGTTAAACTTAGTCAGTTGGAATGACCGTCCTGCCAAGTTTGATTTGCGTGATTGGTCACCGGATCATAGTAAAATGGGTAAAGGATTGACGCTGACCAACGATGAAATTGAGCAGCTGCGGCAACTGCTTGATGGCATGGTCAGCGACTAAACTTGAAAAATAATTAAAAAAAGTGCAAAATAGAAATTAAATTTATGCGAGTAGAAGGAGAATTGACCGATGGCGACACGCGGGATGTTAATCGTTTTATCTGGCCCTTCCGGTGTAGGTAAGGGAACAGTACGCAAGGCAATGTTTCAGGATCAGCAGCGAGATTTTGTATATTCGATCTCAATGACCACGCGGCAACCTCGTCCAGGGGAAGTCGATGGTGTGGATTATTATTTTCGGAGCAAGGAAGACTTCAAGCGTGAAATTGCGGATGATGGGATGTTAGAGTACGCGCAGTATGTCGATAATTACTATGGCACACCGTTGAAGTACGTCAACCAGACGTTAGACGCGGGCAAGGATGTTTTCTTGGAGATCGAAGTCAATGGCGCCATGCAGGTTCGGAAAAAATGTCCCGACGGTGTTTTTATTTTCTTAACGCCACCGGATCTTTCTTCGCTGAAACAGCGGATCAAAGGCCGCGGTTCCGAGGATATGCAGACTATTGATAAACGGATGCATAAAGCCGTTGACGAAATCAAAATGATGCGGCAATATGATTATGCTGTAGTCAATGATACTGTACCCAATGCGGTACAACGGATCGAGAACATTATTGAAAGCGAACATCTCCGCGTACAACGGGTGATCGCACAATATGAAAAAATGATAGGAGTTGGCGAAAAATGATTTTATATCCATCAATTGATAAATTATTAGACAAAGTTGATTCACGTTACTCGTTAGCCGTTTTATCCGCTAAACGCGCCCATGAAATCGAAGCTGGCAGTGTTAAAATGTTGCCTGACGATGAATATCGTTCACCACAAACCGTTGGCCAAGCACTTGAAGAAATTGCTGATGGTGAAGTGACCGTTGACCCAGCGTCATTGATGACTGAACGTGAAGCTGAAGCACAAGATCAAGCAGATAAACACGAAAAATAAGTTATATTGGTAGTTAAATGTTGGGTGTCAATTAAGAGTTCGGCTGGTTGTGACCGCGAACTCTTTTTCTATACTGTAAATTGATCAGCGGTCACTGCTTTACCCGCCGTTTTCTGCTACAATAACTATATAAGTTGAACCGTTAAAATGAGGGGGAAATGGTGTTGTTAGCTAAAAAACACGTTGCATTGTACGTCAGTGGTGGGATCGCTGCCTATAAGGCTGCTTATTTGGTACGGGAATTGATTCGCCATGGCGCTGAAGTTCGCGTGGTGGAAACGGCTGGGGCGCAAGAATTCATTACGCCGCTCACTTTTCAAGCGTTGAGCAAGCACGCCGTTTATACGGATCGTTTTGCGCAACTTGCACCAGATGAAGTGGCGCATATCGAATTAGCCGATTGGACAGAGATTGCCTTAGTTGCTCCGGCCACCGCTGACTTGATCGCTAAAGTGGCTAACGGTATTGCTGACGATTTTGCGAGCACGGCTTTATTAGCGACAACGGCACCGAAGTTCGTTGCGCCTGCGATGAACGTGCACATGTGGGAAAATCCAGCCACGCAACGCAACATTAACACATTAAAGGCTGATGGGTTACACATTATCGAGCCAGCAACTGGGTTTTTGGCCGAAGGTTACAGTGGCAAAGGCCGTTTTCCGGAACCAGAAGAAATTGTGGCGACCGTTAATGACCAGCTGATTGCAGCGGATACCAGTTTGCCGTTGCATGGCCAATCCGTTTTGGTCACCGCTGGCGGAACGCGTGAACGCTTAGATCCAGTGCGCTATTTAACTAACAATTCTTCTGGTAAAATGGGCTATGCTTTAGCTACTGCAGCGCGGAAGTTGGGGGCCAAAGTAACCTTGATCAGTGCACCAACCGCGTTACCACAACCAGCTGGGGTCGCGTATGTTGCGGTTGATTCAGCAGCTACAATGCGGACAGCTTTACTAGCACGGTATGCTGATGCGCAAATGGTGATCATGGCCGCAGCGGTGGCTGATTTTCGGTCGCCGACAGTAGCCGCAAA
This sequence comes from Loigolactobacillus jiayinensis, assembly GCF_003946445.1. Taxonomy (GTDB): domain Bacteria; phylum Bacillota; class Bacilli; order Lactobacillales; family Lactobacillaceae; genus Loigolactobacillus; species Loigolactobacillus jiayinensis. The sequence continues at coordinate 23,880 of NZ_RHOF01000041.1, read as the reverse complement.
TAAAATTAAGAAAACAGCGACTGATTATCAGTTGACGCTGACTAAAAATCCAGATATTTTAGCTGAATTAGGCCAGCAAAAGCACCACCAATTTTTAATTGGCTTTGCTGCGGAAACGCAGAATTTGCTGACTTACGCGCAACAAAAATTAACTAGCAAGCATGCTGACATGATTGTTGCTAACGATGTTTCGAGCCCACAGGTTGGCTTTGATCACGATACTAACGCGGTCACTATTTTACAGTCCAACCAAGCACCGCAACAGTTACCATTGGCTTCTAAAGAAGTGATCGCCCAGCAGATTTTGCAGGTGGCATTGGCAACCCGTAAGTTGCAGGCATAACTTTAGATTAAACGTGAAAAATCGACGCGCTTTTTGAGCACGCCTAGAAAGGTGGTTAGTCATGGTACAATTTGCTCAAGTGATCGTTGATGTACCTAGCTTACAAACAAATCGTCCCTATGACTACGTGATTCCGGCGGTATGGCAAGCCCAATTACAACCGGGAATGCGGGTGGTTGTCCCCTTTGGCAAAGGCCAGCGCCAAGTCCAAGGTTTTGTGGTTGGCACCACCGCGGCCCCACCAGATTATAATGGTGAACTGAAAACAATTGCGGCAGTTTTGGATCTACAGCCAGTGTTGAACCCGGAGTTGTTGGCGTTGGCTAAGTGGCTGGCACAGTGGACTTTCGCGTTTCAAATTAGTTGTATGCAGACCATGTTACCGAGCGTGATGAAAGCCAGTTATAGTAAGAAAGTACGCTTGACTGGTGCGGCTACCGTAGCGACAACGGCTATTTTTCACGATCAAACTGAACTAGACTTTGCCGATTTAGCACCGGAAGTAATTAAGCAATTATTGAAATGGCAACAGCAACATTTAGTTGAGGTGGTTTATGAAGTCCATGATCGGGCTAAGGTTAAAACACTTAAGGCCGTGCAGCCGCTACTGACGGCGGCTGATTACACTGCCGCGGCTGCTAAGGTGCCAGCCAACGCCAAACGCCAGCATGAACTGTTGGCCTTTTTAGCGGCTCATGCGGCTGCTAAGGCGCCAATCCCAATGCATGAGATCACGGCCACGACTGAGCTAACACTAGCGCCAGTCCATGCTGGAGTAGCAAAAGGTTGGCTGCGGTTAGTCGATTTGGAAACTTACCGCGATCCGTACGCTGAATTAGCCAGTGCGCCACGGACACAGCCGTTGACCTTAACTGCAGAACAAGCCACAGCCGTCCAACAAATTACGGCTGCTGGCGAGCAGAAGCGCGATCAAGTTTTCTTGGTTGAGGGGGTTACTGGTAGTGGTAAAACAGAGATCTACTTACAGGCGATCCAAGCGGCAATCACGGCTGGGCGGACTGCGTTAATGTTGGTGCCGGAAATTGGTTTGACCCCGCAAATGGTGGCACGTGTACGTGGGCGCTTTGGTGAGCACGTTGCGGTACTACACAGTGGGTTATCCACCGGCGAACGCTATGACGAATGGCGGCGGATCGAACGTGGTGAAGCCCAAGTCGTGGTTGGTGCGCGTTCTGCTATTTTTGCGCCACTACAGCATATCGGCTTGATCATTATGGATGAAGAACACGAAAGTAGTTATAAGCAGGATGAAATGCCGCGTTACCACGCTCGTGATGTTGCGTTATGGCGGGCTAAGTACCACCACTGTCCGGTGGTGTTAGGTAGTGCAACGCCATCATTAGAATCACGGGCCCGCGCGCAAAAAGGCGTTTATCAATTGATTCGGCTTAAGGAACGGGCCAATCATCAGCCACTACCGGAAGTAACGGTGGTCGATATGAAAAATGAGTTGAAAAAAACGAAGGAAGATAATTTTTCTAGCTTATTACTACAAGAATTACGTAAGCGCGTATTACATCAGGAACAAAGTGTTTTAATGCTGAATCGCCGCGGCTTCTCGTCCTTTGTGATGTGCCGTGATTGCGGTTTTGTGTTGCAGTGCCCTAATTGTGATATTTCGCTAACTTTGCATATGGACACGCACTCAATGAAGTGTCATTATTGTGGTCATGAAGAAGCGATTCCGCAAGTTTGTCCGAATTGTCAAAGTCGTAAGATTCGGTATTATGGCACGGGCACGCAAAAAGTGGAAACTGAGTTGCATACGTTATTACCGGAAGCGCGAATTTTGCGGATGGATGTGGATACAACGCGGCGGAAAGGTGCGCACGGCAAGCTTTTACGTCAATTTGGTAACCATGAAGCCGATATTTTACTGGGCACACAAATGATTGCTAAAGGATTGGATTTTCCGGATGTGACCTTAGTGGGCGTGCTCAACGCGGATACAGCACTAGGTTTACCTGATTTTCGCGCCAGTGAACGAACGTTTCAGCTATTGACCCAAGTAAGTGGTCGCGCTGGCCGTGCTGAGAAAAAAGGTGAGGTCATTGTTCAGACCTATAATCCGGAACATTACGCAATTCGCTTGGCGCGCCATCATGACTATGAAGGTTTTTATAAGCGAGAAATGACTTTGCGCCATCAAACGGGGTATCCGCCATACTATTACACGATTTTGGTTACCGCCAGTCATGAAGAAGAAAATGAAGCGGCCAAAAAGATTTTTCAATTGATGACCCAAATCAAGCCAGCGTTATCCAAGCAAGCCATTTTATTAGGACCAACGCCACGCGCAATTGCGCGGGTAAATAAACGTTATTACTACCAAATGGTGATCAAATATAAGCGTGAACCACACTTACAACAAGTGTTGACCCAAATTATGCAGGAAAATCAAGCACGGCATGGGATTCAAATTTCCATTGACCGCGAACCACTAAGTTTTATCTAGACTTAATAGAGAAAGAAGCGAAGTTATTGACGTCAATTGTCTTTATGGGGACGCCGGAATTTTCGGCACCAATTTTAGCAAGTTTAATTACAACTGGGTATGACGTGTTGGCTGTCGTTACCCAACCAGATCGGCCGGTTGGACGTAAGCATATTCTAACGGCTTCACCAGTAAAAAAGGTTGCCGTAGCTCATCAGATTCCAGTGCTACAGCCGGAAAAATTAAGTGGCAGTCCAGAAGCTGATCAAGTGATTGCATTAGCACCAGATTTGATTATCACAGCCGCTTTCGGCCAATTTTTGCCTAGCAAAGTATTAGCAGCAGCGAAAATTAAAGCCATCAATGTCCATGCGTCATTATTGCCTAAATATCGCGGTGGGGCGCCAATTCAATACGCTTTGTTAAATGGCGAAAAGGAAACTGGCGTCACCATTATGGAAATGGTCAAACAGATGGATGCTGGCGATATTTTACGCCAGCAAGCCCTGCCAATCATGGCTGACGACGATAACGGCACCTTATTTACCAAACTCAGCCAAGTCGGTGAGAAATTACTATTAGCCACTTTACCGGATTTAATTGCCGGTAAAATTACGCCACAACCGCAGGATGAAAGCCAAGTCACTTTTTCACCAACAATCAAACCAGGTGAGGAACAAGTGACGTTGGATATGAGCGCTGCGGCAATTGATTTTAAAGTTCGTGCATTACGGCCGCAACCAGGTGCGTTTGTAAAAATTGGCGGTCAACGGACTAAGTTATGGCAAGTACGACCAACGGATGAAGCGACTGATTTGGCGGCTGGTTATATTGCCACAATCGGCAAACACGCGTTAGGAGTTGCCACCGCAGATCACAAAGTTTTATACATCGACGACATTCAGCCAGCAGGTAAGGCGAAAATGACGATTACGGCCTATTTAAACGGCCAAGGACACGACCTTAAGGAAGGGCAATTACTCATTGAAGACTAATATTAAGCATTCCCCGCGTTATTTAGCGGTTAAATTGTTGGACCGCGTTGCTGATTCAGGTAGTTACGCTAACATTACGTTGGATCAAACGATTGATAAGGAACAATTACAACCAGCTGATGCCGGTTTATTAACGAATTTAGTTTATGGTGTGATCCAGCGCCAATTGACGTTAGATTTTTATTTAAAACCGTTTATCAAAAAGCCGCAACGCTTGGAGCGTTGGGCGCGTCAAAATTTACGGGTTGCTGTTTATCAAATGGTTTATTTAGATAAAATTCCTAATCGGGCAATTTTCTACGAGGCAACTGAAATTGCTAAAAAAATGGGCAATCAAGGGGTTGCAGGCTTGATGACGGCAATTTTACGTCAGATCGAACGTAAAGGAGTGCCCCAACTCGCAACGATTAGTGATCCACTGACGCGCTTGAGTATTAGCGCCAGCGTTCCTGAATGGTTGGTAGCTAAACTCACTGATCAAATTGGTAGCGACAAGACCGGCGCTATTTTAGCGACGATCAACCAACCAGCAGCGGCTTCCATTCGCGTTAATACGGCGATTGCCACAGTTGATGAAGTTCAATCGGAACTAGCTGAATTAGGCCTTGATACGGAACCAAGCGCGCTGTCTGCTGTTGGCTTAGTTCGCCAAGGTGGTTTTTTGGCGGGGACGACGGCTTTTGCTTATGGTCAGTACACCGTTCAAGATGAAAGCTCAATGTTAGTTGCAGCAGCGATGCAAATTCAGCCGCAGCATCAAGTTTTAGATGCCTGTGCAGCGCCTGGTGGTAAAACAGCACATATTGCGAGTTACTTGTCTGCCGAAGCTGGTGGTCACGTTGAGGCGTTTGATTTGCACCCGCACAAGGTGAAATTGATCAAGGATAATGCTAAACGATTGCATGTGGCGGATGTCGTTAATGCACGTGCGTTTGACGCACGCAATTTGCGTGACGTGGTGGCCAATAAGTCATTTGATCGTGTTTTAGTCGATGCACCATGTTCTGGACTTGGCTTAATGCGCCGTAAGCCGGAAATCAAATACGCACGACAACCGGAAGATTTAATGAATTTACAAAAGATTCAGTTAGATATTTTGGATAGTGTCGCAATTAAAGTAAAACCTGGTGGCATTTTAACCTATAGTACGTGTACAATTGTTAATGAAGAAAATGCAGACGTGATCGAGCAGTTTCTCGCAAAGCATACGGAGTTTGAAACGATCCCAGTGCATACTGATAAGGCACTTAAGGTGGCCACTGAGCCACATTTGCGCTTATATCCAGATGACTACGGAACGGATGGCTTCTTCATTTGTAATCTGAAACGGAAAATGAGGTAAAAAGGATGAAATTCGCTTACCGAACGGATGTTGGCCAACGCCGGGCGAACAACGAAGATTATGTAAGCGTCTATCAAAATGTAGCTGGGGTTCAATTCGCAATTGTTGCGGACGGCATGGGCGGCCATTTAGGCGGTGACGTGGCTTCGGCCATGGCCGTTTTACATATTGGCTATGATTTTGAGCAGACAGAATTCGATAAGGTTGAGCCAATTATTTCTTGGCTAGTGGCGGAATTGCAGAAAGAAAATGAGCATATTCTCAATAAGTCACAACAGTATCCTGATTTATCGGGGATGGGCACCACCTTTGTGGCGGCAATCTATTATCAAAATGAGTTTATTATCGCTAACATTGGTGATAGCCGGGCGTATTTGTATCGCGATGGGCGGCTGAGTCAAATGACGGAGGATCACTCATTGGTCAATGAATTAGTCAAACACGGTCAATTAAGTGCTGAAGCGGCTAAACATCATCCACAGAAAAATATTATTACCCGGACATTAGGTGTCTCTGAGCAAGCTGATGCTGATGTTGTGGTACGGCGCTCACAACACGGTGATTATATTTTGTTGTGTTCCGATGGATTGACCAATATGGTGTCTGATGAGGAAATCAGTACGATTTTAGCGAGTCCGCGCTCATTGGAGTTAAAATGTCAGGCCTTGCTTGATGCGGCGAATGCGGCAGGTGGATTAGATAATATTACGGCATTACTACTATATGAGGATCGTGGGGTGGCCGCACAATGATGGAAGCAGGATATAAATTAGGCGGTCGCTACCGCGTGATCCGTCCCGTTGGTGAAGGTGGGATGGCCAATGTTTATTTGGCCCAAGATTTAATTTTAAATCGAGAAGTAGCGGTCAAGGTATTGCGACTTGATCTACAAAACGATCCCGATACAATTCGTCGTTTTCAACGGGAAGAATTAGCAGCTACTGAACTAGTTCACCCCAATATTGTCACTGTTTATGATGTTGGTGAAGACAATGGGCTACAATATATTGTGATGGAGTATGTTTCTGGTACGGATTTGAAACGCTATATTGCCGATCATTATCCGCTTTCCTATGCGGAAGTCGTACGGATGATGACTGAAATTTTAGCGGCAGTCCAACAAGCCCATGCACACGGGATTATTCATCGTGATTTAAAACCCCAAAACATTTTAGTTGCGCCATCAGGTCATTTGAAAATTACTGATTTTGGGATTTCAGTGGCGTTATCGGAAAACTCAATCACACAAACAAATTCAATGTTAGGCTCAGTCCATTATTTGTCACCGGAGCAAGCCCGCGGTAGTATCGCCACTAAGCAATCAGATATTTATTCACTAGGCATTATTTTATATGAAATGTTGACTGGAAAAGTCCCTTTTGAGGGTGAAACTGCAGTGAGCATTGCGCTAAAACATTTTCAAAATGAAATTCCTTCGGTACGCAAAATTGATGCTAATATTCCGCAAGCCTTGGAAAATGTGGTGCTACAAGCCACAGCTAAGGAACCAACTGAGCGTTATGAATCAGTGACCGCAATGTCGGCAGATCTCAAAACCGCGTTATCACCGTTACGAATTGGTGAACCGCGTTTTGTGTCACAAGTCAGCAATGAAGAAACTAAAATTTTGCCACGGTTGCAGCCAGAACACTATGGTAATAGCCAGGTCAGTATGACATCAGCGGCCGCAGTGAATCAAAGTACCACCAGTTCAGCAGCTGTAGCGCAAGCTGCGGTTAGCACACCACCAGAACCGCCAGCAAAAAAGCGGCGTCGGTACCCCGTCGTTGTGATCGTCAGCTTATTGGCACTGATTGCAGTGATCGTGGTGGGCTTCTTTATTGTTAATCAGTTGCAGCCAGTAGCAGTACCAAATGTTGCCGGTATGACTCAGCGTAAGGCAGAATCGACTTTAATTGCTCGCCAGTTTAAGGTGGGCGCAGCTACTAAACAACACAGTAATACGGTTAAGGCAGGGCAAGTGATCGGCACCACCCCAGCTAAAAGTAAAAAAGTAAGACGACAATCAGTTGTCAAGATGCGCATTAGTACAGGTCAAAAAGAGTACGTATTAGCCGATTACGCCGGGCAGTCATATTCAACGGTAGTGGCCAAACTTAAAAAAGCTGGTTTTGTAGTGAAACGGACGACGGTTATTTCCAGTCGTTATACGAACGGTCAAATCGTGCAACAAAGTATTGATGCAGGTAAGCGGGTAGTCGCTAAAGGCAAGAAAATAACGTTAACGGTTAGCGTTGGTGCCAATGGGTTTAGTTTACTAGACATGACGAATTGGTCCCAGGCCAGTGTCCGGCAATACGCCAGTAGTATGGGCTTTACGTTGAATACCAAGTATGATTACTCAAGTGCGGTTCAGGCTGGCACGGTGATGTCACAATCACCAAAAGCAGGGACTGCCGTTGCGCGCACTGCAAAAATCACGGTCATTCTTTCTCGTGGTAGTGAAGCTGGTGGCGCACCAGATTAATTTAGTGATAACACAATCAAAAACTGAGGTGAAAATTTGGCACAAGGACAGATCCGAAAAGCATTAAGCGGGTTTTATTACGTTTATTCTCAACAAAAAACATTTCAAACGCGGGGGCGCGGTAATTTTCGTAAACGGCAATTGACCCCATTAGTTGGTGATTATGTTGAATTTGAAAGTACCAATAAAGATGAAGGCTACCTGTTAAAATTATTGCCGCGTAAAAATGCTTTAGTGCGGCCGCAAGTGGTTAACGTAGATCAAGCGGTGGTGGTGACGTCATGCGTCAAGCCAGATTTTTCCAGCAATCTGTTGGATCGTTTTTTGATCATGTTGGAACAAAAAAATATTCAGCCGCTACTGTACTTCACTAAAGGGGACTTGTTAGCCGCCGCAGCGCAGGCCAAAATTGCGCCAATTGTGGCGTACTATCAGCAATTAGGTTATCAGACCTTTTTTGATGCTGATCCATTTGCAGCAGCACAAATCCAACAACTAACGGCGCAATTTGCCGATAAATTGACGGTTTTCATGGGTCAATCAGGGGCAGGTAAATCAACTTTGCTTAATCATATTGATCCTGAACTGCAATTGAAAACAGCCGCGGTTTCGGAAAGTTTAAGCCGTGGTAAACATACAACGCGGCACGTTGAACTATTGCCGCTATTTGGTGGGTTAGTCGCAGATACGCCAGGTTTTTCGTCGCTGGAACTTAGTGCTTTTGAATTAACTGAGTTACCCTTATTGTTCCCTGAATTTGTGGCGGCGGCGCCAGATTGTCGTTTCCGTGCCTGTCAGCATGATCAGGAACCGGGTTGCGCGGTGAAAGCACAAGTGGAATCTGGTGAAATTTTAGCCAGTCGCTATGAAAATTATTTACAATTCCGTACAGAAAAAAAGGCGGAGAAGCCGAAATACAATGGAAAACGAGGCAAAAAATGATGAAAATTGCACCTTCTATTTTAAGTGCGGACTTTGCTAATTTAGCCCGCGATGTCCAAACCGTTGAAGCTGGTGGCGCTGATTATTTGCATATTGACGTGATGGACGGCCAATTTGTGCCTAATATTACCTTTGGCCCCAGCATGGTGGCTGCGTTACGGCCGGTAACTAAGTTAGTCTTGGATTGTCATTTGATGATTGAAGCGCCGGAACGTTTTGTTGCTGAATTTGCTAAGGCTGGCGCTGATATTTTAACGTTGCACGTGGAAAGTACACCGCACATTTACCGGGCTTTACAGATGGTCAAGGCAGCGGGGGTCAAAGCTGGTGTTGTGTTGAACCCCGGCACACCTTTGGAGCAAATCAAAAATGTGTTGCCATTGGTTGATCAAGTATTGGTTATGACGGTTAATCCTGGTTTTGGTGGTCAAACGTTTATTCCAGCAATGTTAAGTAAAGTTAAACGGCTAGATCAATTGCGGCAGACTAACGACTATCACTTCGATATTGAAGTCGATGGTGGTGTAAGTGATCAAACTGTTAAAGCCTGTGCTGACGCAGGAACTGATGTCTTTGTCGCTGGTTCTTACGTTTATGGTGCAGCTGATCCTGCCCAACAAATTCAAAGTTTACGTAACATTGTTGCCACCAATGACTGAGTTTAATTTATTAGTTGGTGGCCCTAGTAACATGTGGCCAGTTGATTTAGCACAGCAAATCACGGTGCCGTGGATTGCCGCGGATCGCGGGGCGCTCCGCTTGCTAGACCTCGGCATCACGCCACAAGTGGCGGTCGGTGATTTTGATTCCTTGACCACTGCAGAACTGGCGACGGTGCAGGCTCAGGTCGCTGATCTTCGTTATGCGGTGACCGATAAGGATGAAACCGATACTGAGTTAGCGTTGGCCTTGGCGTTAACTGAACTGCAGGCGACGCGGGTGACCTTATACGGTGCAACCGGCGGCCGATTGGATCATTTATTGGATAATCTGTTCATGCTGCTCCAACCACGCTTTTTGCCGTATTGTCAGCGTGTGCGGATAATAGATCGTCAAAATAATTTGCGTCTGTTTTTACCCGGGGTACACACGATCACGCAAGAAGCGGGGCAGCATTATTTGGCCTTTGCGCCATTAACTGCAGTAACTGGGTTAACTTTATATGATACCAAATATAAATTGACCAATGCTGATTATGAGCAACCGATTATGTTTGCTAGTAATCAATTCACTCAAAAAAGTGCTACATTTAGTTTTCGTACTGGCGTGGTGGCTGTGATCCAAAGTCATGACTAAAACAAAAAGAGCCTAGGCAATTGCCTAAGCTCTTTTCTTATCGTCTAATTTAATTAAACGCGAGTAACCTTACCGGATTTTAATGTCCTTGCAGAAACCCATACACGTTTTGGCTTGCCATCAACTAGGATGCGCACTTTTTGCAAGTTGGCTTTCCAGCTGCGACGGCTATGGTTTAACGCGTGTGAACGCTTGTTACCGAAAGTTGTACCTTTGCCGGTAATGAAATCTTTAGCCATGTCTAGTCCTCCCTTAAGCATTTTTACATGCTGCTCGTTAACACTTACCTGATTTAATTTATCATAATAGACCCGTGATTGCAATACTTTTCTTTCAAGTAAATTTGCTTGACAGGGTAAAACTTAGTGTTAAATTAGGCTAAAGAATTACTGACCAATGTCTGTTTACAAGCGAATTTTTGGTTGTGCTAATTTTTGCATGGCACTAGTGGAAGTCAAATTCGAATCATCTTGGTAGTCAAGGCTGCGCCAAAAGCTGTCTTTTTTTCCGGGATCAGGAAAGGTGTAGATCGTAACTAGCGGCTGTGCGGCAAATTTAGTTGCACAACGCCATGCTTTTTTACCCAACAATAACAAGTTAATTTCGGCATTGGGGTGTTGCGTGATAAATCGTTGCAATTCAGTCCCATCTGTGGCTAAGGCAAAATAAATCTGGCGCCGTTTAAAGTGGTTCAGTAACTGATTGACCGTGAAATTACGTTCTAAATGGTGTAATTTGGCCTTGATCTGCGGTTGTCCTAGCAAATAAGCCATCACCCGGCGGTAGGGTTTAGCGGTCATGCTCAGCGGCGTGGGAATAAAGGCTGCGATTGTGAATGGATAATAGGTGATATTTTCGGTTGCAGTATAGTCGGCGGTCGGCTTATATTTTTTGCTGCCAACAATTACAGTAATGGTGGTCATAGGTGGCACCTCCGTTTACTATTAGTGTAAAAGCTAAATCGGCATTAGCACAATAAATATGCTACCAAGTACAGTCAATAAAAGCGGCAGTTACGCCAAATTCTTATTTGGAAAATTCCGTAAAAGCAACGTTTTATTTAGCTGATAAGTGGACGATAACTTTTCAATATTTTCTGGCTATGATAGAATGGCGTGTAGAAGTTTTTTTATTGCGGTCTTTTTTGTGACTGCAAAGTGAAAATGAGGAGGTACTTTTTAATGGCTGTGCACATTAAAACTCAATACGGTACAATCGATATTGCTAATGCCGTAATTGCTACGGTTGTTGGTGGAGCCGCCACTGATGTTTACGGCATCATTGGGATGGCAAGTAAAAATCAAATTCGTGATAATTTAAATGATATTTTGCGCAAAGAAAATTATGCGCGCGGTGTGGTTGTGCGCCAAGAAGAAAATGGCGTGGCGATTGATGTTTACATCATGGTTGGCTACGGCACCAAGATTTCGGAAGTTTGCCGCAACGTTCAATCTAAAGTGAAGTATAACTTAGAAACAATGCTCGGCGTCACAGCTAATTCAGTTAACGTCTTTGTTCAAGGTGTACGGTTAGCTGATTAGTTATATTTGATGATAAAACTATTTTGCGTAGAATGCGGATACGAATGTGTCCCGCTGGTTTTGTTTTGCGCTTAAGCAGGCAAAACAGCACAAGGAGGATAAATTTTGGAAGTAACAGAAATAACGGCAGCAAAGTTTCAAGACATGGTGCGCATTGGTGCACACCGGCTGACTAAAAATGCTGAATTTGTCAATTCATTGAATGTGTTCCCTGTGCCTGATGGTGATACTGGGACTAACATGGGCTTATCCTTTGGTAGTGGTGCCAAAGCAGTTAATGAATCTAACGCCAACAGTGTCGGTGAACTGGCACAAGCCTTGGCTAAGGGCTTACTGATGGGCGCCCGCGGTAATTCTGGGGTTATTACCTCACAATTGTTCCGTGGCTTTGCCAGCAGCGTGGCGGGTAAGGAAGCATTAACGGCCCAGGATCTAACCGCTGCTTTGATGAGTGGTGTGGAAACGGCCTATAAAGCTGTTATGAAGCCCGTTGAAGGAACGATTTTAACCGTTGCGCGTGAAGCTGCGCGTGCGGCTAATAAACAAAGCCGGGAGACCACGGATGCTGTGGTGATCTTACAAGCAGTCGTAGCGGCAGCAAAAAATTCCTTAGCTAAAACACCTGATTTATTGCTGGTATTAAAAGAAGTCGGCGTTGTTGATTCCGGTGGCCAAGGCTTAGTTTTCATTTATGAAGGTTTCCTGGAAGGCCTTTCTGGTGAGGTCGCTGACGATGATGCGTATCAACCTGATGGTACTGAGATGGATGAGATGGTTAACGCCATGCATCATCAAAGTGTGCAAAGTCAAATCGCTACCGACGACATCACGTTTGGTTATTGTACTGAAATGATGGTTGGCTTAGGCGAAGATGGTGCTACGGAGAAGTTTGATTATGAAGCATTCCGGAATCATTTAGACGGTATTGGTGATTCTTTGTTAGTCGTTAATGATGACGAAGTGGTCAAGGTCCACGTGCATACGGAACATCCTGGCACTGTTTTGGCATACGGTCATAAATATGGCTCAATGTTGAAAATTAAGATTGATAATATGCGCCTGCAGCATGAAACAATTTTGGAACAAGATCAAGTCAATGCGGCGGCTGCAGCTCAAGAACCAATTGATTTTGGTATCATCGCTATTGCTTCTGGTAAAGGCGTTAGCACGTTGCTTAAAAGCTTAGGGGCAACAACGATTTTAAGCGGTGGGCAAACGATGAACCCAAGCACACAAGATATTGTCGATGCGATCAAGTCAGCCAATGCGAAGCAGGCTTTGATTTTGCCGAATAATGGTAATATTATTTTGGCAGCACAGGAAGCGGCTAAAGTAGCCGATATTCCAGTTGAAATTGTACCAAGTAAGACGATTTCCCAAGGGATGACTGCACTATTATCATTTAACCCAGATAATTCTTTGGCGGATAACCAAGCGCAAATGACAGCCGGTTTAGCTGATGTGATCAGTGGACAAGTTACGCAATCAATTCGTGATACTAAAATTGACGGCTTGGCGATCAAGAAAAATGATTATATGGGAATCATTGACGGTAAAATCAAAGTGACAGCTGCTAAACGTCAGCAAGCTGCCGTCGATATGATCAAGGCTATGTTGGCGCCAGACAGCGAAATTGTAACGATTTTGATTGGTGAGGGCGGCACGAAGAAAGAAGCCCAGGCGATCGCGGATGCAGTGATGGCTGCTGATGATGAGTTGGAAGTTGAGTTGCATGACGGTGGACAGCCTGTTTATCCTTATTTAGTTTCAGTCGAATAAGTTTAGTTGCGAACAGCTGGGATCTAGATTCCAGCTTGTTTGGCATGGCCTAAGGAGGTAGTACAGCGATGACTGAGAAAAGTTTACTTGATCCGGTGGCAGTACTACCTGGTGTTGGACCAAAAAAAGTGCAGGCGCTCCATGAATTAAAAATCGATACAATTGATGATCTGCTGCACTATTTTCCCTTTCGTTACGAAGATTTAAAGGTTAAGGCGTTAGACGAAGTTGTTGATCAGGAAAAAGTCACGTTAAAAGGAATTGTGGTCGGGCCACCAGTTGTCAGTCGTTTTGGCCGTGGGAAAAACCGACTGAACGTCCGTTTATTGATCGACAGTGCCGCAATCATGGTCACCTTTTTTAATCAGCCTTGGTTGAAGGATAAGTTTGACACGGGGGCTGAAGTGGCGGTTTATGGTAAATGGGACGCTAAACGCAAAAGCATGACTGGCATGAAAGTTTTGGCGATCAAAAATGATAATAGCCCGGAATTTGCTTCGATTTACAGTGTGTCCAAAAGCATCCGCCAAACGACGCTGGTTAAACTGATTCGGGCCGCCTATGATGACTACGCCACGTTGATCGTCAACGTGGTTCCGCAGGCATTGATCGATAAATATCGGTTAGTCAGTGAACGCCAAGTGATCCACGGCATGCATTTTCCTAAGTCACAAGCTGAAGCTGATGCAGCGCGGCGCACGGCAATTTTTGAGGAATTCTTTTTATTCCAAATGGCAATTCAGTTGTTAAAAAAGCGGGAACAGGCACCAGAACAGGGTTTGGCGTTACATTATGACAATCAAAAGCTACGTGCGTTTATCCAGACGCTGCCCTTTGAGTTGACCAAGGCACAAAAACGCGTGGTCAACGAAATTTGTCGCGATTTAAAAAGTGCTCAGCACATGAATCGTTTGCTGCAAGGTGATGTCGGCAGTGGGAAAACAATCGTGGCGGCATTAGTGATGTACGCAGCGGTGACGGCTGGTTATCAAGCGGCATTAATGGCCCCAACGGAAATTCTAGCTGAGCAGCACTATAAGAACCTACAACGGCTGTTTGCCGACTTTGACGTACAAGTGGCGCTACTTACTGGTTCGATCAAAGGTAAGGCGCGTCAGGCGATCCTCAGCGACTTAGCCAGCGGCAAAATTGATCTGATCATCGGCACCCATGCGCTGATTCAGGCTGGCGTTGATTTTGCCAAATTAGGCTTGGCCATCACTGATGAGCAACACCGTTTTGGCGTGAACCAGCGCCGCGTTTTACGGCAAAAAGGTTATCGACCAGATATTCTCGCCATGACCGCGACGCCGATTCCGCGGACCTTGGCGATCACTGCTTTTGGTGAAATGGATGTCTCCACAATTGATGAATTACCAGCGGGACGGATTCCCATCAAAACCAGCTGGATTCGCGGCAATCAAGTGGCTAATGCGCTGAGTTTTATACAAAATGAATTAGCGCAAGGCCGCCAAGCCTACGTGGTAACACCGTTAATTGAGGAATCAGATAGCATGGACTTGAAAAACGCTCAGGCTGTTTTTGCCAAAATGCAGACGGCGTTTTCGCCGACGTACCAAGTTGGCTTGCTCCATGGTCAATTGAAAAATGAAGATAAAGATCAGGTCATGCAGGCGTTTAAAGCCAATGAGTTCCAGGTCTTAGTGGCGACAACGGTCATCGAGGTCGGCGTTGATGTGCCTAACGCCACGGCGATGCTGATCTTCGATGCTGATCGGTTTGGCCTATCACAATTGCATCAATTACGTGGTCGAATTGGCCGTGGGAAAGCGGCCTCGTTTTGTATTTTAGTCGCCGACCCCAAGAATCAAAATGGAATCGAACGAATGGAAACAATGGTTGCCACCAATGACGGTTTCCAAGTCTCACAAAAAGATCTTGAACTGCGTGGTGCTGGTGACGTATTAGGAGAGCGCCAATCAGGGATGCCTGAATTTAAAGTTGCTGATCCAGTCGCTGATTATCGGGCACTGGAAGCAGCTCAGATCGAGGCGCAGACCTTGGTTAATAGCAACTGGCAACAACCAGAAAATCAGCCGTTAGCGGCATATCTTGCGCGTCAGGAACAAAGTTATCAGAATCTGGATTAGCCATTTTTTTAGATTTTACAATAAAAATATGTTTGAAAAGTCAGGTTCCAGCTAGGCCTAACTAAGCAGATCAGACGATCCATGCGCTGATTTGCTTAAGTCGAGGTCAGCGTTAAGAACTGCTTACTTTTGCAAACACTTTAAGAGAGGTAACAAGCCATGAAGATTGCAGTAGATGCTATGGGCGGCGATAATGGCCCAACAACGATTGTTGCCGGCGTAGAGCGGGCTCGCGATCAATTTCCCGATATTGAATTTTTACTTTATGGGGATGAAAGTAAAATCCGTGCTGAAATTAAAAATGACCAACGCCTAACTGTTATCGCCACCAGTGAAGAAATTTTAGCTGATGAGGAACCAGTGCGTGCTGTCCGCCGTAAAAAAGACGCATCGATGGTCGTTGCTGCTCGTGCGGTTAAAGACGGCCAAGCTGATGCCATTTTTTCTGCTGGTAGTACTGGCGCGTTGTTGGCGGCAGGGTTATTTATCATTGGCCGCATCAAGGGCATCGATCGGCCTGGCTTAATGCCGACCATGCCTGATTTCCGGACTGGTGGTCAATTTAATATTTTGGACATTGGCGCGAACGCCGACAGTAAGCCGGAAAACTTGTACCAATTTGCTGTCCTAGGTAATTACTATGCTAAAAACATGCGGGGCATCGAGCAACCACGGATCGCATTGTTAAATAACGGTACCGAACCTGATAAAGGCGATTTAACCCATAAGGCGGCCTATAAGCTGATTGCTGCGGAAAAGAGCCTTAATTTTGTCGGTAATATTGAATCACGCGAATTGTTAAATGGGCGCGCTGATGTGATCGTTACTGATGGTTTCACCGGTAACGCTGCCTTGAAGTCAATTGAAGGCACTGCAATGGCAATTTTGCATTTGCTGAAGGATTCAATTATGAATGGTGGGGTCAAGGCTAAAATTGGCGGTGCACTGCTAAAAGGTAGCTTAGGCACGCTGCGGGATAATTTTGATTACGCGCGTTATGGCGGCGCCGTTCTGTTGGGCTTACAAGCGCCAGTGGTCAAAACCCACGGGACAGCTAGCCCGGATGCGGTGTACTACACCATTAGTCAGATCCACGATATGGTCACGAAAAACGTCGTCGGCGATGTGGTGGACTACTTTAGCCATAACCAATTAGCTAAGCGGCCAGAACAAAACGATTAAATTGGGCTAGACAATGGCGAATAAAACCATTACACTACTATTTGAACCTTGAAATCGACTACTAGTGAAAAAAGTAAGCATAAGTGCTGATTGTGACAATACATGTAACATAGTGCATAAATGAGCGGTAAAATATTTTACTGCGCGTGCTGATTTTTCTTACCAGTGATCTACATTTGAAGCGTTGTTAAAAAAAAGCAGCGACGAATTTGATTTGTCCGGCGCAAAATTATTGGTTATTTTAATAACCAAGCAAGGGGGGATTAGATGTCTGAGCAAGAGATCTATGATAAGATCGCAAAATTGATCGAGGATCGGTTTGAAGTGTCAGCTGATAAGGTCAGCCAGTCACTTGATTTTAAGAAAGATTTAAACGCTGATTCGATCGACATTGTCGAATTTATCTTGGAGTTAGAAGATACTTTCGGTGCTGAGATTTCGGATGAAGATGCAGAAAAATTAGCGACAGTGGGCGACGCAGTAACTTACGTCAAAAACCATCAATAAAACAGTGATGAGTCAGTGTTATTCTAAGGGATAGCGGTGACTCATTTTTGTTAGGCTGGTTGGTGAAATTAAACGCCAAGAAAATTTTTTTACTAAAGTGATGCGGTGTGATCAGCTTGGCTATATATGTATGAACTAATTTTATTATTATCAGTATCTATAAAACTAGTTTTAAGTAATTTTAATTTGTGCCGTAAGTCAGCGGCTAGTTTTTTCGCTTAAAAACCTGTATAATACGCTGGTGTGAATTATGGCGTCTGAATTTTAATTTTGGGAGCGTGTCGTTGCGCGGGGCGTTATAGTAGAATAGCCATCGCCCGAAACATCCGAAGTTTAACTTAGCGAACTTAAGCTAATTTGAACTGACCATAGTTGTGAAGTAGAGCCATGTTTCTACTAGGCGTACTTCGCCGTAGTAGAATGGCCATCGCCCGAAACATCCGAAGTTTAACTTAGCGAACTTAAGCTAATTTGAACTGACCATAGTTGTGAAGTAGAGCCATGTTTCTACTAGGCGTACTTCGCCGTAGTAGAATGGCCATCGCCCGAAACATCTGGAGTTTGAATTAGCGAACTTAAGCTAATTTAAACTAACCTTAGTAGTGAAGTAGAGCCATGTTTCTACTAGGCGTACTTCGCCGTAGTAGAATGGCCATCGCCCGAAACATCCGAAGTTTAACTTAGCGAACTTAAGCTAAGTTAAACTAACCTTAGCAGTGTAGTAGAAAGGAGCCCCATTGTGGAGCAAACATTTTTAAATGAATTACGTGACCGTTTCGGTATTGAGTACCGGAATGTCGATCTGTTATCTGAGGCATTTACGCAATCTTCATACGTGAATGAACATCCAAATTTGAAGTTACAAGATTATCAGCGGATCGAATTTCTTGGTGATGCGGTAATGGAATTAACTGTGTCGGAATATTTATACAAAAAGTACCCCAATTATCCTGAAGGTAAATTGACCCGGTTACGTGCGGCAATCGTCTGTGAGGATAGTTTTAGTGCTTTTGCCCGGGAATGCCATTTTGATCAATACATTAAACTTGGTAAGGGTGAAGAAAAAAACGGTGCCCGCGATCGCAATTCGTTATTATGCGATATTTTTGAAAGTTTCGTTGGTTCATTGTACTTGGATCAAGGTAAGGCAGCGGTGCAGAAGTTTGTTGCGCAGGTCGTCTTCCCGAAAGTTGAAGCCGGGGCATTTTCTTACGTGATGGACCACAAAACCAATTTGCAGGAATTTTTACAAAAAGATGGCGAAGTGGAAATCACTTATCGTTTGATTGCTGAAGCTGGTCCAGCTAATGACGCTCAGTTTACAGTGGAAGTTGTTGCCCGCGACCAAGTTTTAGGTCAAGGTACTGGCCACACGAAAAAAGCCGCAGAACAAGTGGCGGCCGAAGTGGCTTTGCGAAAATTACAAGCGTAAAACACGTTTCAAGATATAGTAAAAGGAGCCCGACAGTGTGCAACTTAAAACATTAGAAATCAACGGCTTCAAATCATTTGCGGACAAGACAGTGATTCAATTTGACCATGGCATCACTGGTATCGTTGGCCCTAACGGTAGTGGTAAAAGCAATATTACTGAAGCAATTCGTTGGGCGCTAGGGGAACAATCGGCCAAAAGCCTGCGCGGTGGGAAAATGCCCGACATTATTTTTGCCGGCTCCAATACCCGCAAGCCATTAAATCGGGCTGAAGTGTCGCTGACCTTTGATAACAGCGACCATCAATTACCAGTAGATTATGCTGAGGTCAAAGTGACCCGCGTGTTATATCGTGACGGAACATCAGCCTTTTATTTAAATCAAAAAAGTTGTCGCTTAAAGGATATTGTTAATTTATTCATGGATTCTGGCCTTGGGCGAGAATCCTTTTCCATTATTTCACAGGGAAAAATTGCGGCAATTTTTAATAGCAAACCGGCTGACCGGCGCGGCATTATTGAAGAAGCTGCTGGTGTTGTACAATACAAGCAACGTAAAAAAGAAGCCGACAGTCAGCTGAATGCCACCGCGGATAATCTGCATCGGGTGGCCGATATTATTGCTGAATTAGGTCAACAAGTAGAACCGCTGAAGGAACAAAGTAGCTTAGCTAAGGATTACTTGCAACAAAAAAAGCAACTGGATCAAGTCACTAAAACGCTATTAGTCCGGCAAATTGAGACGCGGGCAGCTGCTAAAACACAACAGCAACAAGCATTGAAAGCTGCTAAGGAAAATGTCGTGTTAGCGCAACGTAACCAAAGTGAATTTCAAACTAAGGTTACCGCGCAAAAAGCCCAGCAACAGAAAAATACACAGCGATTAGATACATTGCAGCAAGATCAGCTGCGGATCACCAAGCAGCAAGCAGAATTGTCTGGGCAAGCTGAATTAGCTGGTGAGCGGCGGCAAGTTGCACAAGATAAGTTAACCGATTTAACTGGTGAATTAAAGCAGCAACAAGGCCAGTTAACGGCGTTACAGCAAGTGCTTACCGCCGAGAAAACGGCACTGCAGGAAGCTAAAGCTGATTTAAAGCAAAAGCAGCAAACGGTCGCTAATTATACACAGGCGCAGCAGGTCGATGAAGCCACTTTAAAGCAACAGGTGGCAGCGTTACAGCAGCAATACATTGATCAATTGCAGGCGCAAACCACTTTGCATAATGAGGCGGTTTATTTGGCGCGGGAGCAGCAGCAAACTAAGGCACAAGACGAAAAACAGCAGGCTGAACAAACCGCATTAGCGCAACAAACCGCGACGTTAAAGGGCCAATTAGCCGCAGCACAAGTGGCAGCGACAGCAATTAAAACCAAGCAAACCGCGCAAACACAACAGCAGCAAGTGCTAACTACACAAGTAGAACAACAGCAACACACTTACGATCAGCAACAGCAACAATGGTATCAGGCGCTGGCTATTATGCAGAAAGTGGCAGCTAAGCAAGCTAGTTTAGCCGAAATGAAGGACGATTACAGTGGCTTTTATGCCGGCGTACGGGGTGTTTTACAGCATAAAGCCCAGTTAGCTGGTGTTATCGGTGCCGTGGCTGAATTACTGACGGTGCCGGCTAAATACAATACAGCAATAGAGGCTATTTTAGGCGGTCAATTACAAGCAGTAGTGGTGGCCGATGAAGCGGCCGGTAAACGCAGCATTGCTTATTTAAAGCAACAACGCCTAGGTCGCGCTACTTTTCTACCCTTATCGGTCATGCAGCCGCAACAATTAAACGCTAATCAATTGCAGCAAATCAGTTCGCAGTCAGGCTTTATTGGTGTGGCCGCGGACCTAGTTAAGTTTGCACCTGAGCATGCTAGTGTGATGCGCCACTTACTTGGCCACAGCGTAGTTGCAACAGATTTAACGGCGGCAATCAAATTAGCAGCGTTATTGCAGCACCGGGTCCGTATCGTCACGTTAGACGGCGATATTCTGAATCCAGGTGGTGCCATGACTGGTGGCGGTCGCACCAAGCAAAATGGCTTGCTAGCCCGCGAACAGGAACAACGCGATTTGGTCGCACAACTGGCTAAAATGAAGCAGCAGCTGGCGACTAAAGAACAGGCACTGCAAGTACTGAAGCAGCAAATTGAAACCGACAAACAACAGTTGGCGACTAGCGATACGCAACAACAAGCCTTGGCGCAACAGGCACTAGAAAGCCAAGCGACTTTGAAAGATTTGACGCGCCAAGCGACACAGCTAGCCCGGCAACAGCAGGCGTTCAGTTTTACCAATCAGCAACAAAATGAAGCGGCAGCGGATTATCAGCAGAAAATTGCGGATAATCAAGCGCAAACTGAACAAATAGCGACTGCAATTGCCCAAAGCCAAGCAACGCTGAAGGCGAAGCAAGCGACGTTAAATAGTTGGCAGGCCACGCAAGCAGCGACAGCTAGTCAGCGACAACAAGCGCAAACTGATTTGGCAGTGGCGCAGGAACAGCAAAAGCAGCGGCAGCAAACTAACCGCACACACGTTGAGCAACAAAGTGTATTGCAGGCAGCGATGGCCCGTAATCAGCAACAAATCGAGCAACTGCAGCAGCGTTTGAGCACGCAAACGCGTGATCATGCCAGTAATGCGGCGGATCTCAAGCGGGCAGCGCAACAGTTAGAACAATTGGCACAGCAGATTGCTACGATTAAAACACAACGTGATGAACTAGCAACAACCTTGCAGCAGCAAGAAGCACAATTGGCGCATGCACAAACATCTTATCAGCAGCAATTAGCGGCTCAACAGCGAATTGAGGCAACTTTAACGAGCTTAAATGACAGCCTTAATCACGCGTTGAGTCAGTTAGAAAGTGACTACAGTCTAAGCTTTGAAGCTGCAAAAGCTGCTGCGTTGTCAACTGATTTGGCCCAATTACAGCAACAACAAAAGCTATTGAAGTTAGGCTTAGCCGATCTAGGCGAAGTTAACCTTGGTGCCATCGCCGAGTACGAGCGGGTCAGTCAACGTTATGAATTCTTATTGGCACAGCGCGATGACTTACTTAGCGCTCGTGAGCAATTGGCAGCGACAATGACGGAAATGGATCAGGAAGTGAGCCAGCGGTTTAAGGCGACCTTTGATGCAACGGCGAAAGCTTTTGCCGAAATTTTTCCGCAAATGTTTGGCGGCGGGCAAGCTAGCCTAAGCTTAACGGAGCCAGCTGATTTGTTAACTACAGGTATTGAAATTACCGCCCAGCCACCGGGTAAAAAGTTGCAGCAGCTTAGTTTATTATCTGGCGGTGAACGAGCGTTAACGGCGATTACGTTATTATTTGCGATCATCAACGTACGGCCGGTACCGTTGTGTATTTTAGATGAAGTAGAAGCAGCCTTAGACGAAGCCAATGTTGAACGCTTTGGTCATTTTCTGCAACGCTATGACCAGCAAACCCAGTTCGTGGTCATCACGCACCGTAAAGGGACGATGATGGCAATGGACGTCTTGTTCGGTGTGGCGATGCAGGAGTCTGGCGTATCGCACATGGTATCGGTGGCGTTGGCAGACGCAAAAACGGAGGCGCACGCATGAGTATTCGAATGATTGCTTTTGATCTTGATGGTACGCTGTTGAATGAGGCCAAGGCGTTGACCCCACTGACGGTAACGACCTTGCAGCAACTGGCAGCGTTAGATGTACAATTAGTGTTGTGTACAGGGCGGCCGATCAATGCGATTTGGCCGTACTTGGCGCAACTTGGTTTAACTGGGGCTAATCATTATGTGGTGACGTTTAATGGTGCCTTAGTTCAACAGGTGGCTGACCGGCAGATTTTAGCTCAGCAAAGTATGACTAAGGCAACGTTAGCGCCATTAGTCGATTTTGCGCACACGGTGGCGTGGCCGCTGGATGTTTTAGACTTTGAACAAGTTTATCCACTAAGCGATTTACCTGCGTCGTTATATCAACAAATGAATCCAGCATTAACCTTTGCGCCGCGGACTTTCATGGACTTAGCAGCGGATTTGCAATATAGTAAAGCTGTGGTGGCAGCTGCACCAGCTTTACTAGCCCAAGGACAGCAACAATTACCGCTCACGTTGACCCAAGCGTTTAACGTGGCTTCGTCGCGGACTAACTTGTTGGAATTTAGTCCGCTGGCGGTGACTAAAGCTGCAGCGCTAGATATCTTGTTACAGCGTTTTGGCTGGCAACGCGCTAATCTGATGGCATTTGGTGATCAGTTAAATGATCTATCAATGTTACAAGCTGCCGGTGTTGGCGTGGCGATGCTTAATGGTGTGCTGGCAATCAAAGCTGTGGCCAACCAAGTGACGACTGTAGACAATGAACACGATGGCGTGGCACGATTTTTGCGGCATTATTTTGACTTGAAGGAGTGAAGATATGGGCTTATTTGATAAAATTAAACAGGCGTTTACCGGTGGCGCGAAACCGGAAGAAACACCAACTGAAGAGAAGTATGACAAGGGCTTAGAAAAAAGTCGTAAAACGTTTGGCGATCGGCTGAATGCATTATTTGCTAATTTTCGGACGGTGGATGAGGACTTCTTTGATGATTTAGAAGAAACCTTGATTGGTGCCGATGTTGGCTATGAAATGGCGGTTAAGCTCAGCGATGAATTGCGCGATGAAGTGAAATTACGCAATGCCAAAAGCCAACAGGACGTGGCCCAGGTCATTGTTGAAAAATTGGTTAATATCTACGAAGCTGAAGGAACAGACGAAAAAAACGATATAAATTTTGCAGTTGATGGACCCACAATTATCCTATTTGTTGGCGTTAATGGCGTCGGTAAAACGACGACTGTTGGTAAATTAGCGCATCAGTACAAAGAAGAAGGCAAAAAAGTAGTTTTGGCAGCAGCGGATACTTTCCGAGCTGGGGCCATTGAACAATTGCAGGTTTGGGGTCAGCGCGCTGACGTGCCGGTGATCGCTGGTAAAGCACAAAGCGATCCAGCGGCGGTTGTCTATGATGCGGTGCAAAAAGTCAAACGTGATCACGACGATGTATTGTTGGTTGATACCGCTGGTCGGCTACAAAATAAGGTCAACTTGATGAATGAGTTGGAGAAAATTAAGCGGATAATCTCGCGAGAAATTCCTGACGCACCCCATGAAGTATTGCTAGTGCTAGATTCGACGACTGGCCAAAACGCTTTGATCCAAGCTAAACAATTCAAGGAAACCACTGATGTTACTGGGATCGTACTGACTAAATTAGATGGTACGGCTAAAGGCGGTATCGTGCTGGCCATTCGTAGCGAACTGGATGTGCCGGTCAAATTAGTCGGTCTTGGTGAACAAATCGATGACTTGCAACCATTTGACGCTAATGCGTTTGTTTATGGGCTGTTCAAAGACTTGATTCAAGGCGAACCAACCGAAGAAAAAACGGAATAAAAAAAGGTCCTAGTTATTGGCGAATGCGCCAGTAAC
>NZ_RHOF01000040.1 GCF_003946445.1 Loigolactobacillus jiayinensis | reverse complement strand
GGTCCATTCGAATACTTAGACTCACTGGCATTAAGGATGATCTCAAGATTCTTTTTGAATGTAGTCAAGATAGTTTTCATTTGTGGACTGAGCCGATCATTATTATATAAATATTGCACCAGACCATCTTTATCGTGGTTCTTGAGGCAAAGCATAACGCCTTGCATGGCGTTATAAGTGTTTGCCAGCTTTTCATCAACGTTTAATCCTAGCTGAACGCGCTCTTGCTGGGTCAACTGTTGTCGCAGGTGACGATCGTAATATAATTGTTCAACGT
>NZ_RHOF01000004.1 GCF_003946445.1 Loigolactobacillus jiayinensis | reverse complement strand
TCCAAAATCATTCATTACTGTGAAGTAGCGCCATGTTTCTTGCGGCACGGTTTTTGCCACAAGAATGGACATCGTCCGAAACATCGAAGATTTTGGCCCAAAATCATTCATTACTGTGAAGTAGCGCCATGTTTCTTGCGGCACGATTTTTGCCACAAGAATGGACATCGTCCGAAACATCGGAGATTTTGATCCAAAATCATTCATTACTGTGAAGTAGAGGTGACTATTTTGAAAAAGGTAGATCGGCAAGCAAAAATTGAAGAAATCATTAAGCAGCACACAATTGCCACGCAAGAGGCTTTATTAGCTGCGCTAGAAGCGGAAGGTATTCCGGCGACTCAGGCAACAATTTCCCGCGATATCCGTGAAATGCAAGTAGTCAAGGAACGCGATGCAGACGGTACGCTACGCTATACGATTTATCATAATGGTGAAAAAACGGAGGCTGAGCGGTTGGACGAATCGATCGCTGAAGTCGTCGCGGCGGTTAAGCGAGTGGAATTTGTCAATGTTATTCATACAGCCCCCGGCAATGGTAACTCGTTAGCGGCGATTCTTGATGACCTCGCATTTCCGCAAGTGACAGGAACGTTAGCTGGTCACGATACGATTTTGATCATTAGCCCAGATCGTGCCAGTGCGGAATACATTAATGACTACTTTACGCAACGAATGATTGTGGAATAGAATATAAAATTAGCAAAGCTGCTCACTGAGGTAGCTTTATTTTTTTGGTCAAAAAAGCGACCAACTAATAACGGTGGTCGCTTAAGGCAATGACGATAGCTTAGTCAACGTCAAAGAAGCTGGCGGGTACTGGTGCAGTCACTTCAACTGGCGTAAAACTAAATGGCAGCAGTAGCCGCATTTTGGCTGAATGTAAAAATAGACGTGGATAAGCGGCGGCCTGCGGATCATATAAAACATCGCCAACTAAGGGATGACCAAGGTAGCTAAAATGGACGCGGATTTGGTGAGTGCGGCCTGTTTCCAACTGAATGGCCAGTAACGATTTATCGGCAGTTTCTTGTAAAACGCGATAATGGGTAGTGGCAGCTAGTGCGTTAGGCCCATCGACTTGGCGCTTACGCTTATCCAGCGGGTCACGGCCAATTGGTAGACTGATCGTACCACTAGCTGGTAAATGACCATGCACCCAAGCACGGTATTGACGCGTGATGCGCTTGCTACTGATCAAGCGATTCAAAATTGGCAGCACCACTGGATTTTTGGCAACCACGATGGCACCGCTAGTATCGCGATCAAGTCGATGCACGACGTACGCTGGTGTGCCTAAATAAGCAGTGACGTGGTTCATTAGGCTATCGTGTTCGTCGGGCCGATTGGGGTGTGTTTTGACGCCGATTGGTTTATTGACGATCAATAAATCGTCATTTTCATATAGAACATGGACTTGGCGTGCATCACCGCCGACATAATGAGGCAGTGGGGTGCTAAAATCACTACTGCAAAAAGTTAGCGCCACGTCATCGCCGGTGGCCACCGCGGTATGCACGGATTGATATTGACCGTTGATCGTCACCGCGCGCTGGATTCGTAACTGGTGATAGATGGTTTTAGGCACCAGTAAATCGACCCGTAAATATTGTTTTAGTAAATGTCCTGCTTGCGCCGCGTTGACGGTACAGTGATATTGCCATGTTTGCATGAGTTTTTCCCTCTTTAAGTGCTAACTACGATTTTTCAGACTGCTTCTATTCTACCTAAAAAAGTCACGGCTGCCAAATTAGTTTTTTACTAGTGCTGATTCAAAAAGCGCAATTATTTTTCCGTCTAAAGACCGAGGTGCTGATACACATCTTCACCTAAACTTAAATCAGGCTTAATTTTTCGTGGGCATAAATATGCTACAATAAAATGGCGATTCAGTACATTAGTTAAACCACTGGACGTCTTTTCAGCCACTTTTTAAGTAAATGAGGAACAATATGCAAAACTTTTTAGCAACATTACGCCGTATTTTTAGCGCAATTGGCCACTTCTTAGCGCCATTTTTTCATTTCATTGCGCCTTATTGGCACGGCTTCTGGCACGCAGTTCGCCATTTCTGGCGCCGCTTTTTGATGACGCGTTGGCTGATTTTAGTGCTGCTGCTCATTTTTCTTGGGTTCAGCAGTTATTTAACTTTTTTGGCCAAGACCTCTGACGTTGAACATTTAAAAGCCAACTTACAGACGACAACGACGATCTATGATTACAAGAATCAAAAGGCGGGCTCGTTATACGCTCAAAAAGGAACCTACGTCAGCTATAATAAAATTTCCACGCAAATTCAAAACGCGGTGACCTCCACTGAAGATCGTACCTTCTGGACTAATCCTGGCTTCAGTATCAAGGGTTACGCCCGCGCGGCTGTTAGTTACGTGATCCATCACGGTCAGATCAGTGGCGGTGGTAGCACGCTGACGCAGCAATTGGCGAAAAATGCCTTGTTGACCCAGCAACAAACCCTGATGCGTAAGGCCGAAGAGCTGTTTTTATCCATTGAGATCAATAAAGTTTATAGTAAACAAGATATCATTACGATGTACCTGAATAACGCTTATTTCGGGAATGGCGTGTGGGGAGTGCAGGATGCGGCGGAGAAGTATTTTGGTAAAAGTGCCGCCGATATTGATACCGCAGAAGCAGCTAGCATGGCCGCCATGTTGCGTAGTCCTAGCTTTTACAACCCAATTGACCATCCCAAATATAATCTTTCGCGGCGTAATTTGATTCTCGGTTTAATGGTCGATAACGGTAAATTGACGACTAGCCAAGCCGCTACTGCTAAGCAAGAAGCGCTGAATTTACAGGATAATTATAATTCGACCAACGGCTATCGCTACCCGTACTATTTTGACGCGGTAATCAACGAAGCCATCAGCAAATACGGCTTGACCGAAGAAGAAATCATGAACAAAGGCTATAAAATCTATACGGCACTCAACCAAACTTATCAGCAAAAAATGGACGATTCTTTCGCTGACAGCACAATCTTTCCGGCCAATGCTAGCGATGGTACTAAGGTTGAAGGCGCCTCAGTGGCCATGGATCCACAAACAGGTGGTGTGGCGGCCGTGGTCGGTGGTCGTAATAGTGAACCCGTTTTCCGCGGTTATAACCGGGCGACACAGATCAAACGGCAGCCGGGCTCGACGATGAAGCCATTAGCGGTATACACGCCAGCACTGGAAAATGGGTACCACTATGATTCTGAGTTAACCGATAAAAAATTATCTTACGGTTCAAATCACTATACGCCAACTGATTACGGTAATAATTATGCCGGCAAAGTACCCATGTATAATGCCCTTGCGCAAAGCTTAAATGCCCCAGCAGTTTGGTTATTAGATCAAATTGGTGTGCAAAAGGGCGTTGAATCCGTAAAAAACTTTGGCATTACTTTACCAAAAAGTGATCAAAACTTGGCCATGGCGCTAGGCGGCTTGAACATTGGGGTTTCACCTTATCAAATGGCTGGTGCGTACGCGACTTTTGCCAATCAAGGCAAGCGTCCTAGCAGTCATTTTATTACTAAAATTGTGGACGCCAGCGGTAACGTGATCGTCGATAATACGGAAACCAGTGCTAAACGAGTGATGACAGCTACAACTGCCAAAGAGATGAATAGCATGATGCTAGGCGTCTTTGACTACGGCACTGGGACCTCAGCTAAACCAACCGGCTATGATGTGGCAGGTAAAACTGGCAGTACCGAAGTTCCCGATAGTTATGGCTTCGGTACCAAGGATCAGTGGGTCGTCGGTTACACGCCGGATATTGTGGTGGCCACTTGGATTGGTTTCGACAGCACTGATAGCAGTCATTTTCTAGCTGGGATCAGTGAAGAAGGCGTGGCGAAAGTTTGGCAGTCAGAAATGAACAATATTTTACCGGAAACTGCGGGCACAAAGTTCAGCACGAAGGACGCTAAAACGCGGGCTAGTGCAGAACAAACGACTAATTCGTCAGACGTGTGGAGTCAGGTTAAGGATGGCGCCACGAAGGCCAAAGAGAATCTAAATTCGGCGACCACTAAAGCCAAGAGTTGGTTCGATTCAGTCAAAGGTTTGTTTGGCAATTAAACGCACAGACGTTCGTTTCTGGCTAGGAAAACGGTTCAGAACATGCTATACTATTTGAAGTAATGTTACGAGTGTTTGGAAAAGCAGCTTACTTGGCTAATGCTCAGAAGCTGAACGCTTTTGCCAACACTCTGCATAATCTAAAATTAACGGAGGCCCAACATGGCAGTCAAGGTGTACGATACAGCAAACAAATTAGAAGGCGAATTACGACAGATCGATGAATTTGTTGCTTTGCAAGCAGCATACGATGCAATGAAACAAAACAAAACCGCCTACGACATGTTCAAGCAATTCCAAAAAGTTAATATTGATTTACAACAAAAACAAATGCAAGGTCAAGAATTGGCTGATGCCGATATTGACAAAGCACATGATTTAGCAGGCAAAGTCGGCGAATTCAAAGAAGTTCAAGCGTTAATGGAAAAAGAAAAAGCCATGAGCCAAATTATGGATGACTTAAACCAAATCATTACTAAGCCAGTCCAAGAATTGTACGCTAATTAATCAGTGCCTTAAAAAGTAATCTGATTGTGCCAATTCAAGGTTAAAAGAATAAGATTGGCGCAATTTAGGTCGGTCGCGCGGGACGAATAGTCGGGCAGTATGCTGACTAAGCGCTCGCCGGCCGATTTTTTTATAAGTGGTGTCGGTTGAGAAAACTCGGTAGTTTAATGCCGCGCTGAATCAACGACTTGGACGCCACAATTTTTTGAATTTTCATAGAAATACGAAAGGAAGCGCGGCAATGAAATTTATTCATGCAGCGGATCTTCATTTAGATACACCGTTTCTCGGCTTGCGCACAGCGCCGGCAGAATTATGGCAACAGATCTATGACGCTACTTTTACCGCGTTTGCTAAAATTGTCGACGCTGCGTTGGCTGAGCAGGTTGATTTTGTCTGTTTAGTGGGCGATTTATACGATCGTGCAGAGCGCAGTATTCAGGCACAACTTTTCCTGCAAAAGCAGCTGCAGCGCTTGGCTGATGCAGCGATTCCGGTGTATTTAAGTTATGGTAATCATGATTATGTGGCCGATACAACAGCGGAGCTACCTTTACCGGAAAATACACATATTTTCCCCAGTACTGGCGCCACCTTTACCTTAACGACTAAGGCTGGCCAGTCGGTGGCTTTAAGTGGCTTTAGCTATAGTCAGCGGTGGGTGGAAACGGATATGACGCCACAATTCCCCGTGAAAGCCAATACTGACTTTCATATCGGCTTACTACACGGCAGTCAAAGTGGTGTTGCCAGTGCCCATGCGGTTTACGCGCCGTTTAGCCTCACGGAATTGAACCAAAAACACTATGATTATTGGGCGTTGGGCCATATTCACCAACAGCAAATCTTGCAGGCACAGCCACCAATTGTTTACGCTGGTAATCCACAAGGGCGTAATCCAAACGAAGCTGGCGCGCGTGGTTATTATTTAGTCAGCCAAAAGGGCACGCAGTTGCAGCCCACGTTTCACGCAGTAGCGCCAATTCAGTGGCAGACCTGCACCGTTTCCGTTGCTGGGGCGGTGCGTTTGACGACGATTATTAATGCCATCGAACAAGCCGTGGCCAAATTAAAGCAGCCAGAAGCATTATTGTTACAAGTGGTATTGACCAATGCTGAGCAGCTAAGCCCAGCGTTATTAAAGCGCATCGAAACTGACGAATTATTGAGCTATTTACAAAAGCAGCCGTTAAAACAGCCTTGGCGCTGGCTCTATGCCTTGAAGCCACAAATTGCCAGTGAGCTGAATTTTAATCAGCTAGATCAAACCTACTGGCAGGCGAGTGCGCAAAAAGTTTTCTCGGCGGCGAACATTGCGCAGGTTGCGCAGCCGCTGAATCAAGCTGATTTTTTGGCAGCAGAATTGCGGCAGCCTGATTTACCTGCTAGTTTACAGGCGCAAGTATTAAGCCTGTTACAGGAAAATAAAGCGACAGTAGGTGATGACGATGCGGATTGAAGCAGTTGATATCTTCGGTTTTGGTAAGTGGTATGATCAACATTTTGACTTTGATCCACAACTGCAAGTGTTTCAAGGTGCGAATGAAGCTGGTAAATCAACGTTAAGTGCCTTTATTGACGGTGTCTTATTTGGCTTTGCCACCAAAAAGAAACCCTATGCGCAGTATCTCCCTAAAAGTGGTCACAGCTATGGCGGCCAGATCACGGTGGTGCAGCACGGCCAGCGCTATGTGGTGAAACGCGTAGCCGGCCGTGCGGGGGGCGAGGTCACAGTGACTGATGCTGCAGGGCAGCAACATGACGCCGCCTTTTTACAGCAATTATTGGCGCCAATCGATGGCCCACTTTTTCGGCAAATTTTTCGGTTCAATCAGCAAGATCTGCTGGCAATTTTTCAACTCCAGCAAGCTGATTTAAGTCGCCATTTATTGACTGTTGGGGCTGCCGGTAGTCAAGAATGGCTTGGTTTAGCTCAGAAATATCGGCGCGAAGCAGCACGCTTGTACAAGCCACGGGGGCGCGTTTGGCCATTAAATCAAGCATTGAGTAAATTAGATGAGCTTAACGCTAAATTAGCCAGTGCCCAAGCCACGTTACCTGCTTATTTGACCCAGCAGCAACAAGTTGACCGGCAAAAAGCGGCGGTGCAAACGTTAGGCCAACAAATTAGTGCCAGCCGTGCTAAGGTGAGTGCCTTAACGCAGCTACAAGCAGCGTGGCCTAATTATCAGGCTTGGCAAACGGTGCGCCAGCAAATCGCCCAACAACCTGCGGCATTATCACCGCAAGTGTATCAGGACTATCAAGCTTTGCAGCAAAAACGTGCTAGTAGTCATGCGGAACTGCAGCAATTGGCGGCTAAATTAAATGCGGTCACTGATCAGCAGCAGTTGGCGCCGGCGTTTTTATTTTACCAGCAGCATCAGGCGGAATTTGACGCGCAATTGGCGCAGGTGGCCGACGTTCAAACTGCGGTGCAAGTCAGTGCACAACTGCAACAACAGCAGCAGGATCTACAAGAAGAAAGCCAGCAGTTACAGGTGCAATTGGGGACTAAGCAAGCGGTGCAGCCGTTAAGTGAGTTGGATTTCACCCAAGCACGAAATAATCAGCAACAACGGCAAAAATTACAGCAACAAATTCAGCAACGACAACAAGCACTGCAGCAACAGACAACACAAAATCAGGTGCTAGAACAACAAGTCGCGCATCTGGAAGGGCAGTTACAGCAGCCGCAAAGGCGCAGTCAACGCTCAAAACAGCAACCGACTTATTTAGTTTGGGGCATTGTTGCGGTCATTGGTTTGTTTTTACCTGGTTGGTTGAAATTAGTGACTGTAGTTGGTTTAGCGCTAGGTGGCTGGCAATTTCAGCGGCAACAACAAGCGCCAGCAACAACTGATCCAGTGCAACAACAATGGCAGCAAGCATTGGCTGAATTGGATCAGCACCAAGCCCAACTAGCGGCATTAACCCAGCAGCAAACAACGGCGCAAGGTAATTTAACGGCGTATACGGCGGCCTGGGAGTCATTAAAAGCGCGCTATGGGTACGCTGATTTAAGTGACGATGTCATTTTGAATCATCAACACGACCTGCAACGGCTACTGGCCTGTCAGCAGCAAAACCAAGAATTAGCGCAACGGCAAAGTGACGCCACTTATCAAATTCAGCAGTGGTTAGCTGGCTTTAATTTTGCCCATGATTGGTTGCCACTGGCTGCAGCTGAACCAGCAGCGGCGATTGCGCAGGCGACTAATTTTGTGACGGCGCAACAGCAGCAATTGGCTGATTTACGTGATGGCGATCAAAATTATGCCTATTATCAACAACAGACGACGCGGGTGCAACAAGCCATTGCGGGCATTGATCAGCAGTTACATCAGCTGTTAGCCCAACATGATTTAGTCAGTGAGCATGAATTAAAACAGCGGCAACAAGCCGATCAGAGTCAGCAGCAGTTAGCTGAACGCGAACAAGTATTAGCAACGCAAATTAGTGCTGATCTACCAAATTTGCAGCATTACGCTGATTTGAATGTATTGACCACGGAATTGCAAACGCGCCAAACTGAACTGCAGCAACAACAAAGTCAGTTGGACACAGCGCAACGGCAATTAACCACTGGCCAAACGCAATTGACGCAACTAGCTAGCGATGGCAGCTATCGGGTGTTACGCCAACAAGTCGCGCAGCAAGAAGCGGAAATTAGTACTCTAACGCAGCGCTGGTTAAGCTATCAATTAGCGGCGCAGTGGATCGAACAAACTTTGAGTCAAGCGTCGCAGCAACGTTTGCCGGCAATGTTAACGCTAGCGGAAAAATATTTTGCCATTTTAACGCAACAGCGGTATGTTAGAATAAAATTAACAACCACTCAAATTACCGTAGTGCGTCAAGATAAGCAACAATTTGCCGTTGGTGAATTATCGCAAGGGACTGCGGAACAGTTATACGTGGCGTTGCGGTTAGCTTTTGCTCAAACAATTAGCGACGTGCAGCGGCTGCCATTAGTGATCGACGATAGTTTTGTTAATTTTGACGCAGCACGCCAGCAACAAGTCCTAACACTGCTAGCCGAATTAAGTCGTACGAATCAGGTGATCTATTTCACGGCGCAAACGGTGTCGCCACAAGTCGGACAAGTGACGGTGCTGACAGCGCAGTGACGCAGCACACTTAGCAGGCATTTTATGGCCCACGGCTAACCGCTAATGTTCGGCAGTAAAAATCATTTTACTGATGTCACATACTTTCTAAATGAAAAGGAGGCCATCTTGTGGCCGATAAACAGTTGTACGATTATCAAAATAATGAAGAAGTTGCTTTATTTGTGTTGATCAAAGGCGCGGAGGTTCGTGTGGCCAAAAACGGCAAGAAGTTTATTGCCTTCACCTTTCAAGACACTTCAGGCTCGATTACCGGCAAGTTTTGGGATGCCAGCGACGCCGATATTGAGTTGTTTCAAGCCGGCGAAGTTATTTTCTTAAGCGGCAAGCGTGAGCTGTACCAAGGTAAGCCGCAAATTAAAATTTATAAGTTGCGCGTGGCGACGCCGGATGAAAATGAGCATGTAGCTGATTATTTGCCTAAGGCGCCACTTAGCACCAGCGCTTTGCGTGAGGAATTAAATCAAGCTATTTTTGAGATCACCAATGCAAATTGGAATCGGGTGGTGCGCTGGATCATGGCGCGGCATCAGGAAGAGTTTTTGGAATACCCAGCCGCTAAAACCAATCATCATGCGTTTAAAGGTGGCTTGGCTTTCCATACGATCACGATGCTACACTTGGCTAAGGCCGTCGCGGATGAATATCCAGAAATCAAGCGGTCATTATTGTATGCCGGCGTCATTTTACATGATATTGGTAAAACCGTTGAGCTTACTGGTCCAGTGGCGACACAGTACACGGTGGCAGGAAATTTACTCGGTCATATTGTCATTGTGGACGAAGAAATTGTGCGTGCTTGTGTGGCGTTGAAAATCGACGCCGCTAGCGAAGATATGCTGCTATTACGGCATGTGATTCTAGCGCACCACGGCTTACGTGAATATGGTTCGCCAGTGGAACCAGAAGTGGTTGAGGCGGAGGTGCTGCATCAAATTGATAATTTGGATGCCTCGATGCAAATGATGACT
This sequence comes from Loigolactobacillus jiayinensis, assembly GCF_003946445.1. Taxonomy (GTDB): domain Bacteria; phylum Bacillota; class Bacilli; order Lactobacillales; family Lactobacillaceae; genus Loigolactobacillus; species Loigolactobacillus jiayinensis. The sequence continues at coordinate 86,777 of NZ_RHOF01000004.1, read as the reverse complement.
ACCACATTACGCCATACCGAGCCAGGCAGTTTTTCTGAACGGATTTTCGGGATGAATAACCGTAATTTTTATCAACCAAACGAAGAATAAAATGACAGTGACGTAGTCGGTCACTGTTTTTTCAATACTTAGAATAGGGTCGTGGCGGATTAATGCTTGAACATAGAATCAATTTGGCGTTGGAATGGGTGATGTTTGCTGTAATGGCGTTGGTTTTTGGTGGCGCACTGCTGTCGCCTAATTTAAACCCACAGTTATTAGCTATCAGCGTGTTAGTAGTTCTCCTTGTTGGCGGGGCTTACTGGTGGTTACGCCAGCGGCCGCACCTAAAAGCCAAGCTGAGCTGGCCTCAGGGTTGGCGCTTTTTACGGTCTAAATGGTGTTTAGCAGTGGTGGCTATCGTTTATCAAATTACGTTGGTGTACGGTTTGGCCAGCGATACTGGCTTTGATACGGGTATTGTACGTTGGGCAGCAAGCACTAAATCAATTGTTGACGGCAGTTATCTATCGAACTATTTTTCGAATAACCCTAATAATTTAGGCTTGATGTTTGCTGAACGCGGTGTCTATCATTTAACGCAATTTTTTGGCTTAACCAATTTTTTAATTGTTCTAGTCATAATCAATCTGATATTGGTTGATTTAGCAATTATTCTGATTGGTTTAACGTTACGGCATTACTTGCAGCGGCGGGTAGTTTGGCTATTATTGCCCGCAATTTTCCTGTTAACGCCGTGGATTTTATTGGTCTATAGTGATACAGTGATTCTGCCTTTTGTTGCGGGGAGTATTTTTTTACTGGATCGTTTGCTCACACAAAGTCGGACACAACAACCCTTACGCAATTCACTAGGTTTAGCGCTTTTATTTGGGGTTGTCTTTTGGGGCGCCTATATTTTAAAACCGAGCGCGTTGATTTTGGGGATCGCAGTTGCGTTAGAGTTGGCGCTAGTTGCTATTTTCAACTATCGGCGGCTTGATTTTAAGCGCTTGGCTATTTTGTTAGCCGCCGGGTTAGTCAGCTTTGGCTTATGTCAAATGGTGAGTCAACACGCTTTGCAGCAACAAACGTTTGTACCGCTGCACGATAATTTAACTGAATTACCGAGTCACTACATCATGATGGGGATGAACAAGGGGACCACTGGCTCCTATTCGCAAAGTGATTTTTTGTATAGCACTAAATTCACGACAAAAAAAGCGCAACAAAGCGCTAATATCAAAGTCATCAAACAACGATTGCATAAGTTTGGCTTTGGCGGCTATCTAAAATTTTTAGTCGTTAAAAATTATGCTAATACCAGTGATGGGACGCTGGGCTGGCTATTTGAAGGCGAGTTCTTCTCTAAACCTAATTTAAAGCAGCATGCTTTTTTGCGCAGTTTTTATTATCCATTTGGTACGCGTTTACGTTATTATCATACTTTTGCGCAATTGATCTGGATCATATTGTTGGCTGGTGTGCTGTTAAGCTTTTGGGATCAGGCCTTTTTTGCCCGCAGTTTACGCTTAGCCTTTTTTGGCTTATTGCTATTTTTACTGCTATTTGAAGGCGGCCGATCACGGTACATGATTCAATTTATGCCAGTGATTTATAGTTTAAGTGTAATCGGCTGGTTTCAATTACCACCAATGATAGCGGCGTATAAAAATAAGCGTACGGCATAATTTTACGATTCTTTCTGAAGTATGGCTGCCTTATTAACTCGTAGGCAGATTTAGTTTGGTTCCATTCCACCTTGGCAGCGTTCGAGCATTATTTTGTGAATTAGGTTAAATATTTAGATAGCTAAATTAGGATTACCTGACAACTGTTTGTAATTCGTAGTTTTAAAGTAGATTATATGCGCATAAAAACACCAGTAAAACAGTCAGAAAACTGTTTTACTGGTGTTTTGTATTCTGACTACCACTAACTCTGCCACTTAAATAATCAATAGTTGAACGCTCAACCGTTGCCTGCTGAAATGGAGTCGCCAGTGGACCAGATGTGTCGATAGTTCTTAATGGTGGGTTGTACCATTTAGAACTATGCGTGGCTGGCGAGATCCATTTTTCCGTCTGCTTTTGCTTTTTATTCAGGAAAAATTAGCTCGCCAACACGCCACTCGTTCCGTCCACTGGCGACGGAATGGAAGCTAACTTACTCAGCTTGTAGACAAAGTTCAGAAAGAACCAATTTTACTTATGTCGTACGCTTTTTTAAGCCCAGCCAAGTGCACGCACGATGGCCATAGCCACAATGCCAACCACCACGATGGCCAGCAAACTTTTGGTGACGATAGCCGTGACTAACGCCGGTAAAGTAGCGAGGGCGTTGCCAACGTTTAAGCTCGGTAGATGGCCAGGGTGGGCGTTGAACAAGTTCTCTACGACTAAGGCCGTCATAATTGCCACCGGCACGAAGGAGAGAAATTCCACCAACCAGCGAGGCAGTTCAAATTGCTTGACCAAGACAAAAGGAATGACCCGGGAAAGCCAGGTGACAGCGCCGCAACCAATAATTGTCCAAAAAACATAGCCAGTTAACGCCATTTTGCCACCACCATTCCAAAAATACAGCCCAAAATTGTGCCCCCGAGTAAAGCAAAATTAGCGGACAAGAAAATCAGGAGCACATAAACTGCGACAGCCACGAAGGCGACCACTAATAATTGCAAACTTAATTTTTTGCTACGGTCACTGACCATTTGTAAATAAAGCAGACCCAGAAACATGGCCACTAAGGCGAAATCTAAGCCGAATGCTTTAGGGTCAGTGATCAGATTACCGATCAGCGCACCAGCTACGGTGGCGGCTGCCCAAACTAAATAAGCGACCACGTTGGCGGTATTAAACCACACTGGCGTTAATTTTCGGTCAGTGTCATTGAGTTTGTTCATCCCTAAGGCAAAAGTTTCGTCTGTCAGTAGCGAGCCGATCCCCACGTTGGTCGCTAATGAATATTTTTTGAAATATTGCGCCATCGAGGTACTCATCAAAATCATCCGTGAGTTGACCAAAAAAGCTGAAAAGATAATGGCGGAAATTGGGCTGCCTGCCAGCAACATGCTGGTAATAATAAATTGTGCTGAACCTGCATAAACCACCAAGGACATCAGTAACACGGTCCACAGCGACAAATTACTGGTACGGCTGACCACGCCAAACGCCAACCCCACGCCGATATAGCCGAAAGTGGTGGGGACAACGTCATGCAAGCCACTACGAAAAGTTAATTCTGGACCCATTTTTTCACTCCTCAACAATAAATAGTTAAGTTCTAGTTTAAACTAAATTAGAAAATGATTAAAGAACTAATTGTAATTAGGTTAAGGGTAAACAAAAAGCGCGACGAACAATGACTGTTCGTCGCACTTTTTAAAGTATTAATTTGATGCACTTGAGCTAGCCGCACTTGAAGATGCGCTAGATTCACTTGAGCTTGATGCTGCGGAACTTGATTCAGATGAGCTAGACTCACTTGAGCTAGATTCACTAGAACTTGATTCAGAAGATTCGCTGCTCGAAGAAGCGGCTGAGCTACTTGAGCTTGCTTTGGTTAACTTAGTGTAACCAGATAAAACGTCTTTCAAATCGTCATCCTTGATCTGAACATTACCCTTCTTCAAGACCTTAACGATCACATTGTGTAAGACAGTGCTGTCTTGCATATCAGCAGTGTAGATTTGTGCTTTCAATGTTGCTTCGTGTGACTTCATCGTGCCTTTACCAGGGTTCTTAATCATACGGATAACATGGTAACCGTATTGTGTCTTGACTGGTGTTGCAGTGTAATCGTCTGTCTTAAGTTTGAAGGCAGCCTTCTTGAAGGTTGAATCCAAGCTCGTGTCAGTCGAATCGAATGCTGGCAACTTACCGGCGTCAGACTTAGTGCTAGTATCAGTTGAATACTTCTTAGCTAATTTCTTGAAATTAGCAGCGGAGTTATCCTTCTTCAACTCAGCAATGATCGTTTCAGCAGTGGACTTTTTAGCAACCAAAATATGTTGAACAGTGACTTTTGGTTCGTAAGATTTCCATTGTTTCTTCAACTGCGCATCGGTAACTTTGACGTTATCTTTAACAGCTTGTTCTAATAATAAGTTAGAACGTAGATTTTGCTTGAAGCTTGAAGCAGTCATATCGTTTTGCGATAAGACAGAACTGAATGATGAACCGTATTGGCTCTTATAAGAATTGTATTGTTTAGTGACTTTGGCTTTGGAAACCTTGTCACCATATTCCTTCTCCAATACTTTATTCAAAATTAATTGCTGTAAAACTTGTTTACCACTGGATGATGTCTTCATTTCATTATAATAATCATCCTGGGTAACGTTACCACCAGAAGTTGTTGCAACAGTTTTGTTACCGCAGCCCGCTAGAGTGACGGCTAGTAAAACGCCCACAATGGACAATAGCCATTTTTTCCGCATGCATAGCACATCCTTATAAAATATTTTTCTGAAACTCACAAGCCTTAATATACCATAATCATCGCCAAAATTGAAACATCGCTTGATTTCTTCATGAAAACTTCAACAAATCACAGGCAAGGCATAACTGCAACTTATAAACATGACTAAAAAATAATGGGCAGTAGCGATTTAAGCGTGGTTAAAAAAGAGTGCAAAAAAAGCTCAACGCAAAATTAATTACTTAAAATTAATTTTGTTATGGGCTTTTTTGCACTAACAATAGCGCTAATTAAACTAGCTTGATATAAATGACTAGTTAATCGGTTGGTTGCTCGGGCATAGCGGCGCCAATATCTTTTTGCAGCTGTTCGCTGGCGTCCTTAGCGCGTTTGATCCGTGAGTCGCTTTGAAAATTGAAATCGTCAAACAGTTGTTGTAATTCTTGTACCGTTTGGGCGGCATTACCACTGCCTTCTTTGGCCAGCACTTGAGCAGCCTGGCGTAGGCGCGCTAAGCTGTCGTTAACCGCTAAAGCGCCTTCGGTTACGTCGTCCACGTAATGCTTGATCTGTGCTTGGGTTTCGCGGCCACTACGTTTAGCGGTAAAAAGCGCGTAGACGCCGCCGACCGCAGCACCAAGTAATAAACCAGTACTAAAATGTTTCATCTGCAAACCTCCTTGCATGATTAAGTTGAACGTGTATTAGTCAGTTTGTAATTGTGCGCTGATCTTTGCGGCAACGGCTTGGAGCTTTTCTGATGTGTAAGCAGCGCTATTGTCCGCGAAGGTCATCCCAAAGCCTTCAGTCGCTTGATAGCGGGGGATTAAATGGAAATGGGAGTGGAAAACAGATTGAGAAGCGACTTTCCCATTGTTATTGATAATATTCATGCCAATGATTGCGGGATCACTAGCCTTGATGGCACGGGCAATTTTAGGGATGCGGCTGAACACTTGCGCTGCCAGCTCAGCGTCGTAAGCAAAAATATCAGGGACGTGGGTTTTTGGAACGACTAGTGTGTGCCCCGGTGTTGCTTGGGTCAAATCAAGAAAGGCCTTAACCACGTCGTCTTCGTAAACGACCGTGCTGGGAATTTCGTTTTGAATAATTTTACAAAAAATGCAATCTGCATCATATGCCATAAGGAAGTGCCTTCTTTCGTTATTTACCTTCATGCTACCATAATAAGCGCTTAAATTGAACCAATATCATTAGCGGTATATGCTATAATTGTTGGTAAATTAATTGCGGCGTTGTTATACAAAAAGGTCCGCAAGTAAAACGAAGGAGCCATGTTATTTTATGAGCTTAGAAGTTGAACATTTAACTGGGGGCTACTCACACGTTCCCGTTTTGAAAGATTTGAACTTTACAATTCCTGAACAAACGGTGGTTGGTTTGATTGGCTTAAACGGTGCTGGTAAATCAACGACGATCAAGCACATTATTGGAATTTTAACGCCGCAAAAGGGCACGATCAAATTAAATGGGGTCACCTTAAGTGGCGAACCAGAAACGTACCGCAAGTCATTGGCCTTTGTGCCGGAAACGCCAGTCTTATATCCAGCGCTAACCTTGCGTGAACACATTGAACTGACGATTATGGCCTATGATTTGGATACGAAAAAAGCTTGGCAGCAAGCTGGTGATTTGTTAACGCGCTTTCGGTTAGACAAGCGGCTCGATTGGTTCCCCGCCAACTTTTCCAAAGGGATGCAACAAAAGGTGATGATTGTCTGTGCATTTATTGTGCCAGCAGCGCTCTATATTATTGACGAACCGTTTACCGGATTGGATCCGTTGGCCATTCGTGATCTGTTGCAAGTGATCGAGCAGCAGAAAGCCCGTGGTGCTGCCGTGTTGATGTCGACGCACGTGTTAGCCACCGCACAGCAGTACGCTGATTCTTTTATTTTACTAAGTGATGGTGAGATTCGGGCGCAAGGGACGTTAACTGAGTTGAAGCAGCAGTTCGGTATGGGGGCTGGTAACTTGGATGATATCTACTTCAAGATGATCGATGAGGTAGCGCAATGAAACAGTTATGGCAACAGCGGGTACAGCAGCATCATAAGGAGATGCTGAAGTATTCGCGCTACGTTTTTAATGAATTTTTTATGATCGCCATTTTTATTTTTATCGGGGCGCTGGCTTACAGTTATTCCAATGTGCTGGATACGTTAACTGGGCAGTTGTGGTGGGCTAAGCCGCTGATTTTGGTGATTTTATTGGTTTTGCTGAGTTTTGGTCATTGGGCAACGTTGCTGCAGGACGCGGATACGCTCTTTTTGTTACCAAAAGAGCCACAGTTAATGTCGTATTTGTTGGCGGCGCGGCGCTATAGTTTATGGCTGCCAGCCGCGGCGTTTGCGCTTGGCCTAGGGGCGTTGTTGCCGTTTCAGGCGGTGGCAACTAACTTAGTGCCCATTGATGGTTTGGCTATTTTTGTGGTCATGGTGGCACTTAAGGATAGCCAATTTTGGTTACAGCTGTTGGCGAGTTATCAGCGTTTTCAGCGGTGGCAGGTGCCTTTTTACCTGATTGCGGCCAGCGTACTGGCGCTGAGTTTATGGTTAACACCGTTAGCTGGCGTGCTGGCAATGGTCATTATTGAAATTGGCCTACGCTGGGCGATTCCGCGCTGGTTAGCCACCGCGATTTTCCAATGGCGTGCTGCTGTGAAAAATGAAAATTCGCGAATGCTGCAGTTGTACCGGCTGATCAACTTATTTACCGATGTGCCGCAATTAAGCGGTAAGGTTCACCGGCGGGCGTATTTGGACCCACTGTTGCGGTTATTTAAAGGTAGTCAGCAGCGGACGTTCGGCTATTTGTATTTACGTGAATTTTTCCGGGGAACTGAATATCTTGGCCTATATTTGCGGTTATTAGTGCTAGGTGCGGTGATTATTTGGTTTATTCCGTTATGGTGGGTGGCGGCAATTGCTGGTGCCATTTTCCTCTATTTAGTTGGATTTCAGCTGTTACCGTTTTACCAAGTTTTTAACGAAAATTTATTAGCGCATTTGTACCCAGTACCACAGGTCAGTAGAATACGGTCATTTCAGCATTTAGTGCAAGGTTTATTATTGGTGCAAGCCCTAATTTTTGCGTTGGTAATGTTGGTTAATCACAGTCTAGTGCAGTGGTTATTGTTTACGCTTGTTGAATTGGCGGCTGTTTTCCTCTTGACCTTAGTTTATTTTCCCCGGCGTTTACAACCGGAAAAATAAGGACATCGGCGCTTGACGTTAGTTTTGCCGACCAGTAAAATAGTGAGTGGAATGATTGAACACTTCAGTCATTTTTTAACGGCAAGGTGTTTAAAAAGTCGTTTTTTTAATCTAGTGAGCTTGATTCATTATTGGTTACTGTAGTTCATAGCGGACGGCGTTTTAAACAGGCGCTTAAAAGGGGGTGTGGCGATGGATTTTGATTTAGATGCAGGCTGGCAAATTCAACCAGCTGGTGGTAGTACCGGAGCCGCCTTCATTGGCACCCGCGCTCAGGAGAAAGTTTTTCTGAAGCGTAATACGTCACCGTTTTTGGCCGCCTTATCGATGGAAGGCATTTCGCCACGGTTGATTTGGACCAAACGGATTTCTAGTGGTGATGTGTTAACGGCGCAAGAGTGGCTCAACGGGCGGACGTTAACTCGGCAAGAAATGAGTGACACTGCGGTGGCTAAATTGCTGGCGCGGGTGCACCACTCGAAACTCTTAAAAAAGATGTTACAGCGGGTTGGCGGTTTAACCGTCACCTCGGATCACTTTTTACAACAATATTATTTAAATTTATCCTCGGATCTGCGTTTACATCCGCTATTGAAGCAGGTGTTGACTTATTTGATTCAGAACAAGCCAGTATTTGATCCAGAACAACTGGAAGTCTGCCATGGGGATTTAAATCATAAAAATTGGCTATTATCTGAACAGAAACGCTTATACATTGTCGATTGGGATGATGCTATGTTTGCTGACGCGGCCTTCGATTTAAGCACGGTTTTGTGCCAATATGTGCCGCGAGCGCAATGGTCACGCTGGTTATGCGATTATGGCATGACCAGTGATAATGACATCATTCAGCGAATCGAGTGGTATGGCTTTTTAAATCTATTATTGATCGTTAAGCGTTTCTTCAATGAACAGCGTTATCATGAAATGAATCAGGCACTACTCCAACTGCGTGAGTTATTTGATGCGCGAACAGGACAATAATGGTATAGATGGGGCCGGGGCGGTAATGTGGTTACGTTCCAGCCTTTTTCTGTGACGTGCTACCGGCTGGCTTTTTAGGTGGTTAAGCACCAACTAGTAAAAAGCGACTGCACCGTGGGTTGATCAACGGGCAGTCGCGCGATTGAAAAATTTAAGCTAAACGTGGCCTAAACGGCAGGTGGTACGCAGAACGTCGGCTGCCGTTTAGGCCACGTACTAAAGAAAATGAGGTCAAGTATGCGTTTAAGAAACAAACCGCGGGCGGCAGGCGAAATTGCCGCTAATCCCCAATATATGACAACGACACCAATGGATTTTAAGGGCCAGTGGCAACGTAAATTTGCCCAGAAGCAGCCGCTTAGTATTGAGGTTGGTTCCGGCAAAGGGCGCTTCATCGTTGAAATGGCCAAAGCTTATCCTGAACGCAACTTTATTGGCATCGAGATCCAGCCGTCAGTGGCCATCATGATTTTAGAAAAGCAATTGGTTGAACAATTGCCTAACTTGTATTTGATTCAGGCTGATGGCGGCGACTTAACTGACTTCTTTGCGGCAGGCGAAGTCGCGCAAGTCTATTTGAACTTTTCGGATCCTTGGCCCAAAACACGCCACGCTAAACGACGGCTGACACATCGCTTATTTTTAGCTATGTACCAGACAATTTTGCAGCCAGCGGGGCAATTACAATTTAAAACTGATAATCGGGGGTTATTCGAATTTTCGTTAATCAGCTTTAACCAGTTTGGGATGCAATTTAATGAGCTATCGTTAGACTTGCATGCTGACGACGCCCCCGATAATATTGAGACAGAGTATGAACAACGGTTTAGTCAAATGGGTCACCCGATCTATTTGATTCAAGCACAGTTTAAAGCGTCAACCAGTGACCAGCCAGCAACTGACCGTTAGTGGCGATCACAAAGCGGTATTCGTGATCGGCTTGGCGGATACCGCCGCGATAGGCCCAGTGCTGCTGGTAGCGTTGCGGCTGAAAATCGATCCAAGAGCCGCTGATCGGTGCTTGCTGACTAAGTTGGTGTTTGACCTTTTTTAACAGTTTGTCAGGTTGTGCACCGCGGTAACGACGCCAAAGTAGTCGGCTGATGACGCTGCTGGTAAAGAGCAAGGCACCTCCGGCAACTAATTTTGTGGTTGTTTGATTGGACATAAATGAACCTCCGTTGATTTTTGGGATTTAGTCAAATTATAGGCTGGAGATGGAAGCGGTGCAACAATATCAAACCATTTTAGTTGGGCTGGACGGTAGCCAACCGGCAGCTGCAGCCTTAACTAAGGCAATCACGCTTGCTAAACGTGAGCGGGCAGGGTTACATTTAGTGCATGTGATCGAGTATTCACCGCAAGTTGGGGGAACGGCTGCCTTAGTTGCTCAGGCGCACGCCAAAGAGCAGGCCACCTTTACCCAAGTTTTAGCAACGGCGCAGCAACAAGCATTGACCGCTGGGGTTGAAAAAGTGACCACCGCAATGCTGACTGGCAGTGCGCGGACGCTTTTAGCCACCCAGACGGCGACTTTGATCATTGTCGGCCAATCGGGGCAAACCGCCATCGACCGTTTTATGCTAGGGTCGTTTGCTGAAACCATCGTCCGTGAAGCAACCGGCGATGTGTTAGTGGTGCGCAATCAAGCCACCCATAAAATAAATAACTAGTGACAGTGAACCGTGAGAGGAAGAGCAATGTTAATTTCAAGTTTGAATTCGGCAGCTTTTGCTGATACGTTAATTTTAATCACCGCCGCAGATACGGCTAATAATCAGGCTACCAAGCAACAAGGCGATGTGGTGCGCATTTATGATGAAACAACGGACCAAACGTTAGGCTATAATATTTTTCATATTAGCCAATATTTACCTGGTTTAACCGGTAACGGCCAAGTTTTCTTGAGTGGCGCGCAAGTGAGTCAGTTGAATCAATTATTGACGACTAATGGTTTTGCTGCTGATTTAGCTGCGGATCTAAGTCCTAAATTTGTCATTGGTTACGTTAAAACGTTGACGCCACATCCTGATTCTGATCATTTGAGTGTCACTGAAGTTGACGTGGATCATGGCCAAACGTTGCAGATCGTCTGCGGCGCACCCAACGTTGCTCAAGGTCAAAAAGTGGTTGTCGCCAAAGTTGGCGCGATGATGCCGAACGGGCAGATTATCTGGCCTGGTGCCTTACGTGGTGTGACCAGTGACGGCATGATCAGTGCTGCTCGTGAGTTAGCTTTACCCAATGCACCTAAAAAACATGGCATTTTAGTGATGCCTGCAGACATCCCAGCGGGAACGCCATTTGATTTTGACCAAGCAGCCAAAGTGGTTGCGGCACAAAATGCGGCAGAATAACGTGACTGACTTAATGACGTGCGTACAATTAGGCACGTCGCTACATAGAAGAAAGGGGTAGTTGTGTGGAACATTATGATGGACCTGTTTTTTTACGGCGCCAGCAAAAAGCTAGCTCAGTTAAGGTACCCCAGCGGCAACAAACGGCGCGGGTAGCTGCAGCACCAAGGCCAGTAGTGGCACCAAAACGCCGTGCAGCACAAGCGCATCCAGTCCAGCGACCAACAGTTGACACGCATCGTTTTACACCGAAGTATATTCCACAGCCGCAACAGCCACGCCAATCTAGTGATGAGGAGCTGCGTTTAGCACAGCGTGTGCAAGCGCTAGCGAAAACAACGGATAGTTACTTACTATTTAGCACAGCGGCGCCGGTTGAAACAGTGGCGGCACCTGAAGTTGCGGCGGCGCCAACCTTTTTGCTTGCTACCGAACCAGAAAGTACGCTGGCAGTAACTGCAACCGCAGCTAGTAGCGATGCGGCAGCGGTGACTAATCCTAGCCAGTCAGTGGCAGTAGGGGAGCGCACCAGCACTGAAGCTAGCGCTGAAGTAGAAGCTAGTACTGAGGCTGAAGCCAGTAGTGCTGTAGCAGAAGCTAGTACTGAGATTGAGGCTAGCACTGTAGATGAAGCTAATACTGAAGTGGAAGCTAGCACTGCAGACGAAGCTAATACTGTAGACGAAGCTAGTACTGAAGTAGAAGCTAGTACTGAAGTAGAAGCTAGTACTGAAGTAGAAGCTAGTACTGTAGACGAAGTTAGTGCTGAAGTGGAAGCTAGTACTGCAGACGAAGTTAGTGCTGTAGCAGAAGCTAGCACTGAGGTTGAACCTAGTACTGAAGCAGCATCTAGTGCTACTCCTGAAGGCACTACGGCAACTAATTTCGCTGAAGTAGATACAGAAGCGGTTAATTTAGTGTCCCCTGAATCTGCTGCCGTAGCCGAAATAGATAGTGAAGCAGCAAGCACGACGACTGCCGCCACCAGCGAAACACCAAGTTGGCGCCATGTGGTCGCTGCTGTAGTTGCTAATACGCCACCTAGTGCGCCAATCAAGCCAGCGTCACCGGCAGCGGCTCAAACTGCTTCAGCGGCGCCGGCACCGACGATGCATCAAGCCGCCAATACCGTTGGCGACAGTCATGATGCAAAGCCGCAATTGACGATCAAGGAACAAGCACCGCTGGACGATCAGCATTATCAGTTGCCGCCATTTTCCCTTTTGCCGGAGCCGGTGAAGGACAGTAGCAGTGAAATGAAGGCGTGGGTCGAGCAACAGCGTGTGGCGTTAAATGAGACGTTAAAAGCGTTTAACGTGCAGGCGACGGTTAGCCGTTGGAGCATTGGTCCTGCGGTTACCCAATTTGAAATCAGCTTATCGCGTGGCGTTAAAGTCAGCAAAATCACCAATCTAAGTGACGATTTGAAGTTAGCATTAGCGGCCAAAGATATTCGAATCGAAGCGCCAATTCCCGGTAAATCGACCGTTGGGATTGAAATTCCTAATTTGAAATCACGGCCGGTGATGTTGTCTGAAGTGGTGGAATCTGCTAAGTTCCAAGAAAGCAAATCACCTTTGACCGTGGCGTTAGGCGTCGATTTGTTTGGTCAACCGATGATCACCAATGTAGGTAAAATGCCGCATGGCTTGATCGCCGGGGCAACAGGCTCTGGTAAAAGTGTCTTCATCAACAGTTTGTTGTTGTCGATCTTGTTTAAAGCCAAGCCCAGTGAGGTCAAACTGTTACTGATCGATCCTAAAGCTGTCGAATTAGCACCTTATAATGGCTTGCCGCATTTGTTATCGCCAGTGATTTCAGATCCTAAAGCGGCGGCGGCAGCGTTGAAGTGGGCCGTCGATGAAATGGAAAATCGTTATACGAAATTGGCGGCAGCTGGTGTCCGTAATTTGGAGCAATTTAATGCGAAAGCGGACGCGCGCAAGGAATACGGCTTGAAAATACCATATATTGTTATCATCATTGATGAATTAGCTGATTTGATGATGGTTGCTTCCAGTGAAGTGCAGGATTATATTGTCCGCATCACCCAAAAGGCGCGGGCAGCTGGCATTCATTTGCTAGTGGCAACGCAGCGGCCTAGTGTTGATGTCGTCACGGGGACAATCAAAAATAACATTCCGACGCGTATCGCCTTTATGGTTTCCAGTCAAATTGATTCACGAACGATTATTGATCAAGGCGGCGCTGAGCGGCTATTAGGTCGCGGTGACATGCTGTATTTAGGCAATGGCCAAAGTCAGCCAATTCGGATTCAAGGGACGTATGCGGAAAGTGAAATCGACCCAATTGTTGATTTCGTGAAGCAACAATTACCACCGCATTATTTATTTGAACCTGATAGCTTGCTGGAAAAAGTTGAGGCCACCGAGAATCAAGATGAGCTGTTTCCAGAAGCACTAGCCTATATTGCTGATGAAGCGCAAGTTTCAACCTCAAAATTGCAGCGGGTGTTCTCTATCGGTTATAACCGTGCGGCTAATTTGATCGATACGCTGGAGCAACGCAAGTTAATTTCACCAGCTAGTGGATCGAAGCCGCGGGATGTTTATTTTACACCGGAAGATTTAATTAAATATCAAGAGAGTAAGCAAGCAAATTAAAGTTGATCATGATGAAAAAGGGGATTTTTGTAGTGGATAACAAGACGATTTATCATTTTGTCGGAATTAAAGGTTCAGGCATGAGTGCTTTGGCCATGATTTTGCATGACCAAGGCTATCAAGTTCAAGGTTCAGATATCGAGCAATATACATTTACGCAACGTGATCTGGAAAAGGCTGGCGTTAAAATGATGCCGTTCGCTGCGGAAAATATTCATGCCGGCTTGACCATCGTCGCCGGAAATTCCTTTGAAGATACGCATCCTGAAATTCAAGCAGCCAAAGCGCTCGGCTTGCGCATTCTCCATTATCCTGAATTGTTAGGCGAATTATTGGCGGGCCATACTAGTATTGGTGTTGCTGGCGCTCATGGTAAAACCAGCACCACTGGGTTATTAGCCCATGTGCTTGGTGGCATTGCGCCAACTAGCTTTTTAGTTGGTGATGGTACTGGTAAGGGGATCAAAAACTCGCAATTCTTCGTGTTTGAAGCTGATGAATACCGGCGTCATTTTCTTGCGCAGGCACCAGATTATATGATCATGACCAATATCGACTTTGACCATCCAGATTACTATCATGGTATTGATGACGTTTTTGACGCTTTTCAAACTGAAGCTAACCAAGTTAAAAAGGGCATCTTCGCTTGGGGTGACGATCCAGAATTGCGCAAGTTAAATGCTAAGGTGCCGGTTTATTATTATGGCACCAGCGAACGCGATGATTTCCAAGCGCGGCATATTCTGCGGACAGTTAAGGGCTCTGAATTTGACGTTTATTATCATGACGAAAATCTTGGCCATTACGTGATCCATTTATTCGGCGAACATAACGTTTTGAACAGCTTGGCGGTCATCGCTGTCAGCCATATGGAAAATATTGCTCATGCAGAAGTTGCGGCAGAATTATTATCGTTCCAAGGCGTTAAACGGCGTTTTTCCGAACGTAAAATGGCGGATATGACCATTATTGACGATTACGCGCACCATCCATCTGAAATCAAAGCTACTTTGGATGCGGCCCGGCAGAAATATCCTGACAAAAAAATTATTGCCGTTTTCCAGCCGCATACGTTCTCACGGACAATTGCCTACATGGATGACTTTGCCACTAGCTTAAGCTTAGCTGACGTGGTTTATTTAACGGAAATTTTCAGTTCGGCGCGCGAACATGAGGGTAAAGTTTCTAGTGCTGATTTAGGGGCCAAAATTACTAAAGGCGGCACGGTGTTACATTTGAACAATATGTCACCATTATTGGAATACCACGATGACGTGGTGGTCTTCATGGGTGCCGGTGATGTACAAAAGTATGAAAAAGCTTATGAATCCTTGTTAAGTGATTCGAGTTTGAAGAATAACTAGCGCTAAAGTGTTCGCCTAACAAATTAGTGGCTGAATTCGCACAATTTGTTATAATGTTGATTAAGGGATGGTGAATAGTGGATGAGTGTAGCTTACCCAATTGGTAAAACAATGGCGACAATCAAGGAAGGCGACAGCTTAACGGTGACGCAAGCCATTGAAGAGCGTGATATCTTTTTGTACCTTGGGTTGACCAATGATAATAATCCGTTATTTACCCAAACCGATTACGCTGCGCAAACGGATTACCAGCAAACGGTGGTGCCGCAAATTTTATTAACGGGGATCATGACCAGCGCGATTTCCAAGCATTTGCCGGGGCCTGGTAGTAATATCGTCAATATTTCAGTTAACTTTATCCGGTCGGTGCAACATGGCGCAACGCTAACTTTTAGTTTTAACGTCATTCGGGTGGATCAAGCGCGAGAGTTGGTGACCATCGCGATCGCAGCGGAAAACGTTAAGCAGCAGCGGGTATTAGACGCTGTGATTTTAGTGGCACCACCTAAAGGTGCGGCCACTAAGTAAGTGTGAGGTCACTCAGAGAGGGAGTATACAATGCAAGAACAACCAAGAACTGTGATTGTTAATGAAGCCAGTCTCGGCCAATATTTGACCAAAGTTTATGGCTACATGAGCCTAGGCGTGGCCGTTTCTGCTTTAGTTTCATTTTTAGCACTAACGATTTATCGGGTGCAATTTGCGACTTTGATCGGGAATAATCCGCTAATGTTATATGCGCTGATTTTTCTTGAATTAGCCTTCGTAATGGGGACTAGCTTTAAGGCCAGCCGTGGCGGTGCATTGTCCTTTGTTCTATTCATGGCGTTTGCGGTGGTCAATGGCCTGACGCTGGCCTTGACCTTGTCCTATTACAGTGTTGCCAATATCACCACTGCATTTGTGGCGGCGACGGCAACCTTTGGCGCAATGGCGCTGTATGGTTCGCTGACCAAACGGAGCCTAGCCGGCATTGGCCAGATGGCGTTTGCCGCGTTGATTGGGTTATTGGTGGCCACGTTAGTTAACATCTTCTTGCGCAATCCAATGGTCGATTACATCTTTTCCTTTATCGGTGTGATCATTTTCATTGGTTTGACCGCTTGGGATAGCCAACGAATCAAATTAATGTATACGCAAAATGTTGGCCGAACCGACTTAAATGGGTTGGCGATCATGGGTGCCTTACAGTTGTACCTTGATTTCATTAACTTGTTCCTGTTCTTCTTACGGATTTTCGGTATCGGTGGCAGCAGTAACGATTAAAAATAATCAGAGCGTGTGTCATAAGTAAAATGCGCTTGTGAAGTATGGCTGTCCTATTAACTCGTAGGCAGGGTTAGTTAGGTTCCATTCCGGCGCTGGCGTATGGAACGCGTGCGACTTGAACTCGGCGGGTCTGTGCCGTAGTTCAATCGACAACGGGAAGTACGTTCTGTTTGGCAAATAAGTGCTAAATTCAATACTTGTCAGACAATGTTGGGAAGAACGAGCGACAGTGATAACGTCAGCGCCTCCATTTCACCTTAGCAGCGTTTGAGCATTATTTTGTGAATTAGGTTAAACATTTAGATAGCTCAATTAGGACTACCTGACAGCTGTTTGTGATTCGTAGTTTTAAAGTAGGTTGTATGCGCATAAAAACACCGATAAAACAGTTTTCTAACTGTTTTATCGGTGTTTTACGTTCTGATTCCACTAACTTTGCCACTTAAACAATCAATAGTTAAACGTTCAACAGTTGCCTGCTGGAATGGAGTCGCCAGTGGGCCAGATGTGTCGATAGTTCTTAATGGTGGTCTGTGCCATTTAGAACTATGCGTGGCTGGCGAGATCCATTTTCCCGCCTGCTTTTGTTTTTATCTAGGGAAAATTAGCTCGCCAACGCGCCACTCGTTCCGTCCACTGGCAACGGAATGGAACCAAACTAACTCTGCCTACAGCCCAACTTCAGGAAGAACCAGTGAAATTATGTTGCAGTCTTATTTTTATTGCCGAGCATTATCGCTTAAACGTGTGATATAAAACGCTATAACCCGTTCTTAACAACACTGTTTAGCAAGTATCAGCAACTAGCACTTATCTACTAAACAGTGCGTGCTTCTCGTTGTCGATTGAACTAAGCCAAAGTGCGGCAAGTTCAAGTCGCGTGCTACACGTTAAATTTAAATTCAGACTCAGCAAAGTGCGGTGATTTTTGTTAGAATATAAGGTAGCGTGAACGAAACGAATTAATGAGGAGCAAAACATGGCAGACGATAAACATTTATTACTAATTGACGGCAATAGCGTGGCTTTTCGGGCGTTTTTTGCCTTACATTCACAAATCAACACGTTTGTTAATCACAATGGCCTGCACACCAACGCTATTTATGCGTTCAATACGATGCTGGACATTGTGCTAAAAACCTTTGAGCCCAGTCATGTGCTGGTGGCATTTGACGCGGGTAAGACGACTTTTCGGACGGCCAAATTTGACGATTATAAGGGTCAGCGGGATAAAACACCTAGTGAGTTGTCGGAGCAATTACCGCGCTTACGCGATTTGTTGGCGGCTTATGGTATTTGTTCGTACGAGTTAGTCAATTATGAAGCGGATGACATTATTGGCACGTTGGCGCAAGAAGCTGCGGCGAAGGGCTTTACCGTTGATATTGTGACTGGGGATCGTGATTTGACTCAATTGGCTACGGCGGCAGTGACGGTCAACGTTACGGTTAAAGGGGTCAATCAGTTGGAGGCGTATACGCCAGCGCACGTCGCCGAAAAATTAGAATTAACGCCGCAGCAGATCATTGATATGAAAGGCTTAGCCGGTGATACGTCGGATAATTATCCGGGTGTGACCAAGGTCGGCGAAAAAACGGCGATCAAGTTGTTGAAGCAATTTGACAGCGTTGAGGGTATTTATGAAAATTTGGATCAATTGAAGCCTAGCAAAATGAAGGAACATCTGATTGAAGATCGTGAGCAGGCCTTTTTAAGCAAAGACTTAGCGACGATTCGGCAAGATGCGCCGTTGACCATTGGGCTAGCTGACTTGGTCTATCAAGGCCGTGATGTGGCGGCGTTACGTGATTTTTATACTGAAATGGATTTTAATTCGTTCTTGAATAAATTAGCTGATCCGGCGACGGAAAAAGCCCGCGCTGCAATTGAATTTCAATCGTTGACTGCGGCTGATGTGCCAGCGATTTTAGCGAGTTTTACCGGCCCAGTAACGTTCTACTTGGAAATGTTAGCCACTAATTACCACACGGCGCCGTTTGCGGGTTTTGTTATTGGCCAAAAGGGGCAGTGGTACGTTAGCACTGACGTTGATTTATTGAAGTTACCTGCGTTTGCTAAATTTTTAGCGGATCCGCAGCAGGCTAAGTTGGTATTTGACGTTAAACGCACCTATGTTGGCTTAGATCGGCTGGGCTTAACGCTTGCTGGCACCAGCTTCGACCTGTTATTGGTGTCCTATTTGTTGAACCCTAACGACAGTGGCAATGATCTCGGTAAAATCGCGCAGTTGCACCAATATCGTGAGGTCGCTACCGACGAGGAAGTCTACGGTAAAGGCGCTAAACGTGCGTTGCCTGAGGACTTACAAGTTTTGTTCCAGCATTTAGCGCAAAAAGCGCAAGCCATTGAGCAGTTGCAGCCACAATTGGACCAGCAACTAGAAGAAAACGAACAAGATGGCTTATTCACGGAAATGGAATTACCCTTGGCCATTGTTTTGGCGCAAATGGAAATCGCCGGTATTCGCGTGGATCCAGCGCGGCTGAATACGTTGCGCAAAAACTTTGCTGAACGGATCGCCACGTTAACTAAAAAAATCTACGCTGAAGCTGATGAAGAATTTAACATTAATTCTTCCAAGCAACTAGGTGAAATTTTATTTGAGAAAATGAATTTGCCAGTGATCAAGAAGACGAAAACGGGCTATTCCACCGCGGTGGGGGTTTTGGAACAATTGAAGTCCGTGGCGCCGATTGCCAGTGACGTGTTGGATTATCGGGGCTTGACTAAGCTGCAATCGACCTACGTGGATGGCTTGCTTAAAGTGATCCATCCTGACGACGGCAAAATTCACACCACGTATTTGCAGACGTTGACGGCAACGGGCCGCTTGTCGTCGATTGATCCCAATTTACAAAACATTCCAGTGCGGGATGAAGATGGCCGCCAAATTCGACAAGCTTTTGTCCCGCGTGAAGCTGGCTGGCAGATTTTTGCCGCCGATTATTCGCAAATTGAACTTCGTGTGCTGGCGCATATTTCTCATGATAAAAACTTACAGGCTGCTTTTAGCGAAGGGGCGGATATTCACGCCAGTACAGCTATGCGGATTTTCGGCTTAGCGAGTGCGGCGGAAGTGACACCCAATATGCGGCGGCAAGCGAAGGCGGTTAACTTTGGAATTGTTTACGGCATCAGTGATTACGGCTTGTCGCAAAACTTAGGCATTACCCGGAAGCAAGCACAGGCCTATATTGACAGTTATTTCCATGAATACCCTAATGTTAAGCAATATATGGAAGATATTGTGACGGCAGCTAAGAAATACGGCTATGTTGAAACGCTGTTCCACCGGCGCCGTTATTTGCCTGATATTCATTCGAAGAACTTTAATTTGCGGTCATTTGCTGAACGGACGGCGATGAATACACCGATTCAAGGTAGTGCGGCGGATATCATCAAAGTGGCGATGCTGAACATGCAAAAAGCTTTGCAGGCGCATGAGTTGCAAGCAACGATGTTATTACAGGTGCACGATGAACTTATTTTTGAAGCGCCAGCAGCGGAGATCGCAACGCTGGAGCAGTTGGTGCCGCAAGTCATGGACGCGGCGGTTAAGTTGGAAGTGCCAATGAAGGTCGGTTATGGTAGCGGGCCAACTTGGTACGATGTTAAAAAAGGTTAGGTGAGCAGATGCCAGAATTACCAGAAGTTGAAACTGTTCGTCAAGGCTTACGTGGCCTGATTCTGCATAAAACTATCGCTAATGTCGAAATTCGCTGGGGTAAGATCATCAATGGCGATAGTGCGCAATTTGCTAATGATCTAGTGGGGACAACCTTTCAGGAAGTCGATCGGCGCGGCAAGTACTTGCTGTTTCGGCTTAGCGATAATTTGACGCTGGTGTCGCACTTGCGGATGGAAGGCAAATACCGCGTGACACCACAAGCGCAACCGCTGACTAAGCACACCCACGTGATTTTTAATTTTACTGACGGCACGGCGCTACGGTATTTAGATACGCGTAAATTTGGCCGCATGACTTTAATTAAAACGGGCACGGAAAATCAAGTAGGTGGTTTGAAAACGCTAGGCCCTGAGCCCACGGCCGCTGCTTTTACCGTTGCTGACTTTACCCAGCGGTTACACAAGCATAAGAAGGCAATCAAGCCCACGCTGCTGGATCAAAATGTGGTGGCTGGCCTGGGCAATATCTACGCCGACGAAGTGTTGTGGCTCAGTGAGATTCATCCGTTGCAGCCAGCCAACACGCTGACAGCAGGTCAAATTCAAAGGTTGCACGACAACATTATTACTGAGCTGGCCAAAGCCATTCAGGCCAAAGGGACGACGATTCGCAGTTACACTGATGCGTACGGCGCAACTGGTGGTTTTCAGTTGTCGTTGCACGCGTACGGCCGTGAAGGTGAACCGTGTGAGCGCTGTGGTGTGACGATCGAGAAAATCAAGGTGGCGCAGCGTGGCACCCATTTTTGCCCGCATTGTCAAGTGTTACCAGAAAGTGTGGTCAACGCCTCATGAGCTTAATTTTAGGGTTAACCGGTGGCATTGCCAGTGGTAAATCGACGGTGAGTCGCCAATTAGCCAAATATGGGTACCCCATTGTGGACGCTGACGTGATCGCACGCCAAGTCGTTGAACCGGGCACCATTGGCTTGCGCTTACTGACGTCGCTATTTTCACCTGCTATTTTAACGGCGGACGGTGGCTTAGATCGCGCTAAATTAGGTCAAATTGTTTTTGCGGATCGGCGCCAATTAGCCCAACTAACGGCGATTACAGGGCCGCTGATTCGCCAAGTGATCAACCAACAATTGGTGGCGTTAAAGCATGCTGGTCAGCCGTTGATCGTGTTGGATGTGCCCTTGTTATTTGAAGGTCACTACCAGCAAAATGCTGACGTCACCATGGTGGTTTACGTTAACACTGCCGTCCAATTGCAACGCTTGATGGCGCGCAATCATTTAACGGCAGCAGCAGCCAAACAGCGAATCGCCAGTCAATGGCCGCTGATTGCCAAGCGCCAGTTAGCCGATGTTGTGGTCGATAACGATCAGACACTTGCCGCGACCCAGCAACAAGTGGTAGACTTCTTAACACAATATGATTTACAGAAATAAGGTGGGGCGCTGGCCTGACCTTATTTCTTTTGTGAACTTACTGGCTAAAATCGTGTTTTTAGGCAATTGAATGGTATAATTTTTATAAGCAATAACTTGTAAGCTGCGTTCTATTTTTGAAGAATATTAACGATTTGATGAACAATAAAAATAATTTAGAACTGATACAGTAAAGGAGTGTCGAAATATGCAATGTCCGCGCTGTCACCACAATAGTTCACGCGTTGTTGATTCGCGGCCGACTGATGAAGGTCGCGTGATCCGCCGCCGTCGTGAATGCGAAAATTGTAATTTTCGCTTTACCACTTTTGAGCGAGTCGAACAAACGCCATTATTGGTGATTAAGAAAAACGGCACCCGTGAAGAATTTAATCGTGAGAAAATTTTGCGTGGCCTGATTCGTTCGGCGGAAAAACGGCCGGTAACGATGGAACAAATGACGCAGATCGTTGATGACGTTGAAAACAAGATCCGCGCGTTAGGCGAAAATGAGGTAGCTTCACAAACGATTGGGGAGTACGTTATGACCTTGTTGGCCGATGTGGACGAGATCACCTATATTCGTTTTGCCAGTGTTTATCGGCAATTTAAGGATGTTAATGTCTTTTTGAAGGAATTAAATGATATGGTTGATCGCGATAAGCAAACAGGTAAGACTGACGATCAGCAAACTGGAAAATAATAAAGCATGCGCGCCGGTTATTTCAGGTGCCATGCTCGTCACAATAACACGACAAGTATTAACGGCTAAACAGTCTAACTGCGGTATGGCGTATATTTAGATACGCGCCAAGGTTTAGCTTATTGTTTAGTTAATACTGCGCAATAGTATAAGCGCCTTTTGCAGCACGCTCAAAGGAGGTGTCACTGATGCAAGACGCATTTTTTAAGTTAGATCCGCGGGATGGTTTTGCGGTTACGGCCGCTGACTATCTGTCTGATTTTGATCGGCAAGTGCTGACTTATTTGTATCAGCCGCTGATGGGGACAGGGGCGTATAGTCTGTATTTGTTGTTATGGACGCAACCGACTACGGTACAGGTGCAGCCGCACAGTGCGCTGTTAGCACTGTTAAACGTTGATCTACCAACGTTATATGACAGTCGGATTCGGCTGGAAGCGTTAGGTTTGGTCAAGACCTATCAGCAGGTCACCGCGGCGGGGCGCACTTTTACTTATGAGTTATACGCGCCGCAAGCACCCACGGCCTTTTTCACGGATGATTTATTAAGTTTATTACTTTATGATGCTGTCGGTGAGGATCGTTTTGACCAAATGAAAGCTCAGTTTCAGCTACATCCAGTCAAGGCTAGTGCTGGCTGGGAAGAAGTTAGCTTAAGCTTTTTAGATGTTTTCCATGTGAATTCACAGTTATTAGCGCAACCACCGGCAACAATTGCGGAGGCAAAGTCAACGTTTCAAACGACCACCCAAGCAAATCAGCCACAATTAGATCAGCGGGCGACTGCCGATTTTGATTGGCCTTTTTTCAAGCAACAATTGCAGGCTAGCTTCGTTTCGGTGCGTGAGTTGGATCATTATCATGATCAATTACTAACACTACATGCGTTGTACGGCTTAACTGAGTTGGAATTAGCGCGGTACGTTAATGAAAGTATTGATCTGAATACCAATAAGTTGGATTGGTCGGCGTTGAAACGTTTAGTGGCGCGGCAACCAACTAAGGTGGCACCCACCACGGCACCGGCGGCTACTAATGAAGCTACAGCCACAACCACGACGCAGACTGATTTGTCCAAAAACGATCAGCAGTTGATCGCGGTGAGCCGCCAATTAGCGCCGGTGACCTTTTTGACGCAATTGAAGCAGCAACAAGGTGGGTACGTCACCGATAGCGAGCAGCGGGTGCTGGAACGGTTGACGAGTCGGCATGTGTTCGCTGATCCTAGCATTATCAATATTTTAAGTCATTACGTTATTAGTGTCCGCAAAATGCCAACACTGACGCAAGCGTATGTGGACGGTGTGGCCAATGGTTGGTTGCAGCATCATGTGACCACGCCGGAAGCCGCGATGAAAGAAGTGAAGTCCTTTTACCGGCAGAAGCAAGCGCCGAAACGTAATAGTCGCACCAAGCAACCACTGCGTAAGGAAACACTGCCGGATTGGGCTAAAGATGGCTATCAGGCGCCGAAGCAAAAGGTAACGGCGGCGCAACGTGCAGCGGTGCAGAAGCGTTTGGCAGCATTACAAGACAATAAGGATGGTGAGTAGCGATGGAAGATATGGGCAAAAATTTGCGTATTTTAATGGATAAGAAGGACTTAAATCGGCATTATGATGAGCTGATGGCTAAAGTCATGCGTGATCCTGCGGTACAACAGTTCATCGCCGCTCATCGTGAGCAACTTGATCAAGCGATGATCGATCGTTCGGCGGCTAAATTATATGAATTTGTCACCGAAAATAATAAATTTAAAGCCAAGCAAACCTCACTTGCGCCCGGCTATCAACCGCGGCTGCTGCTTAACCATCATTTTATTGATGTGACCTATGAACCAACGGCAGAACTGGTGGCGGCAGAGCAGGCTAAGGCGTTGCAGTCACGGGTGCGCTCAATCAGCATGCCGAAGAATATTCGCGACGCGCGGCTAAGTCAGTTCTACCAAGATGACGATCGTTTTGCGGCTTTGGATGCGGTCACCTTATTTTTAGATGATTACACGAAGACATCGGCTAAGTTCCACCAAGGGCTGTACTTGTACGGTAATTTTGGGGTGGGTAAAACTTATTTGTTAGGGGCGTTGGCGCATGAGCTGGCCTTACGTGGCTTTCAAACCACGCTGGTTCATTTTCCCACCTTTGCTGTGGAAATGAAAAATGCCATTGGCCAACAGGATTTGACGCCGAAATTAGAAGCCATTAAGCGGTCACGGATCTTGATGATCGATGATATCGGCGCGGACTCAATGTCCAGCTGGATCCGTGATGATGTGCTCGGCGTGGTTTTGCAATATCGGATGCAGGAAGAATTGGCGACCTTTTTCTCGTCGAATTTTTCGATGCAACAGTTGGAGCACGAACATTTAAGCGTGACCCAGCGTGGCGAGCAGGAACCGTTAAAGGCTAAGCGAATTATGGAGCGGGTGCGCTTTTTAAGTCGTGAAGTGGAATTGTTAGGCCAAAATCGACGCTTACAGCCATAATCGCGGAAAGTAGCGGCATAAATTTCCGGTAGCGACTTGAATTTTTGACAGGGATATGGTTCAATTGACTTATCAAAGCGGAAAGATACCGCGACTAAGTTTGTTTTTCAGAGAGGCAAGGGGGCTGTAACTTGCTAAACGGTTTAGGCGCGACCACTTTCCAAGAACTCTATGCAAAGTAGGGTCGGTTCGTTACCGTTAATAACGCTAATGAGGAAGTGTTGACGCACTTCAAAACTGGGTGGAACCACGAAATTTTCGTCCCTGAGGTCTATTTGATCTCAGGGACTTTTTTTGTGGTTAATATTTTAAGGAGGCCAAATTAATGGCAGAACTGAAGTTAACGTTCCCCGATGGCGCAGTCAAAAACTTCGCCGCAGGAACAACTGTTGCTGATGTTGCAAAATCAATCAGTACGAGTTTAGGTAAGAAAGCAATTGCTGGTAAGTTAGATGGTCAATTAGTTGATTTAACAGCACCTTTAGCTAAGGATGGCAAAATTGAGATCGTCACGGCTAAGGATGATGCTGGGTTACAAGTGCTCTGGAATACGGCTAGCTTAGCACTAGGCGCGGCCTTGCATGATTTATTCCCAGCCATGACTTTTGGCGAACATGCCTTAACGGAACACGGTTTTTATTACGATACGGATAACGAAGCTAAGCCAGTTTCCGTCGATGATTTAACGGCCATCAACGATCATTTGGCCAAAATCGTCGCTGACGGCGATCCAATTACACGCGAAGTTGTTGCGAAGGCTGATGCGTTGGCTAAGTTTGCCGCTGATCCTTACAAGACTAGCTTGTTAAATGCCAGTGATGCTGATGAAGTTGTGCTTTATCATTTAGGTGACTTCACCGATTTTGGCGAACAAGGCGTCTTACCTGATACGCATTTGCTGAAAGTTTCTAAGTTATTGTCTGTTGCCGGCGCATACTGGCAAGGCAAGTCCAGCAATAAAATGTTGCAACGGGTTTACGGCACAGCCTTCTTCAGCCAAAAGGAAATGGAAGCTGACGATGCACGTCGCCAAGAAGCCCATGACCGTGATCATCGAGTAATCGGTAATCAGTTAGATTTGTTCTTCGTTGACCCTAAAGTCGGCGCAGGACTACCTTACTGGATGCCAAAAGGCGCCACTATTCGGCGGACGATCGAACGTTACATCATTGACAAGGAAGTTGCCAACGGTTACCAACACGTTTACACGCCTGTTTTGATGAACTTAAACGCTTATAAGACGTCAGGCCATTGGGAACATTATCGTGAAGACATGTTCCCACCAATGGACATGGGTGAAGGCGAGCAATTGGAATTACGGCCAATGAACTGCCCTAGCCATATCCAAATTTATAACCACCATATCCGCAGTTACCGTGAATTACCATTACGGATCGCTGAATTAGGGATGATGCATCGTTATGAAAAATCTGGTGCTTTATCTGGTTTACAACGAGTACGGGAAATGACTTTGAATGATGGCCATACCTTCGTTACTTTGGATCAAATCGAAGACGAATTTAAGGCAATTTTGAAATTAATGATTTCCGTTTACGCTGACTTTGATATTAGCGACTATTCATTCCGTTTAAGCTACCGCGATCCTAACAACACGCAGAAGTACTTTGACGATAATGAAATGTGGAACCGTGCGCAGACTATGTTGAAAGCCGCTATGGATGATATGGGCTTGCAATATACTGAAGCAGAAGGCGAAGCAGCTTTCTACGGTCCTAAACTTGACGTTCAAACCAAGACGGCTTTGGGTAATGAAGAAACGTTGTCGACCATTCAATTAGACTTCATGTTGCCAGAACGCTTTGACTTGAAGTACGTTGGCAGCGATGGTGAAGAACATCGGCCAGTGATGATCCATCGTGGCTTGGTTTCAACGATGGAACGTTTCACAGCTTACTTAACTGAAATGTACAAAGGGGCCTTCCCAACTTGGTTAGCGCCAGTTCAGGCCGTTATCATTCCAGTTAAAAACGACTTGCATATGGATTATGCTAAACAGATCAAGTCGCGGATGGTTGCCCGTGGGTTACGGGTTGAAATCGATGATCGTAACGAAAAAATGGGTTACAAGATTCGTGAAGCTCAAACCCAGAAGATTCCGTATACCTTGGTTATTGGTGATGAAGAAATGAGTCACGCCAGCGTCTCAGTTCGCCATTATGGTGAAGACAAAGGTATTGCCCAAGACGCTAATATTTATATTGACGCCATGGTTGCCGAGGTTGGTAACTACAGTCGCAGCGGTAAATTAAAGGGTACCGAAGCAAATGTAGCTCAACAGCTTGACAAAGATAATAAGTAATCGTATAATTTAGCTTATTGAGAATTAAAGCAGAAGCAGCCCGCTTCTCGCCTAAGCTGACTAAAATGTCTCTGGGCAGATATGAACGGAACAAATCAACTATTGGTTTGTGGCGGGGTCTGCGTAAGTGGGCTCCGTTTTTTTCTGCATTTTTCTCGAAATTTTTGGAGGTGAATAGCCATAGCAAAAGACATGATGGTCAATGATGGGATTCGCGCACGTGAGGTTCGTTTGATCGCTGAAAATGGTGACCAACTAGGCGTTCAGAGTATGACCGAAGCATTGCGAATTGCCGACCAAGCTAATTTGGATGTTGTTCTTGTGGCCGCCAACGCTAAGCCACCGGTAGCGCGGATCATGGATTACGGTAAGTATCGTTTTGAATTGCAAAAGAAACAACGCGATGCCCGTAAGAAACAAAAAATCGTTAGCATCAAAGAAGTCCGCTTAAGTCCAACAATTGATCAGAATGATTTTGAAACCAAGTTGAAGAATGCGCGTAAATTCTTAGCTAAGGGTGACAAGGTCAAAGCATCAATTCGTTTCCGCGGTCGTGCAATCACGCATAAAGAAATTGGCCGTGAAGTACTTAAGCGCTTGGCCGATGAGACCAAAGATGTTGCAACAGTTATCGCTCATCCTAAGATGGACGGACGCAGCATGTCAATGATGTTGCAGCCAATCGCAGAAAAGCAATAGGAGTGCGTTAGGGAGCGTTCAGACTTTGAACGCTAAGTAACTCAGGCAAGCAGCTACACGCAGTGGCGGGCTTACCTGACAGTGCTAGGCAGAAAAGCCTGCTTCCTAGAACACGTTCTATCAGGTATAACTTCATCAATCATGGTGAAGCGCACCGTACTAAATTTGTTTGGAAAGACTGTGGCGACAGTTTTTCGCCACCGTCTTCTGTAGGGAGGAAGATTAATTATGCCAAAACAAAAAACACATCGTGCATCAGCAAAACGTTTCAAGAAAACCGGTAACGGCGGCTTGTTACGCCATCACGCTTACACGAGCCACCGTTTCCATGGTAAGACTAAGAAGCAACGTCGTTTCTTAGCTAAACCAGGCATGGTTTCCGCTAGCGATATGAAGCGGATCAAACAAATGCTATCCCAAATGAAGTAAGATAGCATCAACAATTTAATTTTTAGGTAACTTCGTGCTCCTAAGTTTTCACTATAGTGAAACGCCGAAGTATTTGAGGAGGAATTTCAATGCCACGTGTTAAAGGTGGAATAGTGACGCGCAAACGTCGTAAAAAGGTTTTAAAATTAGCTAAAGGTTATCGCGGTTCAAAGCATCGTTTGTTCAAAACAGCAAACACCCAAGTAATGGTTTCGTACCGTTATGCTTTCCGTGATCGTCGTCAAGTTAAACGTGATTTCCGTAAATTATGGATTGCGCGTATCAACGCAGCAGCACGTTTGAATGACATTAGCTACAGCAAATTGATGCACGGTTTGAAACTTGCAGGCATCGACATTAACCGCAAGATGTTATCTGAACTTGCGATCAGTGACGCTAAAGCATTTTCTGACTTAGCAGAACAAGCAAAAACAGCTATTGCTAAATAGTAATTGGCTATAAAAAAAGTTGTGCTCAGCGCGAGCACAACTTTTTTATTTACTTCATGACAATAATTTTGCCGGGACGATGGCGTTGTTCTAATAAACGCTGCCCGGCTTGCACGCCGGCTAGATCGAAGCCTAGTTGAGCGGCAACTGGTAACTGCAGTTGTTGCTGGCGGTACAAGGCCATTAAATAGGCTAACGCAGGGCGATCACGGAACCCTTTTTCAGGCTGAAAAGCTAGCGTGGCCACGTCAGTGTCGCTGTCCGTCAGTTGGTTGAGACTAACGTACTGGCCGGCGGTGGCGACGTGGGCGAGGCCGACTGCCTGAGCACGGCCGCCGTTCACCGCGTTGACAACAATATCAGCGCGGACAGGACTAGTGGCAAAGTCGGCGGTGCTGATAAATTGATCGACACCGAGTTGCCGCACATAAGCTGCGTTGGCTGCGCTGGCAACGCCGGTAACGTGGGCGCCGCTTGCTTTGGCAATTTGCACCAGCAGACTGCCGACGCCACCGGAAGCGCCTTGTACCAGTAAGCTTTGCGTTGGTTGCAGTTGTAACTTGACCACCAATAAGTTGTAGGCCGTGATACCGACGGAAGGTAGGCCGACCACCGCACTCAGCGGCGTTTGCGCCGGCACTTTAACGATTTTGTTATGGGAAATGGCGATTTGTTCGGCATAAGCGCCGAGATTGCTATGGCCTAAAACCACATCGCCGACTTGGTAATCAGTGACTTGTTCACCGACTGCGCGAATCGTGCCGACGACATCACTACCGGGGACGATGGGAAAAGGTAGCGGCCGGGCGGTGGCTTGCTCACCGCGGCGCAGCGCTGCATCATACGGATTAAGCGCAAAACCAGCGACGTCGACCAAAACGCGGACTGGCGTTAATTCAGGGGTTGGTTGGGTGAGGCTTTCAAAAACGTCAGCGTCCCCAAACTGGTTAAAGCCAAAACTTTGCATTAAATCAATCCTTTCTAATTTACCTGCTAACGACTTTGGCTTCAGCATACGGCAAAAGCGTGCGGGTGCAAAGAAATTAGCTTTTACGGGTCCAAATTAAGGGGATTTGCGCTGGCACTACTTTTTTCGATCTACGCGGGTGCAATTTAGTCAGCTTTCCCTTATAATGGATTGTTGAGATGTAAAACGATATAGATGTTGAGAGGTTATTATGTTTTTAGACTATAAACCGACTTGGATGGTGGCCAAAATCACCCAGCTAACGGCGGCCGATTTACGGCGCCAAGGAATCAAAGCGATTCTGACTGATTTGGATAACACATTGATTGCTTGGGATAATCCGACTGGCACCACGGAAATTAAAACGTGGATCCAACAAATGCAAGCCAGCGGTATTCCAGTAGTGGTTGTTTCCAATAATAGTGCTGCGCGGATCAGTCGCGCCGTGAAAAGCTTGAAGGTGCCATTTATTGCGCGGGCCTTGAAGCCTCTATCAATCGGTATTCGCCGCGCCAAGGTACAACTGAAGTTATCCAACGACGAATTGATCATGGTGGGGGATCAATTGATCACCGATATGATCGCCGCTAATAATAGTGGGGTTCGGGCTGTTTTAGTCCGGCCCTTGATCAAAACCGATGCTTGGAATACGCGAATTAATCGATTTCTTGAAAAGTTTTTAATGCGTCGCTTACGGCGGCGTCATCCTGAGTTACAGTGGAAGGAGCGTTTAGATGGCTGAGACAGAAACAGAGCCATTATATTGTATTGGTTGTGGGGCACAGATTCAAACGACAGATCCTGAGGCTGCTGGTTATACGCCAGCTTCAGCGTTAGAAAAGGGCTTAGCGTCAGGGGAAGTTTATTGTCAGCGGTGTTTCCGCCTCCGTCATTATAACGAAATTTCCGATGTCCGCTTAACTGACGATGATTTTTTGAAATTATTGACGCAGCTCGGCGATACTGATGCTTTGATCGTTAATGTGATCGATATTTTCGACTTTTCCGGCAGTATTATTCCCGGCTTACACCGTTTTGTCGGCCATAACCCAGTTTTGTTAGTGGGGAATAAGGTCGACGTGTTACCCAATTCAGTTAAGCGCAATAAAGTGCGGCGCTGGTTACAGGAACAGGCCCATGCTGTTGGTTTACGGCCAATTGACGTGCTGCTGACCAGTGCTAAAAATGGGTATGATCTAGATGAGTTGTTGGCGGCGATTGACAAATATCGTGCTGGCCGCGATGTCTACGTAGTTGGGGTCACCAATGTTGGTAAATCAACGTTGATCAACCAAATCATCAAACGGACTACCGGCACCCAAGACTTGATCACGACCTCACGTTTTCCGGGAACAACATTAGATAAAATCGAAATTCCGTTAGACGATGGCCATGAGTTAGTGGACACCCCCGGGATCATTCATCGTGAACAGATGGCTTACTACTTGGGTCCCAAGGATCTCCGGCTCGTTGCACCGCAAAAACCGATCAAGCCTAAGACGTTCCAGCTAAATAGTGAACAAACGCTCTTTTTAGGTGGTTTGGCGCGGTTTGATTATGAACGCGGTCCGCATACTGGCTTTACGCTGTATTTAGATAATAATTTATTGGTTCATCGGACTAAATTAAGTAACGCCGATGACTTCTACCAACGCCAAGTGGGTAAATTACTTCAGCCACCGCGGCCAAATGAAGTAGGCGACTTTCCAGCTTTGGCACGGATCCAATTTACACCCAAGGTTAAAAGTGACCTAGTCTTCGCCGGGCTGGGCTGGATCACCGTCCCTGCAGGCATCACCGTCAGCGGCTGGGCACCAGAAGGCGTGGCGGTCACTATTCGGCCCGCTTTGATTTAATGGCTGCGGTTGGGCTGAAGTGAACAATATGAACGGCTTGTTTGGGCAACTCTAACTGAAACGTGCCAAAAAAGGCATGTTGTTCCGCCTAGCTACGCTTGGTGAACGAGCCACTTCGTGTCTCTTATCATCAAGCTAGGCTAATGCTCACAACATGAACGCCTTTTTTGGCACTCTTAACGGAAACGTGTTGGAAAAAGCAGCTTCCTGCGCTTAGCTACGCTAGTCAAACGCTCCACTTCGTGTCACTTATTGTCTAGCTAGGCTAATGCTCAGAAGCTACCCGCTTTTTCCAACACTCTAGAAAGGATTTCTTTATGACTTTATCTGGTAAACAAAAGCGCTTTTTGCGTGCGCGGGCTAATCGTTTGCGTCCTGAGTTTCATGTCGGTAAGAACGGCATTAACGCGACTTTTTTGGCGCAGGTTGATGATAGTATTGCGCGGCATGAGTTATTGAAAATTAATTTATTACAAAACACTGATTTAACGCCGGCCGAGGTGGCTGCTGAATTGACTAACCAAATTCCTAATTTGGAGGTTCCGCAGATTATTGGCCGGGTTGTCTTGGTCTACCGCCCAGCATTAAAGGAAAAATATCGGCGGTTATCGTTGCAAGTTGCAGCATTATCTAAGTAAGAAGGTGGCATTGAAACCGTGAGAACGTTAACCCAACCAGTGATCACAGTAGAAATGAAGGAAGAAATTCTTAAGAATACGCCGCATAAGCAAGTTGGCATTATGGGTGGTACCTTTAACCCACCGCATTTAGGCCATTTAGTGATGGCTGAATCGGTGTGTTCGCAATTAGGCCTGGATAAAATTTTATTCATGCCCGATGCGCAACCACCGCATCAAAATCCGAAGACGACGATTGCTGCTAAGCATCGTGTCGCAATGGTTGAGCGGGCTATTGACGGTAATGCGCATTTTGACCTTGAGCGAGCAGAAATTGATCGCGGCGGCGTTAGCTACACCTATGATACAATGGTCACGTTGAAGCAAAAGCATCCTGATACTGATTTTTATTTCATTGTTGGTGCTGATATGGTGAAGGATCTGCCTAACTGGCATCGTATTGATGACTTATTGAAATTGGTGCAGTTCGTTGGTGTTAAGCGGCCTGAATTTCCAGCTGAAAGTCGTTTCCCGGTTTTGTGGGTTGACGCACCGTTGCTGGATATTAGTTCGTCGCTGATTCGCCAGCGGATCGCCCAAGGCTGCTCGGTGCGTTATTTGGTGCCAGATGCAGTCCTTGATTACATTGAAGAAGAAGGCTTATATCGTGAAAAACACTGATATTGATTATCCCCAGACCTTGGTTCCTTTGTCCCGCGCTGATTTGTTGGCGCGACTGCATGCGCAGTTAAGTGACGGTCGCTTTGCCCACGTTCAGCGGGTTGAGCAGACGGCCATTAAGCTGGCGCAGCAGTACGGCGGGGACGTGCAACGGGCTGGCTTAGCCGGATTGGTGCACGATTATGCAAAGCAACGGCCTGATGCTGAGTTTAAGCAGCTCATTCGGCAACAGCGGTTTGACCCTGACTTATTGACGGCTAATAATGGCATTTGGCATGGTGTGATCGGCGCGTATCTGGTTGAACGTGAGCTAGGTATTCACGACACCCAAGTCTTGAATGCGATTCGGCGGCACACGATCGGCGCAGTAGAAATGACGACGCTGGATAAGATTATCTTCGTCGCTGATTTTATTGAGCCTGGGCGTGATTTTCCCGGTGTTGACCAAGCGCGAGCGGCTGCTGAAGCAAGCTTAGACGCTGGTGTGCGTTTTGAAATCACTAACACGTTGAAATTTTTAATCGCAAAACAAGTCAATATTTATCCGAAAACGATCGATACCTATAACGCGTGGGTCGCAGGCCACTAAGCAGGCGCCAACGCTTAAGGTCACCGGCGTGCCTTGCAAGCAGACGGTATTTGAAAACAAACAATGGCGGTAATCAAATGAGACGATTACCTTGAAAAGGAGCACTATTTTGAACAGTAAAGAAATTTTAGAGATCGCTGTCCGTGCGGCAGATAGTAAACGCGCAGAGGACATTGTTGCACTTGATGTCCGAAAAGTCAGCTTGTTGGCTGATTATTTTGTTGTTTTACAAGGCACTTCGAAGCGACAAATGGATGCCATTTTAGAAGAAATCGCTGATCAAGAAGAACAAGCTGGCGTCGCTGTTCGCCGGGTTGAAGGTAAAAATTCCGCTAAGTGGGTATTGATCGACCTTGGCGACGTGGTCGTTAACATTTTCAATCCAGAAGAACGCGCTTATTATAATTTGGAAAAATTATGGGCTAATGCAGGTAGCGTTGATGTCACTAAGTGGATTGAAGCAGAATGATTTACCAGACTTTTGCGACATTATATGATGAAATGATGGACACTGACCTTTATGATCAGTGGCTTTCTTTTGTGGCTCAAAATGCCGGTAAAAAGCAGCCGAAGACGTTAGAGCTGGCTTGTGGAACGGGTATTTTAGCCACGAAATTAGTTCAAGCGGGTTATCCGGTGACGGGCTTTGATCTATCCGGTGATATGTTGACCTTGGCGGAACAACACGCATTAGATGCCGGCGTTGAACTGCCGTTATTACAAGGTGATATGCGGGATTTGACGGAATTAGCCACCTATGATCTAGTCACGTGCTTGGACGATTCGTTGTGCTATATGCCAGATCTGGCGGACGTCACCACTGTTTTCCAGCAGGTGGCGCAGCATCTAACGAGCGGCGGCCGTTTCTTATTTGATATGCATTCGTTATACCAAATGGACGAGTTGTTTCCTGGTTATATGTACAATTATAAAAACGAAACCACGGCCTTTATGTGGGCCAGTTATTTTGGTGAACAGCCGCATTCAGTCGAGCACGATCTGACCTTCTTTGTTTGGGATGAAGCAATCGGCGGCTACCAAGCGTTAAGCGAATTGCATCACGAACGGACCTATCCGTTGGCAGATGTTAAACAAGCTTTGACGCAAGCGGGCTTTAAGAATATAACGGTGAGCGCTGACTTTGGCCAAAGTGCCGTTGCCGCTGACAGTGTGCGCTGGTTTTTTGCGGCGGAAAAAGCCTAGCGTGGTCGAAAAGAAAAGCGTGTGGTATAAGCCAGTGAACGTCTGCGTGTGCGGTAAGTAGGCGTTGGTTTATGGCGCACATTTTTTAGTTGCAACAGGTTAAGTTGAGGTGAAGCGGGATGAAGGCAGTCGGTTTAGTTGTTGAATATAATCCGTTGCATAACGGGCACTTGTATCATTTGCAGGCCGCGAAGCAGCGTTCAGGCGCCGATGTAGTGGTGGCGGTGATGAGCGGCAACTTTTTGCAACGCGGCGAACCTGCCATTTTGGATAAATGGACGCGGGCACAGGCAGCGTTAGCGCATGGCGTTGATCTAGTTGTGGAGTTACCGTTTGCCGCTGCGGTGGCGCCGGCGGATCGCTTTGCTAGCGGCGCCATCAACCTGTTGGCGGCACTGCAATGCGACAGCTTGGTTTTCGGCACTGAGAATACGGCTATCGACTATCAGGCAGTTGGCCGTCAGTTGGCGACGCTACCGAACTTACACGAGTATTTTCGCGATTACCAACAAACTTACGCTATGCAACTGAACCATTTTTATCAAGCGACCTTGCACCTGAATATCGATAGTCCCAATCAGTTGTTAGGCTTAAGCTACGCCACGGCCAACGCCAAATTAGCGCGGCCACTGCAGTTGCTACCACTGGCGCGTAAAAACGCCCAGTATCAAGATACGACACTCAATGGCACCGCGATTGCCAGTGCCACGGCCATCCGCCGCCTTGCCCTAGGCCAAACTACGGCGTCACAAGCTATCGCTACGGTGGTGCCGCCAGATATTGCCCAAGCGCTGCAGCAACAAAAATTGGTGTCGTGGGCGGACTTTTTTCCTTATTTACGTTACCGTATTTTAAGCACGCCCACCGCCGAACTTGGTCAGCTTTACCAAATGACGGAGGGCTTAGAGTATCGTTTTCATAGCGTGATCAAAAACGTGACTAATTTTCCGGAGCTACTACGGGCGCTGAAAACAAAGCGGTACACGTATACGCGTTTACAGCGCTTATGCTTGTACGTTTTGCTAAATATTCACACGCCAGCGATTCGCCAAGTTGAGCAGCAACCATATATCCATTTACTCGGCTTTAGCCAGCGCGGTCAAACCTATCTGCACCAAATCAAAGCGCAACTGGACCGCCCATTAATTGCCCGCGTCAGCCAGAAAATTGGCGCGGAAGCAGGCTTGCTTGGTCTTGAGGTGCGCGTAGATGATGTGTACGCTCAAATCAATGGCCACGAACAAAACTTCAATCGTCCGCCATTACGGGCAAAATAAAAAGCAGCGGTTGCCCGCTGCTTTTTTAAACTTGTTTTTTATATTGGCGTTGATCAGCTTTAATTCCTGCCAAAACATATTGTGCTGGATCATGACTTAAATCTAGTTCGACGGTACTGCCGTCAGTTGGCAGTTGCTGATTAAATAGTTGTTCGTAGGTGGGAACATCAACTTGTTGTCGTGCCGCAAACATTGCTTGATGCTGTTCAGGCATAAGTGCTTGCTTGAAATTAGCTTGCAAAATACCACTATAGAACTCACTAACCGCACCAGAGCCATAACTAAACAGTCCTAACCGATCACCTGCTTGCAAAGTTTGTGTCTTTTCTAATAGAGATAATAGGCTGAGGTAGAGTGAGCCAGTGTAGAGATTGCCAACAATTTGGTTATAAGCGCGTGAATCTTCAAAATTAGCACTCAGTCTTTGCTGGGTGAGTGCATCTGCTTCGGGTAAAACAGCACGCAGCGCCTTCAACCCCATTTTAGTATAGGGTAAATGAAAGGCTAATGCCGCAAAGTTAGCTAGGGTCATACCAGTTTGTGCTTGATAGGTATCGAACACTTCTTTGAAAAAGTCAACGTACATATGGCCAGAGTAGTGACCATCAACCTTGGCTTCGGTAGCGTAATTTGGCCGCCAAAAGTCCATGATATTTTCAGTTAAAACGGTACTGTCATCTTCCAACGCTAAAATTCGTGGCTCTTTACTGATGAGCATTGCCACGGCACCGCCACCTTGAGTGGGTTCACCGGCGTTACCGATACCATAACGGGCAATATCACTAGCGGTGATCAAAACTTTTTTATCAGGGTGTAAGGCAATATAGCCTCGCGCCAGTTGTAACGCCGCTGTTGCTGAATAGCAGGCTTGTTTGACCTCAAAAGCACGAACTTGTCTTGGTAGGCCTAGCAAACTTTGTAGGTAAACGGCGCCTGATTTAGATTGATCAATGCCGGATTCAGAGGCAAAAATAACCGTATCGATTTGTTGCCGATTTGTCGGTGTCAAAATTTTAGCCGCGGCATTAGCAGCTAGGGTGACACTGTCTTGGGTTGGCGGGATGACCGCCATTTTTTTTTGGCCAATACCGATTAAATACTTATTGGGGTCTTCATTGCGTGCAAGTGCTAACTCGGCCATATCGACAAAATATTGCGACGTTTGGAAGCTGATCTGATCAATACCAATTTTCATTACTGGAAAACTCCTTGCTTTAGCTGGTAATTTATTTTAAAACTGATGTTCAGTTTATGTAGTTTATTCTTGAGAAGCCGGGTTCTGTTCTTGCACATGCGTATGCTTATGGTGCAGCGCGGCTTTGCGTTTAGCCGTTTTTT
Source organism: Loigolactobacillus jiayinensis (assembly GCF_003946445.1). Classification (GTDB taxonomy): domain Bacteria; phylum Bacillota; class Bacilli; order Lactobacillales; family Lactobacillaceae; genus Loigolactobacillus; species Loigolactobacillus jiayinensis. Next base: position 49,848 of record NZ_RHOF01000004.1, on the reverse strand, counting down.
GGGTCAATAAAATAGCTATTGCTAATAGAATCAGTGGCAGTAGGGCCACTGATGGTAGCAACCAAAAAATGAGAAAAGCACCAATGCCAGCAATATTTGCTAATAACATGGCAGGAATATGGAAAGCGCGAAAATAGGAAATTAAATGCAGGCCTAAACCAATCCAAGTGAAAATCGTTAAATGGTCAAATAAGGCCGTTCGCGCGGAAAAAAAGTTGGTGACGTGCAGTACTGGTAGCACATGACCAATACCTAAGACTGCACAACTGAGCAATAAGAATAACATAAATAACGTATCATAGAAACCCGGTAATTTAAGTAGGGAAATTTTCACAGCAACCACCTCTGATTTATGAAGATGAATTTACTATTTTAGTATAGCAGAGATTAAGTTATGTGAAAAATTTTTGCCTTAAGTTTTAGTAAAAGCTGCCGCGGCCTACAGTTAGAATTGATAGCGTTTTAAATTTCAGTGAGCGTTTTCAGCCTCTGGCACATCTAATCGTGTTATACTAAAAATAATTAAAACGATGAGGAGTGATTTGATGGTAGAAAAAACATTTACTCAAGCTGAACTGGCACAATATGATGGTACGAATGGGAAACAAGCTTATGTTGCCGTAGACGGTGTGGTTTATGATGTTACTGACGTTAAACCGTGGGCAGGAGGCAAGCACCATGGTCACACTGCAGGTCACGATGTTTCAGAAGAAATTACACATGCACCACATAAAAAGTCAGTTTTAGAAAAATTAACTGCAGTCGGCAAATATACCGGCTAAGGCAAAGAAGGTTACAACATAATTTCACTTATGTTGTAGCCTTCTTTTTTGGTGCATATTATCTGCTAAGGGCCGTAAAACAGTTGCAGATTTGATATAAAAGGTGGCAAAATTGTTGTCGGTTTTCCTACTTTTTTTGCAGTTTATGTGCTTGAATCAGTTAATTTATGTCAGTACATTTTGTCAAATATCGTGGCAGCCGGTTGCGGTACCGCGATATTTGGCTTTTTTTATACATTGGTAGAATCAATATTCGGTCCAGTAATCAGCATGACGCACTGATTACTAAGTACAAATTTTTGCAACGATTTTTCGTTAATATATATTATTTTAAAATAAAAAGAAAAATTATTGCAAAAATTGAGACGGCATGATACATTGTAAGCGTAAACAAACGACAGGAGGTAGAAATTATGGTATCTGTTACAACGATTATCTTATTAACGCTTTATGTTACCATTGCTGTCCTTGACCAAATATCAATGCAATTAGGGCCTTATTCACCGTTATTTGGCGGCGCTATTACTGGATTAATTATGGGTGACTTAACAACAGGGTTGGCGGTTGGTGCAACCTTACAATTGATGACTTTAGGGGTAGCCACATATGGTGGCGCCACCGTACCTGATTTTTTAACAGGATCAGTTATGGGAACTGCTTATGCAATTATTGCGAGTAAAGGTGTGGCTTACGGAATTGGTTTAGCTGTACCAATCGGGTTATTGATGACTCAATTAGATATTTTAGCGCGGATGAGCAACACTTTCTTCCAACATCGGGCGGATAAATTTGCGAATGAAGGAAACTACCGTGGAGTTGAGCGGCAAAATATTTATGGGATGATTCCTTGGGTGTTATCACGTGCGGTGCCGGTGATTGTGGGCCTTGTTTTCGGTCAAAGCGTAGTCACTGCGATCAATAACTTTATTCCACAGTGGTTTATGCAAGGGCTTGAATCAGCAGGGATGATCTTGCCAGCAATGGGGATCGCGATTTTGATGCGTTATCTACCACTTAAAAACTACTGGCCGTTTTTCATTATTGGTTTTGTTCTAATGGCTTACTTCAGTAAATCATTTTCAATTTTGGGTGTTGCTTTAATTGGTTTAGCAATGGCTGGGTTGTACTTGATGTTTGGTACTAAGCCATCAGCGCCAACCAGTGGTTCACAAAATACCAAGCCAGCACCAGCGGCGACCGACCCAGACTCGACTGATCTATACGCGGAAGAAGAGGTGGAATTCAATGACTAAATTAGATAAAAAAGACATCAAAAAGGTTTATTGGCGTAATCTTTTCGGCTTGCAATGGGGCTGGAACTACGAGCGGATGCAAGGCCTCGGTTATTCGTGGGTCATGATGCCCGTGATCAAGAAGCTGTATAAAGATAAGCCAGAAGATATGAAGACTGCTTTGAAAACACATTTAGGTTATTTTAATACGAGTCAGCCAATGTCACATTTGATTATTGGCGCTGATATTGGGATGGAAGAAAAAACTGGTATGAAGGATGCGGAAGCCATCGTCGGATTAAAAACGGGGTTAATGGGTCCGTTAGCTGGGGTTGGTGACACACTATTTCTAGCTATTTTCCGAACAATTATTTTTTCCATTGCGGCTTATATGGCACAATCTGGTTCCGCAGTTGGGTTATTTATCCCTGTTGTTGCCGGAATCGCGATTCTGGCTGTCCGGTATTGGTTCACTGACGTTGGTTATAAGCAAGGGGCACGATTGGCCACTGACTTCGCGGATCGTATGAAGACTTTGACGAATGCTGCTGCAATCTTAGGTTTGACGGTTGTTGGTGCCTTGATTCCAGCAGTTATCACCTATACTTTAGATTTGAAATATCAAATGGGTAAGGTCACATTGAACGTGCAGGATATGTTAGATCAAATCATGCCAGCCTTAATTCCCCTTTCGATTGTCATGGTGTCATATTGGCTGTTAGGTAAGAAGAAAATGAACTCAACTAAATTGATTTTTGTTTTGATCGGTTTGGGGATGTTGCTTGGTAATCTAGACAACATTTTCGGTGCAATTGGTAGCTTGTTCTAAAGCACTGGGTTCTAATAGGCAGTTCAAGCTATTATCCAGCAGCAAGGGAGGAATATTTTATGGCAATTATTCATGCACGAATAGATGAACGGCTGATTCATGGTCAGGTGGCAACGGTTTGGACGCGGTTAAGTGGTGCGGAACGAATCGTGGTCGTTAACGATAAAGCCGTTAAAGACGACATGCAGATCGGCGTTTTAAAAATGGCGCGACCTCAAGGCATTAAGCTGACGATCATGTCAGTGCGGCGGGCAATCTATACTTTTTCACAGGGGCGTTACGCTGATGAAAAAATCTTTTTACTCACACAAAATATTCAAGATATGGCGGCTTTGATTGCGGGTGGCATCAAAACAGAGCAAGTTAATGTCGGTAACATTGCGCCGCATGAAGGCACTAAACAAATTAAGGCGTCCGTTTATTTAAATGAGCAAGATATTGCGGATGTTAAGCTGATGATCGAGCAAGGGGTTAAGGTGACAGCGCAAATGGTACCGACAGAAAGCGATGCGTTGATCACGACCTTTATTAAATAATTGGCAACTTAAGTTTTTAATGAAATAGTTGCAAGCATATTAGTGGCTGCGAGCTAATAAACAACCGTAAAAATAAAGTAGGTGATGACAATTTTATTTGATCGAATTGAACAACAATATAGCACCATGAGTAAATCACAACAGCATATCGCTAACTATTTGCGTCAACATCCACAACAGTTTGTTGATTCTTCCACCCATGAGTTAGAGCAGCATGTGGGTGTTTCTGCCTCAACAATCGTTCGTTTTGTTCAGTCATTAGGTTACGCTGGCATGGACGAGATGCGGGTTTACTTGGTACAACAGATTCAGCACAATGAGCAATCAATTGATTTGGTGATCAAACCGGAGGACGATGCACAAACGCTGACCATGAAAATGCAGCAACTGTACCGCGATGCCGCGGAAACACTACACGAAACGCTGGATAACGGTGAATTAACAAAGGCAATCAGCACGTTACGCCAAGCCAAGCGCATTTATCTGTTTGGGGTTGGAACTTCCGGATTAGTTGCTTATGATCTGTATCACCGGTTAAATCGTTACGGTAAAACTAGTTTTTATGATACTGATGCCCACATGAATTTAGAATTTTCCACGCAAAGTACAGCTGACGATGTTATTTTAGCAATTTCCTACTCAGGAATCACTAAGGAAGTAGTCGTTGGGGCACAGGCAGCGCAAAAACGTAATACACCGGTGATCAGCATCGTGAGCAATCTTGATTCACCGCTAACTAAGCAGACTGATATAACTTTACAAATTCCACAAACTGAGCATTTAGTCCGGCTGGCTTCGATTTCATCACGGATTCATTCAATGATCGTTACCGATATTCTTTTCAGTGGTATCATTCAAAAACAATTGCCAGAAATGTAGGATACCATTATTAAATCTAACGAAATTGTTTCTCGGCTTAAGGATAAGACCGGTAATTAAAACAGAGTGGAGGAAGGCAAGTGGCTAAATTAACGACGGAACAACGAAATCCTAATACGATGCAGATCGATCAATTAAAGGGTACTGAAATTGCTAAGTTGATCAATCAAGCGGATCATAGCGTTGCGACTGCCATCAGCACGCAAAATGACGCAATTGGCCAAGCAATCGAAGCCATCACCGCGCGTTTCCAGACTGGCGGCAGAATTATTTATATGGGCGCCGGCACATCAGGACGATTAGGTGCTTTAGATGCCATCGAATTGACACCGACATATGGTGTTGCCCCTGAGCGCGCATTTGGACTACTAGCAGGTGGTCAAAAAGCGATGTTTGCGGCAGTTGAAGGGGCTGAGGATTCAAAAAAATTAGCTGTGCAAGATCTTGAACGGGTTAAGCTGAATCAAAATGATACGGTTATCGCACTAGCTGCCAGTGGCCGCACACCATACACGATTAGTGCCTTAACCTATGGTAACAAAATTGGGGCGCTAACTGTTTCCATTACTTGCACAGCCAGCAATCAGATGACTGATTTAGCGCAAATTGCCATCAATCCAGTGGTTGGTCCCGAAGTGGTCACTGGTTCCACACGGATGAAGGCTGGCTCAGCACAAAAAATGGTGCTTAATATGCTGTCAACCGGCGTTATGATCCGCATGGGCTACGTCTACGAAAATTTAATGATCAATGTTCAACCAACTAATGAAAAATTAGTCCACCGGGCCAGCGGTATTCTGGCAACTATTTTGTCATTAGATGATGCGGCTGCAGGGCAACTGCTGGCTGCGGCGCATAACAACGTTGCTGCTGCAATTGTGATGGCTAAAGCTAACCAGGATTACACGGCTGCCCTCAAATTGTTGGCGGCTAATGACAACCGCGTAGGAAACATTATTTGACCTAGCACATCGTGGAAAAGTGCTTTTTCACCGCACAATTAGTGGTGTAACGGCGGCCGCACACCGCTTAGCTGTGAAATCATAGCGGCTTGATTGCTGAATTTAAGCAAGCCGGATTGGTGAAGCAGCTTTTTTTAATAGCATTCTAACGCTAAGGTTCAAATAAAAGGTACTGGAGCGTAATTTCACTCGGCACGGTAACGCTATTTGGAGGTGAACGAATGCCACTACTAGGTATTATTTATTTTCTGGTGATCATTGTCGCTAATTCTTTAGGCGCCATTTCCGGCATGGGTGGTGGTGTCCTGATCAAACCAATTTTTGATCTCATCGGCGTGGATAGTGTCGCCGCAATCTCCTTTTATTCTGCAGTAGCCGTTTTTGTCATGTCGATCACAGCCACGATCAAGCAACGCCAAAATGGTGTTAAATTAAAAGGCAGCTTCATTTCTTGGCTCGCAGTTGGCGCTATTATTGGTGGTATAGCTGGTAAAAATTTATTAACTGTTCTGTTGCGCGTAACTGTTGAAAAAAATGTGTTGAGTGTGCAAATCAGCATAACGATCATCACCATTTTATTTGCTTTTTTTAGCACACGCTATGGCTGGCGTAGTTGGCAACTTACCGGTTGGTACTGGTCTTTAGGCTGCGGCTTACTTTTAGGTGGTTTTGCTAGTTTTCTCGGCATCGGCGGTGGACCAATTAATGTAGCGTTATTAATGCTGATGTTTGGCTTGCCGATCAAGGAAGCAACGCTGTATTCATTGTGTACGATTTTCTTTTCCCAAGGTTCAAAATTGGTTAGCCTGATTGTCTCTGATGAATTAAGTCTGATCAATTTAGAGTTGCTCTGGTTTATCATTCCAGCCGCGCTGCTCGGGGGTTACGTTGGCTCACTATTTAGCAAAATATTGTCAGATGATAAAGTGACGCTAGTATTTCAAGGGATGCTTTTAGTGGTTATTTTGATCAATACGTATAACGGTATTAGATTATTTATCTGATGTGGTCTAATGGTAAGCTTGCGTTCAGTTGGATGCCAGATGAGGCAACTAAGCGGTATTCTTTTGACTGTAAGCATATTAATGAGGCTTAACGCTGGACGTTAGGTCTTTTTTTACGCTAATCATCAGTGTAGCCAGGCTAGATTAGTAACTTGCTCACACGATGTACACAACGACCACTTAATTTAATTGTCGGTCAAACGTCTAAACGACAGTTTTGTACAGGGGCCTGTTTGCACAGCAGCGGCACCCATTTACTAACTTTTTCAGAAATAACCAACAAATCCCTAGCAACTAGGCTCAGTATCGGCTATAATCGAACCTGCAGCTGAATTGCTGATCAAGCTAATCGAAAGCCGTTGTTTTTGCCGCTAAACACCGTGATACCGGCGCTGACTTCTGTAAAGTAAATTAGGTTGACAAAGATTTTCTGGAAAGTTATAATTATTCTCGTTGCATTAGGAGGAAACTTCAATGAAATGGTCTTTACTTGAATTAGAAAAGTATCAGCAAGAGCCTTTGCCACTTGCGGACACGCTTGATTTGAAGGCAGATTTGCTGAAGCGTGATCCACAAATTATTGACGTCAGTCCGATCGCGGTTTCTGGTTTAGTTTCACTAGATCAGAGCACGATCACGGCGCACGTTGTGGTAACGGGAACGTTGACACTACCGTCAACTCGCTCATTGAAGCCAGTTGCGCTGCCATTAGATTTTGAATTTACTGAAATCTACGTGCCAGCCGACCAGCGTAAGTTAGCGGAGGAAGATCAAGCGGACACCGTGATCGTTTTAGAAAACGAGACCCTTGACCTTGATTCAGCGGTGGTGGATAATATCTTGCTGAATGTCCCGATGCAGGTGCTGACGCCTCATGAACGTGAGGACGAAGCAGATATGCCTAAAGGTAACGATTGGGAGGTCATCTCTGAGGATGATTACGACCAGTTACTGGAAGCGCGTAAACAACAAGGTGATCCACGTTTTGCGCAACTAAAAGGTTTATTCGATGAATCAACCGATAAGTAATGTGAAACGATAAATATTTTAAGGAGGTGGAATTTAATGGCAGTACCAAAAAGAAAGACTTCCAAGACGAAGAAACGTATGCGTCGCGGACACATTAAATTAGCAATGCCTAACTTAAGCGCATGCCCTAATTGTGGCGAATTGCGTGTATCTCATCACGTATGCCCAAGCTGTGGCTTTTATGATGGCAAACAAGTTATTACAACAGGTAAGAGTGCAGACTAATAGACCTGTTTAAAAAGCATTAGCGGCCATGGCGCTAATGCTTTTTGTTTACGCTAAATTAGGGGATGTGAAGTAGGTGTGGCGGTCTGAAAGTAGTCATTTTTAAAGATAAACTTTTATGCAGTGAGGGCAGCGTTTAGCGCCGCTGGGTTCAAACGTCATGTTCAGCATCGGCGATATTTTGCTGATTAAGCTGGAGAATGCGTAGGCGCTGTTGCAGCGTTGTGAGCATATAATGAGCAATCAGTTGGTCAAAATCTGCCGACACACCATTTCTGGCCTTTTCTAAAGCCAGCATATAGGCGTCGCGAGAGGCTTTCGCTGGCTGGACATTAATGACTGGATAACCGGCTTCCGTGAGTGCAAGATTCATTAATAAGCGGGCGGTGCGACCGTTACCGTCAATAAAAGGATGAATCGCTACGAAACGCTGGTGCAGGCGAGCTGCATAGATGACGGGATGCAAGCTTTTTTGCGTTTCATTAGCCCACGTGATCAAGGCGTCCATTTGGGGGCGAATACTGAATGGATCAACATAGGGATGATTTTCTAAACCATTTGGCCACACGGTGATTGCCCGATAAACACCAGCATCAGCTCTGTTTTCAGCAGTTTGTAGCGTGGCTAAGCGATTCAAATCGCGAATGATTGTTTGGGTCAAGGGTTGCTGACGTTTGGCTAGGTCTAGCATATATTCGTAAGCTTGATTAAGATCTAGCACTTCAAGAATATCTTTGACGGCAGCACCATGGATCGTCAGGCCCTTATTAAGAATCGAAGCAGTCTCAAACTGATTTAGCTGATTGCCTTCAATCGTACTGGAGGACCATACGTGTTCGATGCGAATATTTTTTTCAAGTTGAATAACTTGAGCTTTAGATAGCGGTCGATAATGATCGATTTGCGTTTTTAACTTGGTGATCGTAACTAGCAATTCAGTTAATTTCTGCATTGATTTCACCCCATTTATAAGTGGTCATTTTCTATAGTATACTGAATTTAGATCATTGGCGCTAGCTAAGTTAATGTTAGCTTGGTAGCTGAACCATTTTGCTAATGCTCAGCCGCTGAGCACTTTGGCGGAAACGTGGTTGAAAAAGTAGCGGCCTGCGCTTAGCTACATAAATCGAACGATCCACTGCGTGTCTCTTATCGCTTTATTACGCTAATGCTCAGCCGCTGAGCACTTTTTCAACCACTCTACTTTTATTTCTTGCGCTTTTTTGATAGGATAGAGGTTGTTAAATAGATACAAGGGGGCACAAAGAAATATGGAAAAGCAAACACCACAAATTGGTGTCGTTGGTATGGCGGTCATGGGCAAAAACTTGGCTTTGAATATTGAAAGCCGCGGTTATACCGTCGCCATCTACAACCGAACAAGTTCTAAAACCGAAACAGTGGCTAAGGAACATGCTGATAAAAAATTAGTGCCAAGTTACAGCATTCAAGATTTCGTTGCCTCATTAGAGAAGCCACGGCGGATCATTTTAATGGTCAAAGCCGGTGCTGGTACTGATGCCGTCATCAAGGAATTAGTTCCATTATTAGATAAAGGCGACGTTTTGATCGATGGTGGTAACACCTTCTTCAAGGACACGATCCGCCGTAACACTGAATTAGACAAATCTGGGATCAACTTCATTGGTATGGGTGTTTCCGGTGGCGAATTAGGCGCCTTAAAGGGGCCTTCAATGATGCCTGGTGGTCAAAAGGAAGCTTATGACCTTGTTGCACCTATCTTTGAACAAATGGCTGCTAAAGCCGAAGACGGCGCTCCTTGTGTCACTTACATTGGGCCTAACGGTGCTGGTCATTACGTTAAAATGATCCATAACGGCATCGAATACGGTGATGAAGAATTGATTGCTGAAAGTTATCACGTCTTGCATGAATTAGTCGGCTTATCCGTTGACGAAATTGCAGCGATTTTCAATGACTGGAACAAAGGCGAATTGGACAGCTACTTGATTGACATTACCGCTGATATTTTGACGCGTAAGGACGATCTTGGTACTGGCAAGCCAATCGTTGATGTTATTTTAGATCGGACAGCTAACAAAGGTACTGGTAAGTGGAGTTCCGCCAATGCACTAGAGTTAGAAATTCCACAATCATTGATCACAGAATCAGTTTACGCACGTTACATCTCAATGATGAAGGACGAACGCGTTAAGGCCAGCAAGGTATTACCTAAGCCAGTTGGCAAGGTTGACTTTGACAAAACTGAAGTCGTTGAAATGATCCGTAAAGCCTTGTACTTCAGCAAGATCATGAGTTATGCCCAAGGTTTCGAACAAATGCGCATTGCTTCTGACCATTATGATTGGGATCTAGACTACGCTAACATTGCCCGTATCTGGCGTGCTGGCTGTATCATCCGCGCCCAATTCTTGCAGAACATCACGGATGCTTACGAAACAGATCCTAAGTTGCAAAACTTAATGTTAGATGATTACTTCTTGAACATTACGAAACAATATCAAGAATCAGTTCGTGACCTTGTTGGTTTAGCCGTTAAAGCCGGCGTACCTGTACCAGGTTTCGCAGCTGCCATTTCTTACTTTGATTCATACCGTTCAGAACGCTTACCAGCTAACATCATCCAAGCTGAGCGTGATTACTTCGGTGCCCACACTTACGAACGGACAGATCGTCCCGGTAGCTTCCATTATCCATGGTACGAAGAACAATAATTTTAGCGCAAAACACAAAGCCATTTTGACTTTGTGTTTTTTTATACCAAATGAGAATTCACTAAACGCCATTACAGTCAGCAGTGGTAGCTTTTTTAGCGAAACAATGGTAAAATTACTAGCTGTATGAGAATTGTCATTAAGCGATTTTAAACGTAAATATAATTAAGTGAGAATTAACTAAGGTTCTTTTGAGGAGTTGTGAGACCTAATGAGTAAAGTTCTAATTATTGAAGATGAAAAAAACTTAGCCCGCTTCGTTGAGCTTGAATTGCAACATGAAGGCTACGAAACGACGGTCCATTATAATGGCCGGACTGGCTTAGATGCTGCGTTAAACAGTGACTGGGATGCTATTTTGCTAGATTTAATGTTGCCTGAATTAAATGGTCTTGAAGTCTGCCGGCGAGTACGGCAGGTTAAGAACACACCAATTATCATGATGACAGCCCGTGATTCCGTGATCGACCGTGTTTCTGGCTTAGACCACGGCGCTGACGATTACATTGTTAAGCCTTTTGCCATTGAAGAATTATTGGCACGGCTACGGGCTTTATTGCGCCGCATCGATATTGAAGGCGAACAAAATAACGCTAAGCAAACCACCGTTTCTTACCGCGATTTAACTATCGAAAAGGAAAACCGGGTTGTTAAGCGTGGCCAAGACACAATTGATTTAACCAAGCGTGAATATGAATTATTATTAACGTTAATGGAAAATGTCAACGTGGTGCTAGGTCGTGACATTCTATTAAACAAGGTTTGGGGCTACGAAAGTGAAGTCGAAACTAACGTGGTCGATGTCTACATCCGTTATTTACGTAACAAAATCGACCGTAAAGGCGAAGATAGTTACATTCAAACGGTTCGTGGCACTGGGTACGTGATGCGCTCGTGATGACCAACCCAGCAAATGATCCTAATCAAGTAAAGCGGGCTCGACGCTTCTCCCTCAGGTGGAAGTGGGCGTTGGGTGCCGCTTTTGGTATATTCATTGTTTTTGCTGTTTTCGCAATTTTACTATTTAGTCGTTTTACCGCCATTATGATGAACCAAGAAGAAACGAATTTAAAGGATACCATGACCCTGGTGGTGGAGCGGCTGAACAATCAGTCCAACACGCTGACCAATAAAACCGTGCTGCCGTACTTGCGGCCTGATTTGGCCACGGCAGCCGACCCGGTACCAGAAAATAAAACGCGGGGCAAAGATAACATTTACACGGATTCGATCATCGTTAAGTTGGCGCGCGAAGACGTAACGGTGACGATTTATAATCCTGCCGGTAAGGAAGTTTATGCTTCCCGCAATATTTCAACTAAGTTTAAGCAGACCAAGGCAATCGATGTTTCCCGCGAAAAAGTGGGCAGCCAAGATGGCTTTATTGGGCGGCGGCCGATTCGCTCGCGGACAAGTGGGCGGATCATCGGCTATGTTCAGGTCACCAGCCAGCTGGGCACGTTGCACAAAGATCAGCATCAGTTACTGGTAGCTTTTTACGTGCTCGGTGCATTTGCCTTTCTGGTTAGTGGGGTGCTCGGTTATTTATTGGCGGTTTATTTCCTGAAGCCGATCAAGGCAATGACGGAAACCATTGATATTATCAATCAGGAACCGCAGTCAGTTGAACGGATCGCCGCCCCGCAGCGTAATGATGAGCTGGCGGATCTAACCAATCTATTCAACGATATGCTGGATCGCATGCAGCGCTACATTGAGCAACAAGAAGAGTTCGTCGAAGATGTTTCCCATGAATTGCGGACGCCAGTGGCTATTATCGAAGGTCACATGCAGATGCTTAATCGCTGGGGCAAGGACGATCCGGAGATTCTAAGCGAATCGATCAGCGCTTCACTGCAAGAAATTACACGGATGAAGAGTTTGGTTCAGGAAATGCTGGATCTGTCCCGCGCTGAGCAGGTGGACATCCATTATCCGAATGCGATGACCGATGCCAAAGAGGTGGCCAACCAAGTTTTCGGCAATTTCAAGTTGATCCATCCAGAATTTACCTTTACGCTGGACGACGATTTAAAGGCACCAACAGTTATTAAAATTTATCGCGATCATTTTGAACAGATTTTGATCATTTTAATGGACAATGCGGTGAAATATTCGCAAAAGCGGCAAGAAGTGCATTTGTCGATTTCGCGTGACGAACGCAACGTTGAAATCGCCGTGCAGGACTTTGGTGAAGGTATTGCGCCAGAAAATATCGACCGCGTCTTCAACCGCTTTTACCGCGTGGACAAGGCGCGCAGTCGTGACAAAGGCGGTAACGGCCTTGGTTTGTCGATTGCCCAACATTTGGTCGAAAGCTATCACGGTGGGATCCGAGTGGAAAGCGTTTTGGGCAGCGGTGCGATTTTCCGCGTTTCGTTCCCAATCGTTAAAACGTTAGAACCAGGCGAATCACTGCTAGATCTAGAAAATAAAACCGGCAACACACCAACGCCGGATGCATAAAAAAAGCATTTCAACTGGGCGGTAATCCGCGCGTTGAAATGCTTTTTGTTTAGTTATGATGTTGTTGTTTACCCGCGTTACGATTGCGCTTTGGCTTCGCGGCTGCTGCAGACGTTACCGTCTTTGGCTTAGGCTTGACCACTGCTTTTGCAACCGGCTTCGGTGGATTCTTTTTAATTTCTTCCGCCACTTCAGCTTTGATCCGTGGCATGTAATAGAAGTTGGTGATCATCGTTTGGAAAATCGCCAAGATCCCACCAGCAAAGAAGTACAGGCCTAAGCCGGCTGGGGAAACTAGGGCAATGAAGAAGGTCATCGCTGGACTCATTAACATCATCGTCTTCATTTGCTTCTTCTGACTTTCGGGCAGGCCAATCAAGGACAAGTAGCCTTGCAGCACATAAGTTAAGCCAGCTAAAACAGCGACGACAATATTGGTTTGGCCTAAGCTAATGCCTAAGAACGTACTCTTAAAAATTGCGGGACTATATTGGATCGCCATGTATAAGGCCGAGAATACCGGCAACTGAACCAACATCGGTAAACAGCCGATTCCACCAGTCATGCTGACGCCATTTTCTTTCATGGTGGTCATCATTTCCTGGCTTAAAGCCGCCTTTTCCTCAGAGGTCGTTGCGGCAGCTTGACGCTTTTGAATGTCATCTAATTGGGGCTTGATGGCTTCGCGGCGGTGTTGCTGCTTCAAGGTGCTCTTGGATTGACTGAGCATCAATGGCAACAAAACCAAACGCACGATCAAAGTGATCAGCAGAATTGCCCAACCATAATCAGGGGGATTACCGAATAACTTGGCCATCCAAGTGATCAAATGTTGCATTGGCAAACCTAACCAATGATAAATCGGCCCGTAAATAAAGCCGGTTGGCGGCGTACGGTGCGTTTGGGTATTGGTACATGCAGACAGTAATAAGGTTAATACCGTGAACAGTCCACCGTAACTAAGTAGACGTTTTATTCGCTTCATGTGTTGGATTAAATTCCTTTCTACAAAGAGCGCGGCAAACTAAGTTTATGCCGGTTCATTTTTAATAACATTAGCTGTATTTACTAGCCAAATCGGCCAATAAAGTCTTCTACTACTATACTTGAATGACCGGCATTTTTCAATCAGACTTTAGACCGTGGCGCAAAATAAGTTACCGCGGTTTTAATTAGTGACAGCGAAGTCGCGGTAAACCTTATCATCAGCCAGTTCAGTTAAATCAACGCGCGTCACTTTGGCGTAGGGCGAAGGACCATTTTTGATTGCCTTAATAAAGGCCGCAATTGCCTGCTCATCACCACGAGCCTCAATATAAACCGTGCCATCCAGCAAATTGCGCACGATTCCAGTCACACCAATCTTATCAGCCACCATTTTAGTTAAATAACGAAAACCAACGCCTTGCACACGACCAAAAACAGTTAAACTTACACGACGCATATTGAATACCTCCTTTTAAGAGTGTCAAAAAAGGCGCCATGTTTTGAGCATTAGCCTAGTAAGGCAATAAGACCCATGAAATGGGACGTTTGACTTGCGTAGCTACTACTCCGCAAACAAGGTGAGCTATTTGCATAAACCGCAAATAGCTTTAATGCTACGGACGTTGTCCATTCAACTAAGGCGAAGATCGCCAAGTTGAAACATGGCAAGCGCAGGGAGCTGCTTTTTCGAACACGTTTTCGCAAATTCAGAGCGCTGGGAAAAAGCGCCTAGTTACTACTCCGCAAACAAGGTGAGCGGTTACCACAAATCCCAGTAACACTACAAATGCTGCCTATATTTCCATTGACAGCCCGCCTAATTCTGAACGCTACTTCATTATAGGCAATTTTGCGCGTAAGTACCAGTGTAGCGCTAGCGACGGACGTGTTATAATTAAATTAGTGCGCTGGACTAAATAGCTTAGCGCGCACACTAAAATTACAGTCACAGAGGAGTTGCACCATGACGCTAATTACCAGTTCAAAAAATGATTTGATCAAAACTTTGCATAAATTAAACCGTAAAAAAAATCGAACCGAGCAACAACGTTATTTGATCGAAGGGGTTCATTTGGTGCGTGAAGCGTTAGACGCGCAAACACCAATTGAAATGATCTTGGCCACCGAAGACTTTAAGCGTGTGACTTGGGTGCCCGCCTCGATGTCGATCTATTGGCTCAAGCCGGAAGTCGCGCAAACGCTGAGCGCCACGGTGACCACCCAAGGTATTTTCGCGGTGCTACCATTACCAACGGAAAAGTTGCCGCAAAGCTTCAACGGCACGTGGTTGTTGCTCGATGGCGTGCAGGATCCTGGCAATATTGGGACGATGGTGCGAACCGCTGACGCAGCTGGCTTATCCGGTGTCGTTTTAGGCGAAGGCAGCGCTGATTTGTACAGTGATAAAGTGTTGCGCGCCATGCAAGGCAGCCATTTTCACATCCCAATATATCAAGGCGACTTGAATGACTGGCTAACCGCTTTAAAAGCGGCGCAGGTACCGATTTACGGCAGCGAGTTGAACCCAGCGGCCGTGGATTTTCATACGGTGCCGGCGCAACCAGAATTTGCCTTGATCATGGGTAATGAAGGCAACGGGATGCAAATTGACTTGTTGGCACAAACCGAGCAGAATCTCTATATTCCGATCCAAGGCCGCGCAGAATCGCTGAACGTGGCGATTGCCGCCGGAATATTACTGTTTCAACTCAAAAATTAAGAATAGATTACGTTCAGTGTGAAAAACTAGCCAAGCGGGAAAAAATAGGTTATTCTAACGATGTTAGTAGTTGTGTTGTCAAATTATTTAAATTGATGTTTAAAATTGGTTTAACGTAAACGCGCCTAAAAAGCAGTTTTCTATGCCGATTTAGGCTGGTGTTCAAAATTTTAACGCTTTTTGCGGCACACTCTAGTTTGAGATCCTTTTAATCTGTCGTTGTGCTAAGCCACGTGCTTAGTTGATTTTATAGAAGAAAGGCAGCCATTGAATGACCAAAAAACTTAACTGGCAAGACGATCAAGCATATGTAGATGAAATTGCGGATTTATTGGCCACCGACGCGGTTCAGCGCCTCGCCAACTACACGCAGCACCATTTTTCCAACCGTTTGGAACACTCACTGCATGTTTCTTATCGCAGTTACTTAATCGCTAAAAAAATGCACTTAGATACCCGGGCAACTGCACGTGGTGGTTTATTACATGATTTATTTTATTATGATTGGCGAACCACTAAATTTGATATGGGCACCCACGCCTACGTGCACCCGCGGATCGCTTTGCGTAACGCTGAAAAAATAACAACATTATCTAAAAAAGAAAAAGACATTATTATCAAGCATATGTGGGGCGCAACGATTGCACCACCACGGTATATGGAGAGCATGATCGTTTCACTTGTTGATGATTATTGCGCTATTGACGAATTCGCGCTACCAGAATTGCAAAAATCTAGCCGCGGATTGAAACAACGTGTGTTGAAGTTAACCGCGAAAATTAGTGAATAACAAAAAGATTATGACCATTTAAGGCCATAATCTTTTTTGTTATGCTTTAAACTAGCGGCCGGTTATCAAGATCTGTCCGCACCGTCAACACGTCAGTAGTGGCATTACGGGTCACATAATCGGTGACGGACCCTGTTAGCGTGCGGGTGAGGGCGTTTTTACCAGTTGCCGCCAAAATAATCAAATCAATTTGGTGATCAAGCTTGAATTCATGGGCAATAATTTTTTTCGGATTACCGAAGCGGATGTGAATGTCGCAATCCGTCACGCCCAGTTGAGCAGCTTCCTGCTGTAAAACCTGCAGATAATTCTGTGTTTGCGCGAAAATCTTTTGCGTGAAACTATCATCATCGGGCACTGGCCGAAAATCATAATTTTTATTCCAAATATCCAGTACATTGAGTAATAATAGATGCCCCTGATTCAATTTGGCAATGCGGATTGCTTTAGTAAAGGCCTGTTGTGCTTGGGGTGAGCCATCAACAGCGACTAAAATGTCGTGATAATTTTGTAACATTCAACGATCCCTCCTAGCAAGTACAAAATATGAATTCATTACCAATTCAGTATACCATTTTTCTGAAAAGTAATGAAAGCTTTATCATAAGAATCAATTTTTACTGCTAGTGGGCGTGGTACAGCTGCTGTTATGGTGGCCGCTACCCATAAAACTTTTCGTCAACGCTATGTGCCAGTTAAGATCAAGTAGTTTTCTGAAAGCACCTTTACCAATTAGCTGAGCAAATAAATGACATTTATTCTGCTAAGGATCAGGATTAATGCGCACGAGAGCCACTTTTTACAAAAGCCTATTTTGCCGCTGTTCACTGCACTATTTAAAAATAAGCTATCAATTGGACTTACTTCTAGTAAGTGTGCTAAACTACTTGCGAGGTGAGAACTATGACAGAAAAAGCGGTGACTGACTGTCAGACTAAACAATTTCAATTATGCCCGAAATTTCAGAAAACATTTACGATTTTAGGCAAGAAATGGAATGGTTTGATCGTTGATGTCTTATTAGAAGAAGGAACTCAGCGCTTCAAAGACCTAGCACAAAAAGTGCCTAAGTGCTCTGATCGTGTCTTGGTTGAGCGCTTGAAAGAATTAGAACAAGAAGGCATTGTGACGCGGCGTACCTACGCTGGCTCCGCCCTGATCGAATATGCCTTGACGGAACAAGGTCAAGATTTAAAACAAGTAATGGATGCCGTCCACGGCTGGGCTGATACTTGGTTGGACGCTGAAGAATGCGTCAAGGAATTAGCCTAAGCTATTGACGCACAAGGTCGGTATGTTAGAATATACCAAGAAAGACGTTGATGGAAAATAGTAATCGGTAGCAGTCAGTTCAGAAAATCGCACGCTTGTTGAAAGGGCGATCACGACTGCACGGTGAATTCACTTCCGGAGTCGACTTTGGGCGTAAACACAAAAAAAGTTCCGGCACAGACCGTTATCCTGGCTTGAGTGTGTAAGCAGCTTATTTGCTTATGAACTAGGGTGGTAACGCGATGCCTCGTCCCTTGAATTTAGGGATGGGGCTTTTTTTGTACCCAATTTACGAAAAAGAATAGGAGTCTGATTTATGAGTAGTCTGCAAGATAAGTTAAATGCATTGCGCGAACAAGGCATCAAAGAAATTGAAAAAAGTGACGATCTCAAGCAATTAAACGATATTCGCGTTAATTTGCTCGGTAAAAAAGGACCAATCACAGAAGTTTTGCGCGGCATGCGCGATTTATCCAAGGAAGAACGGCCTGCAGTCGGCAGTTTTGCCAACAAAGTCCGCGACGCGCTGACTGAATCGATCGAAACGCGCAAGCAGGCCTTAGAAGCGGCTAAAATTGAACATCAATTGGCGCAAGAAAAAATTGACGTCACCTTACCCGGCACACCAGTTAAGCAAGGCACGCACCATGTGATCATGCAAACGGTAGAAGATCTAGAAACTGTTTTTCTCGGTATGGGCTTCAAAGTGGTGCTCGGTTATGAAGTCGAAGAAGAACTATATAACTTTGAAAAATTGAACATGCCCAAGGATCATCCGGCGCGCGATATGCAGGATACTTTTTACATCAACAAGGATATTTTAATGCGCACCCACATGTCACCTGATGAAGCACGGACACTGGAACAACACGACTTCGCCACCGGCCCAATGAAAATGGTTGGTCCTGGGCGCGTTTATCGGCGCGATACCGACGACGCCACCCACTCCCATCAATTCTTCCAAATGGAAGGCCAGTATATTGGCGAACATGTGACGATGGCTGACCTAAAAGGCACGCTCACTTATGCAATTCGCCAGTTCTTCGGCGCTGAACGCGAAGTACGTTTCCGGCCCAGCTATTTCCCATTTACTGAACCTTCCGTTGAAGTCGATATTTCCTGCTTCAAATGTAACGGCGCCGGCTGTGACGTCTGCAAACAGTCCGGCTGGATCGAAGTTCTCGGTGCCGGCATGACGCATCCCAACGTCTTAAAAGCCGCTGGC
Organism: Loigolactobacillus jiayinensis; assembly: GCF_003946445.1. GTDB lineage: Bacteria > Bacillota > Bacilli > Lactobacillales > Lactobacillaceae > Loigolactobacillus > Loigolactobacillus jiayinensis. The sequence continues at coordinate 31,214 of NZ_RHOF01000004.1, read as the reverse complement.
GTAGATCCAGCTAAGTACGGCGGCTTCGCCTTTGGCCTCGGCATTGATCGCTTTGCCATGCTGAAATACGGCATTGACGATATTCGCCAGTTCTACCAAAATGATATCCGCTTCCTCAGTCAGTTTACTGAGGAATAGGGTAGTTGGTGAAGTGCGGAAATGAGCGCTGTTTTTACAGTACGCTTGAGTTAGCGTAAACGTGTTCGAAAGTCGCAGCTTCCTGCGCTTGCCATGTTTCAACTTGGCGGTCTTCACCTTAGTTGAATGGACAATGTCCGTAGCATCAAGGATTTTCGGAACGAAAATCATCTACTGTTGCGGAGTAGTAGCTAGGCTAATGCTCAGAAACTGACCGCTTTTTTTACAGCACTCTAGCATAAACGTGTTCGAAAAAGCAGCTTCCTGCGCTTAGCTACGCTAGTCAAACGCTCCACTTCGTGTAGCTTATTGTCTAGCTAGGCTAATGCTCAGAAGCTGACCGCTTTTTCGAACACTCTGAAAGAGAGGATTTTATCTTTATGAAAATTTCGTATAATTGGTTAAAAGAATATGTTGATCTTGCCGTGCCGGCTGAGGAGTTGGCTAATAAAGTGACTTTAACGGGGATCGAGGTCGATGGGGTCAAGCATCCTGATGCTGGGCTTAAGAAAATTGTTGTCGGCTACGTTGAATCGACTAAGCCGCATCCTGATTCTGATCATTTGCAATTGTGTCAGGTGCAGATCAGTCCTGAGGAAACGGTACAGATCGTTTGTGGTGCGCCGAACGTGGCGGCTGGGCAAAAGGTGATCGTGGCTTTGCCTGGTTCACGGATCGCGAACAATGAAAAAATTAAAAAAGGTAAGTTACGCGGCGAAATTTCCAATGGCATGATTTGTGCCTTGCAGGAAATTGGTTTTAGCGACGACGTTACGCCGCAAGTTTATGCCGATGGGATTTATGTTTTGCCAGCTGACGCCGAAGTTGGCCTGCCGGTTTATAGCTATTTAGGCATGGATGACGCTATTTTAGATTTGGAAATTACACCGAATCGCGCCGATGCTTTAAGCATGCGCGGCACAGCACATGAAGTGGCGGCTATTTATGGCGAACAAGTTCATTTTCCCGCAGTTAACTTAACGGAGAGTGACAAGAAAGCCAGCGACGTGTTGCAGGCTAAAGTGGTGGATCCCACCGATGCGCCTAGCTATAACTTGCGCGTCATCGAAAATGTCACCATCAAGCCAAGTCCATTGTGGCTACAACGGCGTTTATGGAACGCTGGCGTGCGGCCAATCAACAACGTGGTCGATGTGACTAATTTGATCATGCTAGACTACGGCCAACCGTTGCACGCATTTGACGACGCTAAAATTGGCGGCCAAACGATCGAGGTGCGCCGCGCGCAGGCCGACGAAACATTAACGACTTTGGACGGCAACGAACACGACTTGACCACTGACGATATCGTGATCACAAATGGCACCGATGTATTGAATTTAGCCGGCGTAATGGGCGGCTTGGATTCGGAAATCACGGACGCCACCCAAACGGTTATTTTGGAAGCCGCTGTGTTCGAACCAACGCATATTCGCAAAACCGCGCAACGCTACAACTTGCGCAGCGAAGCCTCATCCCGCTTCGAAAAGGGCGTCAACACCGACGACGTGCTCAACGCCTTGGACAACGCGGCGAGCTTGATCGCTGAATTAGCGGACGCAACCGTGCTAGCTGGCCGTTTATCCCCGACGGCTTTGCCAGTTAAAAAGGTTACCGTTAACGTGACGACTGAACGGATCAACCAAGTTCTCGGCACCGCGATTACGACGGCAGAAGTTAAGGCAATTTTTGACCGGTTAGGCTTTGGCGTGACGGAAACAGCAGGTAGCTTTACGGTCACCGTACCAGCACGACGCTGGGATATTGCTATTGACGCTGACTTAATTGAAGAAGTGGCACGCCTGTACGGTTATGACCGCATGCCCGAAACGCTAACCGCCAGCGCCTCAACTCCAGGCTTGTTGACACCACGGCAGAAGTTGATTCGCCATTTGGAACACACGTTGGAAACAACAGGCTTGAGCCAAGCACTAAGCTACGCGTTGACCACTGCCGATAAAGCAGCCGCCTTCCGCTTAACGGGTAGCCAACCAACCAGCGTGGATTGGCCAATGACTGTGGACCATACAACGTTACGGATGAATTTGATCAGCGGCTTGTTGGACGATCTTGCCTATAACGCTGCTCGCAAGCAACAAAATGTCGCTTTGTACGAACAAGGCCGCGTCTTCTTGAAGCAACACGCCACCACCGTACGTCCCCACGAATTGGAATATTTAGCCGGCGCCATCACTGGTGACTGGCAAGCGGCAGCATGGAATCAGACCGCACAGCCTATCGACTTTTATCAAATTAAAGGCATCGTGGAAACTGTTTTGGCTGATTTCCATTTGACGGCGACACCAGAATTTACGGCAACCGCGCGCCATCAGGACATGCACCCTGGCCGGACCGCTGATATTTTAGTCGGCAGCCAAATCGTTGGTTTTGTTGGCCAAATTCATCCGCGAGTGGCTAAGCAATACCGTTTATCCGCAACTTATGTGTTCCAATTAGATTTAGAACAATTATTAGCCTTAGACAGTCAAGCGGTGGTTTACCAACCCGTTTCACGCTACCCAGCCGTTACCCGTGACGTGGCGTTAGTCGTGGACGCAGCAACAACCAACGCTGCCTTAGAAGCAACGATCCAAGCTCACGGTGGTGCGTATTTAACCAACGTCCAATTGTTCGACCTCTACGCTGGCCAGCATATTGACGCCGGCAAGAAGTCATTGGCTTACACCTTGACTTATCAAAACCCTGATGACACCTTAACCGACGACCAAGTTAACGCCGCCTTTGCCAAAGTAGTGACTGCCTTGCAAGACGAACATGACGCAACAATTCGATAAGCAACTTTTGTGAGTGCGGCGTAGCAGGGGGGCGTGCTCGAAAGCGGCTGGTTAATCATTCTGCAGCGGAAACGTGGTTGAACAGGCAGATTTCTGCGCTTGCCATGTTTCAACTCGGCGGTCTTTGCCTTAGTTGAATGGACAACGCCCGTAGCATCAAAGGTTATTAGCGTTCTTTGCTAATAAACTACTCTGATTGCGAAGTAGTAGGCTAATGCTCAGAAGCTAGGCGCCTGTTCAACCGTAATCTAGAGCTTGCGGCAGCGGAAACGTGGTTGAACAGGCAGATTTCTGCGCTTAGCTACGCTAGTCAAACGCTCCACTTCGTGTAGCTTATTGTCTAGCTAGGCTAATGCTCAAAATCTATGCGCCTGTTCAACCACTCTTTGCGATTTTCTTAATTTGTCGATGTGCAGGTGCATTTAAGTCCAATTTTTTGTATAATGTGTAAGGCATTGTACAATTATTGCCGGTCAGTTATTTGTGTGAGCAAGCACAGTTAGTGACTGATCAAGTTTGGATTAGAAATAAGGAGGTTTTGCTTTGGCTAATCGTGGCGATAAACAGCCTGACCATCAAAGTAAAGACAAGCAGCAACTTGAACTTGATGCTGAGAAATTAGCGGAGGAGCGGGTGGCTGAGAAAAAAGTAGTCGATAAAATTGTTTATTGGATCGTTGGCCTGTTAGTTTTATTGGTCGTGGTTATTGGGTTACTGGGGATGAATTATGTTCATTCATCGCTGCAGCCATACGATAAGGACAACAATAAAACAATCGTGGTCAAGATTCCAATTGGGGCGACTAACAAGCAGATCGGCGCTATTTTAGCAAATGAAAAAGTAATTAAAAGCGCGATGGTCTTTAATTATTACGTTAAAGCGCATAATTTTTCGGAATTTCAAACCGGATTTTATAATTTAAAACCATCGATGCCATTATCGGAAGTGACGAAAAAGCTCTCCGATGGCGGTAGTCAAACTAGCCAGTACCGTGTCCTCGTCAAAGAAGGGGCGACCACGGAACAAGTTGGTGCGGCAGTCGCTAAGGCAACGCATTTTTCCAAGAAGCAATTCTTAGCCTTAATGAAAGACCAAACATTTATGCAAAAATTGGCGAAGAAGTACCCCAAGTTATTAAGCTCGTCGATGGCGCAAAAAGAGGTCCGCTATCACCTAGAAGGTTACTTATATCCGGCAACTTATGACTATTATCAAGGCATGAGCTTAAAGGAATTAGTCACTGATATGGTGGAGAAAACCAATCTGATCATGACGCCGTACTACAAGCAGATTGCGGCTAAAGATTTAACGGTGCAAAAGGTGTTGACGCTAGCGTCGTTAGTTGAACGTGAAGGCAATACCTCGACTGACCGCGCCAAAATTGCCGGCGTATTCTTTAACCGAATTGACGCCAGCATGCCATTGCAATCCGATATTTCGGTTATGTATGCACTGAATACGCATAAAACACATTTGTACAACAAAGATCTAGCGGTGAAATCACCGTATAACCTGTACAAAAACAAGGGTTATGGTCCAGGGCCGTTTAACAACCCAAGCAAAGACTCGATCCAAGCCGTTTTGAACCCAACGGAACGCGCACAAGATTATCTCTACTTTGTGGCCAATTTGAAGACCGGTAAAGTGTACTATTCACAAACCTTTGAAGAACACACGAACACCAATAGCGGGATTCAAACTAAGAACGGTAATAATAACTAGCTTAAGGCAGTCAGGATAACTCTTGACTGTTTTTTGCAGTATCAAATCGTGCTAATTTTGGAGGATGAATCATGACGGAGTCACAATCCGCAAAACCAATCGTCATTGGCGTCACCGGGGGCACTGCCTCAGGCAAGACCACCGTTTCCCACGCTATTTTCGATCATTTTGCTGATAATTCAGTTTTATTATTGGAACAAGATGCTTATTACAACGACCAAAGCGACATGACCATGGCCCAGCGCAAGGCGGTCAACTACGATCATCCACTGGCCTTTGATACAGCGCGGTTGATCAGTGATTTGGAAAAATTATTACATTATCAGGCCATTGAAAAGCCCGTTTATGACTATAAATTATTTAATCGCAGTCAAGCGACAATTTTGCAGCAGCCTAAGGACGTGATCATTCTTGAAGGAGTTTTAATTTTGGATGATCCGCGCCTGCGGGATTTAATGGACATCAAAGTATTCGTCGATACTGATGATGATGTCCGCGTGATTCGACGAATCGAGCGCGATATGCACGACCGCGGCCGTTCGCTGGAAAGTGTCATCAAGCAATATTTGACTACGGTTAAACCAATGTATCATCAGTTTGTGGAACCAACCAAGCGCTACGCTGATTTGATTGTGCCCGAAGGTGGCGAAAATCAAGTTGCCATCGATTTATTAGTCACCAAGGTGCGCTCGATTTTAACGCAACGAGGTAAATAATTTCAGTTTAGGTTATTTACAACTGTACAGTAGCGTGGTACGCTTATTTGAATATAAATTTGTCGGCGGGAAGTGCGCGGACGAAGACTCAGCTACCGTGTAAATTAGTTAGCGGCGGCTGTTTATTATAGGAGGAAATGGAACATGGCAGAACAAGAATTTCAAATGACTGCAGAAGGTAAAGAAAAATTAGAAGCAGAATTAGAAGACTTAAAAGTTAATAAGCGCCCCGAAATCGTTGAGCGAATCAAGATTGCCCGCGGTTTTGGCGATTTATCAGAAAATTCAGAATACGAATCAGCTAAGGATGAACAAAGTTTCGTTGAAGGCCGTGTGGCAACCATCGAAAATATGTTACATTATGCTGTTGTTGTGGATAACAATGCAATTGCGGCCGATGAAGTTGCCGTGGGTAAAACGGTTAGCTTTGTTGAAGTGGGCGATGACGATGAAGAAAGCTACACCATTGTTGGTGCGGCTGAATCAGATCCCTTTGCCGGCAAGATCAGCAATGACTCACCAATTGCCAAGGCGTTGATCGGCCAACATACCGGCGACCAAGTCACGATCACAACTCCAGGCGGCGATATGCAAGTTAAGATCACCAAAGTAACTGACTAAGCTGGCGCATTGAGCCAGAACTGAACCTAGCCATATATTGACTATTTTGGCTAGGCGAATAGCGGCAACGAATGGATGGGATGATGGTGCAAGCCACCACGCCCATCCATTTTTGTTTGACCGTAAATCAGTCTAAAGGCTGATTGGATTTACGACTAAAGCAAAACGCCAAAACGCGAGGTAACGTGTATACTAAGTTTAATCAAAGCGTACCAAATATTTATGCGCACCTTGCACGGCTACCGTTGCCGTCAAAATAAAGTAGCCATTTAAAATCAAACTGGGTCAGGCGCCTGCTGTCACTGCGGCCGCCTGCCATAAAAATAAAAAGTCATGCGACTTAAAAAAAGGAGGGCGCAATTTGCGACGACTTGGACCTTGGCGTATTTTCTTGATCATTGAAGCCATGTTATTGATCACACTGGGCTGGCAATTATTTTCCCATGCGCCGTCGTTAGTTTTTCTAGTATTAGGGGCGCTAAGCCTGCACGTTGCCAATAAAAGCAAGCAGCGGCGCTTTTTAACTAGTTTTTTCTGGCTCTTCGGTATTTTAGCAATCACGATCACTTTACTGACTAATCCCACAATTTGGCTGATGTTGATCGTTGGTATTTTCTTTGCTTTAACGCAAGGCTATAATTGGCGTGGCCAGCAGCAGTATTTACGCTGGTTACCTTGGAATAAGAAGGCCTTTCATGCGGTAAAAACGCGCGAACCAAATACTCACGCCGGTGAAAGTGTACGTACCAGCTGGTTTGGCAATCAAACGATTGGTAATGACGTGTTTGAATGGCAAGATATTAATTTGGTGTTGGCCGTGGGCGATACGATCGTGGACCTGGGCAACACCTTGCTGCCTAAGGCTGAAAATACGATCGTCATTCGTAAAGGCATCGGCCGCACGCGAATTTTAGTGCCAGTGGGAACCGCCGTGATGCTGGATCACACGGCTTTGGTCGGTAATGTGACCTTTAATAATAAGCAATACAAAATGAATAATACAGCGTTGAAACTTTATAGCGAAGATTATGATGACAATCAACGGCGGATCAAACTGCTGACCAATGTGTTTATTGGTGATTTAGAGGTGATCTTCGTATGAGTAGACGCTCACAAGGCTTTATATTTGCGATAACAAGTTTGTTATCGTTTCTTTTGCTGAACGCGTTATTTTATTCCTATTTTTACGCGGTCAACCAAGCGGACTGGCTAAGCACGTTATTTACGGCGCAGCTAATGTACATCCCACTGTACGTTTATCTGATCGTTGGTTCGTTACTGATCGGCGCGGTGATCACAACGATTTTTTATTTGCTGATGCACCAACAATTGCGGCAAATTGAATCCAAATTAGCACTACTAGGCAGTGGCCAGTATGAGGCGGACATTTTTCAACACGTCAGCGCCCAACCAACTGCCTTTGATCTCGATGCTAGTGTTGAACGCCTGCGCCAAAAAATGATCAGCTTGCAGCAAGAAATTCAGACCTACAGCGATCGCCCGCAACTGGTGGATGGCGCCAATAAGGAAGAAATTCTGACCCAAGAACGCCACCGATTGGCCCGCGAATTACACGATTCCGTCAGCCAACAGTTATTTGCCGCAATGATGCTACTATCGGCGTTAAATGAGATTGCTGGCAAGCCAGACAAGGCGGCGCAGCTGAATCAACAATTGAAGCTCGTTGAAAAAATCATTAACGAAGCCCAATCAGAAATGCGTGCGTTGCTGCTACATTTGCGGCCAATCAGTTTGGAAGGCAAGTCGCTACGCCAAGGAATTATCCAACTACTGAAAGAATTGACCACCAAAATTCAATTGAACATGCAGTGGGATATTGGCGACGTTAAGTTATCCAGTGGCGTGGAAGACAATTTATTCCGCATCGTCCAGGAATTGCTCTCCAACACATTACGGCATTCCCAAGCGAAGTCACTTGAAGTATACTTAAAGCAAGTTGAACAAATGGTCGTTTTAAAAGTCGTCGATGATGGCATCGGTTTTGATATGCAAAAAAGCGATCACGCCGGTAGCTACGGCCTCAATAATATTCGAGAACGAGCGGCTAGTATTGGCGGCACGGCGAAAATTATCAGCTTTCCCAAGCAAGGCACTAGTGTAGAAATTCGCGTGCCGCTAATACATGGCGAAAACACCGAAAAATAAGTTAGACGTTGGAATGGCAAATAGGGAGTGGATGTTTTGATAAAAGTATTGTTAGTGGATGATCATGAAATGGTGCGCATCGGCGTGGCCAGTTATTTAGGTGTACAGGATGATATTGAAGTCGTCGGTGAAGCCGAAAACGGCCAGGTTGGTTATGACAAAGCCATGGCGTTACGCCCAGACGTGATTATGATGGATCTGGTGATGGACGTGATGGACGGCATTGAAGCCACCCAAAAAATCATGGCAGCGTGGCCAGAAGCGCGGATTTTGATCGTCACCAGCTTTATTGACGATGAAAAAGTTTATCCCGCCATCGAAGCTGGCGCTAAAAGCTATATTCTGAAAACCTCTACCGCAGCAGAAATTGCCGACGCGATCCGCGCTACCAACAACGGCGAATCCGTATTGGAGCCCGAGGTCACAACGAAAATGATGCACCGCCTGACCCAGCGGCCAGAACCGAATTTGTATGAAGATTTGACCAAGCGCGAAACTGAAGTGCTGAAGCTGATTGCCCAAGGTAAAAGCAATCAAGAAATCGCTGACGAATTATTTATCACCTTAAAAACCGTTAAAACCCACGTCTCCAATATTTTATCAAAATTACAGGTCGACGATCGCACCCAAGCGGCAATCTATGCCTTAAAGCACCACATTGCTGAATGAGCCCCAAGTAGCAATCAAACGATAAAAAGCCGGTAAGACAGCCTTTAAGCTGCCTTACCGGCTTTTTTTTAACATCTTAAAACAAATGCTTCCGCGCTTGCCGTTTACGGTAGCGGTAATAAGCGTACAGCCCATCAACACTAAGCGTTGCGCCAGTGATGATCAAGCCCATGGTCAGATACGGTGGCCAATAACTGAGACTAACGGTATGACTACCTTTGCTCAGCGGAATGGCGATAAATGTATCTAGCGCGCGCTTGAATTTAACTGGTTTTTGATCAACGGTGGCGTGCCAGCCAGCCGTAGCCGGAATCGTGGTCATCATCACTTGGTGCTTTTTGGTGATATTGATGTGGCCACTTAAATGGATGTTTTTATTCTTGGTCAACTGCCACTGTGACGCCTGCAGTTGTCGAATTCCCCGACTGAACGTTGGCGTATCAAAATGATAAAGCTGGAAGTCCTTGAGCCAAACCTCGTCTTGATTCAAGGTGATCGTCACGGTGACTGGCTTGCCTTTTTCAGCCGCGGCTAAATCGATCAGGACGGTATCGCGGAAGGTATCGTACTGGGTGACCGCCTTGCCGTTCACGCTAAAACTAACTGCCTTACTATTTAAGTTGGAGCCAATCGATAAATAGTACGGATCGTTGGTTTGCGGCGTAAAGGTGTAAGTGATCGTGCCTGCTTTGCCTTTATCGATTTTGCGATAAGTCTGGGTCAGTGGCGCCTTACGCTGCTTAACGTTGTTGTAGTTGACCGTGGCAAAAAGTTGCGGGAGAAATAACGACGAATACCGCTGCGAGCCAGTTAAAGCGTTCATCACGTTGGACTGATAAACGGTAGGGTAACTGGTGTTGGTCTGCGCCTTGAGAATTTGATCTGACGCCGCAAAGCCAAGGTTCAGCGCGTACGGATTTTTGTAGATCGTCACCTGTTTGGTGTGGTCAATTTGATTGTAATAACTTAGATCAGGCTTATCGGTTAAGGCAGGCAACAGCGGATTGCTGGTTCGCGCCGCCGATTCCACCCAATTATCATTGCGTGCTAAGTAGTATTTAATGCCCAAGAAGGCATCGGTAAATAGGGTCCCATTGGAGTAGGCGATGAAGCCATCACCCGCAGGCTGGCCGATTTCGCCCATAAAGTTAGGAATTCTGGATTCAAAGGTGGAGCTAAAATGCGACGCGCTATTATAGCCGGCTTCCATGGAATCATTTTTAGTGCGCATAAAGGTTTTTTCCAGCCGATAAAAGTCAGTTGTGGTGGTGTGCTGCTTGGTCTTATCCACCGCCTTAACCAGATCCGCCGTGTAGTCAGCGTAATCTGATTGGGTCACGTAACTGATTTGATTCAAGCTCAGAATCGCATTGGTGCCCATTTCCACAGCGACAAGCAGTAAAATTGTCCACGGTAGCAGTGGTGAGGTCGAGTCCTTGAATAGCAAGAGCACCACCGCAATCACGCTGAATAATAAGGTCAGCTCGATTGCATTTTGCGTCAAATAAGTAAAGTTTTTAACGTTGATCCAGACATAGACGATGCCAGCACCTAGCAATACCACCAACACAATAGCACTGGGGATGTGCAGCTTGGTCAAGTTTTTTAAGCCAATTGCGGCCAACCAAACCAGCCAAAAACTGACGACAAATGAGAAGCGGTACGGGTACCAAATTGGAAATTGCATCCCATGCCACAACAGATCTAACGGTTCGTAGCACAAGGATAGGCCTAAAAAGCCAGTGACTAAGGCCGCCGCAATCCGTTCCCGCCACGGAATCGTCCTTATGCCGAAGTACAGCAAGAAGCCGCACAACACCAGTGAACCGACAAACAGGTTAGGAAAACCAGTTGGCATTTGGTCAAAGTTAAAGGCGCCGACAACAAATTTGGAGATCATTTTAATGGGGGCGTACTCGAATTTCCAGTGAATTTTGGTGACGGTATATTGGCCTTTACTTTGGGTCAGCGAGTACAGTGTTGGTAGCAAAACTACCGCCGCGGCCGCCGCACCCAGCAGGGAACCGATGGCAAACTTAAGGAACACGCCACAGGTTTGACGCCAACTTTCAAAATGCCGTGCCAGCGCCCACAAAATGTACGCCACCAAGAACAGACAGATCATGTAACTCATATAGTAGTTAATGATCAGCATCGCCGCCAGCATCAAGCTGTAACCGAGATAACTGGCGCCGTGAAACAGCCGCTCGATCATCAAAATAATCAACGGCAAGAACACCACCGCGTCCAGCCAAATCAAGTTAAGTTGATTGGCCACCATCCAGCCCATTAACGCATAACTGGTCGCAAAGGCCGGCAAATACAAGTCGCGGGCAGTATCAGTTTTTTTCAGCAACCAAGCAAAGCTCAGCCCAGCGCAGCCATATTTCATTAACGTCACCAGCATGATCCCCGCCGTCAACGATTTACCTGGGGTTAATAATAGTAGTAAATTAAACGGGCTAAACAAATAATAGGCCCAAACTCCCAGCATATCGCCGCCAATTGCCTTACTGAAGGAGTAAAGAACTTGGCTAGGATGATGCAGTAACGTATCGCGATAAAACGCAAAAAAATCAATATATTGCTGACCTAGATCGACGGTCAGTAAGCTACTGTGGCCAAAGGGAAACATTTGCCGTGCCGCAAAATAGCCGCCCATGATCAAAAATGGTAGCCAAAAACTAAGTAGCAGTGGATAGTGCCGTTTGGTAAAGCTAATCAGTCGTGTCAATCTTTCCACCTCAACATTTTTCTTCTATGTTTAAAAGCATAAGTTATGCCGTCGCCGACTGCAAGTTTTTCCGCCATTTCTTAAGCAGGGTTTATGAAATTAACGGCCGATAATTAAGTGAATCTTAGCTTTTACGCGCTTTAAAATCGTTAAGCGATATGCTAGTATTAATAAGAGTTGTGTGAGTACAGTCTAGAGTGACTAAGCGACACACCCTAATTAAAGCGAGCTTAGTATAGAGGAGAAATCGGCAGTGAAATTTTTGCGGAAAAAATCTAATCGACCAGCTAAAAATCAGTCGAGTATTCCTTTTCGACTGAATTTTTTGTTATTTATCGTGTTCATATTATTTGCGGCCTTGATTGCGCAATTAGGTTATTTGCAGATTCTGTATGGCTCTAAATTTGAAGCCGAAGTTGAAAAAACTGATAAAACCACCGTGACCACTACGGTACCGCGGGGCATGATCTATGATTCCAATGGTCGGGTAATGGTCGGTAATAAGGCTAATAACGCGATTAGCTACACCAAGGATGCCAACGTGTTGTCCACAGACATTTATAAAATTGCTAACCGCTTGACCGGCTATATTAGCGTGAAGGTAGGCACATTGAGTCACCGGGATAAGGTCGATTACTACTTGGCCAATGCGGCTAATTTGAAGAAAATCTACAACAACTTACCCCATAGCCAAAAAGTGGACGCTAACGGGGACTCTGTTGATGAAAAAGTACTGTATAAGCGAGAAATGGCGGCCGTACCAGCCAGTGATCTGAAATTCAGTAGCAAACAAAAGCAAGCCGCACAGATTTTTAAAACGATGAGTGGCGCTTATCAATTATCCACGATTTATATTAAGAATTCTGACGTCACCGAAAAAGAAGTCGCTGAAATCAGTGAACATTTAACTGAATTACCCGGGGTCAACATTGCCTCAGACTGGGAACGCTCGTATCCAAACGGCGATTCGATGAAGAGTATTTTTGGTGGTGTTTCTTCGGAATCATCTGGCTTACCTAGCGATGAATTAAATAAATACTTAACTGAAGGTTATTCCCGTAACGATCGTGTCGGGACCAGCTATCTAGAAGAACAATATGAAAATATCTTAAAGGGCACCAAAGCGGAAACGCAGGTCACCACCGATGCCAACAATAAAGTTACCAGCAGTAAGAAGCTTTATTCTGGTAAAAAAGGTGGCAATTTAGTGCTGACCGTCAATTCCACCTATCAAAAACAAGTGGAAGCTAGCTTGAAGAGCGTCTTCAATACCGCTAAATCAGCTGGGATGACCCAGTATTCTAATGGGGCGTACGCCGTGGCAATGAATCCGAAAACTGGGGCAATTTTGGCAATGGCTGGTTTAGGTTATGATCCGAAAACAGAGAAAACCACCGATGATGCGCTTGGCGTGATCAATCAAACCTTCACAATGGGCTCAGTTGTAAAAGGCGCCACGGTCCTTGGGGGCATGATGGATGGTGTGATCACACCAACCGATAACACCCTTAGTGATACGCCGCTGTACTTCTCAGGTGGCTTAGTCAAAAAGGCGGTTTACTCTGCGGGGACGTACAGCTCATTGAACGCACAACAAGCGTTGGAAGTTTCTTCCAATATTTACATGATGCGCCTAGCCATGAAGGAAGGTACCGCTAAATACACCGCCAACCAGTACTTCAGTATGAACAAGTCTATTTTTGCCAAGGAGCGCGGTTACTTTAATCAATTTGGCTTAGGTCTTAAAACTGGGGTCGATTTGCCCGGCGAAGTTAGTGGCTATACTGGGCCAACAACTGACGTGGTCAAGGCACTTGATTTAGCTTATGGTAACTTTGATCAATACACTGTCATGCAGTTAGGGCAGTACGTGTCAACGATTGCCAATAATGGGTACCGGATGAAGCCATATATGGTACAAGCAATTCGTAATACCAATAGTGATGGTACATTAGGTAGCATTGAATCAACCACCACGCCAACCGTTTTGAATAAAATTGGTGCCACGCAGGATGAGATCAATGTCGTCAAGGAAGGTTTCTACAACGTTACCCATGGTAGTATGGCGTGGGGGACGGCACATTCACTGAAGAGCTTTACCCCAGCAATCGCTGGTAAAACAGGGACGGCGCAAACCTTCTATTATGACTCATCGAATCCGAATAATGCTAACCCACCAGAAACGCTGACGTCTAGCTTTGTTGGCTACGCGCCAGCTAGTGACCCAACGATTGCGGTGGCCGTCGTCTTCCCTAATATTTCAACCAATGCGGACAGTGCGCATTATAATACGGAAGTCGCCGAGCAAATGTTTACCAATTACTTCAAGGATACTGGCGTAACAACGTCAACTGGAACGACTAGCACAACAACGTCTACCAGTTCCTCGAGTTCAAGCACAACCAACTAAGTTTAACCGTCATAAAGTCGTAGCCGTCACTGGTTGCGGCTTTATTAGGTTTGCAAGTATTAAAAATTAGTTACAGCTAAGGAGTTTATTTTATGCAAATTAATCAGGCTATTTTACACATTGTTGATCCGGCCACGGCAACCGCCTATTATTCAGAGCAGGTTTTAGATCTAGCTGAAGCTGGTATCGCGCAGTACATTGAGCAGTTGTGCACGCGCTTTTTGCGCCGCGATAATCAAAATGGCACCTTGCCGGCAGCCAATCCAGTGTTGCAACTCTGCCAGCCTACTGGTGACTTTATCACTGTCAGCCAGCAATTAGCCCGCCGCTTTTTTGACTTCACCTTGCAGCATAGCGACATTGTCAGCGGCGACTTATTGTTGGCCCAACTGACGGATAATGAGCGGGATTACTGGGCAATTTTGAAATTAAATCAGCGCCAGGATTTTATCCATTATTTGAACTACGATGAACAGGCGGTAGCCAATCAAATCGTTTTAAATCAAGCGGTTTTGCCGGCAGTCGGCCAAGCAATCACAGAAGGGGTCATGATCGACCAAGCTAGTGGTCAATATTTTTTGGCTGATAAAGCTTATGAAATTGATGGCGAGAAGCGGCCGTATGTTGCCAGCGACTTTTTGCAAGTGACCGCGGAACCCACGCTGACCTCCAGCGTGAAGCAAGTGCGCCAAGCCGTCAACACGGTGGCGGAGAAGTTTAATCAAGACCCAGTCACCGTCACCGCGGACCTCAAACAGGCCGTTTATCAGAGCTTAAGTGACACCAACACGTTAGACGTCGATTACGTCAGTGACCAAGTCTTCAAAGAAAATCCAACGGCCAAGGCTGAATTTGAACAACAAGTCACCGCCGCCAAGGTGCCACGGCAAAAGGCGGATTTGACCCATAAATTCGAGGCCAAAGTCAGCAAGCAAAAATTCAAACTAGACAACGGCATTGAGTTGATCGTGCCAGTAGACATTTACCAAAACCGCGATTTGATTGAATTTGTTAATAATCCTGACGGTACGATCTCAGTTTTATTGAAGAATATCAACGCCATTCAAAATAAGTTTTAAGCAAAAAATAGCACTACTGACAGCAATTTGTCAGTAGTGCTATTTTTAATTATGAACCACAACTTTGGTGCCAAATGGGATATAGGTGTTGATCCATTTAGCATCCGCAATCGTTAAACGAACACAGCCGTGGGAGGCTTTTTGACCTAATTTTTTTGCTTCAGTGACGTTATATTTTCCAGCAGCGTCAGTTGGTACGCTGTGGAAAAGATAGACCCCGTGGCCGGACCAAGACGTCCAATAATTGGCGCCTTCGTTCAAACTACGATTGAAAAAGCTAGCCCCGCGTTCCGCCTCAATGGTGAAGGTGCCATTTGGGGTGGTATTATCCAACCCAGTGGACGCATACATCGTGTACAAGACTTTGTTGCCGTCCTTAACGTAAACGCGTTGCTTGCTTTGGGAGACCTCTAACCAAGCCTTAGGATGCTGCTTCAAATCAGGGTACGCTTTTTTCTCTGACGGTGCGTGCCAATCGATCGTCTTTTTTGTTGCCGTTGTTTTATTGGTGGCTTTGGCCGCTTTCGTTGTCGTTTTTTGCTTGGTCGACGACTTGACGGTCGATTCAACTTGTGGCGCCATTACTTGCTTGGCGCTGACCACATGCCGATAACCTAGGCCCAATAAAATAACTGCCAAAACGACAATCAGCGCTAATTGCTGCATTTTAATGAATCGCTTCATGAATTAATCGCTCCAATAACAATGATTCTCGCTTAAGACCTATCATACCTGACTCCCATGCTGAACGCAAAGAAGAGGGGGCAAAATTAATATTTCAATTTGATTGCAGAAATGACAGCGCACGCAAACCCGTTTCCGCTGGTCAAATACAGCTAGGCAGTACCGAAACCGTCCAACAAGATAACACCAGCAACGATTAGTACTAAACCGATAATGCCAATTGCATTCAAGGGTTCATGCCATAAGAAAATTGAAATGACGGTGGTTAAAATCAAGCCGAGGCCAGCCCAACTTGCGTAAGCTAGGTTCAGCGGCACCGTTTTGATCGATAATGAAAGAAAATAAAAACAAACGCCATAGGCAATCAGTGTCCCTAAAGTCGGTAGCCAGTGAGTAAACCCCGCTGATACTTTGAGTAAATTAGTGCCAATCAGTTCACCGATAATTGCAACGCCTAAATAAATGTAACCTGTCATTGTGTCTGCCTTCTTTTCCCCAAATAATAGCCTATCCGGCGTTACTTACTTACGGTAATTGGAATCAAGTAAATAACGCTCTACAGACGATACTAAAACACTTTTTTGATTGGTACAACTGAAAAGGCTAACTTTCTTTCAATTATTTTTTCAAAATAGACACTAAATGCAAGCCAGCTGCTTAATCAAAGCAAAATTGCTTAGCTGGCTCAATTTTCAGTTTAAGCAGCGAGACAAAATAGTTGCGTTTTAAGCAAGTGTGGCCTTAAAGTGTAGCTAGCAAGCGGCGTAGTTGGCTCAATTTAAGTGCTTAAAACGTTTTTAAATGAGGTGAGCAGAATTGACATTGACTAGCAAGTATGATGTGCAATATGGCCCAAATTTGACATTAGATTGGTACCAATTGGCAAACCAGCCAGCAAAGGGTATCATAATCGATATTCATGGTGGTGGCTGGTTTCAAGGCGATAAGGCCAAAGAGGCTGATTTAGCGCAGTGGTTGGCACAGCAAGGTTATTTAGTGGTGGTGCCGAATTATCGGTTGGCACCGGCGGCTCATTTTCCAGCACCAATCGCAGACATGGAGCGACTGTATCAGTGGGTCCAAACGCAGCTGCCCGCTTTGCCAGTGGCTGCACTAGGTGGCTCGGCTGGCGGTAATTTGGCGGTTGAATTAAGCATCAAGCATGGCTTGCCGGCAATTTCGTTATCCGGTATTTTGGACATTGATCATTGGTTGGCCACCCATCAGGCGGTGGTGGCAACGGCCGCACACGCCGCCAGCGCGGATACTGCCAGTACGGCCATTGATCAAGCTGGCGCCGATGATTCATTTTATAAGTGGTTTATCAGCAATTATTTAACGCCTGACCAAGCCCGCGCGGCAACGCCTTATCACCGGGTGAACGCTCAGAGTGGGCCGCTGCTGCTGATCAATTCATTGTCTGAGTTTGTGCCGACCTCTGGCGTGCTGCAGCTAAGTCAACAATTAATCCAATTTGGCCTACCTGTTGAAACTATTTTCCTAGCCGGCACGCGGCACGCCAAAGGCTATTTGCCGGACGTGCAGGCGAATATATTGGCGTTTTTGACGCGCTATCTCGGGTAGGCTAGTTGGGCTTTATGGGCGCTTTTGAAAATTAGTCGTGGAATTAACTCATTTAGCTTAGGCCGCAAGTAAACCGCGTTATAACACCTAAAAGCTGCTAGGGCGCAGCTTGAACCCTGTCAAGTAAAAATTCTTTACATTATTTGGTAAAAGGACTAGCCAAGGTTGCTAAAAAATGATAAACTAATACTCGTTTGAGACGAAGGTCGAAAAAAATATAAATATCAGGGAGGATTTCAATTATGCGTGTCAACATTACGATGGAATGCACAGATTGTCATCATCGCAACTACTTAACTAGCAAGAATCGTCGTAACAATCCTGATCGGTTGGAATTAAATAAATATTGCCCAAACGAACGGAAAGTTACGTTACATCGCGAAACTAAGTAATGCCGATTATGCGTTTACTTGGCGTGTCTGGGTAAACGAATGTACAACCGTGATTGCCGATGAAGCTTTGGCGTGCGTGCAGGTAAGTTCGGGCTAATCCCCGAGCTTATTTTTTTAGGAACGGTATTTGCGGGGAGAGTGATTGAATGGAAAAAGCAGCCTTGCGCCAAACGTTGATCAAGCAATTGGCCACACTGCCGACTAAGCAACAAGAAGAAGCTCAGTTGCAGCAACAATTATTTGCATTGCCACAATGGCAACAAGCTAACACCGTGGCGGTGACGCTGAGTCAAGCGCTTGAGGTCAATACACAGCCGATCATCACAGCTGCCCTAGCTACTGGCAAAACAGTGTACGTGCCCAAGGTCATGCCAAAGCGGCAGCTCGCCTTTTTACCGTACACACCAAATGTACCGTTGGTTAAGAGTAAGTTTGGCCTGCAGGAGCCTGTTTTTCAGGCTGACCGCGTGGCAACTGAGTTTGATCTGCTACTTGTGCCCGGCCTTGCGTTTACTGCAGCTGGGCAGCGCCTTGGTTTCGGTGGTGGCTACTATGATCGTTTCTTGGTGCAACATCCACAAGCAACGGTTAGTTTGGCGCTGACACCACAATTTTACGCGACGGCTGATTGGCCGGTGGAACCATTTGATATTTTAATAGATCACGTTATTACCGTGAAGCAGGTGAATACATGCAACGACAATTAAGACAGTTACGCAATGGCCCGTATATGATGTATCTATTTCTCGGGTTACAGATTTTAATGTATTTAGTGCTGACCTTATTTGGTGGTAGTCAAAATGGTAACGTGCTGGTATTTTTTGGTGCTAAAGTTAACAGTTTGATCCAACAAGGTGAGTGGTGGCGGTTGATCACGCCGATTTTCTTGCATAGTGGTTTGACCCATATCGCCGTTAATTCGATCACGCTGTACTTTATCGGCTTACAAATCGAGTCGTTATTTGGCCATTGGCGCTTTACCGTGATTTATTTACTAAGTGGCCTAGCCGGCAATATCGCCAGCTTTGTTTTCAACACAAGTATTTCGGTTGGTGCTAGTACGGCGTTATTCGGCTTATTCGGCGCCTTTTTCATGTTAATGGAAACTTTCCGGCAGAATACCGGAATTCGCGCAATGGGTCAGCAATTTGGCTTATTTATTTTCTTAAACCTAGCCTTTGATCTTTTTATTCCTGGGATTGATTTAGCCGGTCACGTTGGCGGCTTGCTCGGCGGCTTTTTAATCGCTAATTTGGTTGGGGTGCCTAACATGCACGCCGTTTCCAATTGGCGGCGAATCGTCGCCGGCATTGTTTTCATTGCGGCCAGCGGCTTTTTCCTTTATCTGGGTTTTACTAACTGAACTTTCACTGATATAATTGTGGGGTTATTGCAAAATGAAAACATTATATGATGTTCAACAATTGTTGAAAAAATACAATATTTACGTGTATGTCGGTAAGCGACTCTGGGATATTGAACTGATGGCAATTGAGTTAGATCATTTATATGAAGCAGGCGTCGTCGAACATGACACCTATCTGCGGGCAAAAATGGTACTAGAACACGAACATCGCATTGAAGAACGACATGAAAAACAAACTGGAGGCAGCGAGCGACATGGATAAAAAATTGATTGGTGTCGATTTAGGCGGCACAACGACCAAATTTGCGATTCTAACAGTGGAAGGCGATATTCAACAACGCTGGAGCATTGATACTAATATCTTAGACGAAGGGGCACATATCATCCCTGATATCATTGATTCGATCAATCATCACTTGAAGTTATATAATATGACGGCCAGCGACTTTGCCGGCATCGGTATGGGTTCACCGGGCACGGTTGACCGTGCAGCTGGCACAATTATTGGGGCTTACAACTTGAACTGGAAAACTTTGCAACAAGCTAAGCGCGATATTGAAGCTGGCACTAGTATCAAGTTTGCCATTGATAACGATGCTAACGTTGCGGCGTTAGGTGAACGCTGGCAAGGCGCCGGCGAAAACGACGATAACGTGGCTTTCGTTACCTTAGGCACAGGTGTTGGCGGTGGGATCATCGCTGATGGTCATTTATTACACGGCACAGCTGGTTCAGCTGGTGAAATTGGTCATGTAACCATCGATCCAGAAGGTTACTTATGTACTTGTGGCAAAAAAGGTTGCTTAGAAACTGTTGCGTCAGCGACAGGTGTTGTCCGTGTTGCGCGGGATATGGCTGAAGAATATGCGGGTACATCGCAATTGAAGCAGATCTTAGATGATGGGAACGAAATTTCATCTAAAATCACGTTTGACCTAGCTAAGCAAGGCGATCCATTGGCTAAAATGGTTGTCGACAAGGTTGCCAAATACTTGGGCATTGCTTTAGGTAACGTTGGTAACACACTGAATCCTGCCTTCATCGTTATTGGTGGTGGCGTTTCGGCAGCCGGCGACTTCTTGTTGGATCAAGTGCAGGCTTACTTTAATGAATATACTTTCCCACAGGTTCGCGATACGACTAAGCTCAAGCTAGCCGCATTAGGCAATGTTGCCGGCGTTATCGGCGCTGCTTCATTAGCATTAGAATTTGTTTAAAGTACAGGTGTCGGTGACGGCACAGTAAGTTATTTTTGGGGAGGTTCGTTTGGTCATGTGGAATTTAATTTTAGAAATTATCGTTATTGCTTTCCTAGTTTTCTTAGCTGGGCAACAAATTTACTTGATGGTCCAGCGCAAGCGCGTTGGCACTGAATTAGATGAGGAAGCTTTTAACGCCGGCATGCGTAAGGCGCAGATCATTGATTTACGTGAAAGTAAATATTTTGATTCTGGCCATATTTTAGGCGCACGTAATCTGCCGTATTCACAACTAAAACAGCGTTATGGCGAGATTCGGCCTGATCTACCCGTTTATTTTTATGATCAAGGCCGCACGTTGAGTACGCGCGCTGCCATTCAATTACACCGCAAAGGTTATCAGCATATTTTCTGGTTGAAGCGCGGTTTTCAAGATTGGAAAGGCAAAACCAAGCGTAAATAGCAAATTTCAAGGTTGGCGCAATCAAATGATTGTGGTCAACCTTTTTTGCTGAAGTCAAATGACGCGCCGAGGAGGTACAGTAAATGACACGCCGAGGAGGTACAGTAAATGACACCACAAAAACTTATTTTGATCGTTGGACCGACTGCAGTGGGGAAAACGGCGTTGAGCATTGAGCTAGCACACCAATTTGCCGGCGAAGTGATTTCCGGCGATTCGATGCAGGTTTATCGCCAGCTGGATATTGGAACTGCCAAAATTCAACCGGCGGAAATGCAGGGTGTACCGCATCATCTATTGAATATTCGCGCCATGACTGAACCGTTTACCGTCGCTGACTTTCAAGCGCTAGCCCAACAGGCGATTACCACGATTGTGCAGCGTGGCCACCAACCCTTTATCGTGGGCGGTACTGGTTTTTATTTGCAGTCCTTGTTACGCGGCTATCAGCTCGGCGGTGCAGCTAGTGCGGCTAGCCAAGCGGTGCGGGACAAGTGGCAACAAGTGGCGGCAACACAAGGGGTGCAAGCACTGCAAACGGCGCTGGCACAAGTCGACCCTGTTAGCGCAGCAAAAATTCCGGCTGGCGATAGCCGCCGCTTGATTCGGGCACTAGAAGTTTTTGAGTTAACGGGTCAGCCGATTTCGGCGCAAACCGATGCGGTTAACGCGCAATATCAACCCTTTATCATTGGCTTGACCACCCAGCGGCAGCAGTTGTATCAGCGGATCAATTTACGGGTTGAGCAGATGCTGGCCGCCGGTTTATTGACCGAAGCAAAATTAGTTTACACCCAGCGACAACAAGCACCGCAAGCCAGCAAGGCAATCGGCTATAAGGAATTTTTCCCGTACTTTGCCGGTGACATTGATTTGCCAACAGCGGTGGCGCAGGTGCAACAGAATTCGCGCCATTTTGCCAAGCGCCAGTTAACTTTTTTCCGCAATCAAATGGCAACGCACTGGTACGATTTATTAGCACAGCCAGAACAATTAGCACAAATCAAAGCTGACGTGGCGGCGTTTTTAGCCGAATAAATATTTAAGGAGTCTATCATGGAAGAAAATTGGCAACACATCGATCCTAAGTTACAAACATTGGTTGAACAGGTCGATCAACAAATTCAACCGCAATTGGCTAAAATCAGCCAGCGCGTGTTATATAATCAGCATAAAGTTTTAGCCGCTTTTCGGGAACATAAAGTGGCTGCGACGAGCTTTGCCGGCACCACCGGTTATGGGTACGACGATGAAGGCCGTGATCAGCTGGATGCCGTCTATGCCCAAGCATTTGGTGGCGAGGCGGCGATCGTGCGGCCACAATTTGTTTCTGGCACTCACGCCATTGGCACCGCCTTTTTTGGTCTTTTACGCCCTGGTGATGAATTATTGTATTTAACTGGCATGCCCTACGATACGCTACAAGAAGTCATCGGCGTAGCGGGCAACGGTATTGGTTCGTTAAAGGAATTCGGCATTAGTTTCGATTACGTGCCACTAACGGCTGCTGGCAAAGTTGCGCTAGAGCAGATTGCGGCCCATTTGACACCGCAAACTAAGGTCGTTGCAATCCAACGGTCACGGGGTTACGCGAGCCGTGATAGCTTTACCGTGGCAGAAATTGCAACAATGATCAAGGCCGTGCGCCAATTAGCGCCGGCGGTGACCATTTTTGTCGATAACTGCTATGGTGAATTTTCCGAAACTGAAGAACCTTTGGCGGTGGGGGCTGACTTAATGGCCGGCTCACTAATCAAAAATCCCGGTGGGGGCTTGGCTAAAACTGGCGGCTACGTGGCGGGACGGCGTGATCTCGTCGAAAAAGTGGGCTACGCACTGACGGTGCCGGGGATCGGCGCTGAAGAAGCTGCTACACTACACAGCCTAAGTGACATGTTCCAAGGTTTCTTTTTAGCACCGCATGTGGTGGGTGAAGCCATCAAAGGCGCTATTTTCACCGCGGCGTTACTGGAGAAATTGCAGCTTGATGTCCACCCAACTTGGCAAGCACCACGCACGGACTTGATTCAAACGGTGAATTTCGGCAACGCAGAGGCGATGGTCACCTTTGCTCGTGCAATCCAGCAGTTCTCGCCGATCGACGCCTACGTTGAACCGATTCCCAGCGACATGGCCGGTTATGAAGATCCCATCATTATGGCTGCCGGCACCTTCGTCCAAGGCGCCAGCGTTGAACTGTCTGCCGATGGGCCACTACGGCCGCCTTACACGCTGTATATCCAAGGTGGACTAACTTTTGAACACGTGAAGTTGGCGATCACTGCGGCGGCTAATTCTGTCTTTTTTACCGCAAAATAAAAGTGACAAAAGCGTCTCAGTTTGGCTGAGCGCTTTTTTGGTTGCTTAAAGTGGCGATGTTATCTCATTAACAAAATCTATGTTATAAAACATAACATATCCGGTTGACAAACGGTTGCAGGCTTGCTATGATTGGATTGTCTTTTAAAGGAGGGTCGCTATGAAAGAGAAAGAATTACGGCGTTCATTATCTGTTTTCCCGATTGGTACAGTCATGAAATTAACCGATTTAACGGCACGGCAAATTCGCTATTACGAAGAGCAAGAATTGATTCGGCCACAGCGCAACGACGGTAACCGGCGGATGTATTCGCTGAATGATATCGATGTGTTGTTGGAAATCAAGGATTACTTGGCTGAAGGCATCAATATGGCTGGCATTAAGCATATTTATGATATGCAAGCACAGGCCAAGCAAAAAAAGCAAGCTGATTTAAAACGCCCAGTCACCGATGAAGATGTGCGCCGTATTTTTCACGATGAATTGGTACAACAAGGTCGATTTAATAATGATGAACAAGGCCAATCAACGCTTTTTCATACGCATAAGCCGCTTTAAGGACGCGCATAAGGTGAGATTGATTTGGTGACAAAATTGAAGGAGCGATGATCATGGCTAAAAAGAACTACACTAAAGATGAGATCCGTAAAATTGCACAAGATGAAAATGTCCAGTTTCTCCGTTTAATGTTTACCGACATTAGCGGTGTGATCAAGAACGTTGAAGTCCCAGTTGATCAGCTGGACAAAGTGCTGGATAACAAAGTGATGTTCGATGGTTCTTCAATCGACGGTTTTGTCCGCATTGAAGAAAGCGATATGTACTTATACCCTGACCTAAATACTTGGATGATCTTCCCTTGGGGATCCGAGCATGGTAAGGTCGCCCGGCTAATTTGCCGGATCTATAACACGGATGGCACACCATTTAGTGGCGATCCGCGTAATAACTTAATTCGCGTTCTCGATGAAATGCGGGCAGCTGGCTACACTGATTTCAACATCGGCCCAGAACCAGAATTCTTCTTGTTCAAGCTAGATGACAAAGGTGAACCAACGTTGCAATTAAATGATAAGGGTAGCTACTTTGATTTTGCCCCAGTTGATCTTGGTGAAAATTGCCGCCGCGATATCGTGTTGGAGCTAGAAAATATGGGCTTTGAAGTCGAAGCAAGCCACCATGAAGTCGCACCTGGCCAACATGAAATCGACTTTAAGTATGCCGATGCTTTAGCTGCCGCCGATGATATTCAAACCTTTAAGTTGGTGGTTAAAACAGTTGCCCGCAAGCACGGTTTACATGCCACCTTTATGCCAAAACCATTGGATGGTATCAACGGTTCTGGGATGCATATGAACATGTCGTTATTCCACGATAAAGGCAATGCGTTCTGCGACAACAAGGGTGAGATGCAATTGTCCACCGAAGCTTATTATTTCTTAGCTGGTTTGTTGAACCATGCCCGGGGCTTAACTGCAATTGCCAATCCAACAGTTAACTCGTATAAACGCTTGGTACCAGGCTTTGAAGCTCCAGTTTATGTGGCTTGGTCTGGTAAAAACCGTTCACCATTGGTCCGTATTCCAGCTGCGCGTGGCTTATCTACTCGTTTGGAATTACGCAGTGTCGACCCAACGGCTAACCCATATTTGGTTATTGCTGCTATGTTAGAAGCCGGCTTAGACGGCGTTCGCAACAAAATCGAACCACGGCCAGCCGTTGATCGTAACATTTACCGAATGGACGAAGATGAGTTGAAGGCTAATCACATCACTGATCTACCATCAACGTTGCACAACGCCTTAAAAGACTTGCAAAAAGATGATGTTTTGCGCGCCTCATTGGGTACCCATTTGTACCAAAGCTTTATGGAGTCCAAGCGCTTAGAATGGGCTTCTTATCGCCAAGTCGTTTCACAATGGGAACGCGATCAATATTTGGAATTATATTAAAAATTAAAGCTAGCGCCGCCGGTAAACCGTTTTTAACGCTGTTTGCCGGTGGCGCTTTTTTTACTGTCAATTAAGCGCACCAAACAAGCCGACTAACCTGTCCAAAATAGTGCCGTTAAGTTTTGTTTAAGCTTAGATTACTATACTGGGGGACATTAAACGTGTCCCTTTCCTTTTTGGCGTACTTTGTTATGACCGCGGCTAACCAGTTGACCCACGATTTTAAATGATAAAGCACATTAGTGACAATCAGCGCAGGATGTCACTAATAGCGCGGTGAAGACTGGGTCACAGAAGGAGACAGGGCCATTTTAAAGCATTATCGGCTTAAGCAAAAATATCGGCGGTACTTATATCATTGTGGTTTCGTTGTTGGTGGATTAATTTTGGTGACGGTTGGTCTTTTATTCTGGCGGTCGGCTAGTGCTGACCCAGTAGCTGGCCAACAGAACCAAAGTAAAACGGCAACAGCATCGTCGACTAATACTGTTGCCACGGCGGCAACAAAGCAGCGCACGATCATTACAAAGAACCTCCAAAATTATTTAAAACAAGTCACTGCTGATGGAGACGCCAGCGTTAGTTTCTATAGCTTGGCCGCCACAAACAATTCAGCCGCAGATACGACTAAAAATCAGTTAATTTATGGTGACGGAAAAATTAACGTCGAAAGTAATGCGACAACAAGTGAAACGCCGGCCAGCACCTATAAACTATTTATCGCGGCATATTTATTTTACTTGCGGCAAAGCGGTCAGTTTAGCTGGACCAGTACCAATCGCAGTGGCTTTTACCAGATGATCGTGAATTCCAGCAATGACTTTCCCCTAAGTATTCGCGCTGAATACGGTACAGCAAGTATTAACGCCTTTATCAAAAGCCAAGGCTGGACTAGCCCAGTTTTCCGCAATGAGGAGGCAACCAGCACGACTAGCCAAAGCCTACGTGCGCTGTTGCAGAATCTAGCTGCTGGTACTGGCGCGTTTAGCAATGCGCAGGATCAACAGTACCTATTGTCATTGATGAAAAAGCAAATCTATCGTGCTGGCATTCCTGCAGGTGTGGCCACAGTTGATCAAGGGGCCACGGTGGCGGACAAAGTCGGTTTTTTGGATGATGTGAATAATGACGCAGCAATTGTCACGACGAGCACGGGCCAGCGCTATATATTGGTGATCATGACGCACGGCCACAATCAGGCAACCTTAGATTTTTCGCGGATCAAAGCCATCGCGGCAAGGGTGCAGCAAATCGTCTATGGGACCAACGCGGGCACTGAGCTAAAAAATTACAGCGCAGACTAAGGCGCAACAGCATGATACCAGCTTGTTTCCTGTATCTGGGGCACAAGCTATTTTTATTGAATAAAAAGCGCCAGCAACTGAATTAGTTGCCGACGCTTTTTTGCTGCCTTAATGCTTCGTAAACGGAATATCTAATTGACAAGCATTTAAATCTAATTGGTAGGTTGCTACGGTTTGTGGCCGCAACGTCATCCCCATGTCGCTGGCGTAAACGATCACACCGAGCTGATGGCCAGCGGCGACTTGAAAATGAGTTGGCTGCAGGTCAAAATTCACAGTGTAAAAGGTATTGGGCACAACCGGTAAATTGGTGGTATTACTTTGCCGATTTTGCAAATTAATGTGGCCACGAGTGATCACTTTGTAGTCAGTGGCGGGTTGTAATTTGAATTCAACTAAATCGTCGGTTTGCCCAGCAGGCGTCAAACGATAACCGTGGCGTTCCACCAGATCAGGGGTGGCGCCTAAGCGTTGCGCTTGACCGTAGTCGACAACTAGCACGCTGAGCAGCCCAGCTGGCTGGTCAACGGCCGCCTGCAGCGTTGCCGTGATACTACCATCGATCACTAGCGACTGCGCTAACGGCACTGTTTTAAGCCGCAATTGATTAGCGGCATAAACAGAGGGTTCCTTGGTGAAATCATCACGCCACTGCACCTCATCACGGCCACGCTGCTCAAATAACCGCCGATTATCGTCTTTGAAACTAACAAACGCCGCATCAGTTGGCTCATCCAAGGTCAGTGCCGCGGGCGTAAAATGATACAGCTGCCGCTTACGATCGGCGGAGGCCCAATCATGATGCCCACGCCACGTTGCCGCCTGCAAATTATCCTGAATCATCACGTTCGGCAACACATCCGGCGCCGCATTAGCCACACCATACAATTCATAGCTTAACCACAAATTCAGCATATCGCTAAAGTCCAACGACGGCATATTATTGATGTAAATATGCTGGCCTTGGTGCAAAATTAACTTCCGCTGCACGCCAGTTGGTTTTAAGGCTTGCCAGATTTTTTCAACGTTACGCGGCTTTACGTTCCAATCGTTTAGCCCGTGAACTAGAACCACGTCAGCCTTGACGTGCTCTGCCTGATCGCGGTAGTTACGCGCCGCCCAAAAATCGTTATAGTTGCCAGTTTGCCGCTCTTGACCCACACGCAGTTGCTGCAATTCATCAGCAAAAACCTGCTGTACTTTAGCGTAGTCGGCGGCATCTTTTTGCCGCGAGAAACAGAGATCAGCCAGCACATCAGTATCTTCGCCTTGGCAATCAATCGGGGCAACGACTAGGCCGTTGTCACGATAATAATCGTACCAACTAGAGATCGCTGCTTCAGCAATAATGGTCTTCAAACCAGCTACACCAGTGGTCGCTGCGGCGATAGCTAAGGTGCCGAGATACGACTTACCAGTCATGGCCACGTTGCCGTTACACCAGCTAGCCTTGATCTCAATATTATCGGTACGATTGGTGAACGCGCGGCGCTTGCCGTTGAGCCATTCAATGATTGCGATGGTCGACACTGTTTCAGCGACTGAGCCGCAAGTACGGATACCATCTGAATCACGGGTGCCAATACCGCCAGCGTAAACGCTGGCAAAACCGCGGGCCAGCATATAATCGTTGAGCGAATAAACCTGGTTAGCGGTGGCGTGCTGTTCAGCCTGCTCAGCATGACCGTTAACCGGCCGCGGGGCGGGGATTGGCGGTGTTGCCACTTTGGCCGCCGCAACGGGGTCAGTTTTTACCGCTAATTCTTGATCAACAGTATGCAACTTAGCAGCCACATCATTGATCCCTTTAAAATAAGGGTTGGCCGTGTACAGCGCCGGAATTTTCAGGCCAGCAGGTACACGGGGGCGTAAAATGGTCGTTGCCAACAAATCACGTTTGCCGTCTTGGTCAGTATCCAGTGGCGCTTCAACGTAAACGACCTCTTTGATCAGATCATCAGTAGCAAATACGGCTTGCGCCTTGCCATTGAAGAACAGCGGCCGTGGCCCTGTGTAAGCTGCAAAAAAGCCACGGTTGGCTAAGTCGTCTAAGTAGGTCAGGCCTAACTTAGTGTGCGTCGTCAACAATAGGTAAATATCCGTCAGTAAAGTGGTGTTATCTAACGGCGTCGCCACGTTAAAGGCCAAGTGGCTCGTCTTCATAAAAGCGATTGGATCAGCGAGCTGGAATTCAGTACCGACCTCAAACCCCAGCAACTGCAGCGCAACATTGTAAAATTGCGTGGCCGTTAGTGCGGTCGGTTGGGCTAAAAAGGCACTCACCGTTAACTGTTCATCTAAAACTAACTTAGCGAGTGCTTCATTTTGACTAGTTTCCGTGATTGCTTCAGGAAAGCAGCAACGAAGAAAATGCGCGAAATTAGTGGCTAATGGCGCCGTGGTTGCAGTAGCAGCGAATAAACCAATGGCTTGCAATTCAGTTAATGCCTGCTCAGTGTCAACATGAATTTGTGCGAACTGATTAAATTTCATATGAAAACCTCCAATAATGATCTTGCCTCTATTATTGAATAAGCCACGCTAAAACACAAACGCAAAATTAGGTGTTATCTAGGCGTGTCTGCTATAATTAGTAGGAATTTTAACGAAGGAATGATGACATATTCAAAAATTAACTAATGAGCAGTGGGCCTGGCCAGATGAAGCCGCCTTTTTACCGGCATTTGCGGCGGTGTATCGCCAAGTCGATCCAAGCGTGGTCACTGATTTTGATCGTTACGCGGTAAATTTTCCCACCCGTAAAGAAATCATGCAGCACTATGGAAAAAGTTGGTACGCGCTGAAACGCGCCGCGGGCCTAGGCTTTTTGCCGCAACAATTATCGGCCGGTGAGCTGTTGAATATGGCCAGCGAAATCTTCGCAGACGAACCAGTGAGCTTGACCTCACTGCAACAATACGGCATCACCACAGCCTTATTAACCGCACGTTTTGGCAGTGTCGAACAAGTTTTCAAATTATTAAAAGTAACCCCAGCTGATTAGTTACGGTAAGTTACTAGTGCTAAATACACAGCGTAAATGATGCGATAATTGCAGTTCTGGTTACCGAGCCGCATTTCAGTCATGCTGCTGACAAATGTAAAGTCGATCGAACAGCCTAGCTAGCCAGTAAAATGACTTGTTGACACTATGGCTGAGTTTCTTTATAATTAATCCTGTTATTGTCTCGATAGCTCAGCTGGATAGAGCAACGGTCTTCTAAACCGTAGGCCGTGGGTTCGAATCCCACTCGGGGCATTTTAGACTAACCTAAATAAGTTTAACTGGATGAGAACCTTGCTAAATTAATCTTTAGTGGGTTCTTATTTTTGATTAAGCTGTAAAGTGAGGTAGAAAAATGACTTTTGAAGGAGTCGTAACTGATATTGTCAAAACCATCAAGCACCGTCAAGCACAACCAACGGGCGCGCAGTTAGCATTACCAGTAACATTTACCCATGAACATAAAATTGCTGCCGGCTGTATTGTTTTTATTGTTGAACCTGATGGCAGTTATCAGGCGCGCCAATTTGATGTGCGTTTTCCGGATATTGACGCCGCTGTACAGGCAATTTATCATGCCGCTTATTTTGAATGTGACGCTGATTCTGATCAAATGGAACCACTAATTGCCGCAGTGAAACAACAATTAACGGCTTAATTGTATTAAATCAGCAAAATGATTTGCAACTTGACGGATTTATTGGTATGCTATTAGCGTTGTAATTGTGGCTGCCACAGCTACAACCGCTCGGAACAAGTTTAAGTCGGGTAACCGCACTTGGTTTCGGCGAGTCTAAGACGAGGAGGTGCAGCATATGTACGCAATTATCAAAACTGGTGGTAAACAACTTAAGGTCGAAGCAGGTCAAAAGATCTGGATCGAAAAGTTAGATGCTCAAGAAGGCGATGAAGTCACTTTTGACGACATTGTTTTAGTTGGCGGTGAAGGTGAAACTAAGATCGGCACACCAACAGTAGCAGGCGCAACCGTAACTGGTACGGTTGAAAAACAAGGCAAGGAAAAGAAAGTTGTTACTTACAAGTACAAGCCTAAGAAGCATAGCCATAACAAAGTTGGCCATCGTCAACCATACACACGTGTATTGATTAACGCAGTTAACGCATAATTAAAGAGTAGGTGGTTATATGATTCAAGCGCAATTTGAACGGGATAGTGATGGTATTATCCATTACTTCCAGTTGACGGGGCACGCTGATTCAGGGCCTTATGGTAGTGATATTGTGTGTGCAGCTGTTTCGGCAGTTGCCATTGGTGCAGTTAACGGTATTCAGCAACTGGCGGCAATTACGCCCAAGGTTAAAGCTGATTCGGATAACGGCGGTCACCTTGAATGTCGCTTACCGCAGAATCTGAATGCGGATCAAGCTAACACAGCTCAAATTATCTTAGCTAATTTCTTGCTAAGCTTGGAAAGTATCGCTGAGAATTACTCTGATTATGTCACAATTAAAAAATAAAAAACTAAACGCAGGAGGTGCACGGATATGTTGAAAATGGATCTACAATTCTTCTCCCATCATAAAGGGGGCGGCTCGACTTCTAACGGTCGTGACTCTGCTGGCCGTCGTTTAGGCAGCAAAAGTGCTGACGGTCAAACTGTTACAGGCGGTTCGATCCTCTATCGGCAACGCGGCACAAAGATTCACCCTGGTGCCAATGTCGGTATCGGTGGCGATGATACCTTATACGCATTAACTGATGGCGTTGTTAAATTTGAACGCTTCGGTCGCGATAAGAAGAAAGTTTCTGTTTACCCTGCAGAAGCCGCAGCTAAATAGTTCATTAAGTAAGTACGGAACCTATTTGTTTGGTTCTGTGCTTTTTGGCTCTTTGTCAAATCCTGTTGATAGCTAATTTTAGGCAGAACTGGAAGT